>NZ_CP134223.1:4942222-5560000 GCF_031599675.1 Paenibacillus pedocola | reverse complement strand
ACTGACTTGTAATCAGTAGGTTGGGGGTTCAAGTCCTCTCGCCGGCACCATCTGTGGAGGCTTAGCGAAGTGGCCAAACGCATCAGACTGTAAATCTGCTCACGTACGTGTTCGGTGGTTCGAATCCATCAGCCTCCACCATCTTTAGGGGCATAGTTTAAAGGTAGAACAACGGTCTCCAAAACCGTTGGTGTGGGTTCAATTCCTGCTGCCCCTGCCAATGAAAATTTTAAAGCTTAATATGGCGGCCGTGGCGAAGGGGTTAACGCACCGGATTGTGGTTCCGGCATTCGTGGGTTCGAGACCCATCGGCCGCCCCATTTCTTTAAAAGACTGGTTGGCGAAATTGTTAAAAAAAGTTTAATATGGCGACTGTGGCGAAGGGGTTAACGCACCGGATTGTGGTTCCGGCATTCGTGGGTTCGAGACCCATCAGTCGCCCCATTTTTATTCTGAAATTAATATTGGGGATTAGCCAAGCGGTAAGGCAACGGACTTTGACTCCGTCATTCATAGGTTCGATTCCTATATCCCCAGCCATTTATGCGGACGTGGCTCAGCGGTAGAGCATCGCCTTGCCAAGGCGAGGGTCGCGGGTTCGATTCCCGTCGTCCGCTCCATTTTTATGGCGCCATAGCCAAGTGGTAAGGCAAAGCTCTGCAAAAGCTTTATCCCCAGTTCGAGTCTGGGTGGCGCCTCCATTATTTTGGAACTTATTATTGCAAGTCATGAATACGCCGGCGTGGCGGAATGGCAGACGCGCTCGACTCAAAATCGAGTGGGAAACCGTGGAGGTTCGAGTCCTCTCGCCGGTATAACAAAAAGAGGTTGATAATCGTTTAACACGATTATCAACCTCTTTTTCTGTATGAACATTTTTTTTAGCTGCTGGGGAATCTCATTGGGATTGGCTGAACGTGCTCCAGCTGGTTACAAAATGGCCAATGGCGAACAAAACCGCAGGGACAGCAAACAAATAGGAGTTAAGCCATACTGCAAGCAGGAGGAAATACAGAATCGGAAATAGGGCCATTGGGATAGGGATGAAGCCTAGTGGTTTGAAGAGAATGGCGAATTTTCTACCGCTCCAAAAGAAGCGTACCCAGCAAAGGTAGTAAATAATTAAACAAATTAACATTAACCATGTTAACAAGTTGATAGGCTGTGCGGCAATCTTGGTGCCGAACACGATTGGCAGTGTGAAACAAGTTACTTGGCCTATTCGCTCGAATACAGTGAAAATAAAAGGCGGGGAAACGGTTTTTGGAATGTTGTGCGGCGCGAAGAATATTAAAAGCAGGTTCGGCAGTAAAACCAATAACGGCAAGATAAAGCCTTTGAGATGTAAACCCATACTAAGCTCCATTCTAACGTTGAATAGTGGAATGTGGCA
Organism: Paenibacillus pedocola; assembly: GCF_031599675.1. NCBI lineage: Bacteria > Bacillati > Bacillota > Bacilli > Caryophanales > Paenibacillaceae > Paenibacillus > Paenibacillus pedocola. The sequence goes on along the minus strand of NZ_CP134223.1, from coordinate 5,558,607 downwards.
TCTTTGTACTGCGAATTTTGATTTTTGGTTTGCCTGATATATAGATAGCTTTCTTAGGACAAGTGGCAGCACATTTCATGCAGAACTCACATTTGTTCCCGTGAACAGAAACATGACCGGTAAGCGAAATATTTTGTACGGGACATTGTCTTACACATAGCCCGCAGCCTGTGCATTGAGAGGCTTCGGTCCGCAGCTTAAGCAGGAGGCGCATAGACTTCCAAGGCAGTACCGTTCTCCTCGACAAAAAGGATACAAATGAAGATCCTTTATACTCAGAATCCCACTTAACCTTTCCTGCAATGGAATCGCTGACAAATTGATTAACCTTGTCACACGCTGCAATTAATTGGTGCAGGTCGTTCTCCTTGCTCTGATGAGTATCGCTCATATTGTTAGGCATACTGATCTCACAGGCGGAGGTTGGGGCATATCCTTTGTTCTTAAGTAATGTAGAGAGTGGGTCTAGTATATAAGCAGAATTATTAAGAGTAGCAATTACATACACCTTGGTTCCGGAGCTCTGCGGCAATGATCGAAAAAACCTCCAGATGAAAGGGGAGACGGCCTGGGAGTTGACCGGGAAAGCAAACCACAATTCTTCAGCAGGCTCATTTTTAGAGAGGGTGTATCCTTTTTCGATATGCTTTAGAGAGATGTTGCAGCCATTCATTGTAAGTGAATTCACTGCGTGGTCCACAATAAGCTGTGTATTGCCGGTGCCGGAAAAGTAATAGAGATCGATTCTTTTATTCATCCGTGTAATCCTCCTGTGCGGTAATATCCTGCTCCAGTAAACGAATCGTTTCTTTAGACCAGGAAGCATAAGCCTCCCACATCTTTTGGCCAAAAGACAATACCATTAAGATTTGCCTGTGATTGCTGTGTACATCCATATTCTGTTTAAGCTGCGCTTCAAATTGTTGAAACAGCTGCTGCTGCCGGAGGTGGCTGGTTTGAAACTCTTTTACATGCTCCAGCACCGTGGCTGAAGAGTTTGCATTCGAAAAGAACAGCTTCAGCAAAATTTCAAAACGGATAAGTTCCTTTTCAACCGGTGATTTGAGCCACTCCTGCAGTTCCAATCTTCCCGGCTCTGTAATCTCATACTTGATGCTTTGCTTACTATGTACAGGACGTTCAGCGCTACAAACTGCAATCAGCCCTTCAGAAGTAAGCCGTTTCAACTCCGGATAAATCTGGCCAAAGCTTTCGTTCCAAAAAAAGGACAGCCGGTCATCTACAATTTTTTTGATTTCATAGCCGGATAAGTTTTCTTCGTTCAAAAGACCAAGTATTACATAAGATGTTTTGCTCTTCTTACTGCTCATATCCTCTCATCCAATCTAAATATATCTTTTAGATATAAATTATTCTATAAATTGGATAGTGTCAAACGATTTAATCACACTAGGAATCATTGATCTGGTAGTAAGTTTCAGGATGAATTAAAAGCCCACAGCAAAGAGTACTCCTTAGGCCGTAATAAGCTTACAGAGTACTCTAATATTAATTATACGTTTGACTGTCTGCGACTAGCACGTCTGTATGGCTGCTTAAGGGAGTTTGTTGCCTGCTGCACGGTAAATTTCATACCACTCCTGGCGGGTCAGCGTAATATCCGAAGCCTTGGCGATGTCGAGCAGACGCTGTGTATTAGTTGTGCCCACGATCGGCTGCATGTTCGCCGGATGTCTGAGCAGCCAGGCGATGGCGATAGCGGTGTCGGCGACTTCTTTTTCAGCGGCCAGTTTGCCGATAACTTCATTAAGCTCAGGGAACTTCTCATTGCCCAGGAATACGCCTTCAAAGAAGCCGTATTGGAACGGGGACCAAGGCTGAATCGTCATATCATGCAGTCGGCTGTATTCCAGAATGCCTCCATCATGTACAACCGAAGCAGAGTTGGTCATGTTCACATTGAAGCCGGCATCAATCATGCCAGAGACCATAATACTAAGCTGCAGCTGGTTGAAGAGCAGGGGCTGTTTGACGTTTTTTTTGAGCAGCTCGATCTGCAGCGGGTTCAGGTTGCTGACACCAAAGTGCTTGACCATGCCTTTTTGCTCCAGATAATCAAAGGCTTCAGCCACTTCCTCAGGCTCCATCAGGGTATCGGGACGGTGCAGCAGCAGGACATCCACATAATCGGTCTTCAGGCGCTTCAGGCTATTCTCGACCGAGTTCACAATATGCTCCTTGGAGAAGTCGAAGAATCCGTTGCGGATTCCGCATTTGGTCTGGATCATCAGCTGCTCACGCATGCCTGGGCTGGCAGCCACTACCTCGCCGAATACCTCTTCAGCCTGGCCGGCGGCATAAATGTCCGCATGATCAAAAAAGTCTATTCCCGCCTCCAGAGCACTGTGAATATGCACATCCGCTTCCTGCGGAGAAAGATCGGCAATACGCATACATCCTAAAGAAATCTGAGCAACCTCAAGCTGGCCGCTGCCTGCTTTAATTTTTTTTACCACTCTGCATTCACTCCTTAATGTAGTGTTCCTAGTAAAGTGTAGACCTTAGAGTTAACTGTAAGTCAATAGATTTTTAAGCATCAGTAGCAAATCATCATTCCACCTCTAAAGCGGCGGAATGATTTGCTACGGTCTTTTCAATTAAGAAAATTACTAACCTAATATGCGAACATTTGTGCTAATATAGTACTGTGAATTTATGGAAAGGAGCTGTGTGTATTGCTCATCCTTAAAGCATATAAGTACCGCATCTATCCAAACTATGAGCAACAGCACTATTTAGCTAACGTATTCGGGGCCGTCCGCTTCATCTACAATAAAATGCTTGCGGATAAAATCGAACACTATCAAAGGGCCGGAAACATGCTCCGTACGACACCGGCTAGATACAAGAAAGAATTCCAGTGGCTAAAAGCAGCAGACAGCCTTGCCTTAGCCAATGCCCAACTCAACTTGGAGAAAGCCTATAAACAATTCTTTCAAAATAAGAATGCTGGATTCCCAAAATTCAAAAGCAAAAAAAAAAATCACGACAGCTTCACAACAAACAATCAAAACGGAACAATAGCTATTGAAGGTGAAACACTCAAAATTCCAAAGCTAAAGACAAGAATCCGAATCAAGATCCATCGTCCCTTCACGGGACGGATCAAATCATGCACCTTCTCGAAGACGCGATCAGGCAAATACTTTGCTTCCGTTTTGGTTGAAACAGACGTCACTCCTATACCTAAAGCTGAAAAGAAAATTGGAGTTGATCTGGGACTGAAGGACTTTGCCACTACTTCCGAAGGTGAAGTGATCAAAAATCCTAAACATCTTCGTGCATCTGAAAAACGGTTAGAGAAGCTACAGAAGGACTTGTCACGAAAGAAGAAAGGGAGCAATAACCGATATAAAGCAAGGTTGAAGGTAGCCAAGCTTCATGAAAAAATAGCGAATCAGCGTAAAGACTTTTTGCACAAATCGTCCACCCAAATGATAAACGACAACCAAGTGATCGTTATGGAAGACTTGCGTGTAAAGAATATGATGCAGAATTACATGTTAGCAAAGGCCATATCCGAAGTCTCTTGGACTTTGTTCAGAGAAATGCTCACCTACAAAGCGAAATGGTACGGAAGAGAATTAATCATTGCCCCCAAAAATTTTGCAAGCAGTCAATTATGTTCCTGCTGTGGCTACAAAAATGCAGAACTAAAGAACCTAGCTGTACGTGAATGGTCATGCCCTGCATGTCATACTGAGCACGACAGAGATAAGAATGCTGCTATAAATCTTCTAAAGCTAGCAATATAAATTGCACTTATTGGGTTAGGAACTAGCCTGTAAGCTTGGGTAAACTTGGAGCAGTCGCTCTATTGACCAAGAAGCACCGGCCTATTAGGTAGTGTGTAGTTCACAGCGCTTTTAATAGACTCGAAATGGTGTTAACGTAGAGAAGGAGCCGTAGCCATACGGCAGAAGGGAGCTAATATCATGGGATACAGCATCAAAACCATATCACAAAAAAGCGGATTGAGCCAATATACGCTGCGTTATTATGAGAAAGAGGGTGTGCTGCCCGTTGTGGCCAGGGATGAGAATGGAAACCGCTGTTTCCACGATGAGGATCTGGAGCTGATCTCGTTAATCTGCTGCCTGAAGGACACCGGAATGCCGATTGCTGATATCAAGCAGTTTATCTCGCTATCCAAGGAAGGGCACAGTTCACTTCCCGAGCAGCGCAGATTGCTGCAGGAGCATAAATTGCATATTGATGAGAAGATTAAATTTTTTCAGACCTTTGCACAAAAAGTGGAGCATAAAATCGCTTATTTCTCTTCCCTTGAAGAACAGGCTAAAGCGGAGAGTAAGTAAATTCAGGGTGCGATAGGCCAGTGGACAGCGGTGATAAGTGAGTGTAGTTCATATGTTCCTGTGAGGAATGTCGTTGATATCCATAAAAAGGAAGGTGAAGCGTTCCTGCGGTTATTTGTCTCGGATGAGTCAAGTTTTATGAATGGAAAATTGGCAGCGGTAGAGCGGCGGGTATGAAATCCTTTGCTGTGCCTGAGTTTGTGTGAGTTCAGCAGGGAGAGGTTATAAGAGGAACAACCGGCAAACAGGAAATGAAAACGAGGTATTGAGTAAGAGTAGGCTCTTTGTTGTGTTAATATACCTAACGTATATTTTGCCGATTCAATGACAAAAGGGTTTGTTATCTTGACGAAAGAGTTGCCAATGTTATGATATAGGTAATTAAGGAAGGCATTGAAAAGATCGGTGTTACTAAACATAACATTGAATTGAAAAACTTCCTTGTAGGATGGATTAACAGAATAAGCTCTTGTATAAGCTCAATAATCCGGTTTGAGCGTTTCGACCAGGCGACCGTAAATTGCCCCAGGCTACAAGAGGTATAGCTAAGAAATGTTGTTCTTCGCGCGGTTTCATGCCGGGTAGGGAATACGTTCTGCTCTGTACCTTTTGTGTGCCGGGGCTTTTTTGTCGTGCGCCAATTAACCCAAAAACCTAAAGAAGAGGTGTGTATTCATGAGTTATGAACTGATCATTAAAAATGCCAACATTCCGCAAGGCGACAGACAGGTGCTGACTGACATTCTGGTTAACAAAGGTGTAATTGTCGGGTTCGCCAAGGATATTGAGGCTGAAGCCGATGAGATTATTGATGCAGAAGGCAAGCTGGTGCTGCCGGGAGTAATTGATTCGCATACCCATTTTAATGATCCGGGATTTACACACCGCGAGGATTTCGTAACCGGAACAAGCAGCGCCGCAGCGGGCGGGGTAACGATGATTGTCGATATGCCATGCTGCAGCGTGCCGTCGGTCCGTTCTGCCGATAATCTGTTCAACAAGCTGAACGCACTGGAAGGCAAAGGGATCGTCGACTATGCGATGTGGGGCGGCATTACCGGCGAAGATGTACGCAATAACGTGCTGCCGGAGATCATCAGTGAGCAGGTGGCTAACGGTGTAGTGGCCTTTAAAGTGTACATGACCCCATCCGTGCCATCCTATCCGCGGGTAACCGACCCAGAGATGCTGGAAGCGTTCGCCGCCGTATCCCCTACGGGGCTGCCAATTGGTATTCACGCCGAAAACTATGCAATCTGTGATTACTTTACCAATAAGCTGAAGGGCGAAGGTCGCCTGGATTATCCGGCCTGGGCAGAAGCGCGTATGGCACTCGCAGAAAAAGCGGCTATCCAGCTCGGGATTAGCTTCGCTGAAGAGACGGGTGCCCGTCTGCATATCGTGCATATGAGCACGGGAGCAGGTAATCAGCTGATTAAAGAAGCGAAGCTGAAAGGGACCAAGGTGACGGCGGAATCCTGTCCGCATTACCTGACGCTGAACGCTGTGGACGCCATGACTGAGTTCGGAACGTTCGCTAAGATTGCGCCGCCGCTGCGCACTGCGAAAGATAATGAAGCGCTATGGCAGGGTCTGGCAGACGGAACGATTGACTTCATGGCTACCGACCATGCACCTTATGAGATTGCCACGGAGAAAGATGCGCCGGGTATGGATGTATGGACTTCCTTCCCGGGTATTCCAGGGGTAGAAACGCTGGTGCCAATTATGATCAGCGAAGGCTATAACAAAGGCAGACTGAGCCTCTCCCGGCTGGTAGAGCTGCTGTGCACCAATCCGGCTATCCATTACGGGTTGTATCCGAAGAAAGGTGCGCTGGAGATTGGCACTGATGCCGACTTCACGATTGTGGATCTGGAGAAGGAATGGACGATCGACAAAGACCAAATGCACTGCAAACCGAAGTACACCCCGTTCCACGGCATGAAGCTCAAAGGTAAAGTTGATAAAACAATCGTCCGCGGCACTCTAGTGTACGACGATGAGCTGGGTGTGGTCGGCAAACCAGGCTACGGTGAATATGTAAAACGGCAGACGATCAGCGAGCTTCCGCGTTTATTGAAATATTAATAAAAATATATAATCTGAACTGAAGAACTAGCAAAAGGCTAAAGCGGCGGAGGGGAAGTTTGGAACTGTAGGAGCGTTAGCGTCCGCCTTTAGGGTTTAATTTCTACCGCATATAGCGGTCAAATTCAGGGAATTCAAACCTAACAGCGGCCGGAAGTCCAAACATTCCCCGCAGCCCGCGCTCTGAGCCGGTCTGGTAAATCTAAAGTTCACTTATATATACCACCAAATCGAGAGGGAAGTGAAAAGCATGGGCAAACACGCTGTAGTAATCATAGATATGTTGAATGACTTTATTCATCCGGATGGGGCGCTGACCTGTCCGAACGGTGCGGGAATCGTTCCGGCGCTGCAGGAGTTGATTGAATTCAGCCATGAGAATGAGATTCAGGTTATCTTCGTACAGGAAGCGCACCGTAAGAACGATGCCGACTTCCGGGTCCGGCCGATCCACGCGATCAAAGGCAGCTGGGGTTCGGATTTCATCGACGAGCTTAGACCCGATGAGTCAAAAGGCGATTACGTGGTTCAAAAAAGACGCCACAGCGCGTTCAGCTACACGGATATGGACCTGTTCCTCCGCGAAGAAGGGATCGACACGGTGGCGGTCACCGGTGTGTGGACCAATGTCTGTGTCCGCTCTACGGCATCCGATGCGATGTACCACACGTATAAGGTAGTCTGCATCAGCGACTGCTGCGCATCCAAGGACGAGGAGATGCATTTGTCCGGACTGCGTGATATCGGGATTTTTGGTGAAGTTGTAACCCTGGAGCAATATAAAGAGAAGAACGCAGTTGTAAAAGGCTGAGCCGGGGAGCAGGTTCTTACCTGCTGCTGAGGAGTGTTAATGAGCCGCTGCTGCCGGGGAATAAGAGTTAGTACAGCAGCTATATGCTGCTGCACAAGGTAACACCTATGAGCACACAATTCACAGCCCCTGTATTGCCGGGAAGATCTCCCGGTTATGCAGGGGCTGTTGCTCTGCGGCAGGCCGATGAGCAAAGCTGCGCTTCACGAGAAGCGCTGGCGGTACTGGCGGGGAGAGATGCCTTCCAGCTTCATGAAGCTGGAGCTGAAATACGGCGCCTGGTTGAAGCCAACCTCCTCGGCGATCCGGGAGATGGGGAAGCTGGTCTGCATCAGCAGCAGCTTGCTCTGCTCAATGCGGTAGCGGAGCAGATATTCCATAGGTGAGCAACCATACTCCCGGTTCATGCAGCGGGCGATATAGACCGGATGAAAGTTGAGGCTGTCTCCCAGCATGCCGGTAGTAATCTCCTCGCGGTAATGGGCACGCAGAAAGGAGGCCGCCTGTTCAGCGCAGGCTGTGGAGTGTGAAGCGGGACGTTCACGGTGCACGGACGCGGAAAGCTGCTGCAGAATCTCCTGGAACAGCATTTGCTGCTTGAATCGGATGGAATCGAGATGGGCATTGACCTTCAACAGCTCCAGCTGAGCCAGCAGCTCTTCCATGCGGGCAGGCTGGAGCAGTGTCATGTACTGCGATAGCCACAAGCTGAAGGTGCGGACGTCAAAAAGCGCAGAATGTGCGGACTCATCCGGCGTATCCTGTTCGTTTAAGGCTGCAGAGGGAGCGGTGACAGCGCTCCAGGGACCTGAGGTCTGGAAGTGTAACCAGTAGTAGGAGCTTTCCTCCCGGCAGCCTTCAGTTCCGAAATGATGGCAGTCCGGACGCAGAATCAAAGCTTCTCCTGCGCGCACCTCGTAGTTCCGCTTCTCTTCACCGATGTAGAGACAGCCTTCCCTGACAACCAGTAAATCAAACACCTGGATGTTCTGGCGGTTCACATGACGGAAGCCCGGAGGGAAATAGGTCAGTCCGCTGATAATATAATGCGGAAGCGGCGGGATAGAGAATTGAAGCAGGCTCATGGCGTTGGCGGCCTCCTGTAGTTAAGGTTTAGAAATTGAAAGTTTAGGTTGGGAATTTGCTACATTTCCCAGAGTATATCACCTATAATTTACTTCTAGCAAGGAGTACTGGGGGCTTGTTGCAGCGGAATATGAAGAGCGCAGCAGGTGAGGGGAGAGTTCATTTAGTGAAACCTAAGGCTGGAAATGTCGGACTGTGGATGCTGGCCTGGCCGATTTTTATAGAGATTTTCCTGCAGACGCTGCTGGGGACCGTCGATACCGTGATGGTCAGCCGCATCTCGGATGATGCAGTCGCGGTTGTGGGAATCTCCAATCAGCTGTTCGGCGCACTCATCACACTCTTTACCACCTTTGCCGGCGGGGCGGGTATTCTGGTAGCCCAGCGGCTTGGTTCGGGACGGCAGGAGGATGCCCGTACGATAGCCATTATGGGAGTTACAGCGAGCAGTGTGCTGGGACTCGCGGTCAGTATTATTCTGTTCCTGTTCGCTGACCCCATCGCACGTTCGCTGCACATTTCCGGGGAGCTGATCCCGCTGGCGCATGTCTATCTCACTTATGTCGGCGGAGGGCTGTTTCTGGTAGGACTGACCGCTTCGTTCGGTGCGGCTATCCGTAACACCGGCAATACCAGAGGACCCATGTATACAGGGGTCGCTGTTAATGTAATCCACATAGTGCTTAATTACATCCTGATCTTCGGCGCGTTCGGGCTGCCGCAGATGGGGCTCGGCGGGATCGCTATTTCTAATTTGATCAGCAGACTGCTGGGTGCAGCTGTTCTGATGGGTATGTTCTGCGGAACTTTTGAACGGAAGATTAAACTGCGGGACTTCAGGACTTTTAAGCGGAAGCTGTTCGGGGAAATTGTGAAGATCAGCTGGCCGCTGGGACTCAATTCCTCATCCTGGGTATTGTCGCAGCTGGCGATTTATTCTTTTCTGGCTATGCTGGGGGCCAAGGAACTGGCGGCGCGCACCTATCTGAACACTCTGGAATCGTTCTGCTTCACGCTGGGTTATGCGATAGCGATGGCGGGCCAGATCCGGATTGCCCATTTGTTCGGTGCCCGCAAGCTTACGGAAGTCTATCAAAGCGCCTTCCGCACGCTATATATCGGGCTGGCCATTGTCAGTGCCAATGTACTGCTGCTGTTTGTATTCGGCAAAACGCTGCTGGGTTTCTTTACAACGGACCAGGAGATTATCTCCATCGGTGTCTCGCTGCTCGCGCTGAATCTGATTCTGCAGCCGTGTAAAATGCTCAATATGGCTATGGGCAATGCGCTGAATGCCATCGGCGACACCCGTTACACGATGATTGTCTCAATGATCTCCATGACAGTTATCGGTGTGGGCGGCTCTTACCTGCTCGGCATCAGCTGGGGCTGGGGGCTGGTGGGCATTTACTGCTGCATGATCGCCGATGAAGCGGGCAGAGGGCTGCTTGTGCTGCGGCGCTGGCGGGGACAGAAGGTGCTGGATGCAGCTGATGTAGAGAGCAGCGGGCGGCAGTCCGTCCGGGGCAAGGGCGGCAAGACTCTTTTTAAAATGAATGTCTAAGGTGTGAGCTGCTGCAGGTCATAGTTATATCGGGACACCCCGGTTTGTCTTCGCTCAGAAGAGAAGCCGGGGCTTCTTGGCGTGCAGTGAAAAGGCGGAATTCCTGCGTTCCTTCACAAAAGTTGAAAATGTTCACTCCCCGCTGCTCAACATAATACAGGAATACCCTGAAGCTCCACTGTTCGGCCGGACGCGGCTTTTCTATACTTGGGTCATATACAGGCATAGGAGAGTGAGGGCTTTGAGACAGCGCAAACGCAAGACCGGAACACCGCTCGCGATAGAGCTTCCCTTAAAAGGAGGCGGCCCGGCAGCATCCCCGCTAGGGTCAGGCACGGTAAAAAAGAAGAGGAAGGGATTCCTCCATGAGCTGATCCATAACCGGATTCTTTTTCTGATGCTGCTTCCGGCACTGTTGTTCTTCCTGGTGAATTCGTATTTTCCGATGGTCGGTGTGTATTATGCTTTTACCCAGTTTGACTTCAATTCCGGGCTGTTCAGTGCACCGTTCGTCGGGCTCAAAAATTTTGAGTTTCTTTGGAAATCCGGCACTTTGGTGAAGCTTACCCTCAATACGATCGGTTACAATCTGGCTTTTATCGTACTGGGTAACGTATTGGCGATTGTCTGTGCGATTCTGCTCAGTGAGCTGCGGGTGAAATGGTTCAAAAAGCTTACCCAGTCTATCATGTTCCTGCCGTACTTCGTCTCCTTCGTAATTCTGAGTGTCATCGTCTACAACGTATTCAATTATGACAGCGGTTTCTTGAATACGCTGCTGGCCCGGTTCGGCGCAGGTCCGGTCGATGTCTACAATAAGCCGGTGGTGTGGATATTCCTGATCATTCTTTTTTACCTCTGGAAAAATCTCGGCTACAGCATGGTCATTTATCTGGCCTCTATCACTGGAATCAGCGATGAGTATTATGAAGCAGCCAAAATCGATGGTGCGCATATTTTTCAGCGGATCTGGTACATCACGGTGCCGATGCTGAAATCTACCTTTGTCGTGCTGCTGCTGTTCTCGCTCGGAAGTATTATGAAGGGGCAATTCGACCTCTTTTACCAGCTGATCGGCAACAACGGGGTGCTGTACAATACGACGGATATTCTGGATACGTATGTGTTCCGTTCGCTCAAGGTTACTTTTGACATCGGAATGGCGACAGCGGCAGGCCTGTATCAATCGCTGTTCGGCTTCATTCTGATCATGACGGTGAACTACATTATCCGCAAAATAAACGATGATTACGCGTTGTTCTAGGAGGAGACAAGGAGTATGCAAATCAAAGACGATCATTATACGCGGCTGCTGCAGGGTCTGGCGTACACGGTCATCATTCTCGGCTCGCTGGCCTGTCTGATTCCGTTTCTGCTGATTATCTCGGCTTCCCTGACTGCCAATGAATCGATCATCAAGGATGGCTACCATCTGATCCCGGCGCAGTTCTCGGTGGAGGGCTACAAGACGGTGTTTACTTTTCCTGACGAGGTGCTGCGGGCTTACGGCGTAACGCTGTTCACGACAGTAACGGGCACGCTGCTGGGGCTGTTCTTCATGACGATGGCCGGGTATGTGCTGGCCCGTAAGGATTTCAAATACCGTAACACTTTTTCCTTCTATATCTATTTCACGACCCTGTTCGGCGGCGGACTGGTGCCCTGGTACATTATGATCACCAAATATCTGCATCTGACCGATTCATACGGCGCGCTGATTTTTCCGGGGCTGATGACCCCGTTCCTGATCATTCTGATGAAAAACTTTATCCGCTCGGCTGTTCCTGAGGAGCTGTTCGAGTCCGCTAAGATCGACGGGGCCGGTGATTTCAAAATCTACTGGCGGATCGTGCTCCAGCTGTCGATGCCCGGCATCGCCACAGTAGGCTTGTTTCTGGCCCTGGCGTATTGGAACGACTGGTTCTCCTCTTCCCTGTTCATCAACGATCCGCACAAATATCAGCTGCAGTTCCATCTGTACAATGTCATCAACTCTGCGGCCTTTATCGCCAACATGGGCGCGGGCACGGGGGTCAGCCTGGGTAGTGATCTGCCGACCGAGTCGACCAAGATGGCGATGGCGATTGTTGTTACCGGACCGATTCTGTTCCTGTACCCGTTCATTCAGCGGTATTTTGTAAAAGGCTTGACGATAGGCGCTGTAAAAGGTTAGAACCGTATAGTGGAGCACGCCGTGAAGGTAGTGCCTGTTGTCCGGCTAACATAGTTTTGTTCGAAGTGACTCAAGGATGTGTATGCTAAACAAAACTAAGCATATGCTTCCGAGGCAAGTTTTGTTCGAAGTGACTCAAGGATGTGTATGCTAAACAAAACTTTTAGGAGGGTTCATGATGAAAAAGAAGACAGGCCGAAGATCTCTGGTTACGCTTACAACGGCTGCGCTGGCGTTCTCGCTCCTTGCGGGCTGCGGCGGCAACAACAACAGCGGTAACAGCGCAAACGGCGCAAACAGCGGGAATGGCGGCAATACAGACACAGCCGCAGCAACGGACAGCACCACCAGCACGGCAGCTCCGGCAGAGATCGGAATAGACACGTCGAAGAAAGTGGAGCTCCAGTTCTATATGCTCGGTGATGCCCCTAAGGATCTGCCGGTCATTCAAGACGAAATCAACAAGATGGCTCAGGAAGAGCTGAACGCCACGGTTAAGTTCAACTATACAAGCTGGACGGACTGGGATCAGAAGTATAAGCTGCTGCTGTCTTCCGGCCAGGCGATTGATCTGATTTTTACAGCGGACTGGACCCAGTATCAATCGTACGCCAAACGCGGCGCGTTCCTGGCAATTGACGATCTGCTGCCTAAGGCTGCACCGGAGCTGCAGAAATTCGTACCGGAGTCGATGTGGGAAGATGTGAAGGTAGACGGCAAAATCTATACCGTTCCTGCCACTTATAAAGAGTACGTAACCAACGGCTTCGTATACCGCGAGGATCTGCGCAAGAAATATGATCTGCCTGTGCCTAAGGATCTGGCCAGCTACGAGGCTTATATGGACGGCATTGTCAAAAACGAGCCGGATATGATGCCAATGTCCCTGAACAGCGATATCGGCAATAATCTCCATTACATTTATACTGAGCTTAACAAAATGATTGGCGCTCTCCCTTACGGGATGGGAGTGAAGTATGAATCGCCTACGACTGTCTACTCCTACTGGGGTTCTGATGAGCAAAAAGAAGAGCTGAAAACGATGAAACGCTGGGCGGATAAAGGCTTCATTCCGAAAAACGTGCTGAACATCAAGGATACGATGCAGGATCCGATGACTTCCGGTAAAGCGGCCAGCATGTTCGGAGATAACCCGACGCGCTATAACGACATGAAGATGAAGATCAGCACGACCCATCCCGAATGGGAGCTGGCCTATTCTCCATTCGGCCTGACCACAGGTTATGCTACGCCAGTACATCCGATTCACAACGGGTTTGCGATTCCAAAGAGCAGTAAAAATCCGGAAAGAGCGCTCGCGTTCTATGAAAAGCTGGTCCTCGACAAGCGCTACAATCAGCTGACGCAGTATGGTATTGAGGGCAAGAACTACACTGTTGAAGACGGCTACTACAAGCTGGTCGGCACCAGCACAAGCAATGGCTTCTCCCGTGAAGGGATGAACGGATGGGCTTGGAGAAATCCTGAGTTCATGCTGTTCGATAAAGGTTTCGACGGTGTGAAGGCCATCTTCGATGAGCTGGACAAAATCCAGAAGCCTGACCTGTTCCTGGGCTTTGCGGAAGACTACTCCTCGTATCAGGCTGAGAAAGCGGCACTGGAGCAAGTGGAGAAGCAATACCTCTTCCCGCTGGAGGCAGGTCTGGTTGAGGATATTGATAAAGGGCTGGAAACCTTCATGCAGAAGGCCAAACAGGCCGGGCTGGAAAAAATCCAGACCGAGTGGACGAAACAGTGGAACGCTTATGTTGCGGAGAAAGGCATTAAATAGCGGAGGAGTGCCCCGGAAGCCGATGGCTTTTGGGGTGTTTTTATTTGTCGCTGTGCTGTGAGGGAGAGCTTGGAGGGGGCATTTTGGTGTCTGCGCAACTGCAGTGAATGTTTGGACTTCCGGCCGCTGTTAGGTTTGGATTTCCTGATTATATTCCGCTGTCCGCGGCAGAAATCCAAACCTAAAGGCGGACGCTAGCGCTCCTCCAGTTCCAAACTTCCCCTCCGCTGCTTCTCACCTTAATGGTGAGGATCAAGCCTTCCAAGACTGCAAAGCAGCAAACGCCTGCCAGCCACCGGCTTCCGGGGCAAGGGGAGGGAGCAGCAGGAAAGCCAGCCTCTGTGTAGTTGGAGGCTGGCTTTGGGTGGCAACCCGTTGTAAACAACCTCATGAGGCAGCCTCGGCATTAGACGGCCGCGATGCTGCTCATGGGAGACGGAAAGATTCGTAAGGTACTGATCTAGGCGCAAGCTTTTACCAGATGGGCTTCTTGCCGTCGATCTGCTCTTTGGGCGGGAACTTCGCGACCATGATCAGATTTCTTAGCGCATAGGCGGAGACGATTACACCTGCGATATAGAACCAGGGCTGATCAAAAAAGGTCGAAGCTGTAGTCCACATTCCGTATCCGGGCGGCAGGAAGGTGTTGACTGTACCGATGAAGATAATGATCGCCAGGACGACGGAAGTTCCGCTGCGGCTCTTGCGCTCATTCCATAAGTAACCGGGGGCGACGGCAATCAGAATGTTGGTAAATGCGAACCATTTTAACATAACGACATCGTCCATGAACACCCGGAACAGGTTGACGACAGCAAACATTAAGATGATCTGGCCCGCAACTCTCCAAAAAGCCTGTTTGACTGTCACAGGCGACTCATAGAACTTGCCCCAGATTTCTTGTCTTTCCACTTTGACGGCTTTGTAAAGATTGAAGATCTCGAAACAGTTCCAGATCACCAGAGCTGCGGAAGCGGCCGAGAAGAACCAGAACCAGTCATTATGCAGAGCCAGCAGGAAGAAAATAATGGCTCCGGTAAAGTCGTGTGCGAAATAAAAGGTATGCATCCAAACCGGGTAGGGGGCGCGTTTCTCACGGATGACTAATCTGAAGCTGTAGACATATTCGAGGTAACCAATGAAAAAAGTAAATGCCGAAATCACAACCAGACCAGGGTTATTGGTGTAGGAGTTCATGATTTCTTGAACCATAATATACATCCTCTCATAATAAACTATACTAGTATAGTTATAATTTATACGTTACCTTCTGCTTTGTCAATCTATTCTTACAGGCTGCGTATAGGCTAAAATGCCAAAAAAACAGCCGCTTCGGACATCATGCCCGGGCAGCTGTTTGGATTAAATAGGTGATTGCTAAGCGTACTTCGTTCACTCATACCAGAAGATTTGTTGTTTGCAATATAGGCTGAACTCCTCCAAATTAACAGTACGCAGTATATTTGCGGTCTGCAGAATGATCTGCAGAATGTCTTCCGGAGAATTATTTAGAATTCTCATAAAGGAAGTAACCATTTGTTCGGCAATATAGGAAACCGGCAGTTCCCATTCACCTTGGTGCAACAGCAGTTCCGTTCCCCCGGCCATCGCAAAGGTGAGGGCAATTTGAAAGTCTTTTTCCGGCACATGGGCCAGCTCTTCATTCTTCAGTGTCCCGAGCCAGCGGTAGATAATGTTAACCCATAATTTCAGCAAAGTCTTGTCTGCAATGATATTTTGAATGAATTGCCGCAAATCCTGCTGAAGCGTGGAGACTTCGAAAAATAGATTGGTGTAGACAGACAGCCTCAGATAAATACTTTCCTGCTCTGTTACGATATCGTTAATATACCGGAAAGAAACCTCAAGGATTTCCTCCAGCATGACCTCTAAAATATCGCTTTTTTTGGCAAAGTAATGCTGCACCAGAGCCTTGCTGATTCCGGCTTCGTCTGCTATTTCTCTTATGAATACATGCTCATAGCCTTTTTCGCAAAACATGCGGTAGGCAATCTTCAGTATCTCGTTACGTTTCTCTAGATTTTTAGAGCGGGCCATGATAAGAATAGATCCCCTTTCTCTGGAGATTCATCAGAATTGTTGATATCTCGTTCAAGTATAAGGGAGCCTAACTGGATTATCAAACCATGGGCAGCTGCGTTGCACTAAGCAGAAATCATCAAATTACTAAGCATTTTTAGAGCGCCGGTAGTCGGTGGGGGTAGTGCCGAAGCTGCGCTTGAACATCCGGTGCAGGTAGGAACTGCTGGTAAAGCCGCAGCGCTCGGCGATGGTGGTTACCGGCAAATCGGTATTCTCCAGCAGGCTGCACACCTCGCGCATCCGCACCTCCAGGATGACATCGACGATGCTGGTCATGGTCTGCTGCTTATAGAGCCGGCTGATGTAGATCGGAGACATATCGAGCTCATCGGCGATCTGGTTCAGGCTAAGATTCGGCTCCATATAGTTTTCGGCGACCTTTTGATTGATCAGGCGGATCAGATCATGCTGCTTGGCGTTTTTTTTCTCAGACAGCTGTCCTCGCATTTCACTGAACAGGGCGAAGAAGGCGTCTTCCAGCTCAGCGACGGTTTCTACGGATTCCAGAGTAGGCAGGGCGGGCGCGCCATCACATTGTAAACGGTTACGTTTTTGGATGGTATTGATGATTTCTTTTATCGTCACACTAAGTCTCGACACGGCTAATTGCACGGTATGGAAGGGATAAGATTCCGCTTCCCGGATAATGGTGCTGAAATGCTCCTTGGCCTCCTCAATCTTGCCGCACATCAGCGCGTCGGTCAGACGTTTTTCTTTTTCCGTCGGATAGTGGTACGTATTAGCCTGAAGTGCACTTATGGACTGCGCACTGATGATACAGCCATGCCCGTAAAACAGCCGGTGATTCGAGGCTTCTCTGACCTGCTTGTAGAGCTGGTGCAGCTGCAGGGCATTCCGGTCGATATGGCTGTAGGTGAGGGTAAGGCTTATTTTCAAATAATCGGAGCAGGCCAGCTGAATTTGCCGCAGGAGGGTCTCGATCAGACCGGTGTCGGTGTATTCTATCGAATCAATGATATTCAGGAGCACAAGTATCCCATCATCATTCATATCGACTGTTTCAACACGGTACGTCTGGCCGCAGATTTCCGAGGCGATGTTCATAATCGCAAATTTGTAAGCCAGCAGATAGGACGACCGTTCATCCCTGAGTTCCTTGTAGTTGTCAATCCGCAGGAGGATCAGCCGGTAATCGTCATTGAAGGTAAAATGAATGCCGAGCTGCCTAAGTTTCTCCACCTGCTGAATGGATTGCAGCGGCTTTAGGCCCAGAACCAGATCGCGCATAGTATTTTGCCGGATCATAAACATGCTGTCCCTTTTCTCACTTTCGAGAATGTTCATCTCGCTGACAATCTTGTTGATCGGCAGATACAGGCTTTTGGAGGTGATCCAGGATAAAACGATTCCTCCAACCAGAATAAGGGCGGCGATGAGCAGAGTAGCGTTCCTTATACTGTCGGTCTGTTTGGTGATGATCTCATAAGGGGTGATGCGCACATATTGCCAGTTCAGATCATCCGGAGCAGTATAAGAGATCAGTGAATTGACGCCGGCAAACTTGCCGATAAAGTAGCCCTGGGAGTCTCCCTTAATCCTCTGATCTACCCAGCGGGCTTCCTCGGGCGCAAGCTCCTGCTGCTCCAGGCTGTTGCCGGACAGGAAAGAACCGTTGTCAGACAGGATAAAGGTTGCGCTTTTGGAATTGGCAGGGCTGTTAATCTCTTTGTTGATCCAAGGAGCGGATATGTTAACGATCACTGCCGAGTTAATCGTCCGGTCCCAGCCAATGGCGTCGTAGCATAAAAAGGTATAAGCCCGGACCTGATCATTCTCCTCGGCACCGTTCGAATAGACGCGTGGAATCGGCATAAACGGCTTGTATTCCTCGTAATGGTTCAGAATATCCAGAATATTCGTATCTACCAGCTCCTGCTCGGTAAATACACCATTCTGGCCGTGGGAAGAGGCGATATAGAGCTTTGCGCTTTTCGGATTATAGACATAGATGGATTCGATATACGGCATGGAGCTTAAATAATTTCCAAGCTCAGACATGGCGGCTGTGACGTCATATATATCCGGCTTGTCGTAAAAGACGATTTTGGAGATGGTGCTGTTGCGGTAAATCTGAAATGAAAGCGATTGCGCGGCTTCGTTCATGTTCACAACCTCTTTGCTGGTCTGTGTGAGATCGCTGAGATCGGAACGGAAGGCTTGTGTTTTCTCGACGCCAATATAATAGTTGTAATAAATGATGGTGGAGACAAGGAAGGTTAAGGACACACAAAGCGTCATACTGACCAATATCCTGCTGTACAGTGCTCTTCGGTTGCCGAGCTTGTTCAGTCTCATTAGCATCCCCCTGAATTCATTGTGAGTACCGGCGTCTGAGCTCTCTCTGTTTTGTTCACAGTATGATTATAAACTTCACAAGGGTGAACAGAACAGTGCAGCAAACTGACACCAGTGAACAAAATTGAATTCAGGGGGTGTGAACAAATCGAATATCAGTGTACAAAACTGCTTAACCGGTTATCTGCATCAGTAGCGGAGTGACCTTGAACCCGTTTACGGGAGCGAGGTCCTGCGAGCAGGAGGAGAGGGCAACGATCACGTCCGTCAGTGCCAGGAGAGCGACATAATCACCGGGCTTCGAGAGCGGTTCTTCAATGACGTAGTCGAGGTTATCGTCAAGTGCATTATTCATGAACCAGTTGATCGGATCGGGCAGCTCTTGGTCTCCAAGGTTGTATTTATGCAGAGCCTTCTGCAGATTATCGTGGCAGTTCGGATGCTCCTCCAGCCCGAAATCAACCTTGTAGCGGTAATAATCACAAGCCGGGAAAAAGAAGTCATGCCGTCCGACTGTATCATGGGTCAGCTGCATCAGCGGCTGCCGGTAGTTGCTGTACAGGCCGTCGCCGGGTTTGAGCCGGATGCTGCTGAGCGAGGCCCGCATATGCACGGGGGAAACATGCTCGTCAGGGTTACCGGCATTAAAGCAGACGAAATCGCCGACCTGCTTGCCTTCCACATCGATGATATACAGGGTCTGCCCTTGGCGCACCAGAGCGCTTCTGCCCTCGTACGCCGGTACGAAAATTTCCTCGATCAATGTTCCGTTTCTCATGTCGTTCACCTGCTTAATATTTTATTCTATGAATACTGCGACCGCCCGGATGGGAGAGCCGGTGCCTTTGCGGATTTTGAGCGGGAGCCCGAAGTAGAGGAACCGCTTCTGTGCGATTTGGTCGAGATTGCAGAGGTTCTCGGTATTGGTCAGCTTGTACTCACGGCATATCAGATGCCCGGCAAAGGTGGTATCCAGCGGGTTGTCGATGGAAGGCGCGTCGATGCCGATATTAACGACCCCCTGCCGGGCCAGCCATTCAGCCGCCTCGTAATCGAGTCCGGTGTAGCGGGTCAGCCATTCGTCCGTGCCGTATGCGCGGTTATAATGACCGGTGTAGAGCAGCACGATGTCACCTTTGTCGAGATAAAGATAACCTTTGCCCAGAGCCAGCTCCAAATCCCTGCGGGTAATATAGTCATCCGGTGAAATATGAGAGAGGTCAAGGCAGACGGCCGGCCCGTAAAAATACTCCAGCGGCATCTCGTCAATCGTCGCCCCTTGCGGATCATATTCATAGACGGCATCACTGTGAGTCGGGCCATGCTCGTTAATAAGCAGGTTATTCGTAGCGAATTCGAAGCCAAGCTTCTGCCGGCTCTCCTCATGGTTCATATTGGGGAAAATCATCGTCTTCTGATGCGGCGGGAACACCGGCATCCCCTGATAGATCTCCTGGGATAGATCGATTATCTGAATACCCAAGCGCAGCAGCCTCCTTTGATAAACTAGTGATGATCAGGCCAGCGCCGGCAGTACGGTGAAGGCGTCGGCATCAATCAGGCCGATGTCGGTAATTTTCCAGGCCGGGCTGGTGACGAGCGAAAGGAAGGACAGGTGCATAAACGGCACATGCAGGGTGCAGCCCAGCTCCTCACGGGCCAGACGGTGCAACTCGGTGATTCTTGCGCTCATCTCTTTGCCAGTCAGCTCGTCGGTCATCAGGCCGCCGATGCGCAGCGGCAGATCACCGACCACCTTGCCGCCTTCAATCATCGCGATCCCGCCGTCCATGGCAATGACCCGGTTGACCGCGGTCACCATATCGGCGTAATTGGTGCCGGTGACAATGATGTTGTGGGTATCATGGGCCACACTTTCGGCGATGGCACCGGCCTTCAGCTGCATGCCGCGGACGAAGGTTTTGCCGATCTTGCCGCTGCGGCCATGCCGCTCGACAACGAGCAGGGGCAGGAGGTCGTTCTCTACCGAAGGCTGCACGACTCCGTCCTTGACGGCGGCGGTGAAGATCCCCGCTCCGGTCAGATTCTGGTCGGGGATGACCTCGATAGCGCGGACCTGCACGCTGCCGTGCGCCCCGCCGGAGGAGAGCTGCAGGTCCTCCAGCTTCACGGGCTTCCGCTTGACTGATTTCTTCACGGAAGCGGGATAGGTATAGGATGGGATGTCACGGGTCAATTCGCCGTCCTGGGCTACCTTGACTCCGCTGATATACACCTGCGATATCGTCATCTGCGTCAGATCGCTGATGACAGCGATATCGGCTTTGGCTCCGGGGGCCAGCAGTCCGATATCCTGGAACCCGAAATGGGTAGCCGGATTAATCGTAACCATCTGGATCGCCTCAACGGGGTCGATACCTACAGCAATAGTGCGGCGTACAATATCATTCATATGTCCGTGCTTCAGCAGATCCTCGGGAACCATATCATCGGAGACGAGAATCGCCCGCCGGGAATCCATTCCCTCCTCGGTAATGGCGCGGATGCATTCCGCCATGTTCCGCTGCGAGGAGCCTTCGCGCATGAACACGCTGACCCCGTAGCGCAGCTTCTCCATCATTTCTTCCTTGGTGGTGGTCTCATGGCAGGAGACATGGCCGCCGCCGCAAATGATATGCGCTGCCAGCTCCCGGCCAAACAGGCCGGGGGCGTTGCCTTCGATGCTTTTGCCGACTGATTTGGCGTAAGAGACGGAAGCAAGCAGATCATCTATTAAATAAGGCGCATTGTTGTACACCGGATGGACATTGCTGAAGCCCTGCAGCTCGCCGATCCCCTGCACATAATCATCGTTGAGCAGGTCTTGCATATCCTTGGAGCCGATATCTGCGCCAGCGGTTTCCAGGCCCGGAACATCGGGAGTAAGGCAGGGGACGGTGAACAGGACGCGGTTCGGCAGTGTACGTGCCTCATCAATCATCGCCTTCATGCCGGGCACACCCAGCACGTTGCCGATTTCATGCGGATCAGCCACCAGGGTGGTTGTTCCTGTAGGGATGGACAGCTTCGAGAATTCCGTAACCGTCAGCATCGCACTCTCAAAATGCATATGTGAATCAATAAAACCGGGGCTGATGAATTTGCCGCTCATGTCTTCAACGGTGGTCGAGGGGCCAATCAGCTTATCAGCCTGACCGACAAGCAGTATCCGGTCGCCTTTGACGGCGACATCGCCGGGATAAATCTCCCGGGTAATTACGTTAATGATATAGCCGCCTTTCAGTACCAGGTCGGCATAAGCATCGCCGGAGAGCAGCACATCAATCATCCGCCGGCGCTGAATCGCATCTTTAATCTCTGTTGTCAGCATCTGCTACACACCTCCAGTCCGGGCGCAATCGACACTGTCCACGATCCCGACAATGGCTGCATCAACCGGGGCATTCGGATGCTGTGTTGCTCTTGATGCCACGCTGCCCACCGCATAGATAATCGTCTCGCCGATACCCGCGCCTACTGTATCAACGGCAACGACCGGCTTGCCTGCCGGTGCCCCATCGGGCAGGATCGGCTGAATGATCAGCAGCTTGGCGCCGATCAGATTCTCATCTTTCCGCGTTGCGACGACATGCCCCGTAATGATTCCCAGCTTCATGTGATTGTCACCTCTTCGGTTTAGAATTCAATTTCAATACCATGCTGCCTGGCCAGATCCGCGGCAAGCGGAGTGATCACCGCAGAAGCCGCCAGGCGGATGGACGTTGTGCCGAGTCTTACTGCAGCTTGAATGTCCTCGGCGGTCAACACTTGTCTGCTTAGCCTTGCCTGAGCAGAGGTTATCCAGCGGTTCACCTGATCCGGTTCAAGCAGCGTGATGCCGAAATCTTCAATGGCTGTAAGCTTATGCTGCAGTTCGTCCTTCAGCCGGGGTGGAGCCTGGAACATACCCTGCTCCCCCCAGCGGTAATGCCCCGGATTCGCCCCAAGCGTCAGCGTGCCCACGGGTTTGCCGGCACAGAGGAACCGTACAATCAGCTCCACAAAAGGATCAGAGGCATCCAGTTGGACTAAGCGGGACAACAAAGACAAGGAAAGCACCGGAATAAACAGCATATCGGCAGCCTCCGATGAACAGGAACGGAGACCAGCAGGTGCAGTGATGTCGTCCACACCTGTTGCTGCAGCCAGCTCCTGAACTGTAATGTCACGGAACAGCTGTTCATCCGCAGCTAACCGCAGCCGTGTCCGGTTCCGGTCCAGCTGCCTTATAGCGGAATATCCTTCTTCCATGCCAATAAAGTGACCGGCCAGCAGAATAAAGACCCGGGGGAAGTCCTTGTTCAATTCCTGTTCCCTGGACCGGTAAGCCAGGCCGAGAAGGGCGCTGGCTGTAACCGCGCTATGCCGGCTGTCCATGGTGAATATTATTCAATTCCCTTGGACAACAGCGCGCGTTCCACCTCACTGTGCGGCCGCGGAATGACATGCACCGACACTAGCTCCCCGACACGTTTAGCTGCAGCAGCTCCTGCATCGGTAGCTGCTTTTACCGCACCCACATCTCCCCGGACCATGACCGTTACGAGACCGAAGCCGATTTTTTCGTACCCGCAAATTTCTACATTCGCAGCCTTAACCATTGCATCAGCCGCTTCAATTGCGCCCACCAGACCTTTTGTTTCGATTAATCCCAGTGATTCTCCCATTTTAAAAACCTCCATTATTTTAAAATATATTAATTTTTATGTTTCTTAGTTTGGCTGATCCGGTGAATCCGGTGAATCTGATGCTTGGACTAAGTCCGCTGACTTGGGCGGTTTAGCGGTTGTGGCAGAAGACTGGTGCGGCGGAGGGGTGGAGACTGCAGAATCAGTCTCTATGCTGTTCTCAGGCAACAGGTAATTGCCCAGTATCTTGCCGGTCACATCACTATGCGCCTTGGCAATTACATGCGCGGAGACCACTGTGCCGACCCGCTGCGCTTCAGCCTTGCCTGCCTCTACGGATGAGGTTACGGCAGCAACATCCCCGCTGAAATGCAGAGTCACGCCCAGTGAACCGCCGACGCCTATGACCTTCTCGACGGCAACCAGCTGCACATCCGCCGCTTTGAGCGCGGCATCCGCTGCTGAGACGGCGGTAGTAAAGCCCAGCGTCTCGATTAAACCCAGTGCTTGCATGAAGGAAGCCTCCTTATTGAATTCATCCGCTGATCAGCGGTGGTTGTAATCATCTGACTGACGCTGCCAGGCGTGTAAGCTCCGGCGCTGCACCAGCCATCTGTTCGGCAGTTCCGCTTATAATGCAATAACCGTGTTCCGTACGGATGTGCAGATAAGGCGAAGGGGAGCGCTGCAGCCACTGCTCCGCGATGCCGATGCTGTTCCAGCGGGAAGAACCGGCTACTACCGCAATGGCTTCCTGTTGTCCGCCGCCGAAATACCGCCGCAGCAGCCGGGCGGGCTGGAGGCTGATCCATACCTGGACAGCAGAAGCGGCTCCGTCTTGCATATACTCGGTGAGCTCTTTAAGCTTGGCAGCCACCTTATGGTGATCCTTGCTGAATAGCTTAAGTTCAAACCCTCCGCCGTCCACACTCCAGTTGATATCCGATTCCAGCTCCGGTTCGCCTGAGAGCAGCTCTTCGACCGCGAACAGCTGGCCCGGATGACAAGCTGCTGCGCTGATTATCCCGGCTGAGCTGTAATTCCGGCCGGAGCTGCCAAACAGCGGACGGAGGTCATCGCGGATTCGGGGGAACAGCCAGACCTCCATTCCGCCTGCTGCCGGGAGGCGGACCGGGGCATGCGGATCTTGCGGCTCCGGGGTGATCCGCGGTGGGGGAGAGTTCCCCCGGGGCTGTTATCCTTCTGCTCCAGCGGAGACAAGGTGCGCAGAAGCAGTGGAGACAGGTATTGTCCGGCCATTTCCCGGCCTGGGGCAGCATCCGCTGCCGGCTGGTTTGCCGGCTGCACTACCCTGGCAGCTGCAAGAGAATCCGGCTGCCGGCCGGCAGGAGCCTGTGCCGGTGAAGGGTGGCCGGAAAGGACGGCCAGCCGTCTGGCAGCCTGCTCCTTCTGGTAATTGGTACGTTGAACCGGAAGCTTGGGTTTGGAGCAATTGCCCGGCTGAGCACAGGTGTGCGGGCATTTCTCCCGGCTGCTTACCGCGCAGGAAGGAGCAGAGGCCGCTGCGCCCGCCGGAGCGGCAGTGCGATTTCTCTGGAGCACTTCAGTAATAACGTCCTTCATAAAACTGGACAAGGTGAATCACCTCCTAGGTGGCTTGAATTACGCTGAAAGCTTAGATGAGCATTCTGGCGAGACCGGGATGCGGGCGCGGAATGACGTTTGATGACACCAGTTGTCCGCCGGTCTTCTGATAAGCGGCTATTCCGGCTTCGACGGCTGCGGCCACAGAGGCGACGTCGCCCTCAACGATTACTGTCACCAGACCTGAGCCAACCCGTTTGAAGTCGACCAGCCTGACATTCGCCGCCTTGCACATGGCATCCAGCGCTTCCAGCGCCGGGGTCAGGCCGCGTGTTTCAATTAAGCCGATTGCTTGCATAATCCACCTCCTCAAAGTTTTGTGAGCCCATTCTTCACAGAGTCCGCATCGTACAAAACTCACTTCGGAAGCATAAGCTTAAAGTTTTGTGAGCCCATCCTTCGTAGAGTCCGCATCGTACAAAACTTGCTTCGGAAGCATATGCTTAAAGTTTTGTGAGCCTATCCTTCACAGAGTCCACATCGTACAAAACTACTTCGGAAGCATGAGCTTAAGTTTTGTGAGCTTATCTTTATAAAAACCTAAGCCTACACATAGTCCTCCAGCCGGATCTCATCCTGTCCCGGAATATGCGTTCTCCGGTACTGCTCTTTGTGTGCGAGAGGACAGGTGGCGTCGATGCCCATTTTGGCCGATACCCCGCGCAGATTATGGGACGGTTCTAGCGGGGAGCCTTTGGCGCCCGGGACGATGAACAGGTCGAGATCGGCCTGTACCCGGGTGGCAATTGCCCATTCCACATCCAGCGGGTCTAGCGGGTTGACGTCATCATCGATCACCACAACATGCTTGAGGTCTTTGTCGCCGGCAAAAGCAGCCAGCAGTGCTGTTTTTCCGTCGCCTTCCTGGACTTTGCGGATCTGGATGACCGCGTGGTAGCGGCCGACCCCGCCCATGGTAATATGAACATCCTTCACTCCCGGAACAACCTGGCGGACGGAGCTGAGCAGGGCGATTTCGCGGGAGATGGCCATCGGCAGCTTCTCCTCGTAGCTGGCCGGAAGGATGGTCTGCCATATGGGCCGGTTCCGGTGGGTGACGGCAGAGATTTCGACCACCGGCTGCTCAGTACGCGGGCCGTAATAGCCGCCCAGTTCTCCAAACGGACCTTCCGGTTCGCGGATACCGGGGAGTATCCGCCCCTCGAACACAACCTCCGCCTCAGCCAGAACTTCAAGGTCAACCGTTTTGCACTGGACGACATCGAGCGGCTGATGGAGCAGGGAAGAGGCCACTTCCAGCTTATCCGTATGGAATAAGTGAGTACTGATCTGCGAAGCCAGCACGACCGCCGGCACAACTCCGAACATGAAGGCCGCTTCCATCGGCTCTCCGAGTTCTTCGAATTGTTTGTACTGCTGGAATAGCTCGGGGGAGGAGATCAGAATACCGGTCCGGTTACCTTCCAGCAGCTGCATGCGCCGGATGGAGGTATAACGCTTGCGCCCGTCCTCGCCTTTGACGACCATCACACCGGAGACATAGTAAGCACCGCTATCCTCCGCATGGTAGGTACATACCGGAAACAGCTCCTTCAGGCAGATCCGGCTGGTGATGACCTTCTCGTGCACCGGCGCGTGCTCCACCAGCCGGGTTGGCGTAGGCGAGACGATGGCTGCAACCAGTCTCGGCAGCAGCTCGGCTGGAGTCAGGTCCAAGCTGTCCGCGATCAGCGCCTTGGAGCCGCCAAGACCGACGGTCATCGGGCCGGAATATCCCTTAACCTTCTCGAAGATTAGCGGCTGCTTGCCCTTTACAGCCTTCACAACAGCCCCAAGCTCGAAGCGGGGGTCAACCTCTCTGCGGATATGCAGCAGCTCGCCGCTTCTCTCCCAGCGGTCCAGCAATTGTCTGATACTGACTGCGGCCATTTAGTTCTCACCCCATCTTTTCATCAGCTGATGTTCAATTCCGAATGCATCAAGCACCCGGGCATTCATGAAATTCACCAGCTCCCAGATTTCGGCCGGATGATTATAGAAGCCGGGGGAGGCTGGCATAATGTCGGCACCTGCCCGGGCGAGCCGGAGCATATTCTCCAGATGAATCAGATGCAGTGGTGTTTCGCGGGGTACAATGACCAGCCTGCGCCGCTCCTTCAGCACCACACTGGCTGCTCGGTTCAGCAGAGTGTCGCCCATGCCGTTCGCAATAGCACCAAGCGTATTCATGGAGCAGGGGACAATCACCATTCCGTCCGTTCTGAAGGATCCGCTGGCAACGGGAGCGAACAGGTCGGAATTCGATAGGACGGTCCCATACTGGGCAAGCTCGTGCATATCGATGCCGCATTCATATTTCATCACGTTCTCACCGGCACCGGTGGCAATGATATAGGTTTCAATGCCGAGCTGGTGCAGGCTGCGGATCAGGGAGTACCCGTAAATCGAGCCGCTGGCTCCTGTAATGGCTACTACAATTCTCATGCGCTGGATCTCCTTTAACCAAGGGCTGCGTTGCTGCGAAGCCTTGGCGGTCAGATGTATATAACAAAAAGAAGCCGCTGAAATAGAGAGGTCTCTACTCAACGGCTTCCTGCAATCTGTAAACAGATATAGGGCGAACCTTAAAGGGAATGTGGCTCATCAGGATGAATCGAGATGAAGCCTGGTATTTGAATTATCGGAATAACCCAGAATGAACACCGGCTGCGGTAAATCCGCGGGATAAATCCCGCATCATTGATCTGGACCGGAGTCACATATAATGACGGTGCAGGCCCAGGCCGTCTGGGGATCGTAATCCCTGAGTACGCCAGCGGCTGGCAGCTCCAGCTCTTCGGTAAGCTTCTTCTGGATTCTCCGCTTGAATTCCTGATGCAGCGCGGCGTCTACAGACTGCTTCAGCTCAGGATAATGGTCCTCCAGGGCGCGAAGGGCTGCGACCCGCTGATGCTTCACCAGGAACATAATCATGGTCTCGTTCACAGCTTCAATCTTTAGCTGGGTCACTCCGACTCCGTACAGCTCCTTATGAACCTCATTGTAGCAGCGGGACAATTTCTTCTTGTGTTCATTGGATGAGAGAAGCAAGGCGACTGTCAAGAAATTCACTTCCCTGTAGTGATGTCTAATGTGTTATGAAATGTAACGCGAAAAAAGTATAAATATTCGAAAACACCAGTTTTTACGATAACTTAAACTCCATTATAGAGAAAAAATCTGCAAAGTAAATGACTAATGTTACATTATATGACTTAGTATCAGGCGGGGCAGCAGGAGAGATTTCATTGAGGACGTTGATCTGTTTCCTCTTTTCTTCACAGTTCTTCTTCCACGTTTTCACAAATCTATGTTAGCATGGTCTATAGTTATTTTGCTGAAATCTCTTTGCAAATCTGAATATGGAGGCGCGTGGCACATGCTGAAAGTCATGATTGTTGATGATGAGCCCTGGGTACTTGAAGGACTGCGGACGATGGTGGACTGGGAAAAGTATGGATTTGAAGTGTGCGGCGAAGCCCTTAACGGCCCGGATGCACTGAGACTGGTCGAGGAGCTTAGGCCGGATCTCGTACTAACGGATATTAATCTCCCGGTCTTTAACGGTCTTGAGCTTATTACCAGGCTGAATGAATCGATGGTTAAGCCGCCCCGGTTTGTAATATTAAGCGGATACGACGATTTCCAATATGCAAGAATTGCCCTGCGCCAGCGGGTAGATCAATATCTGCTGAAGCCGATCGACGAAGAGGAGATCGAAGCCTTATTAAGCCGGCTCAGTCTTATGATTCATAATGAAATCGCTTCCAGTCTGGAGTATCAGAAGAAGCAGGCAATGATTGTCGGCAATCTGATCAACCGCCTGATTCACGGGGAGGAGGATGAGGAGATTCAGCTGACGGCGGCCAACCTGATGCAGATACCGGCGGATGCGGAATTGCTGGGCATTCTTATAGATCCTCCCGCTGCAGCAGCGCTTCTGCAGCAGCATCTGAAGGATTACTTCCCTTGCGAGTTAGCAGGCTGCTTCCAGGACAGCGCGGACCGGTTCGGTCTGATTCTGCAATCCGCTTCCCTTTCCCGGGATAGCCTGACAGCCGGAGTCACCCGGCTCCAGCAGGATTTGGCTGAACAGCTGCAGGAGCCGGTCGCGGTTATGGTCAGCGAAAGAATGTCAGGCGCACTGTCCCTTAAAGATATTTATCTGCAGACGCTGGAAATGTGGAAGCTGAAGTACCGCAGAGAGAAGGGCGGTGTCTTTTTCAATTGTGACTTCAGGAGCACCAGTAAAGAAGCGAATATTGAACAGGAAACCTTTACCGAGCTGCTGGAAAAAGTAAAGGCAGGCGAGCTTCAGGCGATTGAGCCCTGTGTGAGGGATATCTTTATGTTCTACACGCAGCATTTGTTTTCGGTAGAAGCTGTCCAGGCCGGCATCGCCCATCTGGAAATGACATTATGCCGGCTGGTCGCCGAACGCAATGGCGAAACCGCCGTGATGATGAATCAGCATCATGAGGAGTTCGGAAATCTCGGTGAGCTGGGCGATTATTTCAGGCTGGGCAGCTATGTAAGCGGGCTGTGCAGGCGGGCGGCTGGCTATCTGGCTGAGCTGCAGGAGGCTAACGAAGGGAACACGATCTATAATGTGATCCAGTACGTAGACCTTGAATTCCGCAATAAATTGCAGCTTCAGGAGCTGGCCCGGCAATTTCATATGAATTCCGCCTACCTGGGACAGTTGTTCCGGAAAGAGACCGGCCGCAGCTTCTGTGAATATCTGAACGATAAGCGGATTGAAGCCGCCAAAGGGCTGCTGAAGCGGACCGAGCTGAAAATCTCTGACGTTGCAGCGCAGGTCGGATTCAGCAACACGGATTATTTTATCGATAAGTTCAAAGGAATTGTGGGCGTCCTGCCTTCGGTATACAAGAATTCGAATAATTGTAAGCAGCGCTAAGAAGGACAGGTGCACAGCCATGCTGAAAAAAAGAATCCGTTTCACTAATATTGTTAATGATATTCCGCTGAATTATAAATTTATCCTGATCTATATCGTTGGTGTGCTTCTGCCTATTATGGTCATCAACCTGGTGTTTCTGGGCCGGATTACAGATCTGATCAAATCAAGGGAGCAGCAGAACCTGGAGATCTCCCTGGAGCGGGCGAGAAAGGATATTCATGATTTTATCGAAGGCGGGGTTGCTGTCAGCTATACGTTGTCTACGGATAAGAACCTGTATGAAATGCTGGACCGGTCCTATAAAGACTCTATTGATTTTTATGGTGCTTTTGACGAACAGCTGCGGGACCGGTTGAACAGCTACATGCCGGTAAACAACCAGATTGATCGGATCAGCGTGTTTACGGATAACCGTTCTATTGTTTCAGGAGGCAATTATCAGATCATGAACCAGAAAGTACTGGCAAGTGAATGGTATCAGCAGGCGGAATCCTCCCGCAATAAGGTACTTGTTACCGCTTACCGGACATCGGAGAACGATAATACCGCTTCTTCGATCCCTACACTCAGCGTCTTGGACTGGATGGATAATTTCAGGTCCTTCAATGAATATAAAAAGCTGCTAAAGATTGATCTGGATCTAAGCGAAGTGTATGACGTGATTGCCCGAGAAAAAGATTACCTCAGCCTCTATCTGGTCAATGAGCAGAATCAGATTGTCATGTCAGCGGACAGCGGCTATCAGCGGGTGACAGATGAACCTTATCCTTTGTTTAATCTGCAGGAAGATAATCAGCAGGAGCTTCATGTGCTGCCGCTTGGTACGGCCAACTATCTCAAGGGCTGGCGGATCATCGGAATTACGCAAGGGGAGAGGATCACACAGGCCATTCTGGATATCCGGCTGTATGCGGCTGTGCTGGCGACCACGATCACGCTGCTGACCTCTGCTTTTATTTATGTGATGCTGAGATCCTACAATTACCGGGTAAAGCGGCTGTCCAGGCATATGCAGAAGGTAACCAACGAGAAGTTTGAACTGATCCGGATTGATGAGGGCCGCGATGAAATCGGCGGGCTGATTCATAACTTTAACAGGATGACCTCGCGGATTAACTCGCTGATTAACGATGTGTATAAGCTGGAGATCCAGAGTAAGAATCTGGAGATGGAACGGGTCAGGGCGGAGCTGAATTTTCTGCAAAGCCAGATGAATCCGCATTTTCTGTTCAATACGCTGAACGCGATTCTTGTGGTCTGCACCAAAAATAAATATGACGATGTGACGGATATTATCAAAAGTCTCTCTAAGCTGCTGCGCAGGCTGCTGCGCTGGAAGGAGGACCTGGTGTCGCTGCAGGAGGAAATGCAGTTTATTGAGATGTACCTAAAGATAGAGAAATTCAGATTCCGCGATAAGTTCGACTATCAGTTCGAGATTGAGGAGCAGGCACTGGAGTACAAAATTCCGAAGCTCAGCATGCAACCGCTCGTGGAAAATTCCTGCAAGCATGGCTTGCAGACGATAGAAGGGCTGGGCATCATCAAGGTGAGGGCAGCGGCCCGGGAGGACCGCCTGCAGATCACGGTTTCCGACAACGGGAAGGGGATCGAGGCTGCGCAGCTCAAGGATTTACTGCATAATATCCGCACCGAGGATTCGTCCGGCTTAAATATCGGTATGCGCAATGTGTACCGCAGATTGGAGCTGTATTATGCCGATCAGGTGACTTTTGAAATCATCAGTGTGCCGGGTGAGGGAACTGCAGTATCGTTCGGCATCCCGCTGAAGCTGCTGGAGAAGACTCATTCCCCGGGAGGGGAGGGAAGGTTATGACTTATAAAGTGCTGTTAATTGATGATGAGCCGAGTGCTCTCGAAGGGATGCTGCTGTGGATTGACTGGCGGGAGCTTGGCTTCGAGATATGCGGGACCTGCGGCAACGGCCAGGAGGGCTTGCGGTTAATCGGTGAGCTGGACCCGGATCTGGTTATCACGGATGTAAATATGCCGCTATTGAACGGTCTTGAAATGATTGGCGCCTGGCAGCAGGCAGGGGGCAGGGAGATTAAGTTTGTAATCTTAAGCGGGTACAGCGAATTTGAATATGCCCAGACTGCTATCCGGTACGGTATTAATCATTATTTGCTAAAGCCGGTTTTCCCGGAAGAAGCGACAGAAGAACTGCGGGAGATTTACAAGGAACTGGAGCAGGAGGAGCGCGGCCGGAGGTTTAAGCAGATGGCGGCTTCGGAGGAGACGGCGGCGGTAATCAAAGGACTGTTATATGAGCAGCCGGCAGAGAAGGCCGATCCGGAGTTTCTCGCCTCGTTGCCCGCTGACATCTGCTGCTGGAATGTCTGCCTGATCCAGACCGCACCGCAGCAATATGCCGAGGTCAGGGGCAAAGCGGCTGCCTTGATCGCCGGGGCGCCCGCGATGTATCTGGTGGATCTGGAGGCAGGCTGCTGCGCCATTGTATTCGGAAGTTTCGCGGCTGGCCATGAAAGTGAAGCAATCAACGGGGTAGCCGACTCGCTGCGGCAGGAGTGTCCCGGCCTGACCCTGTTTATCGCGGCCGGAACCAGCGTGCCTCTATTGACCGGCATCACGAACAGCTACCGGACGGCTAAGGAAACTCTGCAGCACTTTTTTTACCGGACCTCCTCTGCCGGATTACTGATGTATCACGAGATCAAGAATACGCCGTTCAGCAGGCAATACGATCATATCCGGATGGCGGACGAGCTGATCGGATTCATAAACACGCTGGATCTGCCAGGCTTCCGCAGCGCGGTAGACTCGGCGGCTCACAGCTTTCAGGAGAAGCTTGTGGCTCCCGAGGCAGTGAAGAAGTTTGTTATACATCTCATATACCGGATCCGGGAATTGACCCATGTGACAGAAAACGGCAAGCTGCCGGAACTGCTTAAAGAGTTTCAACTACCGGAAATCCATCATTACAGGCTCACGTTAACCGGACTAATGGGCTATCTGCTGACCTCTGGAGAGGCTGGAATAGAGCTCCTTCTAGAAGAGCGGGGCAGGAGGTCGCATGATATCGTCCGGGATATCAACCAATACATTCAGGAGCATTACCGCGAAAGTCTGACGATTCAGAGGCTGGCGGAAATCTTTTATCTGCATCCTGTATATCTCGGCCAGCTCCTGATCAAGAAGAACGGAATGGGCTTCAACGAGCTGCTCCATAATCTGCGGATTGAGGAAGCCGCAAGGCTGCTCCATGAGCATAAACTTAAGCTGTCGGAGGTTGCCGAGCAGGTGGGTTATGTCAATTACGGCCAGTTTTTGAAGCAGTTCGAGAAGAAATTGAAGATGTCTCCGAACGAATACCGGAATATAAAGACCTAAAATTTTTGGGGTTATACCTTTAATTCGGTTGTATTTTAGAATAGAAATCACCTCTATAATTCATAAATGTAAGTGCTTACAAGAAAGCGTGAACAAAAATATGGAGGTGCTTTATGGGGGGCAAGTCGAAAAGAACGTTTAAGTCTTCACTGATTATGCTGTTATCCCTGAGCTTTACACTAGCCGGCTGCGGCGGGAACAACAACGGTAATACAAATGCTACAGCGGAAGAAACCAGTGCGGCACAAACTGCCGGAGCAGCTAACACAGGGGATAAGGTTGAACCGTTTAAGGTAAGTGTCTTCATCGGCGCAGCAGGACAACAGCCGACACCGGACAACAAAATTTATAAGAAAATCAAGGAAGAAACGGGTGCCAGCTTCGATATGGAATTTCTGGCAGGCGACATCAACCAGAAGCTTGGGGTTATGATTGCCGGCCAGGATTATCCGGATTTGATAACCGGTAATACAAAACTTACAGCAGCAGGGGCTTATATTCCGCTTGAAGACTTGATTGAGCAATACGCTCCAAACTTGAAAGCGCATTACGCGGATTACTGGAACATGATGAAGGATCCGAATGACGGGCATATTTATATCCTCCCGAACTACGGTGTGTACAACGGTAAGGTTAATAGTTCATGGTATTCGGGACCTGCCTTCTGGATGCAAAAAGCAGTCCTCAAGGAATTCGGATATCCAAAGGTGAAGACGCTGGATCAATATTTTGATCTGATTGAGAAATATAAAGCGAAATATCCGGAAATCGACGGAAGTCCGACGATCGGGTTCGAAATTCTGAACTATGACTGGAAAAACTGGGGTCTGTTCAATGCACCGCAGCATCTGATCGGCCATCCGAATGATGGCGGTGTTGTTGTAAATAACGGCGTGGCCGAAATTTTTGCAGACAAGGATTATGCTAAACAGTACTATCAAAAGCTGAATGAAGTGAACCAAAAAGGTCTGATCGATAAAGAGACTTTTGTTCAGAACTATGACCAGTATATGGCGAAGCTGTCCAGCGGTACGGTTCTGGGGATGTTCGACCAACACTGGAACTTCAACGCTGCCGAGGACTCCCTGACCACCCAAGGCAAAATTGAACGCACTTACGTAGGTCTTCCGCTGGTATATGACGAGTCGACCAAAGACTACTACCGCGATCTGGCAGTTCTGAACCTTAACAACGGCTTCGGTATCAGTATCAATGCCAAAGATCCGGTGAAGATTATCAAGCTGCTTGACACCCTGATCCAGGAAGACTGGCAGAAAACGTTCTCCTGGGGCATAGAAGGCGAAGATTATATTGTAGAGAATGGCAGATTCATGAGAACCCAGGAGCAGCGCGACAATGCAGCTGATGCCACCTGGCAGCTGGCCAATAAGGCCAAAGCAATGTTTGACTACCTGCCAAAAACTGAAGGAAGCTTCAGTGACGGCAACTCAACGGATGCTGCTGCACAGCCTGAAGAGTACAAAGCAGGTCTGAAACCTTTCGACAAGGAAGTTCTTGATGCCTACGGCTTTAACAGCTATGTCGATTTCTTCAGCGAACCGCCTGCCAACCCGGTCTATTATCCTGCCTGGTCTATCGACCTTATTGAAGGCTCGGATGCCAAAATTGCAAGTACGAAACTAAATGAACTGCAGACCAAGTTCCTGCCTAAAGCCATCCTTGCCGATCCGGCTGACTTTGATTCCGTCTGGAGTGATTATGTCGGACAGATTAAAAAGGCCAATGTGAAGGCTTATGAAGATAAGATTAACGAGCAGATTAAGTGGAGAATTGATAACTGGAGCAAATAACGGAGCATCAGCTTCCGGAATCAGAGGGTGGAGGGCCGGTTCCGGCCTTCCACTTCCTAAATTAAAATGATGGATTGGGGAGACAACTACTATGGATGAGACCCTAGAAATAGAAACCGTCGTCCGGCATCCCAAGAAAAAAAAGAAGAAGCAGCCGATCACCTGGTCCCTGTTGAAAAGCCAGAATCAGCTGATTTGGATGTCTGTACCGTTAATGCTCTATATTATTCTTTTTGCCTACGTCCCTGTCTGGGGATGGACCATGGCTTTCCAGAATTATAAGCCGGCCAAGTCCTTCAGCGAACAGGAATGGGTAGGATTTAAGCAATTCAAGTTCCTGTTTACCGATGATAACTTCATCAGGGTACTGCGTAATACCGTAGCGATGGGGCTGATCAACCTGATTCTCGGTTTTGTCACTGCTATCGTGCTTGCATTACTGCTCAATGAAATCAAGAACATGTTCTGGAAAAGAACGGTGCAGACGATTTCCTATCTGCCGCATTTTTTATCGTGGATTATCGTTACCGGCATTGTGGCCACTTCGCTGTCGATCAATGACGGGATCGTCAATATCGTACTGATGAAGCTGCATCTGATTAAAGAGCCGATTCTCTGGCTCAGTGAAGGCAAATATTTCTGGGGCATTGTCGGGGCTTCACATGTGTGGAAGGAAGTCGGCTGGAATACGATTATTTATCTGGCAGCCATTGCTTCCATAGACCCTGCACTTTATGAAGCTGCGGAAATCGACGGCGCGAGCCGCTACAAAAAAATGAGATTCGTAACCCTTCCAGGGATCAAAGCAACGATCGTTATTCTGATGATTATGTCTATCGGACATGTGCTGGAGGCGGGCTTTGAAGTGCAGTACCTGCTCGGCAACGGGCTGGTTGTGGACTGGGCAGAAACGATTGATATTTTTGTACTGAAATACGGGCTTGCTCAAGGTAACTATTCACTAGCGACCGCCGGCGGGATTTTCAAAACCGTGGTCAGCGTAACATTGCTGCTTATGGCTAACGGAATTTCGAAGCGGCTTGGGGAAGAGAGGTTGTTATAATTATGGATAACCGACAAATCAGCCCTCGGCAAACAGCGGGTTTAACGATGAAAAAAAGCTTAGGCACGGGCAAACTTGAACCGATACTGTTTGGCTCCTTTAACACGGTTTTTATGATCTGCCTGGTGCTTGTGACCCTATATCCGTTCCTTAATACGATCGCCGTTTCGTTTAACGCGGGGAATGATACGATCCGCGGCGGCATCTACTTATGGCCAAGAGCCTGGACTCTGCAAAATTACAAGGCGATCTTCGCCTCCGGCACCATTTATGACGCATTCCTGATTTCTGTGGCCCGGACCGTGCTGTCCACGATCCTTAATATTTTTCTGACCACGATGCTCGCGTATACTCTAAGCCGGAGGGAATATGTATTCCGCCAGCCGATCACTGTGATTTTTGTACTGACGATGTATTTCAGCGCCGGTCTGATTCCGGGTTACTTCCTGATTAAGGATCTTAACCTGATTAACAGCTTCTGGGTATACATTTTCCCGTCCATGATCAGCGCATTTAATATGATTGTAATCCGCACGTATATCGGCACAATACCGGAGAGTCTGCTGGAGTCAGCGAAAATCGACGGCGCCGGCGACTTCAGAATTTTTATGAAAGTTGTATTCCCGTTATGCAAACCGGTACTCGCTACAATTGCCCTGTTTGTCGCTGTAGGCGCATGGAATTCCTGGTTTGACGCGTTTATCTATACCTCTTCCAGACAATACCTGAGTACGCTGCAGTATGAGCTGATGAAGCTGCTATCCTCGACGATGAACTCCAACAGTAATCCGAACGTTGCCGCCGGGGTGGGGATGGACCAGAATTCAGCCCGCGCACTGGTGACTCCGTTATCGATCCGGGCAGCCATTACCGTTGTAGCCTCGGTTCCGATCCTGCTCGTATATCCGTTCATGCAGAAGTATTTCGTGGTGGGACTGAATGTGGGTAGTGTTAAGGAATAATACAGCTTTAATTTAGGCTGCAGAAAGGTTGTCTGCATGAATATGAATCATTCTTCGATCCATTACTCAAACCCGGTGCTTCCGGGTTTTTATCCTGATCCGAGCATTACCCGGGCGGGGGAAGATTATTATCTGGTCTGCAGCTCCTTTGAGTATTTTCCGGGGGTGCCGATTTTTCACAGCCGGGATTTAATCCACTGGAAGCAGATCGGTCATGTGCTGGACCGGATCAGCCAGCTGGACATCCGCAGCTGCGCCAGCTCTGACGGGATCTATGCCCTGTGCTCACAAAACTTTTAGGAGGGTCATTCATGAGGGGCATTAACAGCTTTACCGAGCCTGCGCTGAAGGCTGTGTTCGCTGACGATTTCAAGATAGGCGCAGCAGTAAATCCGTGGACGATCCAGTCGCAGGAGCAGCTGCTCGCCTATCATTTCAACAGCATAACTGCAGAGAATGAGATGAAGTTTGAGAGCCTGCATCCGCTGGAGGAAATATACAGCTTCGACAAAGCAGACGAGCTGGCTGCTTTTGCCCGGAAGCATGGGCTGGCGATGCGCGGCCACACGCTGGTATGGCATAACCAGACAAGCGATTGGCTGTTTAACGGTGACGCTGGCGGTCCTGCAAGCAAGGAGCTTCTGCTGGCCCGCTTGAAGTCGCATATTAGCACCGTGGTTGGACGTTACAAGAATGATATCTACGCCTGGGATGTAGTCAACGAGGTGATCGCAGATGAAGGCGCGGAGCTGCTGCGCCCTTCCAAATGGCTGGATATTGCCGGACCGGATTTCATCGCCAAAGCATTTGAATATGCCCATGAAGCCGACCCTAAGGCACTGTTGTTCTACAACGACTACAATGAATCGAACCCGCTTAAACGCGATAAGATCTATACTCTGCTGAAATCGCTGCTGGCGCAAGGTGTACCGGTACATGGC
This sequence comes from Paenibacillus pedocola, assembly GCF_031599675.1. Lineage (NCBI taxonomy): Bacteria > Bacillati > Bacillota > Bacilli > Caryophanales > Paenibacillaceae > Paenibacillus > Paenibacillus pedocola. The sequence goes on along the minus strand of NZ_CP134223.1, from coordinate 5,521,028 downwards.
ATCGGCCTGCAGGCACACTGGAATTTATATGATCCGTCACTTGATGATATCCGCGCAGCGATTGAGAAATACGCGTCACTCGGGCTGCAGCTGCAGCTGACGGAGCTGGACATGTCACTCTTCCGCTTCGAGGACAAGCGGACGGATCTGAAGAGTCCGCCGTCTGAGCTGCTTGAACTTCAGGCGGAGCGTTATGATGTCATATTCCGCCTGCTTAAAGAATACCGGGAAGTGATATCCTCGGTTACTTTCTGGGGAGCGGCAGATGATTACACGTGGCTGGATGATTTCCCGGTCCGGGGACGGAAGAATTGGCCGTTTCTGTTCGATGAGCAGCATCAACCGAAGCCTGCGTTCAACCGGATTGTAGTACGGAACTCTTAAGTTTTTGCCTCATTAGATTAAGGAATTATAGAAGCCCCGGCAGCCTGTACATGGCTGCCGGGGCTTCTTTGCTGAAATACAGGATAATTATAACAGCAGACGCGCATGCTTAGAGATAGGCGAATTCTACCATGCCGCTGATATATCATTTTCAAAAAAAATGATGACACAGCGCAGTAAATACCTTATTATTTAAAGAGATTTTTAATGAAACAGATTTTAAATAATTGTAATACACTCCACGGGGTCCACAGGCTTTAATCAAGGCAGTCCGGAGAGGGGAGGATTACTATCCTAACGCTGAGTGGAGTAAGCAAGAGCTTCGAACTGAAGAATGGCACCTATCCGGCGGTCCGCCAGGTTTCACTTGAGGTTAAGGCCGCTTCGATTCACGGCATCATCGGCGCAAGCGGGGCCGGTAAGTCCACACTGCTTCGCCTGATCAATCTGCTGGAGCGTCCCGATAAGGGTACTGTAACCGTAGGCGGCAAAGAGCTGACAGCCTTGCCGGAGAAACAGCTGCGCCGGGAGCGGCAGAAGATCGGTATGATCTTCCAGCATTTCAATCTTGTCGGCAATGCCACGGTCAGCCGTAATGTTGCGATTCCGCTGGAGCTGGCCGGGGTCAAGCGGGGAGAGCGGCTGAAGCGGGTAGCCGAGGTTCTGGATTACGTCGGCCTGGCAGATAAAGCGCAGCAGTATCCTGCACAGCTCAGCGGCGGGCAGCGGCAGCGGGTAGCGATTGCCCGCGCGCTGGCGAACAGCCCGCAGCTGCTGCTGTGCGATGAGCCGACCTCCGCGCTCGATCCGGGAACTACGGCTGATATCCTTGGTGTGCTGAAGGATATCAATGCTGCGCTTGGTGTAACCATTGTCATCGTGACTCATGAGCTGGATGTGGTCCGCAGCATTTGCAGCGAGGTTTCTGTAATGAAGGACGGGGAGATTGTAGATTCCTTCTCACGCGAGGAGCATGGATTTCTTCCTCCGGCAGGTCACTCCGGTTCATACCGCCAGCAGATTACCGGCAAGGCAGGTGAAGACCATGTGGGATAGTATGCTGAAATACCAGGAGCAGATGTGGCAGTCCATCGGGGAAACCTTCGTGATGGTCGGTATTTCTGTGGGTGCGGCGGTGCTGCTGGGGCTGCCGCTGGGAACGCTCTTGTACTTTTTCCGCAAGGGCCAGCTGTATGAGAACCGGAGTCTGTCGCTGACGCTGAACAGTATCGTCAATATCATTCGTTCGTTCCCGTTCCTGCTGCTTGTTGTGGCGCTGATTCCGGTGACCCGCTTCCTTGTAGGGACTGCGATTGGTACGGTAGCGGCTACAGTGCCGCTGTCTGTTGTTGCCGTAGCTTATTACTCGCGGCTTGTGGAACAGTCCCTGCTGGAGGTTCCCAAAGGCACGATTGAGGCGGCCCTCTCCATGGGGGCTTCGAAGTTCGAGCTGATTTTCAAGTTCCTGTATAAAGAAGCCCGTTCAGGGCTGGTGCTTGGACTCACGGCCTCAACGATCAGCTTCATTTCCTTTTCTACGGTTATGGGGGTTGTCGGCGGTGGCGGGGTTGGCGATTTTGCCATCCGTTACGGCTACCAGCGGTTTGAGACGGAAGTGATGGTCTATGCCATCGTTGTCATGATCGTTCTGGTGCAGATCATCCAGTTCACCGGAAGCACGGCAGCAAGACTGCTGGATAAACGCTGACGGAACATTAAGCTTTGTATGACCGCAATAACAGAGAATATATACATTACACGGGGGGTTATCTTCAAATTATGAAAAAATCAATGATAGCTATGCTTATGCTGCTTGTACTGATTGTCGCTGGTTGTGGAAACAACAGCAATAAGGAGAATGCCGAGGCGCCGGCAGCCACAGCAACAGAACCTGTGAAGATCAAAGTAGCGACTTTGATTCCTCCGATGACAGAGATCCTTGATATTGTAAAACCGCTGCTTCTGGAAGACGGAGTGGATATGGAGATTGTAGTACTATCCGACAATGTGCAGCCGAATGAAGCGCTGGCGAACAAGGAAGTCGATGCTAACTTCTTCCAGCACCTTCCGTATATGGAGCAATTCAATGCAAGCAAAGGTTCGAAGCTGGTAGGGGTCCAGCCGGTCTATGACGCTATCTACGGCGGTTATTCCAAAAAGTACAAGACGATCGAAGAGCTGCCGGAAGGCGCGAAGCTGGTCATGGCCAATGACCCGTCGAACATCGGACGTTCGCTGCAAATGTTCGCAAATGCCGGACTGATTAAGCTGAAGGATGGCGTAGGCATCAAAGCAACACAGGCTGATATCACAGAAAACCCTAAAAACTTCAAGTTCGAGGAAGTCGATCTGCTGATGCTGGCCCGGATGATGGATGACGGCGATCTGGTGGCGATGACTCCTGCTTATGCCAGCCCGCTCGGCCTGACACCGAAGAAGGATGCGCTCATTACAGAAGGCGAAGATTCTGAGTTCACCATCACCCTCGTAGCCCGTGAAGACAATAAGGATTCCGATGCCATCCAGAAGCTGGCGAAGCGCATCAGCGGCCCGGAAGTGAAGAAATTCCTGGAAGAGAATTATGCGGATATTGCACTGCCTGCTTTTAAGTAAAAGTAATATCAATAGAAGCAGCAGCCGTCTTATTCTAATTGAATCCTCATGTCGTTAACAAAGCAGAGCAGCGGTTCCTCCTAATGGAAGGAACCGCTGCTCTGCATGTTTTTGGTGGCGTATAAATGGCGGCAGGTTAGCTGCGGGTGCTAGCCGTGCGTTTTCAGCAGAGAGGGAACCTCGTAACATGCAGCTTCAATCCAGCTTCCGGTAGTGAAGTCCCGTCCCCGTACCCGCACTCTGTCACTATAGACTTCTATATAGTAGCCTTGACTGCCATCTTTGTGTTCATCCGCATTGGTCCAGAGATAGGCGACGGAAGCGCTGTTGAACATCGTAGCTGTCTCCCCGTTGCCGGGATACATCGTGTTGTCTACCTCAAGCTCCCAGTGGGTATGCCCGGTAAACAGCAGGGTCTGCGGATACTTGGCCAGTATGGATCGCAGCTCCATATCCTGTGTAACTCCGTACCATTCCTGCGATTCCAGTGAGCCAGCTACGGTGTTCTTCAGCGGCTGATGCAGGAAGAGGAAGATGGGTTGAGCTGACGCTGCCTGACCGGCCGCCGGCTGTTCCCCGAGCTTCCGTTCCAGCCACTGGAGCTGTTCACCTGACAGATTGCAGAACGCCGGCAGGCCTTCTTCGGTTCCGAGGAAAATAAAATGATACCCGCCGATCCAATGATCGTGATAAGGTCCAGGCGCACCAGTTCTGGAGGTATACATCGAGAGGCGCGATTCCCAGTGGCCGAGACCAACGTCATGATTGCCCAAGGTGAACCGTATTTCCGGCAGGGCCCCTTGATGCCGCTTCAGAATACGCTGGACCTCCTCATATTCATCCGGGAAGCCATGGTCTGTAATATCCCCGATATGCATAATTCCGCTGCTGCCCTGAGCATGAAGAGCCAGATCCTGCAGTGCCCGTTCGAAATTCAGATTATATTCATGCGCGGGATCGGCAGTGACGTGGGTATCCGTGATAATCTGAAAGGTTAACAGCGGCGTTTGTCCGCCTGGATTGTTTGTATGCATATGCAAACGTAGCCTCCTTAAGATAAGAGATCAGGATAATCAACTGGAAAAGCTGCTGAAGCTCAGTTCCTGATAGGACCGCACAACCAAATCGGCATCAGGCAAAAGATAACGTGCTGCGACGGGATCGGCGACCTTATCTCCGACTGCATCCCCGGCTGTATCCACCGCTCCGGTTATCCCTATAGCCACGGCTGCACCCGCCGCTTTGGCCATCTTCATATCGCCGTTCGTATCGCCGATTACAGCGGCTGCAGACGGCTGCACCCCGAGCTGCTCACAGGCCAGCAAGGCCATATCGGGAAACGGCTTGCCCCGTTCTGCCTGATCTGTGCCGATCACGGCGGAGAAGTAGCTGCGGATGCCGAGCCAGGTGAGATGCTTCTCCGCCGCCGCGGTTTCGTCAGCAGTGACTACGGCCATAGCCAGACCTTGAGCTGCACAGTCATCAAGGAAGCGCACCAGACCGGGCAGCGGGAGGGCTGGACGGTTCCGCTCCAGCATTTCATCTGCTTCCTGGCGGCAGATGTCCACCAGCTCCATCGATTCTGCCCAGGACAGGCCAAGCAGATAGCCCTGCCAGGAGAGAATAGCGTAAAGGTCGCCCATCGTCCCCATGGCCAGCGGGCCATTGCGGTCGTAGTCAGTGATTTTGCCCTCGGCATTGTGAATGGTGCCAAGCAGAGAGGCAAGGTACGGTGCAGGGAATTCGAGACCGCGCGCTTCCAGTTGCCGGGTGAATTGCTCCAGGAAACACTCGGCCCAGCTTCCCCAGAGGGAGACGAACTCCAGAAGTGTGCCGTCCTTGTCGAACAGGATTGCAGATATCGCATGATTTCCTTGCGGAGTGATGAGTTCAGGCATGGGGCGGCCTCCTTTAGTCAACCGTTATGTCATGTCATTGAATTATTCGTATGCCAGAATACTGGAATAAACTTAAGTCCATTCTCCCAAATTACTTCGTTTGGAGTGCCATCTATGAGCTGCTAAGACATCAATTGCATTTTCTACAACAGATGAACTCTAACTGGGCTGAAAACTTGCATCTATTGCACTTTGTACATCAGAAATTGGTGAAATAGATGCTTTTGGCCCTAAATCAGAAAATCAATTGTACGAATTACAACAGAAGCCAACGTACCGCAGGAAAATGGACTTTCTATTGCACAAAGTGCAATCATTCTCGAAAGTATAGACATTCCACAAACTGAAAATCACTGAAATCACTCTAGGAGTGCAGCCATTTCAGAAATTTCTCTTGAGGAGCCACCGCTACTTTTACAGGTCGTTGCCCTTCTAACTATACCGCTGTTTATTTTAGCTTATCGAGTGCCGCCTGGGCAGTCTGCTGCGCTTCCTTGAGCGCTTCGGCTGCCGGAATATTCTCGATCTGGACCTTGTCCGCAGCGATGGTCAGCGCATCATTGATTTTGCCGCCGGTTGGATCCTGGAACGGGGCGGAGGCATGAGATGCCTGCAGCAATGGGATTTTGATCTGCGGATTGGTCTCGCTGAACGAGACGAATGCCGGATCCTCCAGTGCAGACTGGCGTACAGCGATGTAGCCGGTGTTGATTGACCAGAAGGCGGTATTCTCGGAGTTCGTGAAGTAAGCCAGCCATTTCAGGGCGGCCTGCTTCTCGGCATCTCCGGCCTTAGCCGGAATACCGGCCATAATCGCCTGTGCCACCGGCTTGCCTTCACCCATTCCGGCCCAGCCCGGCTGTTCCATCGCGGAGACGATGCTGAAATCGAGATCCCCCTGGTCGCCGCTGGAACCAATGTAGCCGGCCGCCTGGCCTTTCATCACATCGTCAATGGTCTTGTACCAGTACTCCCAGCCCTGTCCGCCGGAATGGATCCGCATGATCTTGTCCTCATGAATCCATTTGCGGAACAGGTCCCACGTCTCGATCCACTCAGGGGAATCGATCATTACGGTCTTGCCGTCTTCGCTAAGAATGTTACCGCCCTTGCTCAGCACGGCATCGATCATGTTGCCGGAGCCCCACATCGGCTCCCAGCCGTAGAAGCTCGTTTTGCCGCCGTCTTTGACCGCCATTTTCTCTGCTGCCGCAGCGAGGTCTTCCCAGGTCTTGATCTGGCTGGCATCAATCCCGCTTTTCGCAAAAGCATCCTTGCGGTAATACATAATCTGTGTCGTTCCGTACATCGGGAGGAAATACTGCTTGCCGTCGACCTGGCCCTGGCTCAGGAAGGTCTGGACAAAATCCTCTTTATTGAAATCCGGCTGCTCTGCAATCAGCTCATCCATTGGTGCAAAATATCCCTTGCGCGCCCAGTCTATATTGGAAGAGAGCACAGCAGCAGGCACTTGTCCTGTGGCGATGGCCGCCTGGAGCTTCTGCTCCGTTTCCGTATAATCCGCCTGTACGATGCCTTTGACGATCACTTCCTGCTGTGAGGCGTTGAATTTCTGAATGAGCGTCTCCATATTTTCTCCAAGCTTGCCGCCGAGTCCATACCAGAATTCAATCGTTACAGGTTCACTAGAAGCCGCCGCAGCAGCTTCTGCAGCAGGAGCAGACGATGCTCCGCTTGCCTCCGTAACATCATTAGAAGCGGTATTTCCGCCACAAGCGGTGAGTACTGTAAATCCGGCAATCATGGACATCGCGGACAACCTTTTTAATACGTTCATCATCATTCTCCTCTTTGTTTGAAAATGTAAGATTTCAGCCTTTACTGGAACCAGCGGTCATATTAACACTTTGCATAATCGTTTTTTGCGCCAGCAGGAAGACAAGCAGCAGCGGGGCGATGGTGAAGCTGCTTGCGGCCATAATCAGCGGCCATTTTAAGCCGTAAGCACCTCCTTCCACGAAGAAGCTGCGCAGACCGGCAGACACCAGCTGCAGTGCAGGGTCCTTGGTGATCAGCATCGGCCAGAAATAGTTGTTGTACTGCTCGATGAAGGTAATCAGCGCCAGCACGGCAAAAGAGGATCTTGTCACCGGCACCAGCACCGTCCAGAGAATCCGCATATGGGATGCACCGTCCACCTCACCGGCCTCGACCAGCTCATGCGATACCTGAAGGAATGCTTGTCTGACCAGAAAGATCGCAAAGACGCTCACACAGTTGGAGAGAATCAGGCCGCCGTAGGAATTGAGCAGATGCAGCTCAGACAAGACCAGATAACCGGGCAGGTAAACTGCGGTAGCAGGTACCATGTAACCGAACAGGATCACTCCGGCAAAAACACCCTTCAGGCGGAATTTCATATGTGTAAGCGCATAGGCCATCATGCCTGAGTTGATTATCTGCAGAACGACGATGGCGGTGGCGACGAAGATGCTGTTGCCCATATACCGTGCGAATGGGGCCTCGTTCCAGGCTGCGGCAAAATTGCCCCAGAGCGGCACCTCAGGCCAGAGTGTTGGCGGGGAGCGCCAGATTTCATCATTAGTTTTCAAAGCGCTGGTAACCATCCAGTAGAACGGGAAGGCCATCAGCAGGGCAAGTACGGCGAAAAAAAGGTGGCGGACCGGTTGGCCCAGCCGGGTGAATATACGCAAGCGGTGAGACCTCCTTTTGGATAAACGCAAATCACTGATAATGAGTAGTCCGTTTACTGACGCCGAGCGAGAATACCGACAGCAGCATGCAGATGAAGACCAGAACCACTGCCACGGCTGAAGCCTCACCGATCTGGAAAGACTCGAAGGCCGACTGATAATACAGATACAGCAGGGTGCGGGTGGAGCCGGACGGGCCTCCTTGTGTCAGGACATTGATCTGATCGTAAGCCTGAAGGGCTTGGATAATCTGCACAACAAACAGAAACAGGGTGGTCGGCGAAATCAGCGGCAGGGTAATGCGGAAGAACTTCTGCAGTGCGCTGGCCCCGTCAAGCTCGCCGGCTTCCAGCAGATCGGAAGGGACATTCCGCAGTGCCACCAGATAAAAGATCATCGCCCAGCCTACCGATTTCCAGATCGTTACGAGCAGTACACCGATAAGCGCCCACTTGGGGTCCTGCAGCCAGCCGATCGATTCCAGGCCAAGGGAATTCAGCACGGTATTGGCGAGTCCGACATCAGGCTCGTAGATCCAGGACCAGACAATGGATACGGCAACAGTTGGCGTGACCCAGGGGGAGAACAAGAGCGCCTGGTACAGTGCGGAGCCTCCCAGCTTCCCGTTCATCAGCAGCGCAAGCCCGAGTCCGATCGAGATGACCGGCAGCACACTGCCTGCACAGAAGAGCACGGTGACCCTCAGCGCTTTGTAAAAAGCCGGGTTGCTGAAGAGATCGGCATAGTTTTGCAGCCCGACAAAGGTTTTGTCCGGACTCATGAAATCCCATTCCGTCAGGCTGAGATACAGCACATACAGCAGCGGGGCAAGCCAGAATAGAATGAACGGGATCATCGCCGGGAGTGTGAACAGCACCGGTTTTAGGCCGTTTATTACCTTGGAGCGTGTCATTTTTGTTCGGATACCCCATTCCATCGTCTAAGTTTTGCGGTATAATGCAGAAAAAGAACACTCTGTTCAAAAAAAATTGTACACTCAAGCAGACGCCTTATGGTCAAGCGGAAGTAAAGCATGTTTAGAAATTATGTAAAATTTGCAGAAAAGCCGCTGTGTTGCTTCAGTTTTGTGTAATGTAGAGAAAACAAGTCTAATTGGAGTGAAGGTGCAGCGAATGAAACAGGCCGCATTTGGCGAGGACAACGGGCAGTTATCTCCACGGGAGCAAGTGCTGCGTCCCATGATTGATGCGATTGCGCAGACTATGGATTTATACGGGGCAAATTATTCCTTCGGACAGCTCTACGGGATCATGTTCTTTGAGGATAAGCCGATGACACTTGAGGAAATGAAGCAGGTTATGAATATGAGCAAGAGCAATATGAGCTATGGCGTCCGTTCGCTGATCGCCTCCCGGATGGTAACGAAGCTTGAGGAGAAGCGGGACCGGAAGGAGCTGTATGCGGCGGAGACGGACTTTTTTCAGGCGTTCAGGAACTTCTTCACCTTGAAGCTGCAGCGGGAGATTGACGTAATGCAGGACGCGATGGGAACGGCGATGCCTGAGCTGGAATCGTTGATCCAGGCCGAAGATACTCCGGAGGAAGAGCGCCAGTCCTGCCGCAGAGACCTGGACAAGCTGCAGCATGCGAAGGAGTATTACAGCTGGCTGCAACGTTTTGTGGACGGATTGGAAGAAGGGGAAGTGTTTGGCGGCCCGGCAGGCAGGACGTAAGTTCAGGGTATCAGACCGCAGCGTGCAGGAGTGCTGGATAACGAGCTATGGTAACGGGGCGAGCGGCGGAATCAACGGTAAAAGTCCCGTTGATTCCGCTGCCGACGGGCTGAACGAGGAAATCAACAGGAAAATTCTCCACTAGAATCTTGTTGCGTATGTTTGTGAGAGAATTTGGTAGAGAAATTCCACTTAGATATCACAGTACGGACGATAATTAAGATTCCATAAGTTAGATGATCAACAGGCCATAAATCTATTAGATTGAAAGATGCCTGCGAGCCCCTCAAGGCAACAGCTAAGAGATCAGATGTTCTTCCGCTGGTTGCTGCCATAAGGGGATTTTTTGCGTAGGGACAAGGGGAACACTGGCTTACGGATCGTTATTTTCGGGGCGGATTAGTGCTGGTGTTATGACGAAAAAGCAATTTTTTAGTAATCTATCATACGATTCGTTTGGTTTTGATTGCACGTGAGTACGAATCGTTTATGAAGAAATAAATCATGCTATAATTTTTCCAGGAGGATGGGCCAATGGATGAACTGGATCATAATATTCTAAAGCTGCTGGAACAGAACGGAAGGCTGTCTCACGAGGAGATCGGCAAACTGCTGCATATCTCGCGGCCGTCCGTTCACCAGCGGGTTGCTAAGCTTGAAAAAAGCGGAATTATCAGAGGCTATAGAGGGCTTATCGACTGGAGCCGGCTGGATCAGAAAATCAAGGTGGTCATCTCGGTGAAGGTGGTCAGCCGGCATTTTCAGGAGGTTGCGGACAAAATAGTAGAGATGGAGATTCCGGGGGTAACCCTGATGGAATGTCTGCGGATGGCCGGGGAGTGGTGCATGATGCTGAAAGTACGGGTAGGCTCTCCGGAGCAGATTACACTGCTTATTGATGAAATTGTTAAAATACCCGAAGTGAAGGAAACGTCGACCACCTTTGTGTTATCCACCATCTATGAAGACGGCTTGAAGGGAATGTAGCATTGCTTGAAGTTATATAGAAAGCAAAATTGCAGAGGGAGGAACAACACGATGAATGAGACCGCTAAAGTCCAGGCCAAAGCACCACACGCCGGCAAAACAAGCAGTTCGCTCTACATAGTAGGCTTGGCGCTGGTAGCCGTCTATTTATTCTGGGGAGGCACCTATCTGGGCATGAAGGTAGCGATTGAGAGTATGCCGCCTTTTCTGATGGCCGGAGCCCGCTTCTTCTCAGCGGGACTGGTGCTCTATATCATCTCCAGACTAACAGGCGCCCGGCGTCCCGAATTCCGGGAATGGAGTTCGGCCGCGATTGTGGGTGCTTTGCTGCTGCTTGGCGGCAACGGTATGGTGGCCTGGGCGGAACAGAGGGTGTCTTCGTCGGTGGCTTCCCTAATCATTGCGGCCGTTCCGGTCTGGATGATGCTGCTCGGCTGGTTTGGTAAAAACGGCAAGCGCCCCAGCACAGGAGTGATCGCCGGGATTGTTCTTGGCTTCCTCGGCATCGTCGTGCTGGTGCTTCAACCGGGACAGGACAGTGCTGCCGGTAAAGGCTTCGATATCATCGGCATCACTGCCCTGCTTGCGGCTTCAATCAGCTGGGCAGCTGGTTCAATGTATTCACGCAGCGCCAAGTTGCCGGGTTCCCCGCTGATGTCGACCGCGGCACAAATGCTGACCGGCGGCGTCCTGCTGATTATTTTCTCTTATTTCACCGGAGATTGGGGAGAACTGGAGATGGCTGGAATTACCGCCCGCTCGTATCTTGCTTTTGGCTACCTGGTTTTATTCGGCTCGATTGTCGGATATACGGCCTATATCTGGCTGCTCAAAAATGCGGAGCCGTCCCTTGTATCCACTTATGCTTTTGTGAATCCGGTTGTTGCCGTCCTGCTTGGCTGGCTGCTGGCTGGTGAGCAGCTTACCGCCGGAGCCCGGACCGCCGCCGTCATCATTATCGCTGCGGTGGTGATTGTCACCGTGTTCCGCAGCCGTGTTCCGGGCGGGAAGCGGAAGGACTCAAGCAACGCTTGATATACATTTTTTGGGTCTTCCACTACACTAAAAGCATGTTAAACGAAAGGGTGGAAGCCATGTTTGATATGTTGAAGGTAGGCCGCAATATCGCCAAGTTAAGAGGGCAGACGGGGATTACGCAAATGGGGCTGGCGGACAAACTGGGCATCAGCTACCAGGCGGTCAGCAACTGGGAACGCGGAACAAGCATGCCTGATATTGCGAAGCTGCCGCAGCTGGCGGAGATTTTCGATGTCAGCATTGAAGAGATTCTTGAAGAAGGAAAAGGAAGCCGGCTAATTACAAGTATGTTGGGCAACAAAACCGGAGAATACCTGCAGCAGCATGAGATATCTATAGATGAGCTTTCCGGCGTTGCGCCGCTTCTGAACATGGAGCAGATTGGGGAGGTATTCGAACAAGTGAAGGACAAAGTCTCACTCAGGGATCTATTGCCGCTTGCTCCGTTTCTGAGCGATGAAGTGCTGGATGAATGTGCACGGAAGGCGATGGAAGGCGGAACCCTCAGTGATCTGGTCCCATTGGCCTCGTTTCTGAGCGATGAAGTGCTGGATGAATGTGCACGGAAGGCGATGGAAGGCGGAACCCTCAGTGATCTGGTCCCATTGGCCTCGTTTCTGAGCGAAGAAGTGCTGAATGAATGTGCACAGAAGGTGATAGATAGCGGTAACATCAGCGATCTGGTCCCGCTGGCCCCTTTTCTGGACAGCGATATTGCGGATGTAATTGCTCTGCGGATGTTTGCTAAATAACCGCATTAGTTACCGTGCTGACGATTAATACGTATGAACCCAAAAACGCAGGCCCGCGATATATGCGGGCCTGCATTTTTGCATGGACAGTTATTCTACGACAGCGGTGAAATGCAGCAGCTTGCTCTGGAAATCACCGTGCAGCTCAGGCAGCAGCAGGCCGGCATGCATCAGCCGGTCGCCGCCGTATACAGCTCCAGTCTCCTTGAGCACATAATCCTTAGCCGGATCAAGACCCTGCAGGCGCAGGCGTGTGTGAGCCGGGTTCGGTCCGGCCAGCACCTGGAAGTAGCAGGCAAGCGCTTCGGAGCGGTCCGCAGACACGAACATCCACGCGGTGTCATTGCCTTCAAACGGCGAGAGCAGCCGGTACATCTCGCCCTGCTGGACGAGAGAGCGGATCTCTTTGTAGAAGGCGATCTGGGCTGCGGCCTCTTCCTGTTCTTCAGCCGTGAACTTGGTCAGGTCCAGCTCATAACCGAAGTTGCCGGACATTGCCACATCGCCGCGCATCGACAGCGGTGTGCTGCGGTGCACCTGGTGGTTAGGCACATCGGAAATATGGGCGCCCATGGCGCTGGCCGGATAGACAATGCTGGTGCCGTACTGGATCTTGAGCCGTTCGACGGCATCGGTGTTATCGCTGGTCCAGGTCTGCGGCATGTAATGCAGGATGCCCGGATCGAACCGGCCGCCGCCGCCGGAGCAGCTTTCGAACAGCACATGCGGGAAGGCGGAGGTGATTTCTTCCATCACCCGGTACAGGCCCAGCATATAGCGGTGGGCGGTTTCCCCCTGACGTTCCGGCGGCAAGGCTGCGGAACCGATCTCGGTCATATGACGGTTCATGTCCCATTTGACATAGGTTATCGGAGCGGATGACAGTACGCTGCTGACGGCATCGATGATATAGTCGCAGACTTCAACGCGGGACAGATCCAGGATCAGCTGATTGCGGCTCTCGCTGCGCCGTTTGTCCGGCACATGCAGGCACCAGTCCGGATGGGCGCGGTACAGCTCGCTGTCCGGCGAGACCATTTCCGGCTCGAACCAGAGCCCGAACTGCATACCGAGCCGTTTCACCCGTTCGGCCAGATCGGAGAGGCCCAGCGGCAGCTTGCGCTTATCAACGAACCAGTCTCCGAGTGAAGTGGTATCGTCGTCACGATGACCAAACCAGCCGTCATCGAGTACGAACAGCTCGATGCCGAGGGCCTGTCCGGCACGGGCGATGTCTTCGATTTTATCAGCGTCGAAGCCGAAATACGTGGCTTCCCAGTTGTTGATCAGTACCGGACGCGGTTCGTCGCGGAACAGTCCGCGCACAAGCCGCTGACGGTAGAGCCGGTGGTACGTCCGGGACATGCCGCCGATTCCCTGGTCGGAATAGACGAGCACCGCTTCCGGTGTCTGGAAGCTGTCACCCTGCTCCAGCAGCCACTGGAAGCCGAACGGATTGATACCCATGGTGACTCGGGTAGATCCGTACTGGTCCACCTCCGCTTCGGCAAGGAAGTTGCCGCTGTAAACCAGATTGAAGCCGTAGGCTTCACCGCTGTTCTCCCCGGCATGCGGGGAGAGCAGGGCAAGGAATGGATTCTGCTGGTGGCTGCTCGCCCCCCGCTTGCTGTCAATGCCCTGCCGGCCGCTGTGCAGCGGAGCACGGACAACATGCCGTTCCCGGGCCCACGAGCCGGAGAGGTGCAGCAGCTCATAATTGGCATGCGGGAAATCCAGCGAAGCGGACAAGGCGCGGTCCAGCTTAAGCGGCAGCTTGCCGGTATTGATCAGGCGTGCTGAGCGGATGATCGCGTCATACCCTGTCATTACGGTATAGGACAATTCTGCCCGCAGCCCCGCACCGGCGTCTTCAAGTATCAGCACCAGCGTTTCAGCTTCTTCGTCGCTTTCCGCATAAACCGCCGGCAGGCCTTCAAGCGGAGCTTTTCCTTTTACAATACTATGGGATACATACGTCAGTTCTGTTACGGATGTGCCGTTTGACAGCCCGGCTACATAGGCCGGTTCCCGGAAATCGCCTGAGCCATAACCCGGGTATTCTTGAGGAAGCGTATCCAAAGAGAACGCCCAGTCTCCGGGAACAACGCTGCTGCTGAATCCTCTGCCTCGGGGCTCGAAGAGATCGGAGACAGCGGAGCTGCGGATTTTTTTGCCCCAGTACAGATGTGTCGGGTAGGCACCGCGGACAATGTTGAATACATAACTGGTATTTTCGGTTTGCAGATGGAAAATCTGATGCTCTGGAGCATAGTGAATAGACAAGGAAACAACCTCCTATAGCTGCGTGCGGAATGTGAAGATTCAGCCTCATTATAAGTCTGTTCACCCCGCAAGCGTATGGAGAAAAGCAGAATCAATATGGAGAAATGTCGTTTATTTGACGGAGATGAAGTTATTCCGTTTGCCGCAGCCGTTCAACAATGCTGGCCTTGCTCAGCATCCTGTAGGAGCTTAGAGTTACTGTATAAGCAATAGCAGCAAGAACCGGAACGACCAGGATAAACGGCAGCCAGCTCATGCGAAAGACGGTAAAGGCCATACTGTCCGCGATGCTTTTCGAGATGCTATAGGTCAGAATGACGCCCAGGGTGGAGGTAATGGCTGTGGTGAGAAGCACATTGTACAGCCCCTCATAGATCAGCATTTTTTTCAGCTGCCGCTTGGTCATCCCGATGCTCTCCAGCAGGGCGAACTCATTCCTTCGTGTAATGACCCCCGTAACAACAGTATTGATGTAATTAAGGATTCCGATTAGTGCAATGACGAAGCTCAGCCCGTAGCCGACGATCTGAAAAATACGGATAAACCCGGCGAGCTCCTGCCTGTAATCCTCCCTTGATTTGTATACCAGCTCATCGCTGGAAGCGGCAAGAGACTTGGCGGTCTGCGAAGTACTGTCCAGCTTGGCCGGATCAATATGCAGCGTTGCTGACAGCGCCATCGGCGGATCACTGCCCTCAGGCAGCTCCCTTGTCAACTCAGAGGAAGGAAAAAATGCATTATAGCCATACGCCGGGAAAGCTTGCGTGGTAGCTGCATACAGGGCATCATAGTTTAATACAGCCATGACCTCATAGCTTCTGCCAAGCTCCTTATACTCAATATGGTCACCCGGATGATAGTAGGAGATGTTATTGTCATCAGGCATGATGACTTCGGTCACCAGCACATAGTCTCCCGAGGCGAATTTCTGCGGATCAAACTGGCCTTCGACGACATCCTTCTGCACCAGGTTATACCAGCCGTCATCAATGCCATACAGCTTAAGGAAAACGAAATCATTTTTCAGAACGTCAGGCAGGGCAAGATCAGACGGGTAAGTCTCTGCCAGTGGCTCCAGTATAGTCCGTATGGTGTCATCCATATTATACAACTCGGGTGTGTAATAGACCTTCTCCACACTTTCGACACCATCGATCCTTGCTAATTCGCTGCTGAACGCTTCCGACAGTTTATAAGGATCACCCGGACGCTCGCCAAATGACTGCATGACCGCTTGATTGCGGATGACTACATCTCCGGATATAAATGAGCTAAGGTATTTATTCACATCCAGCGAAGAGATGACGGTAAAAATAATGCTGAACAGAATCATGCTTAAGGAGAGCGAGGTCAACATGAGCAGCAGCTTCTTTTTATTACGGAATAGGTTAGTAAAGGCCATGCTGTAGAGCCGTCCCCCGCGTTTCGAACGTTTCTTCCTCCGGTGCTTGGCGCTGATGCCTGTGAACCTGACCGCTTCCACCGGGGCAATCCGCGCGGCCATCCGTCCCGGCTTGCTGGCAGCGATCCATACCGTTACATAGGCGAAAATAGCAGCGCCGATAAAAATCCACGGGCTGGCCGAATAGGCAGCTTCCATGGGTTCACTTGAGAACGTGTTCAGCAGCGGAGTTAACAGCCGTCCGATTCCGTAACCGGCAGCGAGGCCGAAGGGCAAACCGAGCAGGTACAGCAGCTGTGACTGGACGGTAATGATCCGCCTCAGCTGCTTTGGCGTCGTCCCGATCGCTTTGAGCAGGCCGTAAAATTTAACATCGCGCACGACAGATATGTAAAAGATGTTATAAATCAGCAAATACCCGCTGAGCATAATAATGAGGATTACAGCCAAATATGGAATGAAATCGATGAGGTTTTCTGAGAAGGAAGAGGCTGTGTAGCCCCAGTTGATCCCAATCGGCACATCCACACCTGTATCCGCGAGCACTTTGTCCAGTTTCTTTTCGATATCTACCGCATTCTTAAACATGACGCTCAGCTCTGTGGTATTCACATAGGAACCGCTGGCCGCGGACTTTACCGGATCAATTCCGGACAGATTCTCTAGTACCCAGGCATCTGACACAAAAGCCAGCCCGGCAAGGGACAAATTTTTGTCTGCTTCATAATACCCCGACACGATAAAATCCTGCTGAATCACACGCTCCCCCGTATCAATGTCCAGTTGAACCTGCTGCCCCAGCGCATGGCGGATACCGAGTTTATCCATCACCCATGTATTCAGCACAACCTCGTTCTCAGCGGCAGGCAGGCGGCCTTCTATAAAGGAAATAAAACCATGCCTGGCGTAGGCCTCATCAATCCGTTTAACCTCCACCGGGCTGTCCCGGAAGACCTCATTCCGCAAGTTCCCTGCATTTAGCGAAATGCTGTATTCCTGAATGGAGGGATGCTTCTTTAACATTTCTATCTGTTCCGGAGTCACATGTTTGAAGCTGCCGTGAAAATCAGTGCCGACGGTCTTCATCCGGGTCAGTTCTATGGATTTGTTGAGGCTCAGGGTCATTGTAAAGATCGACGTAATGAGCAGGGTCGTCAGTACCACAGCACAGATCACAGCCAGATTGCGCAGCGGATTAGCCCGCAGGCTTTTGAGGGAAAGGCGGGTGATAATTTTGCGGTTGTTAGTGGTGATCATAGCAGGGTAGCTCCGTTTGCGGCCGGGTTACCGGATACAATCCGCCCGTCTTCAATCCGGATAATGCGGTCAGCGGTCTGGGCGATAGCCTCGTTGTGGGTAATCATGACAATGGTCTGATTAAATTTCTCACTCATCTGCTTCAGCAGAATCATGACCTCCTGGCTGGTTCTACTGTCGAGATTACCGGTAGGCTCGTCCGCCAGAATGATCGAGGGCTTGGTAGCCAGTGCTCTGGCAATCGCAACACGCTGCTGTTGGCCGCCGGACAGGTTGGCAGGCAGATTGTGGATTTTCTCCTGCAGACCCAGCGCCCGGATCACCTCATCCAGATACTCCTGATCGATTCTGCCGCCGTCGAGCTCTATTGGAAGCAGAATATTTTCCAGCACATTCAGAATGGGTACCAGATTGTAGCTCTGAAAGACGAACCCAACCGAACGGCGCCGGAAAATCGTCAATTTCTCATCGCTCATCGCAAAAATATCGTTCCCGTCCACGATCACTTTGCCTGCCGTAGCCCGGTCCAGACCGCCCAGCATATGCAGCAGGGTGCTTTTTCCGCTGCCGCTGGTGCCGACAACCGCCAGGAATTCCCCTTGCTCAACGGATAGCGATATATCGTCCAGCGCCTTTACCGTGGTCTGCGGATCTTTACCATAATATTTCTTCAGATTCTGGATGCTCAAAATAGTCATTGCGGATTCCCCTCCATCATTCTTGAATGCTCCTTAAGATATCAGACAAATCTAACCGGGCAGTGTCTGAAATCTGACGGTATTGACACATTTAGAGCTGAGGGAGGAAGACGGAGAGCTTGGTTCCTTGGCCGGGAACGGCTGCCGCCGTAATAAAACCTCCCTGGATACTGATGATCTTCCGCGTTAAATACAGTCCGATTCCGATGCCTTCATATTCCCTGGCGCTGTGTCCCCGGTAAAAACGTTTGAAAATATGCTCAAGCTCATCCTTCGCAATCCCTATGCCCGTATCGGAGATATCAATCCGTGTAAACATTTCATTACTCTCGGCTACAACCCGGATGCTGCCGCCCGGATCCGTATATTTCACCGCATTCTCCAGCAGGTTGAACAGCGCTTCACTGGTCCACTTATGATCATGACGGGCCGCTGTACCGGGAACGCATTCAATTTGGATGCTGATCCTTTTATTTTCCGCGCGTGTATAGATGTGTGATAAGGCACTGGTAATCGTCGCAATGACGGGTTTGACCTCACTGTGCAGGGTGATCATGCCCGTTTCCAGCCGGGATAATTTGATCAGCGAGGTGATCAGCCATTCCAGCTTGTCCGATTGAGCCTCGATCTGGTGCAGCAGAAGCCGGGTATCCCCGCTCAGGTCCGGTGTTTCGGCAAGAAGCTGGCTGTAGAGCAGGATGTTGGAGAGGGGTGTTTTGGTCTGATGGGAGATGTCCGAAATCAGCTCTTTAATGGTATTCTTTTCAGCCTCCAGATGCTGCTCATTCGCTTTGCTGATCTCAATGTAGCGTAATAATTTATGCTCCAGAGAAGAGAGACTGGTCTCGTCAAAATGGGTCAGCTGCTCCCGCCCGTGAATCGCCCGGTCCACCATTTCATCCAAAGCATTCATGAAGCCGGCAACCTGCCGCCGCAGTATCCATGTCCGCAAAGCGCCTACAATTAGTATAGAAAGCACGAAGAGGGCGGTAAGGTTAAGGAATACAGGATGTACTCCGTTCAGATAGGTGGCTGTTCCAGCGTATCCCAATACCAGCAGAAGAAAGATTACGGGGAAAATAAGGCTAACAAGATTGGAGGATCGAACTTCCTTGCCGCTTTTCATGTATTTGGCCTTTCCGCCCACATATATCCCAGGCCGTAGACTGTTTTTATGTATTTTGGCGCCGCAGGCTCATCCTCAATCTTGGCCCGCAGCCGTTTGACGGCTACCGTCAATGCATTCTCATCCACAAACTCCGCATCCTGCGACCAGATTTTATCAATTAACTGCTCTCTATTTAAAATGATGCTGGGGTTGGAGACCAGAAGGTTCAGCAGCTTGATCTCAGTTTTGCTTAGGGTCAATTGCTCCTTGTGCTTATAGAATTCCAGTTTTCCGAAGTCCAGGCTCAAGGGGCCAATCGTTATTTTGTCCTCCGGATGCGGGGCGGTTCTTTTGAGAACAGCCATCACCCGGGCCCTCAGAATCATCAGGCTGAACGGTTTGGTGATATAATCGTCTCCCCCCAAGGCAAACCCGGTGACAATATCCGGCTCCATATCGTTTGCAGTCAGGAAAATAACCGGTACCTGTGAGGTTCTCCGGATTGTCTCGCAGAAATCCAAACCGCTTCCGTCAGGGAGATTAATATCCAGCAGAATCAGATCTACCGGGGTCGAGGCAAATATTTGCTCAGCCATAGCCAGCGTATAAGCTTGTTCAATGTTCAGGCCGTTCTGGGCAAGCGATAGGGAAATTCCTTTGTTCAGGCTCCGGTCATCCTCGACAATCAATAATGTCTTCAATGGAACTGCTCCTTTGCTCTGCCGCATCTAATCAGCAGCTATATTAAGGAATACCTGCAACAATTATACACAGTTTGGAGCTTTAAAGTCTCTGATTGGCGGCAAAGGGGCTTGTTTCATCCCTCAGCAGCCTGCAGTCCTAACTCTGCCCCGTCTAAGGTCCAGTTCATAAAACCGTCCACGGTCTGTTTTGAAAGTCTGCGGATTACCCTAGAATAAGGCTATAAGGTTAAGGTCAACGAAAGGCGGTGAGAAAAAATGCAAAATAGAAAAGGTAACGGACTTGCGATTGTCCTGATTGTGATTGGAGCGATTATGCTGATGGGAGTGTTGCCACACCTGATTCATGGAATCTTCGGAATCCTGTTTCCGGTCCTGCTGGTGGCTCTCGGGTACTACGGAATTAAAAGCGGACGCAAGATTATCGGCTGGGTAGTGCTGTTCATCGGTGTCATGGCTTTGATCTCGAAGCTGTCCTGGATTATTGGACCGCTGCTCGGGGTTGCACTGGTTGTCTGGGGCATCTCGGTACTGAAAGGCAGAAGAGGCAGAACATACTAAGCTTTAGAAGATTACTTAATTAAGAAGCAGGGAGGGAGCAGGAAATCATGAGTGTTTTTCGCCGCATGAGGGATATTACGGTAGCTAATCTAAATGAACGTCTGGAACAAAGCCAGGACCCCGTGAAGCTGATCGATCAATTCTTACATTCAACCCGTGAGGAGATCACTGAAGCCGAAAGGTTGTACCAGCAATACGCTTCCCACACGAAGCAATTGCAGCAGCAGGTGAATCAGGCTACGGCCATGAGAAATAAACGTGAAGAGCAAGCGCTGCTGGCACTGAAGGCCGGAGAGGATAATCTGGCGAAAATGGCTTTGCAGGAGAAGATTATTCACGAGGAAAAGTTGGAGCAGTACAGCGGGCTGCTGGAACAGAGCCAAGGATCACTGTATGAGCTGGAAAGTCAGCTGAATGAGCTGAAGGTCGAATATCAGACGGTGTATAACAAACGCCAGTATTATGCGGCACGGATGGAGTCACTGCGGCTACAGCAGCGCATGAACCAGAGAGCAACTGCCTACGGCAATGGCAGTGACGTACCCAAAATGTTCGGCCGGCTCGAAGACCGCATGAACGATTGGGAGCTGGAAGCGAAGAGTCTCCGCGACCTGCGCCGCATGGGACAGGAATACGCGGTGCAGGCCGGTGAAACGGTGGCAACGGTGCTGGAAAGAGAAATGGCCCGGCTGAAGGAGAAGCTTAACAATGGCGGAAAGGAGTAGTTCTATGACCCGATTGTATCGTTCAACCCGTGACAAGGTGATGACAGGGCTGGCTGGAGGATTGTCCGAGACTCTCGGTATTGACTCTACCCTGTTCCGGATTCTGCTGCTGGTCAGCATTCCGTTTACCGGAGGCACGACAATTCTGGTATATCTCATCGCAGCAATGGTTATTCCGAAGGAGCCCACACAGTACAATCCGTTCGGACCTGGACCGGGAGCACCCGGCGGCCCATACGGCGGACCGTACACTGGCGGCCCCGGATATGGACGCGGACCGCAAGGCCCGCAAGGACAGGGAGGATATGGCGGACACGGCGGACAGCCCGGCTATAACCCCGGGTATGATAAAGCCAATGCTTACTCGGCTCAAGACTCCGGTCTGGATGCCATGATGAAGGATATTGAGAAGAAGGCACTGCAAAAAGAAGTAGAAGAACTGAAACAAAAACTTGCTAAATACGAGAAGGGAGAAGTGTAAATTATGGGAGTATTTCAACGGATTAAGGATATGACAAAGGCGTCGGTAAACGACTTGTTGGATAAAGTAGAGGACCCAATCGTAATGCTGAACCAATATCTGCGCGATATGGAGGCTGAAATTCACGAAGCTGAGGTAACAGTTGCCAAGCAAATGGCTAACGAACGCCGTATGAAACAGCGTGTTGAGGAAGCAGCTAAAATGTCCGGACAGCGTGCAGCCCAGGCTGAACTTGCGCTGAAGAACGGACAGGAGGAAGTTACCCGCAAGCTGCTGGAAGAAAAGATCTACTTCGACCAGAAGCAAGTGGAATACGGCGATCTTCACGCTCAGGCAGAAGTGCAGGCCAAAGAACTGGTACAGCAGCTGCATGAAATGAAGGATGAGTTCTATAAGCTGCGCAACAAACGCAATGAGCTGGTATCCCGCGCCCAAATGGCCAAGGCCAAAAAGCAAATGTCACAGATCAGCAGCGTTCATTCTATTGAGAGCGGAAGCGCATCCCTCGGCTTCCACCGCATGGAAGAAAAAATCATGCAGCTCGAAGCAGAAGCAGATGTTATGCGCGCCCCTTACAGCCCGTCGGCTGGTGTGTACACTAAACCGGTTGACGCCGAAAAACAGCTGAAAGTGGAAGAACAGCTTGCAGCACTGAAGAGCAAATTGAACCCGACAGCTGGGACACCATCTTTAGACAAAAAAGAAGACTAATGCCTGTTCCTAAAAACTAGGCAGATATGATATGCTGAACAAGGTAAAGCCATACGGTATGGATCTCCATACCGGTATGGCTTTTATAGCGGGATGCGGTAAACAGACTTTATACTATAGCAACAATTAAATTAGGCTAAAGAAGCTGATTCTCCGCGAGACAGGTGGAGATTCCCTTTTTATATAGGATAGGCATAGACCAGTTTTGCTCCGCAAAACTTAAGACTATGCTTAAGAAGTTAGTTTTGCTCCGCAAAACTTTTAGGAGGTGCGAAATGGATAAACGGAACCGTTTGATTGCCATTGGACTTATTGGTGTGGGCTGCTTGATGATTTTTGGCAAATGGATCGGATTTTTCTCCGTTGTCGCGCTTCTGTTCCTGCTGCTGGGGATATACCGGACGACGTCGGGCAAGGTCAAGCAGGGCTATAAGCTGCTCGGAATCGGCGCAGTGTTGCTGCTGCTGGATCATTTGCTGCTGGTGCTGGGCATCTGCCTGATCTCGCTCGGGATGTTTTTTGTCAAATCCAAGCGGCTGCAGCGCGGAAAAGGGTTCATGCAGAAGCAGAGCTTCTCTTCCCGGTTTGATTGGGACCTGTCACCTTGGGTAATGCGCAGTCTGAGCGCGTGGCATGTGCTTGGGGAGGCTGATGTTGATCTTTCGCTGGCGATGGCCGAGGATAAGGAGACTGTCATGCTGTTTCAGGGTGTATTCGGCGACATGGACCTTCATCTGTCCGAGGATTATGGTGTGGAGATTGAAGCGTTTGTGCTGTTCGGATCGATTGAATTCGGCAGCCACCGCGACACGGGGATGATGAACAGGCTGAACTGGAAATCGGCCAACTATGATACCAGTGAGCATAAGGTAAAGTTCAATATCTCCTATTTGATGGGCGACCTGGATGTGAGGATATCCTGACAGCCTGACATTTGATTAGAGAGGGAGGACTCCTTAGCGTGGATAAAAAGAGCAGCAATATGATGACGCGCAGCATGGGTGAGGGAGCTTTATTCTCCTTTGTCATGCTGCTGGTTATCCTGTACGTTATGTATACATATGGTTATTTGCAGCCTTTTGAGAATTGGGAAATCGGAATCAGGACAGCTGTGACGCTGACTCTGCTGCCGGTAGCCTTTGGCCTTGGGTTCGGCTTCTATCAGAGCTTCCGGATCAAGCGCCGGCTGGAGCTGCTGCGTGGGACACTGGTGGCGTGGGAAAAAGGCAATCTTACCCCGGCGATGCCGGAGCTCGGCAGCGATGAGCTGGGCAGACTCGGGGAGCAGCTCGGCCGGATCAGCGGCAAATGGGAGAATCAGGTCAATACGCTGCAGCGTCTGTCAACCAACAATGCCAAGCTGGCTGAGCAGGCGCGGGTAACAGCAATCATGGAGGAACGGCAGCGGCTTGCTCGGGAGCTGCATGATGCCGTGTCCCAGCAGCTGTTCGCCATTTCCATGACGGCGACAGCTGTAGGGAGAACGCTGGAGAAGGATTTTGATAAGGCACAGCGGCAAATTGCGCTGATTGAAGAGATGTCTGCAGTAGCCCAGTCGGAGATGCGGGCGCTGCTGCTGCACCTGCGGCCGGTCTACCTGGAGGGCAAAGGGCTGGAGCAGGGGCTGCAGGAGCTGATCAAAGAGCTGAGGATCAAGGTACCGATGGAGATTATTTTCGAGATGGATCCGGATGTGCATTTAATGAAAGGCATTGAGAATCATCTGTTCCGCATCGTACAGGAAGCGATCTCGAACACATTACGCCATGCCAAGGCTGAGAAAATGGAGATCCGGCTGCACCGCCGGGGGGATACCGTCCGGCTAACACTGCGCGATGACGGCATCGGATTCGAGATGGATGAGAGCAAGCAGACTTCCTACGGATTATCGAATATGCAGGAGCGGATTACGGAAACCGGAGGCTCGATCCAATTCATTACGGCGCCAGGCAAAGGCATGCGCATTGAAATTACCGTACCGTTAGTCAATGAATAGGGGGCAAGGGAAGCCATGGAAACGGAAGATATTAAAGTTTTGCTGGTAGATGATCATGAGATGGTGCGGATCGGACTTGCCGCAGTGCTTGGCACCGAAGACGGAATTGAAGTGGTCGGCGAAGCCGGAAGCGGTGAAGAAGGCATACGTCTGGCACAGGAGTATAATCCGGATGTTGTGCTGATGGACCTTGTCATGGAAGGCATGGACGGTATTGAGACGACCAAACGGCTGCTCAAGCTGTATCCGGAATGTAAAGTCATTGTGCTGACCAGTTATCTGGATGATGAGAAGATGTATCCTGTTATTGAAGCCGGAGCATTCAGCTATCTCCTCAAAACCTCGCGGGCCAGTGAAGTCGCGGATGCCATCCGCGCTGCGGCCCGGGGCCAGTCGGTGCTGGAATCCCAAGTGGCTTCCAAAATGATGAACCGCTTCCGCGACAATGCCAAAGGCGAGGTTCCGGCCTACAAGGAGCTTACTGAACGTGAGATGGAAGTACTGAAGCTGCTGGCCCAGGGCAAATCCAACCAGGACATTGCCGATCAGCTGATTATCGGAATTAAGACTGTAAAATTCCACGTCACGAACATCCTCGCCAAGCTGGGCGTAGAAGACCGGACCCAGGCAGCCATTTATGCTTATAAGAACGGGCTGGCGGAATAATTTTTAGTCTATATAAGACTTCTTAGCAGAACAGGGATATAAGCCTGTTCTGCTTTTTGTTGTATTGGGCTGGTTGCGTATGCACGTATATTCCCTCTCATAGTTGGTAATCCTGTCTAGTAGATTGCTAGATTGGATGAGAGGGAGATGCCGTATGGGACTGGGGAACCGGGGACAAGGAAAAGGAAAAGGTAAAGTGATACTGCTGGTTCTTTGCATGTGTATGCTGGTGCTCTTGCTGGCCGGGTTCCGCAGAGGTGCTGACCAGGGAAGTGCAGCCGCGTCAGCGGCCGCACCCGTTTCATCCGGCCCTGCAGCGTTGCCGCAGTCGCTGGAACTCCTGGCATCAGTGGGACAAGAAGTTACGGCAGCAGGGTCTCCGCTGCGGCTTGTCCTGAAATGGCAGGGAGCATACAGCGGGAATGCTGTAGACGCCGTTAGGGAAGCAGACCTGCTGGCTGCACAGCTCGGACTCGGCAAGGCAGAGTCCAGCGAAGAAGATGGACATGCTACTTACAGAGCTTCCGGCGCTCCGGATTTGAATAGTAAGATCTCCATGTTCTGGAGTGAGCTGGGTCCGGACAGCAGCTATGTGATTGTAACTATCGAGACGCGGGATCTGCTTAAGGCGACCAACATCCAGGCTGTTGCACAAGAAGCGGGGACACTGATGCAGGCAGCTGGCATTGCGCCGGAGTGGAATGCTTCACTTCAAGGTGTAACGTCATTGCAGAACTCTCCCCGTGAAGCACTTGCCGGAACTGAAGGCACGATTGCCGGCCGGTTGTCCGGGCTGAAAGCGGTGGAGGATTATGAGGATGATACGACCTGCAGCCGGTCTTATAGTGTTCCGGGGCTGAGCCGGTTTGTGAATAGCGGAGATCACAAGGTAGCTCTGCAGGCAGCTGTACATAAGAACGGCAATGACAACAGCAACCGTGTAACCATCGGATTGCCGCTGATTACTATTGAGTATTGATTCGCCGAAAGTTTAATGATCACCACAATTTCAGCCAGAAGCTTTGCACACCAGCTCCGCGTTTGCGGAGCTTTTTGCGTAGCGGTATAATAGAAGATGGCGGGCAGCGACCTGCCCTTATCCCGGAGTATAAGCTGAAATATGTAAAGGGATAAGAAAGAGTAATGGAAATTTGCGAAATCCCGAGAAAAACTGTCAGGAATGTGATAGCATCCTTTCCACGGATATGATAAAATGACATCACGCCGCTATGCGTTTTTTATGATTTAACCGGCGCTGAGAATGATTGTCAACTATATTACATACAGAGAGATGAGGAGCCATGGCTGAAAATCAAACCCTTGATGAACTGCATACACCCGGTGCTGTATTTTTTATTTTTGGGGCAACCGGAGATCTAGCCCGGCGTAAGCTTTTCCCGGCGATTTACAGTTTGTACCGTGAAGGCAAGCTGACACATGATTTTGCGGTAATTGGCGTGGCTCGGCGTCCCCGTACCCAGGAGGAATTCCGGGACGATGTGAAGGAGTCCATTCGTGAATTTTGCCGCTACCAGGCGGGAGATGCTGCAGAATGGAATGAGTTCGTACAGCATTTTGAATACAAATCGCTGGACATTAACAATATCGACGGCTTCCGTGAGCTGAATGCACAGACGGAAGTGCTCGAAGAGAAATTCCATATCCCGGGCAACCGGATGTTCTATCTGGCTCTTGCTCCCGAGCTGTTCGGCAGCGTCTCGTTTAACCTCAAAGCCGGCGGCATGCTGCAAGGCTCAGGCTGGAACCGTCTGGTCATCGAGAAACCGTTCGGTTACAACCTGGAGTCGGCAGAGCAGCTCAACGAGCAGATCCGCCAGGTGTTCAAGGAAGAGGAGATCTACCGGATCGACCACTATCTGGGCAAGGAAATGGTGCAGAACATCGAAGTAATCCGTTTTGCCAATGCCTTCTTTGAACCGCTGTGGAACAACAAGCATATCGCCAACATTCAGATCACCCTCGGTGAAACCGTCGGGGTCGAAGAGCGCGGCGGGTATTACGATCATGCCGGAGCGCTTCGCGATATGGGCCAGAACCATATTTTGCAGCTGCTGACGATGATTGCGATGGAGCCGCCAAGCCGTCTGCTGGCTGAAGATATCCGGGATGAGAAGGTGAAGGTGCTGCGTTCGCTGCGTCCTTATGCTTCCTCCGAAGAGGTCCGTGAGAATGTAGTGCGCGGGCAGTATACCCAAGGCCTCTACAAAGGCAAGAGCCTTCCGGCTTACCGCCAGGAGGATAAGGTGGATCCTGAATCCAACACCGAAACGTACTTTGCGGCGCGTATTTTTGTAGACAATTTCCGCTGGGCGGGAGTTCCATTCTATATTCGTACCGGCAAACGCCTCCCTGTGAAGACCACGGAAGTGGTTGTAGAGTTCAAGGGCATGCCGACTAATGTGTACTTGGGTCAAAAGCATAATCTTGAGCCGAACCTGCTCGTTATCCGCGTGAATCCGATGGAAGGCATCTACGTGAAGATCAACGCCAAGAAGCCGGGCTCGGAGTCGGAAATTCAGCCGCTGGCGATGGATTTCTGCCAGAGCTGTATGGTCGGTATCAACTCGCCGGAAGCTTACGAACGCCTGCTTCATGATGCAGCGCGCGGCGATTCCACCTATTTCACCCGCTGGGATGAAGTATCGTCAGCCTGGTCGTTCGTTGACCGGATCGCCAAAGCCTGGAAGGAAGAGAGCAGTGATCTGGCCTCCTACCCTGCAGGTTCGTGGGGACCGGTTGAAGCGGATCAGCTGCTGGCCCAGGAGGGCTTCCACTGGTGGCCGGTGAACGGACAGGAAGAAGACAATGTGGTATGGCGCGTGAACGGCTAATTTCATAACTTTGCAATAAGCTTAACAGAGCAGCGGTTCTCCAGTTCGTGGGGGATCGCTGTTTTTGTGTTTTCAAAACAGGGAATTTTCTATATAATTCCATTAAATGGTTAAACGTCGATTCTAATCTGTGCTGGAGCGGAGGTGTTTGGCTAATGGAAAGATTGCATGCTCATAAGCAATACAGTATATTTCTGGGAATCATACTCTCGGTTTATAATCTTGCTGACAAGCTGTACGGAGCCGTATATATCGTCCTAATGAGTAGGAGGGGGATCGATCCGCTGCAGATTAGCATTGTGTTCGCTGTCTCTTCGCTGTCTTTGGCGGTTTTTGATTATCCGAGCGGCAATTTATCTGACTTGTATGGACGCAAGAAGCTGGCTGCTATCGGTTTTTTTACATGGGGGGCCGGGTTATGTCTATTCGCCCTCGCCGACCATCTTCTGTTATTTATCGTTTCCGCTGTCATCATGTCTCTGGGCGTAGCGTTAATCTCGGGCTCACCACAGGCATGGTATATCGATAAACTGGATGATCTGGGAATGATGGAGTATAAGAATGTTGTGCTGCCACGTTTGAACGGGTTTGTGTCCGCCTTTGCCATCGTGGGTGCTTTATTGGCGACACTAAGCAGCAATATTCATCTCTATCTCCCTGTAGCTATAGCGGGCGTAGTAACGATTGGCCTCAGCATCTATGTCTGGTTCCGGTTCAGCGATAATTATGGCACCCGGTCGGAAGATAATATTTTTAAAGAGGTATATGTCACTTCGGTGGATTTTGCCCGAAATAAGCTGATGCGGTTCGTTCTGCTAAAAAGCATCTTCAGCCATGCGGCCTTGCTTGCTTTCCTGCTGAGCTGGCAGGTGTATGGTGTGAATGAGCTAAAGCTGCCGGTCGGCTATTTAGGCGTATTGCTGATCGTGTTCATGGCTGTAATGAGCATATCGGCATTCTTTAGTTCTTTTTTGGCTAAACGGAAAGTCTCAGCGATTAAAATCATATCCGGAGGTACGTTCATCTCGGCTGCAGGGTTGCTGCTTGCAGGCTTATTCCCGAATCCGGTCATCTTTGTGGGCGGTTTGATTCTGTTTGAATTTGGGCTTGGCATGGAGTCTTCTTCATTTGCTGCCTGGATTCAGGATTTAATCCCCCGGAGCAAACGGGCAACGTTCTCATCCGGCTTGTCCTCACTTAAATCTCTGGCCGGGTTCATTATTGCTTTATTGCTGGGCTTAATCAGCGAGCATATGGGCTACTCCCTGATTTGGTATTTGGCAGCGGCAAGCCTGCTGATCTCGGTTGCAGTTCTGCTCTATTTAAATGCGATGTTTCTCCGGTCCAGAACGGCTCAAGTTGAAGCTGAGAAGGCAACTATATAAATTAAGGGAGCCAAACGGCGAATTTTAACAACTTATTTCACATCCGCTGCTTTTTTGTAGATAATGTTTGCCGGATTTTGATATACTTTAAAGGATGCTTTCACTAGAAGCGGAACTGGAGACTATTATGGGATTATAATGAATCCACGGATAGAAGGGATTTGTACTCATGAGCAGAGCGCCGATTTGAGATTAGCCCCGTGCTATGGAATAGGCAGCATGAATTTATATATGAAGGGATATGTGCAATGAATAAGGCACCAGATCAGAAACTGCTACAGGAAGTGGACAAACGCAGAACGTTTGCGATCATTTCCCACCCGGATGCGGGTAAAACAACACTAACGGAGAAGCTGCTGCTGTTCGGCGGCGCGATCCGGCTCGCGGGTACCGTCAAGGCCCGTAAAGCAAGTAAGCACGCGACCAGTGACTGGATGGAAATCGAGAAGCAGCGCGGAATTTCGGTCACTTCCTCTGTAATGCAATTTGACTATTTGGACCACCGGGTGAACATTCTGGATACGCCGGGTCACCAGGATTTCAGTGAGGACACCTATCGTACCTTAACGGCTGCGGACAGTGCAGTCATGCTGATTGACGTAGCGAAGGGTGTGGAAGCGCAGACGATCAAGCTGTTCCAGGTCTGCGCCAAGCGCGGAATTCCGATCTTCACCTTCATTAATAAGCTGGACCGTGAGGGGCAAAGTCCGTTTGATCTGATGGAGGAGCTGGAGAACGTACTGGGCATCCGCTCCGTACCGATGAACTGGCCGATTGGCAGCGGACGCGAGCTGTGCGGGGTATACGACCGGATGAAGAATCAGGTGGAGTTGTTCCAGGGTGACGATCACTCTGTGATCAAGGTTCAGAAGGTGGAGAGCTACCGCGACCCGATCATCCGTGAGATGGCCGGAGAATATCTGCATGACCAGCTGTGCCAGGACCTGGAGCTGCTGGATGTGGCAGGCGATGCTTTTGACTATGAAAAGGTACTGCGCGGGGAGCTGACTCCGGTGTTCTTCGGCAGTGCAATCAATAATTTCGGTGTGCAGACATTCCTCGATAACTTCCTGGAGCTGGCACCGAAGCCGGAACCGCGCCGCAGCACGGCCGGTCCGATTGAACCGACCAATGAGAAATTTACCGGCTACGTGTTCAAAATCCAGGCCAACATGAACCCGGCGCACCGTGACCGTATCGCTTTCCTGCGGATTGTGTCCGGCAAGTTCGAGCGCGGCATGAGCGTGAAGCATGTCCGGGCAGGCAAAGATATTAAGCTCTCCCAGCCGCAGCAATTCCTGGCGCAGGACCGCGATATTGTCGAGGAAGCTTATCCGGGTGATATTATCGGGCTGTTTGATCCGGGGATTTTCCGGATCGGCGACACGCTTAGTCAAGCCGGTGATATGGAATTTGATGAGCTGCCGACGTTCTCACCGGAGATTTTCTCCAAGGTGAGCATCAAAAATGCACTGAAATCGAAGCAGTTCCAGAAGGGGATTGACCAGCTGACGGAAGAAGGCATGATTCAGGTGTTCCGTACGGTCAACTTCGACGATATTCTGCTGGGTGTAGTGGGTCAGCTGCAGTTCGAAGTCTTCGAGTACCGGATGAAGGGCGAATATGGCGTGGACGTTCAGCTTCAGCGGATGAGCTACCAGTTCGCACGCTGGATTGTGGACGAGAACAAACCGGACCCGGCCAAGTTCCGCATCAACTCTACGCTGGTGACGGACAAGAAGGGGAACTATGTCGTGCTGTTCGAGAACGAATACGCGATGCGTACCGCAATGGAAAAGAATCCGACCGCGAAATTCCTGGAAACAGCTCCTTGAGTAAACGGCAGTAAGCTGCGGGAGATGTAATCCCTGCCGCCATCTTAACGAAAAACCTCCGCCCCCCTGGAGTGCAGCCGCATTCCGGGTAGCGGAGGTTTTGTACATATGCGCCTGCTCAGGACATGACCGATCCGGGAGTAACCTCTTCCAGATGTCTGTGCAGCATAGAAATGACACGGTCCTGCTTGGCCTGTTCAAGGTCTTTCCAGACCATTTCGAACATCACACCAAGTCCTGGAAGCGCAGCTTCCGGTCCGTCTACGGAGCCTTCAATCATAGCCCGCAGATTCTCTTCGGACTGGCCGTGCACTTTATGAAGAACGGCCTGGCGCAAATCGATGGTAACCGGCATCATTAACCTCCTCAATAGTTAACTCTGTAAGTATGCTGAAACGCCCTGTACTAATGTA
Organism: Paenibacillus pedocola; assembly: GCF_031599675.1. Taxonomy (NCBI): domain Bacteria; kingdom Bacillati; phylum Bacillota; class Bacilli; order Caryophanales; family Paenibacillaceae; genus Paenibacillus; species Paenibacillus pedocola. The sequence continues at coordinate 5,489,913 of NZ_CP134223.1, read as the reverse complement.
CCCTGCGGGAGCGGTGAAAATTCAAGTTTAGATGACCATATGCTATACTGTTTGAAACGAAAAATGCTTACGGGAGGTACACGGACATGGCCAAAAAACAATATGCCGTCATCGGAATGGGACGTTTCGGCTCAAGTGTAGCCAAGGCGCTCAGCGGGATGGGATTTGATGTACTGGCGATCGATGCCGATGAGCAGCGTACCCAGGAAATCTCCGGTATTGTAACCCATGCCGTATCCGCAGACTCCACCGATGAGGAAGCGCTGCGCGCGCTTGGCATCCGCAACTTTGATGTTGTGGTTGTGGCAATCGGAGAGGATATTCAGGCCAGCATCCTTACGACGCTGATCCTGAAGGATCTTGGTGTGCCGGCAATTCTGGTCAAGGCCAAAAGCGAGCTGCACGGCAAGGTATTAAGTAAGATTGGTGCGGACAAAGTTATCTATCCCGAACGGGATATGGGCATGCGGGTAGCGCATCATCTGGCTTCGCCGAACATCCTGGATTATATCGAGCTGTCGCCGGATTACAGCATTCTGGATATGAAAGTGCCAAAGCCGATGCTGGGCAAAAATCTCCAAGAGCTGAATATCCGCGCCAAATATGGCTGTAACGTCATGGCGATCCGCCGGGGCGAGGAGATGAACATTTCTCCGCGGGCTGAAGACCGGCTGAGCGAAGGCGATGTGCTTGTCATCGTCGGGCGCAAGGAGCATCTGACGAAGCTGGAAATGGCTTATCAGTAGAGTGAATGTAGAATAGAAAGGTAGGACCTCATGGAAATTATTTCTGCGCAAAATACGCGGGTGAAGGAATGGGCCGGGCTGCAGGAGAAGAAGCACCGCGACAAGACCGGTAAATATATCGTGGAAGGTATACACCTCGTGCAGGAGGCGCTGCTGGCTGAAGCCGAGGTAGAAATCCTGGCCTATGATCTCGACAAAGGCATGCCGTCCGAGCTGAAAGCTCACCTTCAGGCCGTACAGGGCATGGAGGTCATTGGTGTCTCTGCAGCAGTCATCGCCAAGTGCAGCAGCACGAATACCCCGCAGCCGGTTTTTGCGGTTGTCCGCAAGGAGCAGCAGGGCGTGGAGGGTATCCTCGTGAAGCCGGACAGCCTGGTTGTTGTGCTGGACGGCGTCCAGGACCCGGGCAATGTGGGCACGATCATCCGCAGCGCGGATGCGGCAGGCGCAGACGGAGTCATTCTCGGCCAGGGCTGCGCGGATTTGTATAACCCGAAGACCATCCGCTCCACAATGGGCTCGATGTTCCACCTCCCTGTAGTGGAGGGGGATTTAAGTGTGGTTCTTCCGCAGGCGCGGGAATGCGGCGCACTTCTCGTCAGCACCTCGCTGACCGGAGAGGACTCCTGCTATACCCACGATTTCCGCGGCAGCCAGTGGCTGCTGATCGGCAGCGAAGGTAAGGGGATCTCACCGGAAACGGCAGCGCTGGTCGACAAAAGCATCATCATCCCGATGGCCGGCCGGGCCGAATCACTGAACGCGGCGATGGCGGCGACGATTCTGCTGTTCGAGGGGATGCGGCAGCGGGGTATCGGACGGGAATAAATCCGTCGCAGCTAAGCATATACAGGGAAGAGCCGTTGGAGCCATGGGACGTACCCTAGCTCCAACGGCTCTTCCCGTTTATTTTCCACATAAACCGCCAGGCCGCCTTGAGCCTCAGCGGTGTTTTTTTCGTCTGAATAAAAGGTTGTAAATATAAAAATTCTGATTGAATACTATGCTGTTTAAACCCACTTAATTCCTGTAATATATTTGTTGTAAGCGATTGCTTGGAGGTTGTGAATTTAAAAATGATAAGGAGCGTTAGCATGACCACTATGAATAACGCCGCATTAATTATCGACAAAGCGTACCGGTTGGCGGAAGTTGATCCTCGGCTGTACAGCTCATTTATCGAGCATTTGGGTCGCGCCGTGTACGGCGGAATCTATGATCCGGGACATCCCGAAGCGGATAATGCCGGCTTCCGCCGCGATGTTGCCGGTCTGATTCGTGACATCGGGGTGCCGTTGATACGCTATCCGGGCGGCAACTTTGTGTCGGGCTACAACTGGGAGGATGGCGTAGGGCCGGTAGAAGAACGTCCAAGCCGTCTGGATCTTGCCTGGCGGAGTATTGAGCCGAATAAGGTTGGAACAAATGAGTTTATTGAATGGGCCAGGAGCATAGGAGCGGATGTCATGATGGCTGTCAATCTGGGCACCCGGGGTGTCGATGCTGCGCGGCATCTGCTGGAGTATTGCAACCATCCGGGCGGAACGCAGTACAGCGATCTGCGTGTGGCACATGGATACAAGGAACCTCATCGGATCAAGACTTGGTGCCTCGGCAATGAAATGGATGGACCCTGGCAGATCGGCCAGAAGACAGCGGTTGAATACGGACGCCTAGCCAGTGAAACCGCCAAGGCGATGCGGCTGGTCGACCCCGGGATTGAGCTGGTTGCATGCGGCAGCTCATTCCGTTCAATGCCCACTTACGCAGAATGGGAAGCGGTAGTGCTCGATCATACCTATGAGCAAGTTGACTATTTGTCACTGCATACGTATTACGGCAACGCCGATAACGATACTGCGAACTATCTGGCCCGCTCATTGGATATGGATCATTTCATTCGTGAGATTATCGCCGTCTGTGATTATATCAAGGCTAAACAACGCAGCCGTAAGACGCTGCATCTGTCCTTTGATGAATGGAATGTGTGGTTCCATACGCTGGAGAGCAACAAACAGGTTGCCCCTTGGCAGCATGCGCCGGAACTGCTGGAGGACTGCTATACTTTCGAGGATGCGCTGATGGTCGGCAGCATGCTGATTACGCTACTCAATCATGCCGACCGGGTCAAAATCGCCTGCCTGGCCCAGCTTGTTAACGCTATTGCGCCAATAATGACGGAAACGGGCGGCCGCGCCTGGAAGCAGACAATTTATTATCCGTATCTGCATGCTTCTCTATATGGCAGAGGTACCGTACTCGTGCCAGTACTGAATTGTGCGAAATACGACTGCAAGGACTATACGGATGTGCCGCTGCTGGATACAGCGATTGTGTACCATGAAGCACAGGAGGAGCTGACGATCTTTGCGGTCAATAAAAGCCTTGTGGAGTCGAACAAGCTGGTGTGTGATGTTCGGGGATTTGCCGGCTACCGGGTGATAGAGCAGATTGTGATGACGAGTGGAGATGTGAAAGCAGTCAATACTGCCGATGCTCCGGATACAGTCCTTCCGCACCGGATCCATGATGCCAAGGTGGATGATGGCTATCTGACTGCAGTTTTGCCGGCGTTGTCATGGAATGTAATCCGTTTGCGGAAGCATTAGCGATCTAGCGCTCCTTTGCAAATTTGCTGCGGAACGCCGATGGGGAGAGACCTTCCTTCTTGGAGAAGCAGGAGGAATAATGCGATACATGATGGAAGCCGACCTCCTCGGCAATTCGCGCCACAGGCCAGGAAGTTAGGAGCAGCAGCCGCTTGGATTGCTCAATCCGGTAATATTGCAGATACGCCATTGGTGTCATGCCATAGACTTTAAGCATGCTTTTCGCCAGGTAGTTGGGATGATAGTTTAATGCCTTCTGGAGCACCGGATTGGTGAGATCATGCATGTAATGGCTGCGGATGTACAGCTCGATCTGTTCCGCCAGATGAATCGCTGTAGCGTCGCTCGGCGAGGCCAGATCCCGGTCCAGATATTGCAGGAAGGACTGGAAGATCGCCTGGCGCCGCCAGTTACGCATCGATTTCGGCTCGGATTCCTGTTCGAAGAACAGCTCCAGCTGTTCCATTGCTTTGGCAGAGATCTTCATATGCTTCGGGATAAAGATCGAACAGACATCGGCGTGATTGAGGTAGGCTTTACTTTTGTGCTCCTCGATTAATGCCTGCTGATTGCCGAGACATTCGCTCATATCGGCACACTCCTGCCAGCTGCCGAAGGTCTGGAAATGAATCCAGATAATTTCTGTTTTCTCCGTGCAGGGGGCAAACCCGTAATGATGGCCGTCCGGGAGGAGAATCATCCCTTCACCTTCCCGCAATTCCCATAGTACTTCATTCTCGCCGACCGGTAGAATACCTTTGACGACCACGATCAGATCGAATACGCCTATGCAGTTGCGGTCGATATGATAATCACCGATTTCGTACGATGCATGACCGCAGTCAACAAAATAAGGAATAGGCGGTGAAATGAAATGCAGGATGCGTGCACTCATATACAGGATTCCTCCAGAGATTGAAAATATTAAAAATCAGGTTGAATAACCTTGTTTATTTTAATGTTATATCATGTCATATTATAAGTAAAGCGCTTTCTTTAACAGTGTAATGATATAAAATCTGTTGGCAGAACCTATCTCCTTAAGTGGGATAGATAAACAAAAATATATTCAAGGAGGGTTATACATGAAGAAGCAAGGGTTAGTTACACTGGCAGCAATGATGGCTCTGAGTATGGGACTTAGCGGCTGCGGGGGGGCTGGAAATAATACTAAGAACGCTACCGGTAGCGCGCCGGTAAAAACAGATAACGCTCAAGCCGAGAGCACAACCAATGCAGGGGGAAGCGCAAAGGCGGAGAAACTGGTCTTCTGGACTTTTGTGGATGCACATCAGAAATTTATGGAGAGTATGGCGGACAGCTGGAACCAATCCCATCCCGACAAGCAAATTGAGCTGGAGGGCACGACGATTCCTTATGACGATATGCATACCAAACTGCTGATTGCACTGCAATCCGGTGTAGGCGCTCCCGACCTGGTCGATATTGAGCAGAGCAAATTCCCGAATTTCATGAAAGGCACACCGCAGCTAGTTTCCTTGAATGATATCCTTGAACCGGAGCTGGGCAATATCGTCAAGTCCAGAGTGGAGATCTATAGTAAGGACTCTACGTATTATGGTATTGACTACCATGTTGGCGCTACGGTGATGTACTACAATAAAGAACTGATGGATCAAGCCGGATTGAACGCCGACGATATCAAGACCTGGACCGACTTCGAAACTGCCGGCAAAACTATGCTGGAAAAGACTGGCAAGCCTATGATTACATTTGAAGGCAACGGCAACTGGTCATGGTGGCCGGCGATTAGCCAACAAGGCTCTGACCAAGTGGATAAAGACGGCAATGCTACAGTAGATACCCCGGTCAATGTGCAGACAATGCAATTCTTCCAGAAGCTGGTCAAGGAGGGCGTAGCAGCTGTTGCTCCGGGTGCAGGCCATGATACCGAAGAATACTTTGGCTACATGGACTCTGAAAGCGCTGCCTCTGTCTTTATGCCGTTCTGGTTCATGGGCCGCTTCACCGACCATATGCCCGATCTCAAAGGTAAAATGATCATTCGTCCGATGCCGGCTTGGACTGAGGGCGGAAACCGTTCCGCAGGTATGGGAGGAACCGCAACCTCTATTACTAATCAGGCCAAAAATCCGGAACTGCTGAAGGAATTCCTGTCGTACGCCAAGCTTTCCAAGGAGGGGAATATTCAAATTTGGAAGCAGCTCGGATTTGACCCTATCCGTACCGATGTGTGGAATGATCCTGCAATGAAGGAATCCAATAAATACACGGACTATTTCGGCACGGACATCTTCGATACGCTGCTTAGCGTCAAGGATGAAATCGCACCAGTCAACATTCGTGAAATCTCGCCAAAAGTATTTGACGCCATCCGTAACGAAGCGATTCCAATGATTTTCATCGATATGGCTGATCCGGCAGTTGTATTGAAGAAGGTGCAGGATAGCCTGAAATAACCTCTATACTTATTAAGACGGCCGTTAATACCGATAACGGCCTTTAATCTAATCGTGCAGGAAGAATGAAAGGAGTGGAGGCGATTCTATGCAGCAACAAATAAACAGAGAGCCGGCTTTGGCCTCTAAGCCGCGAAATCGGCTGGCAAATTCTCAGCATCTCGCCCCATATTTGTTTGTATTGCCGTTTATAATCTCGTTTCTGTTGTTTTTCGCTTATCCGTTGATCAATGCTATCATAATGAGCTTTCAAAGTGTATTGCCCGGTGAAGTCACCTTTGTCGGTCTGGATAATTACCGCGAGCTGTGGAATACAGATTTCGCAGATGCGTTATACAACAGCAGCCGCTATACACTGTTTACGCTGCTTCTGCTGATACCGATTCCCTTACTGCTCGCAGTCATGCTGAATTCGAAAAAAATGCCGTTCAGTAATTTTTTTCGCTCGACGTTGTTTATCCCCGCCCTTACATCAGTAGTGGTAGCCGGGGTGGTGTTCCGCATGATCTTTGGAGAATTGGATGGCGCTTTGATGAATTCGTTCCTGCATTTGTTCGGTATTTCCAGCCAGCGGTGGCTGTACAGCTCAGAGCTTTCAATGTTTGCGCTGCTGGTGCTGGCCTCTTGGCGCTGGATCGGAATTAACATCCTTTATTTCCTTTCTGCACTGCAGAATATCCCGTCTGATTTGTATGAAGCAGCAGATATTGATGGAGCAGGTACAAGAACGAAGTTTATGAAGATTACAGTACCGTTGCTGAAACCAATCACTGTCTATGTGCTGACAATTAGTATTTATGGTGGTTATGCCATGTTCACCGAAAGCTACATGCTGTGGGCCGGTAAGCCGTCGCCGCAAAATATTGGGCTGACGATTGTTGGATACATTTATCAGCAGGGTTTTCAGTATTTCAATCTTGGCTTTGGTTCGGCCATCGGCGTTACGCTGTTAGGCATTACCCTGGCAGTCAGTATGCTGCAGCTTATTTTAACCGGCATGTTCAAGAAGGAGGAGTAGGGGGATGGAAACTGTACAGCGTAAAAAATTCACTGCTGCTTCTTGGCTCCTGCTGGTATTGTTCGCCATACTGGCAGTGCTGATGCTGTTCCCTCTATACGCTCTGTTTCTGGCTTCCTTGAAGCCGGCCAGTGAGCTGTTCCGGTACGGGCTGAATGTCAGGCTAGATTTTGATGTAATGAGTCTGGATAATTACCGCAGTATCTTTACCGGGAAAGGTGAGGCGGGCCATTATTTCGAATGGTATTCGAATAGTGTAATCATTACAGTATTGTTTACCTTGCTTAGTCTGCTCTTCTCATCCATGGTGGGCTATGGACTTGGCATGTACCGGTTCAAAGGCCGTAATCTGATTTTCACACTGGTTCTGATTGTAATGATGATCCCGGTTGAAATTATTTTGCTTCCATTATACAAACTGACAGTAAGCCTGAAGCTGATCAACACCGTATGGGGCATTATCCTGCCCTTTATGGTTGCGCCTCTGCCGATTTTTTTCTTCCGCCAGTTTGCGCTTGGGCTGCCAAAGGATTTTATGGATGCCGGGCGGATCGACGGTTGTACAGAATTCGGAATTTTCTTCAGAATTATGGTGCCGTTGATGGCACCGGCTTACGGAGCGATTACGATTCTGCAGGCGATGAACAGCTGGAATAACTTCCTCTGGCCGCTGATCGTCCTCAGAACCACCGACAAATTCACGCTGCCTATTGGACTCGCATCCTTTGTTACGCCGCTGGGCAGCAATTATGAGGCGCTGATTGCAGGTGCTGTGCTGGCCATTCTGCCCATCCTGATCCTGTTCTTATTCTTCCAACGTTATTTTATTGAGGGATTGACTGTAGGCGGAGTCAAAGGTTAAGCCGTTACAGAGAGGAGGGCTTCAGGCAATGAATAAGTGGACGTTATCAGACCCTCATAATCAGAGCATGGATCTTCCTAATCAGGGCTATATAAATAAAGTCAGCATTACGGATGTAAAGGGAGCCTCAATGACTATGATCGAGATATCGAATGGAAGCTTACGGTTCACTGTACTCCTTGAAAGAGGGATGGACATCGGTGAACTTCATCTGGGGTCAGAAAAGATGAGCTGGGACAGGAGCGAGGACTATTTACTGCATCCCTCAAACGTAGATCTTAATGAGTCCAACGGAACAGGCTGGATGAAGGGCTTTTACGGAGCGGTAGCTGCTATTGGTCCGGAATGTTTCGGGACACCGGGTGAAGGCTTTACTCTGCATGGCACGGGATCGTATTCGGAAACACTGCCGGAGAGTATTCAAGTTACCTGGGATGACCAGTCCGTGAGGATAGAAGGAAGGGTCCCGGTCAAGAACCGGGAAGGCGAGCTGATATTTGAGAAACGGATACAAATGAGTGCAGTATGGGGTGGAACTCTTCTTTTACGTGAGGAAACAGTAAGGAACAGCAGCGGCCAGGTACAGGTTCTCGATGACGGATACCATATACAATTGTCGGGGGCGTACATGAGTCAGGGCGGCAGATATGTTCTGCCCGCTAATCAGCATGAGTTATTATTAAGAGACTCAGCTCCTGCGGAGAAGGATCCTTTCCATATTCCCTCCAAGGAAGAGGGGGCATCTCCAATTAGATGTTACCAGTATGTTCCCGGACAGGTAGTGGGCCTATCTAGCTTTGATAAAATTGCCCCGTTCATGAGTAAAATGAACCTAAGCAGAGGACTCACAGGTGAGATGGTTGTAAATACGGGAAAGACTTATGCGGGTTATGTCATCAGGCCGCTTTACGATTTCCCCAGATCACTTATAGCTAAACAGATTGACAGCAGTTTGATGTTCGCCATCGAACCCTGCAGAACACGGCCGAATCGGATGTCGCAGAAGATCATAGACGGCGAGGCACTATTTATGCGGGAAGGTGAAACTTTATCGTCTTGCTGTATCATTGGCCTTTCCAATTCCAGAGATGAAATTCACAACCTGGAGAATATGATTTTATCTGCAGCTGCTGCTACCTGATCTTGTTATTATGGCAGGATGAATTAAAGGTTTGAATGTCATGTAGCGTTAATGATACAATATTTGCGCAATGTAAAACGTTTAAACAGGGTGATTATATGAAAAAAATCGGAATTAAAGATATTGCCTTGCGCGCAAATGTATCCACCGCGATAGTATCATATGTGATAAATGGCACACGCAACGTAAGACCCGAGACGAAAGAGAGAGTCTTAAAGGTAATAGAAGAATTTAATTATAGGCCTAATGCGATTGCACAGAGCTTAAAGAGCAGAAGAACGAACACGATCGGAGTCATTGCGGAAGACATAACCGTCTTTAACACACCGGAAATTATTGATGGAATCAATGAATATGCAGAGAAGCATGATATGCATATTCTGTTAACCAACCTGCGGCTGCAAAAAAAGGTAGGCTATAATTATGCGGATACCTCTACTTATCAAAAGCATGCTCAGGCTGCGGTATCGGATCTATTATCTAACCAGGTTGAGGGTATCGTGTATATTGGTGTACATCCCCGTGATTTAACGGGACTGATTCATACGAATGACAGGCCGATTGTCTACACGTATTGTTACGCACAGAATGAGTGTTCCATTCAATATAATGATGAGCAAGCCTCGTATGATGCCATCCAATATTTAGTCAGTAAGGGACATTCTCGAATCGCGGTCATCAGCGGATTAATGGATTCGATTCCTTCGAGGCTGCGGTTTAACGGTTATTATAAGGCGCTGACTGAATTTCAGCTGTATTTCGACCCGCAGTTTATCAAAGTAGGTGACTGGGGAGGAGAATCGGGATATCAGCTTCTGGGTGAACTTATGGAATTGCCGGACCCGCCTACGGCTATTCTCATTATGAATGATTTGATGGCTGCCGGTGCACTCCGGGCTGCATCTGAACGGGGGATCTCTGTACCTAAGGATCTGTCCATTGTAGGTTTTGATAACCGGGAATTCAGCGCTTATTTGAGCCCGAGAATTACGACCATGGATTTACCGCTGCATGATATGGGGATATTGGCGATGAAGGCTCTTAGAAATAGGATCAGCGGAAATGAGGAGGCGATAGAGGATCCCCCGGTATGCAAACTGATTGAGCGGGATTCTGTGGCTGCGCCTAGAAGCGGTGTTAAATAACGATTGCCGGAGGAGACTGTACCCGCGAATAAAACAGTCTCTTTTGTACAAATGAGTTCAGACGGTTAGCTTAGATTTTAAATGGATATTGGAGTGCTATACCGCGAGATCTAAACGTTTAAATCTAAACATTAGGAGTGAGAACTTGAGACTGCTTCGTAATGATACTTTTGAAGTGTCCCTCTCTTCCCGGGGAACGGTCGAATCCTTATTCTTGGCAGACGATCCTGTAAGGATGAACTGGGTAATTGATTCTAACTATGAGCAAGAGGCCGGTTACTCTAACGAGGATAAGCATTTCGGACAGTGGCATGCTGTAGTGGATGATGAACGGATTGAAAGCGCTAACCTGCAACCGTATATTGAAGTTGTAGAGGATCTCTCGGCTACGGTAACTTTTGTGCATGATAAATTTAAAGTCCAATATGAATATCTGCTGAACACTAATGGAGAATGGAAATGGAAGATCCGGTGTTCAAATCCTGCTGCTCATACGGTAAGAATCAATGGATTTCACAGCTGGTTTTCTCTGGCATATATTATGTTCCGTGATCGTGATGTCTTGAGGAATATCAAGCATTCTTGCGCGGTATTTCCGCATTTAGGCGGGGATTTCAGCAAATTTGCAGCGGTCCGCAGAAGTAATGAGGCTCCTCATCTTGCCATATACAGCACCGGGGAACGTGTTGCCGCTTTTGGCACGTATTGCAGTTATGTAAATCGTTTTCTGGAACAGGTCTCCCCGTCACTGGATGGAATGCTGTACCACCGGTTATCTTTTGTTGAGGATGGAAGTTCTCTGGAGCACTCCGCAGACAGTGATTGGATCTACGGCGGCGGCTACGCACCTGTTACCTTAGAACCTTCAGAAGAAAGAGAATGGTCTTTTATTTTCACAACCTTTAATGAGCAAGAGGATTTTTATCAAAAAGCAAAAAAATACGGACATCCCCATTGGACCTATTCGTTCGTTACTACTACAGAAGGTAAGTTTATTGCTGAAGTGGAGATGCCGGAACAGGAAGCTCTGCAGTCGGTTAAAATGTATAGCGTAACAGATGAAGCGGGAACGGTTAAAGAAACGGATATTTCCAATGAATTCAAAGTACTTTCTGAAGCGAAATCTAAACGTTTACGTGCGGTTCTGCCGCTGAAGTCAGCCGGGGAAATAAAGCTGGTGGCTGAGCTCAATAACGGAAAATGTGATGTGCTGGTCGGCAATGTCCTTGAACCTGTTCATAAAATTCTTGAGGAAAGAGCGGAATGGTTATGTGACAACAGCTTCAATACAGCCTCAGTAACCCGGCCCTATTCTGTACTGCCCTTATCCAATCAAGGAGAATCGCTTGGCAAATTATCATTTATTCTGATGAAAAATCTTTTATCCCTTCCTGTACCGGCACAAGTCAGAAAAGTTGAACTCTCTGCCTTCTTTGATCTAAGACATCATTGGTTTGAAAATGGGGATTTTATGCTTCCCAAACCGCTCTACGGGTCTTTTTACCGTATCTATGATTTTGATTATATCGGTCATGTGTATTATTTGTTGTCTAAATTTGATAAATCATATTTATCTAACGGAAGTCCGGAAATGTATTTAACCTGGGCTGCCCAAGTCATGTGCATGAGGCTGGATTCGGCGTGTCACCGGAATAAACGCGAGAAGGAAGAATCTAAGCTTGTAGGGGTATTCATCCTTTATATTGCAGACTTATTAGAGGATCTGAATAAGAGAGCGTTAACCTATTGGTACAATAAGCTTAATCAGCTATGGTTAGAGCTTGTAAGAGGATTGCAGCAAGGTGCCAAAGAATATCAGGGAGCAGTGACGGAGCATTTCTATGATAATGCCGGTTTTGGCCTTACTTTTGAGGCGTTGTGCCTGGCTGGGTTAACTGATGTAGCAGAATTATATGCCCCGCTGATGATTGCCAATATCGGATTTAGCAACGATTATAGAGCGAATGCCCCGGACCGCTGGTGGGAAGCATTATCCTTTATGACGCATTCATTATGGGGCGGGTTAGTAGCAGGTGCAGCCCGGTCTTCTTATGAAGTGATTGGAGATACACGATTGCTGGAGGCCGGTTACCGCGCAACAATGGCTATGTTTAACTGTTACGATTGGAATGTGTATTCAACAACACGCAGACTGAAGCCGGGTGAGGCAGCTTCTACGTATAGCATAGCGGCCCCGAATTTAAATATGCCGGAGCTTTCCCGAAACCGTTTTGGCCAATCCATTTTCAAAAAGTCGAGTGATCCGTTATTCAGCAGTCTTTTCTCTAATATTGAAGGGGATGACTGGGATATGGGAGAAGAACTCGTCGCATATCTGCTCGGTTTTGGTTCAACAACCTACCTGTATACAGATAGCGAAGGAGAGCTGCGGTGTGTAAATGGCCTGATTGAGCCAGCAGAACGGGGCTGGGAGATTACCAGTTATGCAGCTTATCCGGCCAGATATGTGATGTTGGAAAAAGGGCTCTCATTCGTCTCCGCGTCAGGCGAAAACGTTAAGAGTATACTTTTTATCGATGGTAAATTTGAACGGGCAGCACTTAAGAGTTAACTAGAAGATTCCGAATGCAGTTAGGCGCTGGCGGTTTTTATTTTTAAACGTTTTACTTAAATGTACTGATTGAAAATTCATAAATAAAGGTTGGAATAATCATTTTTCAATCTAAACTATGGGTGATATAATAAAGTAAGCGCTTCCGAAGCGAGTGTCTGTAAGAAACGAGAGGTAGATTACGGAGGGTTGTTCATATCGCGGCACATGTCTGGAAAGATCACTTTTAAGGAAATTCTTTTTGACTTTATGCTAAACGTTTAACTTGAAAGCCGGGTTAAATGGATAGACATACAAATTCAAGCTAATTTCGAAGGGAGATCAGAAGCAATGAAAACAGGAAAGAAACTTGGGGCAGGTCTTATCCTCGCTGCATTGGTAATGAGTGCTGCTGGATGCGGAAACAATGAGACAAATACTGCATCACCTGGATCAGAGCCTGCCAAAATACCTGAAACGTCTTCTGAAAAGGTCAAGATTGTTTACTCCATGTGGGGAAGTGCGGCTGAAGGTAATACAACTCAGGCAGTGGCGGACCGGTTCAATGCTTCCCAGGATAAAATCGAGGTGGAAGTGCAGGCGATTCCCTGGGAGAACTACATGACAAAGCTGAATACGCTTGCAACAGCCGGCCAGTTGCCGGATACAGGGATGCTGAAGGAGGATGGGGTTATTCAATGGTCCTCGGAAGGCATGCTGAACGATGTGAGCGGCATGTACGAGGGAAGCGACAGCAAGCCGCTGGATAGCTTGGCCTACAAATATAAGGGAAAAACCGTTGCTTATGCTGCTGCCAATGAAATTCTCCTGCTCTATTACAACAAGGACATGTTTGATAAAGCGAACGTACCTTATCCTCCGGCTGCCTTGGATCAGGCATGGACATGGGATCAATTCGTAGAAACCGCCAAGAAACTGACGAATGACAAGGACGGCAAGCATCCCGGCGAGGAGGGCTTTAATTCACAGAGCATCGTCCAGTATGGCGCTTCTGTCGAGAACCTTCCGTGGCAGCTGGAAACCTGGGCACTCAGCAACGGTGGAGGCTTCTATTCCGAAGATGGTACAGAGGTTAAGGTTGGGGATGACGCCAGTGTTGAAGCTATTCAGCGGGTTGCAGATCTGTACTTGAAGGACCATGTTGCCCCGCTGTCCGTCGGACAGACCGATGATGGGATTCAGCGTACCATTATTGCAGGTACTGTCGCTATGGCTACAAATGGTCAATGGAACGTAGGAACCAGCCTGAATACGGCAAAAGAAGAAGGGTTGAACTATGGCGTAGCTGTACTGCCCTACATGAAGGATAAAGTTACCATCAGTACAGGCGGCGCCAATGTTGTCTTTTCCCAGACCAAACATCCCAAAGAAGCGATGGAATGGCTGAAATGGTATAACTCCGAAGAAAACAACTGGGAACTCATCTCATCGGGTATTTGGATGCCGACGCTGGATAAATGGTATAAGGATGAAACGCTCACCCGTAAATGGGTTGAGAATCCAAACTTCCCTCCATATGACGAATACAAGTCTGCCGTTGTTGATTATGCGCAATCGTCTGCCGCCAAACCTGCAGCATGGTTCTATACGAACTATACAACGGACTTTAACACGTTACTCGGGTCAATATTGGGGGATGTCTGGACTGGTAAGACTACCGCCAAGGATGCGATCTCCAAAAATCTTGATGCTTTGAAGGCGGCTCATACAGGCAACCAATAACAGACCGGGGGATGACCGCTGACACTCTACAAGCGGCGGTTATCCCCTAAACATGAGGTGGGAAGCGAAGTATGGAAACCATTAATAAACAGCAAAAACGGCGTTCCCGTATTTTTTCAGCCGAGGCACGCGTTGCTTATATATGTTTGATTCCAGCTTTTCTAGGCCTAATCTTTCTGACGTACTTGCCTCTTGTCGGGGTGCTGGGAATCAGCTTGACGAATTGGACCGGGTTAAAAAGCCCCGTGTTCATAGGCTTCGATAATTACATCAAAATATTTACTGCTGATCCTTACATTAAGGACTCCATCATCTCGACGATCTACTACGCGGCTCTTTCAGTAGCCGGAAGCATGATTTATTCATTGTTTATTGCGCTGCTGCTGAACCGTAAAATTCCGGCGAGAGGTTTTTTTAGAGCTGTATTTTATGTGCCGTATGTGCTTCCCGCTGCAGCAATCTATGTAGGATGGTCTTGGCTTTACGAGGGGAACTTCGGATTCTTTAACTATGTCCTTTCTGAACTGGGACTGAAAAAGATTCTGTTTATCGCTGATTCCAGCTATGTCGTCCCTTCCCTCTCCCTGATTTCGGTTTGGCTGGCCGGGAATCTAATTGTTATCTTTTTGGCGGGGCTGCAGAACGTACCGGTTGTATACCATGAAGCAGCTGAAGTGGATGGCGCGGGTGGTTGGAAACGCTTTCGACACATCACCCTGCCATGTATGACGCCGATTATTTTTTATAACCTGCTGATGAGTCTGATTGCCAACCTTCAAGTTGTAACACCGGCGCTTGCGTTAACCAATGGCGGCCCGGGCAACTCTTCCCGGTTTTTAACTTATCTGATGTACGATCAGGCATTTGTAAATTACAAATTAGGTTATGCCTGTGCAACGACCCTGATTATTTTTGCTATCCTGGCAGTCTTTACTACGTTGTTATTTAAGACGTCGGGCCGGTGGATCTACAATGAAGGAGGCGACGACAAATGAGCGTAGCAGCATACGGCAGGCTAAGAAGCAAGAAGCGCAGAAACAGAACAATGAACCTTATAACTTTTGTCGTCGTCGTATTATTTGCCATCCTGGCAATTTTCCCGATTTGGTGGATTTTTCGCACCTCGCTGATGACGAATGCGGAGATTTACAAATATCCGCCCTCGCTAATACCGGACAATTGGCTGTTTTCCAATTATGAGAAGACGCTGAAGGTATTTAAATTCTGGAAGTACTTATGGAACACGATGGTGATTATCGTCCCTTCCTGCCTGGCAGGTACCTTTACGGCTACTTTGTGCGGTTATGCTTTTGCAAGGCTGCGCTTTCGCGGAAAAAGCCTGATCTGGGCACTCTGCGTAGGGTCCATGCTGCTGCCTGCCATGGTTACACTTATTCCGCTGTATATCGGCTGGACGCGGGGTTTGGGCTTCAGTGACAGCTATTGGCCTTTGATTCTGCCGTATTTCTGCGGGGGCGGTGCATTCAATATCTTTCTGATCCGCCAGTTTATAATGTCCATCCCGCGGGAGCTTGATCAAGCAGCAACCATTGACGGTGCCGGTTATTTCCGTATTCTGTTCAATATTATTATGCCAGCCATAAGGCCGGCAATGATCGTCGTTGCCTTGTTTATCTTCATCGGGCTATGGAATGATCTGCTTCAACAGATGATTTACATTAATTCTAGCGATAAATATACGATAGCACTTGGACTTACCAATTTTAGAGGCCAGCTAAAAAGCGACTGGTCGTTGACGATGGCGGCAACATGCCTGTCCTTTGCTCCAGGCGTCATTTTCTATCTGATTGGTCAAAGGTATTTTGTAGAGGGTATTACCCTTACCGGCTTAAAGAATTAGATCGTTCCCCTTGTACTAGAACATTGTTAAGACTACATGTATATAGGAGGTTATGATGACCATGATTTTGAAGAAATTGAGGCCGCTTACAATCTCGATGCTGCTGGTCTTTCAGACGCTGCCTCTGGGGGTCAGCGCAGCGCCCTTGACTGCCGCAGTAAAGAATGATATCTCCAATGCAAGCCTTTCCGCCAAAGTCGGTGATCTGGGACAGATCGAAGAATTATATATTAATAATAACCCTGCCAATAAACAGGATGAACCGATCAATTTCGTTCTACCCAATACTACTTCGCCGCAGAATGGCATCCAGCACCAGTGGATGGGTGAAATGATCTTTTCTTACCGTACCGGTGCCAGCGAACAGTTCCCTGACAACAGGGAGGGCTTTGTTGAAGTGGATACCAATAAAACACTGGCAGCCGGGGGATCTACACAATATTCGACCATCAATCCGGATAACCCCTATATAAACAAAACGGCTTCATCCGACGGGAAGAGGGTAGAAGTCAACTTCATCGGACAGAACCTGGACTCAGCGGCCGAGCGGGTAATGAAAGGTTTTGACGTAAAGTCTGTATTTGATATGGAGACAAGCGACGGTTCAATGCTATGGGAAATTACCGTGAAGAACAAAAGCAAGGAGTATATTGAATTCGGTGATATCGGCCTGCCTATGCCTTGGAATAATAAATACCAGACATTATCGGATACCTATGATGACCGGGTGACTGTGCATAATTTTGCCGGTGCCGACAGCGGTTATTCCTATGCTATCCGTACCAGCGGTGAAGGGAATTTCATGCTGTTTACTCCGTTGCCGGAAAGCGGCGCGCGTATCGAGTATGTTGATTATTGGATGCATGAAGAAGGAGAACAGCGTTCTGCGAATACCTTCTCGAATTGGACGGGGGACAGCGGAGGCTGGTATCCGGGGCTGAATGTTCTGTATATCCACTCCAAAGACATACAGAAAACTGGCCGCGGATACTTTACCGATGCTTCCAGCCTGGTGCTCGGACCGGATGAGGAAAAGACGTATAAGTTCAAATTCTCAGCGGTACGTGCAGGGGACAACACACCGCAGGACAATGCCCAAAGCCCGAATAATAGTTCAACCTCTATGGAAGACCGGGAGAAGAACCTCCGGTCCATCCTGTACAAATCAGGCATGATTGATGCCGTAGCGCTGCCAGGCTTTCAGACAGCTATTAATATGCCTGTAAAGCTGGACCTGCACTATGATGACAGTATCGTTGATGTACAGTCAATCGATATTCAGAATGTCGGTGAGAATGATCCGTTTGACGAAGCGCATATTCCGAATATCAAGCCCGGCAAGGACAGGGAGGATATGGTCGACAATTCCCGTGCCGGCCGCGGGCTTCCGGACAGCAATCCGGACTATACAGAATCGTATCAGTTAGTGGAGACCAAGATGGTCAACGGTGAACAGCATCATATCTATTCGCTTCAGTTTGGCTCTATCGGCAATAACAGTGTTCGTGTGCAATATAAGCTGAAGGCCGGCAATGAATGGGTCGATAAATTCACCCAGTTTGAATTCAATGTTCTAGCCGAACTGGATACAACATCGGAAGCCCATTCTCAATTTATGGCTGAGCAAACACAAGACAAGGACCCGGAAAGTCCTACTTACGGCAACTATTTTGACTGGTATCTTACAAGCGGCATCGATCATAACACAAGCCACTGGGGAGATGACTGGAGCCACGATAACATCAACTTCATGACAATGAAGAACTATCTTGCTCCAAATCCGGATGAAATCCGCTCCATTGAGACTTACCTGATCGACTTTATGTGGGAACGGTTCATGAAGAATACGCAGGAAAGTTATATGGTTGCGAACTGGCTCAAAGATTCCGGAGCGTTCACAGATAAAGACAAGCCCTATACGCGGGCATTCTCTGAGATCATGGAAGCTACCGGATTTTTTAACATGTATCGAATCCAAAAGGCATATCCCAATCTGATTGAGTACCGGGAATCGCCGCAGTTCTATCTGGAGAAGGCTTATAACATCTACTATAACCGTGTCTCCAGCGGAGCCATCGGGTTCTATGGGGAACAGCAGATCCCGGATATGATTGAGGCCCTGAAAGAAGAGGGGATGCAGGCCGAATCGGCGAATCTGCAACAGAAATTCGCCCTAGACAAGGGACGGAATATAACTTATGCCACTTATCCTTACGGTTCGGAATTTGAATACGATAATACCGGCGAGGAAGGAGCCTATGCAGCAGCCAAGGCATTGCGGACTTATTATCCTGAAGACGGGCGTGCAGGCGCGGCCGAGAAAAGCATGGAAATGGCAGACTGGAAAACCCGTGCCATGCGTGGGATTCAGCCTACCTGGTTCCATTACTCTGTGCCGGTCTTCCGCGGCGGTGAAGGCTGGTGGAATTTTCAATATACAGCGTCTTTAGCAGGATACATTATGGATGACTGGCTCCGCTATGAGGAGGATGACAGGTCCGCGGAGCAAACCGCAATCGCGCAGCAGCGTAACTATGCGGCGAAGATTTCGAACTTCAATGCCGTCAATATGGGGCAGATCACAGCAAACTCTGTAGGCAGTACCTCCTGGAGATATTCTATGTATAAAGGAGGAACCGGCACCAAGGATGTATACGACGGGGGCTCCCGCGTTATGCACAACGGCTGGAATGATTTTTCCGGTGAATCGGAGGAAGGCCTCTATGGTTCCCTGCTCAGTATCAGTTCCGATATTGTCACAGATCCGGTATTCGGGCTGTTCGGATATGGCGCCCAGGTCACGGATGAAGGCGGTAGCTACCACATTACGCCAAAAGACGGTTTCGGCAAGCGGATCAATCTGATCGGCGAGAAAATCTACCTGGTACTGGAAAGCGATAAAATTCAAAGTGCGCAAATTCAAAAAGACGGCAAGGGCTTTACCCTGCAGCTTCTGAATTCTGCCCAGAAAGAGCATGCTTCCCGGATTACTTTTGACGGGGCTGGAATGGAGAACGGCTACTATAACATCAAGCTGAATGATGAACCAGCCGGACAGTTCTATGTAAAGAACAATAAAGGCGTGGCTATGTTCCAAATGGACAGCGCTAAGAGTGCTGAATTGACCATTCAAAAGTCAGCTGCCGGTGAAAATGAAGCTCCGCATATTACGGCAGAGACGGCGACGCAAAATCCGCAGGCCCTGGTTCCGTTCATGCTGAATGGTATTGTGACCGATGACGGTGCGCCGGATGGTATTCTAACCTACAAATGGGAGGTTGTCAGCACTCCGGAAGGCGGGAAGCTGAGCTTCAACCATCCGAACGCAAGCATTACACAGGCTACCGGGACAAAAGAAGGCTCCTATACGGTTAAGCTCAGCGCGGGTGACGGGCAGAAAACCGGCTCCGGTCAGGTGACCTTCCAGCTGGCTGCCCCTCCGGAGAAACAGCCGCCGGTCATTGGCCAAGTGACTGCGGCCCAGGATACTGCCAATAACAGTATTGTGGTATTGTCCGGCGAGGCAACTCCTGACCCGGTGTATAGTGCGGCAGGAGAGCCTAAGTTGACTTATACATGGGCGGTTAAGCAAAAGCCGGATGGCGCAGGGGACATCTCTTTGGTGGACAGTGACAAAGCAGCAGCCTATGCGCGTGTAAGTAAGGCAGGCACCTATGTGTTTACCTTTACTGCGGCAGACGAAGATAAGATGGCGAGCAAGGATGTAACGATTGAGATTAAGGAAGACACCGTTGACACCTACCGGGCACTTAGTGTAGTGACTAAGAAGGATACAGCCCCGGTACTGCCCGGAGTAGTGAATATTCTATCCGATGACGGATATAGTGAAGGGGAAATTGTCTGGGAGGCCATTGATCCGGGCAGCTATACAAATACAGGTGAATTCGAAGCCAAAGGTATAGTCAAAGGCAGTGATCTCGAGGTTCGGACCACTGTGTATGTCGTGAATACAGGGCTGCAAAATGCTGCGCCGACAGCCAAAGCGTCTGCCAGCTTCTCCGGCGGTGACGGGTATCCAGAGGCGATGAATAATGGCATTGAACCCAAAAGCTCGGCGGATTTCTCGCCGAACCGCGGTGCGGCAAACAGCGCATGGCACAACTGGGGAAGAGAAGGAGATCCGGCATGGGTCACCTATGAATGGGATCAGCCCTTCCTGGCCTCATCCATGGATGTCTATGTCTTCCAGGACGGCGGAGGGAACTTCCGTCCGAAGGATATGAAGCTTATGCTTCGCAGTGAGGACGGCAAATGGTATACCCCACGAGCCATGAAGGGACTTGGCAATGAACTTAATAAATACAATACAACCACCTTCGAGCCTGCATATATTACAGGCGTCCGTATCGACATGAAGCCTTCCGTTAATGGTTGCGGTATTTTGGAATGGAAGGTATACGGATATACAGGGGCGGCAGATAAGTCAGAGCTAGTCAAGGTGTATAACTATGTAAATACACTAAATCCTTCGAATTTTTTAGATCCGGGTCTGGCACCGATCGATGCTGCGAAGGCGGAAGCTACCGCTGTGATCAAGAATATGAATGCCACAGACGAAGAAATTGCCCGGGCGCATAAGAAGCTGCTGAGTGATTTGACTCTGCTGAGTCCGCGGGATAAGAATATGGCATTTCTGGCGAATACATCTTCCAGCTATACCTCACCTTGGGAGAGTCTGGCTGCGGTAAATGACGGGAAGAAGGATAGCGGCAACATCCCGCATTGGGGAACATGGGGCCATGAAGGCGCTGAGGAATGGGTGCAGTATGAATGGCCGCAGGGTGCTGCAATTCAGAGCTCAAACCTGGTGCTGTGGTCTGATGCCGGCGGTATTATGCCGCCTAGCCAGTATGTGTATTCCTACATTCCAATCAATAGCGTTACCAATGAATGGGTAACAGCGGGTGCTGTAACTGAAGGCATTAAGGTAGTTGACCATAATCCGGCGGAATCCTCGAACCAGTATACGTTTGATTCAGTGCTGGAGATAAAGGCACTGCGGGTTACCATGACGAAGCAATCACCTGCAGATGACAACGGTGTTGGCATATGGGAATGGGAAGTTGTCCATGCCGCATCCAATCCGGTCCGGCCGGCACCGTTAACTCCGGCCGGGGTTGCACCGGCAACCCTTCACGGAGGCGATGGCAAGCTAACCGGAGTGACAACGGAAATGGAGTACAGGAAGGAAGGCACAGAAGAATACACCGCAATCGCAGGAACTGAGGTTACAGGTCTCACCGCCGGCAAGTATTATGTCCGGTATATGGGGAACGGTTCGCTTAGTGCCAGCCTGGATAAGGAAGTTATCATTCCGGAAGCGCAGGCACAGGAGCAGGCGGCACCGGATCCGAGTCAATGGGTGATCTCGCACGCCAATTCGGACACCGGGACAAATGGGGTAATTGAGGGCGTAAACGACACTATGGAATACCGGAAGCTTGGCGATGAGAACTATGTGCCTGTAACCGGTACAAGAATCGACAATCTGTTGCCAGGCAGCTATCAAATCCGGTATGCAGCGGCAGAGGGGCTGCAGGCAAGCCCGCCGGTAACTGTAGAGATTCGTAATGAAGCCAAGGATGACAGAGAAGCGCCAGCAGCGGATAGCCTGGTTGTGACCCCGCCTACAGCTGCAGGCGGAAATGACGGGAAGATTGAAAATGTGACTGCCGATATGGAATACCGGAAGGTAGAAGGAGGCATGTATCTTCCGGTCAGCGGAACCAGTATTGAAGGTCTGGAGGCCGGCAGTTATGAGCTCCGGTATGCAGAGACAGCTACCAGTAATCCGAGCTCCGCTATCATTATTGTAGTCCCCGACGGTCCGGTTGTTGACCCGGTAGATCCAAAACTTGAAGAAGTGGGCGGAGCAAAGGTGACGGCTGGTGATGGACAATTAACCATTACATGGAGTAATCCGTCATATGAGGGCTTTGACCATGTCGTTGTAACAGGAGCAGGGATCGCTACACAAAATATCAGCGGGGGAGGCAGCAGTGCGACCCTCACCGGGCTTACCAACGGAAAGAACTATACATTCACTCTGCAGACTGCTGATCGGGCAGGCCATCTTTCCGCAGGCATTCAAGTAAGCGGTACGCCTGCGGCACCTGAACCGACTGCAACGCCGGCTCCAACACCTACACCGTTGCCTACATCAGCATCAACGCCGGCTCCTGTAAGCGTCAAAGTTGAAGGACATACGATTAAGGTTGAAGTTCCGAAGGCGGATACAAAAACCGGCATTGCCAAAGCAGCACCAATCCGTCAGGAGGACATCAATAAAGCACTGGAAAAGGCGCAAACAGACAGCGGTAATGTCAAGACTGTCAGAGTGGAAATTCCGAAAGCAGTTGGAGCAAGTGCCTATGCGGTGGAGCTTCCCGTAACTGTGTTAACTTCGGATAAAGCTAATATAAAGGTGGAGGTTGTTACTGAAATCGGTACAATAACAGTACCTTCCAATATGCTTATGACCGCAGCAGCGGGTGCGAAAAGTGTTCAATTGGTAATCGGCTGGGCCGATACTTCAAAGCTTAATCCTGACACAAAAGCGATGATCGGCAGCAGACCTGTTATTGAATGGACTGTCCAGATGGATGGATTGGCAGCAGCAGCAAGTAACCTGAATACACCGGCAGAAATTAAAATACCGTATACTCCTGCAGCTGATGAGCAGGCCAACTCTGAGTACCTTGTTGTTTGGCATTTGGATGCAAACGGCAAACCTGTTCAGATCAAAAAGGCCAAATACGATACTGCTCAACAAGATATGGTATTTACAGCGATGAATACCGGCCAATATGCAGTGGCTTACACCAAGAAGAGCTTCAGTGATGTATCCAAGGATACATGGTATGCGGCAGCGGTTGAAACGATGGCCTCCAAAGGCTTTATTGACGGGACATCCGCTACAAGCTTCAATCCCGGTAACAAAATTACAAGAAGTGAGTATCTGGCGTGGCTGGTAAGGACACTGGAGCTTTCCGCGGAATTTAACACTAACTTCAGTGATATTGAGAATACCAACCCCTATTATGACGAGATCGGAATCGCCAAAGCTCTTGGAATCGCGCTGGGCTCGAAGGGCAGTTTTAATTCAGAAGCGGAAATTACAAGACAGGATATGGCTGTGATGACCATGCGGGCCTTGCGGGCAGCCGGCAGAGTCCTGCAGACCGGTACAGCTGAGGATCTCAAGAAATTTACAGATGCCTCAATAGTAGCAAAATACGCATCCGATGATATGGCAGCCATGGTTAAGATGGGCTTCGTCAACGGGCGGGGCAATGTTAGCCTTAGTCCTGCCGGGACGACAACCAGAGCAGAAGCTGCTCAGGTTCTGTATAAGATTTTTTTACAGCAATAACACACAGGGACAACCGATTCCAGCCGGTTGTCCCTGTGTCTATATTAGAAGTTAACGGACTTGGATTCTGCGGACAGTAATTTCTCCATAATCATAACATCAATAAATTTCCCATCCATAACACCCTGCTTTTCCAACACACCAACCTGCCGGTATCCCATTTTCAGATATAATCCTTGGCCTCCTTGATTGAAAGGGAAGGTGAAAAGAACAATTTTATAGAATCCATGTTCTTTTGCTGCTTTTTCTAAGGCGTCCAAGAGAGTACTGCCTACACCCTGCCCGCGAAAGCCGCGATCAATGTAAACAGAGAGATCGGCCACACCTTTATAGGCGCAGCGGTGGGAGTAAGGGTTAAGGGAGGCCCAGCCAACAAATTCTCCTTCTCTTTCAGCCACTAGAACGCAAAAGCGTCCCTGATGATCATGAAACCATGCTTCCATGTAAGATGAATCTTTCGTTTCGGTCTCAAGTGTAGCAATCCGGTCCTCGATACCCTGATTGTAGATCCGTAGGATACTATCAGTATCTTCTAAGGTTGCCTGCCGAACATGAAGTGTAACCATAATTAGAATCGCCTCCTGGAAAATTACTAAGAGAAATCAGCCTTTTACAGGTGCGCAGCAATTGCTGGATTTTCCCATAGCTTCGTTGAACAGCTTAATGGACCGCAGTAAAGTTTCTACTTCAAATTCACTCATGTTCGAAAAAGCTTCATTTAAATACTCATTCATCTGTTGATCAATGGTTGCAGCGACCATTTTCCCTTCGGGGGTAAGCGACAGGGTAGAGACTCTTCGATCGGCCTTATCAGGCGTTTTTTTAACCAGATTCATTTTGATCAAGGACTGTACTTGTCGGCTAAAAGTAGTAATGTCGGTCCCGAGCGTTTCAGCGATCTGCTGCATGGAGGGGCTATGGCTCCGGTTGATTTCATAGAGCAGATGGCTCTGGGTCGTGGAGAGATTACATCCGCCTACACTGCAGCAGTCTTTATTCAATAATCCCAAACGGCGGGTCATAATTTGAAATAATTCTCGGGGTGTTTCCATGATTTTCTTCACCTCATAGTTAAGTTATAAACCATAATAGTTGCAAAATGCAAGTTAAATTTTAGATGCATATTCCTGCTTGTTCATATAAGCGTATAGTTATATACTGATGAAGTGAAAGGGGGACTGAAGATGAGCTTAAATTTGGATGAGTTAGATGAAGTCTCGCAGATTTTAAAGCTTCTGGGTGATAAAACCAGGCTGACGATGATGAAGCTTCTAGAAAAGCGGGAATGCTGTGTATGCGAGCTGGTTGAGATTTTTAAGATGAGTCAGCCATCGGTAAGCCAGCATTTGCGGAAATTAAAAGATGCAGGCCTGGTAAAAGAGAACCGGAAAGGCCAGTGGATTTTTTACTCGGTCAATCCCAACAGCGTTCAGCATGAACTGATTCAGAATCTGATAGCCTTCGTTCCTTCACAAGATCATCAATTGGAAGAGCTCGATAAGAAAGGTTTAAGAATTTCATGTGATTAATGGAGGTTAGCGGATTGGTTTCGGTATTTTTAGCGTGTTTTATTTTTGTTGTTACCTTAATATTTGTCATTTGGCAGCCCCGGAATTTGTCCATAGGCTGGTCGGCCTGCGGCGGCGCAATCATCGCTTTGCTTGTGGGTGTAGTCAGCTTTGACGATGTTTTAGATGTCACCTTAATTGTGTGGAATGCCACTCTGGCCTTTGTTGCAATCATTCTTATTTCCCTGATCCTTGATAAAATTGGTTTCTTCGAGTGGGCTGCCTTACATATGGCCATAGCGGCCCGAGGCAACGGAACCCGGATGTTTGTCTACGTCGCCATTCTTGGGGCCATTGTATCCGCGTTTTTTGCCAATGACGGTGCGGCGCTCATCTTAACTCCGATTGTGCTGGCGATGGTCCGTGCACTCAATTTTGATGAGAAAAAAGTCTTTCCGTTCATCATTGCCAGCGGATTCATTGCTGATACTACGTCTTTGCCGCTGGTCGTAAGCAATCTGGTCAATATCGTATCGGCAGACTTTTTCGGGATTACCTTTATGGAATACGCGGGCCGGATGCTAATGCCTACTTTGTTCTCCTTGGGGGCAAGTATTCTGGTTCTGTACTTCTTTTTCCGAAAAAGCATCCCCGTTAAATTTGACAGCTCGGAGCTGAAAAATCCGCAAGATGCCATCAAAGATAAGAAAATGTTCAAGCTATCCTGGTGGGTACTAGCGGTTCTGCTAGTTGGATACTTCATTAGTGAGTTCCTGAACATTCCAGTATCCGTGGTGGCCGGGGTAATTGCAATCTTTTTCCTGCTTATGGCAAGAAGAAGCCCTTACGTTCCCACGATGGAAGTGGTAAAGGGTGCGCCTTGGGCGATTGTGTTCTTTTCGATTGGGATGTATGTCGTCGTGTACGGGCTGCGCAATGTAGGGCTGACGGACGTCCTTGCTGATGTGATTCAGGCTGTTTCCGATCAGGGGCTGCTTGCCGCAACGCTGGGGATGGGCTTTATTGCTGCTGTGCTCTCTTCGATAATGAATAACTTGCCTACCGTGATGATAGACGCACTGGCCATTGATGCTACGCATACGTCAGGACTGATTAAGGAAGCTTTGATTTATGCGAATGTCATCGGTTCTGACTTAGGTCCGAAGATTACACCAATCGGTTCACTGGCAACCTTGCTGTGGCTTCATGTGTTGTCTACCAAAGGGGTAAAAATATCCTGGGGAACGTATTTCAAAACAGGTATTATTCTGACGATTCCAACGCTCTTCATCACACTGCTCGGATTATATATAACCTTGATCCTATTTTAAAACCAAAGGAGATTATCAATAATGGATAAGAAAAGCATTTACTTTTTGTGTACGGGAAATTCCTGCCGGAGCCAAATGGCTGAAGGCTGGGCTAAGAAATACCTGAGTGACGAGTGGAATGTGTACAGTGCAGGCATTGAAGCTCACGGTTTAAACCCTAAAGCCGTACAGGCTATGAACGAAGTAGGTATTGATATCACAGGTCAAACCTCAGATATTATTGATCCCCAGCTGCTTAATAATGCAGACCTCGTGATTACACTATGCGGAGACGCCGCTGATAAATGCCCGATTACACCGCCGAAGGTGAAACGTGAGCACTGGGGATTTGATGATCCTGCCAAAGCGCAAGGAACGGATGAAGAGAAGTGGGCTGTCTTCCAGCGGGTGCGTGACCAAGTTGGAGAGCGCATTAAGCATTTTGCTGAAACTGGAAAGTAATTGACGGTACAACAAAGACATAGGGGAGAACTATAATGGCCAATTATCACGAACTGATTCCAGGTAAAGTATATATCGGCGGAGAAAATGCACTGCTTGAAGCTCTTCAAGAGCAGGAGATTTCGGATGTGTTTGACTTAAGAGATAATGGTACGGAGGCAGAAGGCTTCCCTGCTAAAGTAACGCGTCATCATTTTCCGATTGTGGAGGATGAAAGCGGCCAGGAGAATTCAGTTCAAGCAGCGATCCGGGCGGTTACAGCAGCAGTTAATAGCGGGAAAACCGTGTATTTCCATTGTGCGGGTGGACGGAATCGTACAGGGACGGTAGCTACGGGAGTTCTGCTGGAGCTTGGTTTGGCTTCAACGGTGGCAGAGGCAGAAGCTTTGGCTAAAGAAAAACGTCCGGATATTAATATCAAGCAGGAAATGCGTGATGTATTGCATGGCTTTTATCCGTAAAAATAATTCAATTTCTACATTAGAGAAAGGCTATTTCCCATGGGAGATAGTCTTTTTGTTCTTTTCCGCGTTTAAAAGTTAGGCTCTATATATTGTCTTCATTTGGTATTCAGCGAATTCTGCGAATCGTATTTTGAAGAAGTTTAAATTTATAGTTGCATTATCTTGATTAACATGATATATTATTACTCTAGTCGCTTTTGTTGCGGCTAAACAGTAGAGAATTTGATCTTTGAAAACTGAACAACGAGTGAGTACCTGGAAATCACTTCGGTGAGATCCAAAACTGATGATTTTCACAGCGTCTTGTACGCTTTCGAAATTCATCTTGAGAATGCAAATTCTCGTCAGATGTTTCAAAATGAGCAATCGCTCTTTCTAAATACCAATTTGGAGAGTTTGATCCTGGCTCAGGACGAACGCTGGCGGCGTGCCTAATACATGCAAGTCGAGCGGAGCTTATCCTTCGGGATAAGCTTAGCGGCGGACGGGTGAGTAACACGTAGGCAACCTACCCCTCAGACTGGGATAACTACCGGAAACGGTAGCTAATACCGGATAATTCCTTTTCTCTCATGAGGAAAGGATGAAAGGCGGAGCAATCTGCTACTAAGGGATGGGCCTGCGGCGCATTAGCTAGTTGGTGAGGTAACGGCTCACCAAGGCGACGATGCGTAGCCGACCTGAGAGGGTGAACGGCCACACTGGGACTGAGACACGGCCCAGACTCCTACGGGAGGCAGCAGTAGGGAATCTTCCGCAATGGGCGAAAGCCTGACGGAGCAACGCCGCGTGAGTGATGAAGGTTTTCGGATCGTAAAGCTCTGTTGCCAGGGAAGAACGTCCGGTAGAGTAACTGCTACCGGAGTGACGGTACCTGAGAAGAAAGCCCCGGCTAACTACGTGCCAGCAGCCGCGGTAATACGTAGGGGGCAAGCGTTGTCCGGAATTATTGGGCGTAAAGCGCGCGCAGGCGGCTATTTAAGTCTGGTGTTTAAACCTTGGGCTCAACCTGGGGTCGCACTGGAAACTGGATGGCTTGAGTACAGAAGAGGAAAGTGGAATTCCACGTGTAGCGGTGAAATGCGTAGATATGTGGAGGAACACCAGTGGCGAAGGCGACTTTCTGGGCTGTAACTGACGCTGAGGCGCGAAAGCGTGGGGAGCAAACAGGATTAGATACCCTGGTAGTCCACGCCGTAAACGATGAGTGCTAGGTGTTAGGGGTTTCGATACCCTTGGTGCCGAAGTTAACACAGTAAGCACTCCGCCTGGGGAGTACGGTCGCAAGACTGAAACTCAAAGGAATTGACGGGGACCCGCACAAGCAGTGGAGTATGTGGTTTAATTCGAAGCAACGCGAAGAACCTTACCAGGTCTTGACATCCCTCTGAATCCTCTAGAGATAGAGGCGGCCTTCGGGACAGAGGAGACAGGTGGTGCATGGTTGTCGTCAGCTCGTGTCGTGAGATGTTGGGTTAAGTCCCGCAACGAGCGCAACCCTTGACTTTAGTTGCCAGCAGGTAGTGCTGGGCACTCTAGAGTGACTGCCGGTGACAAACCGGAGGAAGGTGGGGATGACGTCAAATCATCATGCCCCTTATGACCTGGGCTACACACGTACTACAATGGCCGGTACAACGGGAAGCGAAGCCGCGAGGTGGAGCCAATCCCAGCAAAGCCGGTCTCAGTTCGGATTGCAGGCTGCAACTCGCCTGCATGAAGTCGGAATTGCTAGTAATCGCGGATCAGCATGCCGCGGTGAATACGTTCCCGGGTCTTGTACACACCGCCCGTCACACCACGAGAGTTTACAACACCCGAAGTCGGTGGGGTAACCCGCAAGGGAGCCAGCCGCCGAAGGTGGGGTAGATGATTGGGGTGAAGTCGTAACAAGGTAGCCGTATCGGAAGGTGCGGCTGGATCACCTCCTTTCTATGGAGAATCGTCACCTGCAACGGTGACATTCAAATCTAAGTCTTCAGGAAGCATGCTTCCGAAGCGAGCTTTACTTCGTAAAGCTTTCTACTCACTCGTTGGTCAGTTTTGAGAGTTTAAGCTCTCAAAAACATATTACTTCCAGAAGTTACTTGTAGCTAAGTAGTGTTGGAACGTGGTATGATCTTCTTCCGGGGTTAAAGCCGGAAACTTGATCCTTGAAAACTGGATACCGAAACGAATTTGCGTTTTAGAACATCTTTTAGCTGAAACTTGTGTAAGCAAGTTGAATTAGTTATTAGTTGATACGAATTTTTCTGTGAAGGAAATGAAGATCTTGAATTTATTCAATGGTCCGATATTTCTCCTCCGGAGAAAATCGAGGTTAAGCTAATAAGAGCACACGGAGGATGCCTAGGCGCCAGGAGCCGACGAAGGACGTGGCGAACAACGAAACTGCCTCGGGGAGCTGTAAGCAAGCTTTGATCCGGGGGTGTCCGAATGGGGAAACCCAGCTGTGGTAATTCGCAGTTACTCACACCTGAATACATAGGGTGTGTAGAGGCAGACCAGGGGAACTGAAACATCTAAGTACCCTGAGGAAGAGAAAACAATAGTGATTCCGTCAGTAGCGGCGAGCGAACGCGGAACAGCCTAAACCAAGGGGCTTGCCCCTTGGGGTTGTGGGACGTCTCACATGGAGTTACAAAGGAATATGGTAGGTGAAGAGGTCTGGAAAGGCCCGCGATAGAGGTAAAAGCCCTGTAACCTAAACTGTGTTCTCTCCGAGACGGATCCCGAGTAGTGCGGGGCACGTGAAACCCCGTATGAATCCAGCAGGACCATCTGCTAAGGCTAAATACTACCTGGCGACCGATAGTGAAACAGTACCGTGAGGGAAAGGTGAAAAGCACCCCGGAAGGGGAGTGAAATAGAACCTGAAACCGTGTGCTTACAAAAAGTCAGAGCCCGATCTATGGGTGATGGCGTGCCTTTTGTAGAATGAACCGGCGAGTTACGTTTAACATGCAAGGTTAAGGTGAGAAGCCGGAGCCGCAGCGAAAGCGAGTCTGAATAGGGCGACTAAGTATGTGGACGTAGACCCGAAACCGTGTGATCTACCCCTGTCCAGGGTGAAGGTGCGGTAACACGCACTGGAGGCCCGAACCCACGTATGTTGAAAAATACGGGGATGAGGTGGGGGTAGCGGAGAAATTCCAATCGAACTCGGAGATAGCTGGTTCTCCCCGAAATAGCTTTAGGGCTAGCCTCGGTGAATGGAGTGGTGGAGGTAGAGCACTGATTGGGTGCGGGGCCCGCAAGGGTTACCAAGCTCAGTCAAACTCCGAATGCCATTAACTTCTTGCCGGGAGTCAGACAGTGAGTGCTAAGATCCATTGTCAAAAGGGAAACAGCCCAGACCATCAGCTAAGGTCCCCAAGTGTGTGTTAAGTGGGAAAGGATGTGGAGTTGCACAGACAACCAGGATGTTGGCTTAGAAGCAGCCACCATTGAAAGAGTGCGTAATAGCTCACTGGTCGAGTGACTCTGCGCCGAAAATGTAACGGGGCTAAACACACCACCGAAGCTATGGCTAGATACGTATGTATCTGGGGTAGGGGAGCGTTGTATGTGGGTTGAAGGTGTACCGTAAGGAGCGCTGGACAGCATACAAGTGAGAATGCCGGTATGAGTAACGAAAAGATCAGTGAGAATCTGATCCGCCGAAAGCCCAAGGTTTCCTGAGGAAGGCTCGTCCGCTCAGGGTAAGTCGGGACCTAAGGCGAGGCCGAAAGGCGTAGTCGAAGGACAACAGTTTGAAATTACTGTACCACCGTAATCCGCTATGAGCGATGGGGTGACGCAGGAGGGTAGTGACGCGGACTGATGGATGTCCGTCTAAGCAGTGAGGCTGGTGTGTAGGCAAATCCGCACATCGTTAAGGCTGGGCTGTGATGGGGAGCGAAAATTATAGTAGCGAAGGTCATGATCTCACACTGCCAAGAAAAGCCTCTAGCCAGGAGAAGGTGCCCGTACCGCAAACCGACACAGGTAGGCGAGAAGAGAATTCTAAGGCGCGCGGAAGAACTCTCGTTAAGGAACTCGGCAAAATGACCCCGTAACTTCGGGAGAAGGGGTGCCTCGGTAGGGTGAATAGCCCGAGGGGGCCGCAGTGAAAAGGCCCAAGCGACTGTTTAGCAAAAACACAGGTCTGTGCGAAGCCGCAAGGCGAAGTATACGGGCTGACGCCTGCCCGGTGCTGGAAGGTTAAGGGGAGTGGTTAGGAGCAATCCGAAGCTATGAACCGAAGCCCCAGTAAACGGCGGCCGTAACTATAACGGTCCTAAGGTAGCGAAATTCCTTGTCAGGTAAATTCTGACCCGCACGAATGGCGTAACGACTTGGGCGCTGTCTCAACGAGAGATCCGGTGAAATTTTAATACCTGTGAAGATGCAGGTTACCCGCGACAAGACGGAAAGACCCCATGGAGCTTTACTGCAGCTTGATATTGAATTTGGGTACGATCTGTACAGGATAGGTGGGAGCCGTAGAGGCAGGAGCGCAAGCTTCTGCGGAGGCGCCGTTGGGATACCACCCTGATCGTATCTAGGTTCTAACCTGGTACCCTAAGCGGGTACGGGGACCGTGTCAGGCGGGCAGTTTGACTGGGGCGGTCGCCTCCTAAAGAGTAACGGAGGCGTTCAAAGGTTCCCTCAGAATGGTTGGAAATCATTCGAAGAGTGCAAAGGCATAAGGGAGCTTGACTGCGAGACCTACAAGTCGAGCAGGGACGAAAGTCGGACTTAGTGATCCGGTGGTACCGCATGGAAGGGCCATCGCTCAACGGATAAAAGCTACCCTGGGGATAACAGGCTTATCTCCCCCAAGAGTCCACATCGACGGGGAGGTTTGGCACCTCGATGTCGGCTCATCGCATCCTGGGGCTGAAGTAGGTCCCAAGGGTTGGGCTGTTCGCCCATTAAAGCGGTACGCGAGCTGGGTTCAGAACGTCGTGAGACAGTTCGGTCCCTATCTGTCGTGGGCGCAGGAAATTTGAGAGGAGCTGTCCTTAGTACGAGAGGACCGGGATGGACGTACCGCTGGTGCACCAGTTGTTTCGCCAGAAGCATGGCTGGGTAGCTACGTACGGACGGGATAAGCGCTGAAAGCATCTAAGCGTGAAGCCCCCCTCAAGATGAGATTTCCCAATTAGTAAGACCCCTTGAAGACGACGAGGTAGATAGGTTGGAGGTGGAAGTGCAGTAATGCATGGAGCTGACCAATACTAATCGGTCGAGGGCTTATCCAAAAATTTCGAAGAACGCAGATTCGTTTCGGATTCAGTTTTCAGGAATCAAGTTCTGATTCATGAGACCCTAGCGGTTGATTGATAAAGAATTGATATTCAGCATTTGGCGATGCTGAGACCTGAATACGCATTTACGCTGTAAATGCCCGTTTGGTGGCGATAGCGGAAGGGTTCCACGCGTACCCATCCCGAACACGACCGTTAAGCCTTCCAGCGCCGATGGTACTTGGACCGAAGGGTCCTGGGAGAGTAGGACGCCGCCAAGCACTTTGAGAGCATCCCTTAGGGGATGCTTTTTTTGTTTCTGGGGCGTATATTGATTGAAAACATTGAAAACCGGGAGTTGTATAATGAGAACGATCGGTAAAATTAATACTTTACTGATCGTTCTCATTATGTTAAGCTATGACCATAGCAAGGAAAGAGAACAGAAGTGATGGCAATATTAGAACGGCCGGTTGTAAAATCTGGGAGTTCCATATGTGCTGGAGACTAGATGGGTATGAACTACTTTCACTAGCAGTACGGTTTATAGCCACTACACCAAAGATAACCTGAGGATTTTCACTAAGCAGGACTGTGGGGGCTTCGTAGTCAGTGCTTGCTGTCAGCTTAATGGAATAAAAACTGGCTGCGCGCCGTCTGACATCACCGGTGGCAATAGTTTATTTTTTTGAGATAATTAGAATGATCGTTCTCGAAAACAAGGAGGAATTATGATGAGTAAAAAAATCGCACTAGTAACAGGAGCCAGCAAAGGGATCGGTTTTGAAGTCGCAAAACAATTAGGAGAACAGGGAATTACGGTATTGGTGTCGGCACGTACTAAGGCTGATGCTGATTCAGCAGCCGGCCAGTTGAAGGAACTGGGGATTGATGCCTTAGGGGTAGAGCTTGAGGTGACCAACGGTAAGCATATCGCCGCCCTGGCCAAATGGATCGGCGAGGAATACGGCAAGCTGGATATTCTGGTAAATAACGCCGGGATCTGGGCGGAGCCGGCGAAAGTCGAAGGTGCTTTTGAAACCACTTTTGAGGTCAATACATTTGCGCCTTATCATATTACCGAAGCTTTGCTGCCGCTGCTGCTGGAGAGCGATGCAGGCAGAATCGTAAACCAGAGCAGTGCTTTGGGTTCGATTCAGTTCCTGCTGAGCAATGAGCTGGCGCAACGGCTGGCTACTCCTGCTTATGCAGCGTCCAAGGCTGCACTCAATATGCTGACTGTGTATTGGGCGAAGAAGTACGAGGGGACGAATCTGAAGATTAATACTGTGCATCCAGGCTTGGTGAAGACCCGTATGGGCGGAGAGAAAGCTGAATTGTCACCTGAAGAAGGAGCACGGACCGCTGTTCAGTATGCGACTCTGCCAGCGGACGGTCCAACAGGCGGTTTCTTTTATATGGATAATGAGCTTCCATGGTAACCCAACAGATTGAACATTACTATTGTTTATGTAGTTATTGAGAATAGAGTGAGACTCAGACTAAGCCGGTATTCTTTGAATACCGGCTTTTTGTTGTTTTTCTGCCGCAATGCCGGAACTTGCTGCTGGATGACAGCCCGGGATGTACGAAGGTACATGTACCTTCGTACATATGAACACAGAGCATAAATCCTTATAATAGGACATAAGGAGGGCGGCCAAGTGAAAGAAAAAAAAGACGGACTAGTGTTAATGAATGAATTATTCGAATCCAGAGTGACCGTTCTGATCTGGGTGTCGGTCGTTTATGTAGCGGCCTTACTGATGCAGTTCATTCATGAGCCTCAAATATTAAGAAGTATATTGTTCACCGGTTTATTTACGGTCCATGTTCTGCTGCACTGGAATTTCTACCGGATATCCAACAAACAATTCTGGCTGCACTTTGCTGTGCAGGGCATACTAATCTATCTATGTGCAATTCTGCTTCCGGAGGGTTATCAGGCTGTATTAATCGGGCTTCTTCCCGTATTAGTTGCGCAAAGCTTAGCCTTTTCGTACCGGATCAGAAATGTTGTTTTTGTATCGGTTATATGTTTGGTGCTGTTTTTTGATGCAGCCCTTACTTTAAGCGATACGGATGAAGTGGTTTTCATCCTCCCCTTTTTTGCATTGATGCTGATTGTTGTAGTGGCCTATGCCCTATTGTTCTTTCAGCAGGTTCAGGAACGGCTTCGGATTCAGAATTTCCTGCGAGATCTTAAGGAAGCGCATATGAAGGTTGAGGAGCTGACCCTTGCGGGTGAACGTCAACGTATGGCCCGTGATCTGCACGATACGCTGGCACAGGGAGTAGCAGGGCTGATTATGCAGCTTGAAGCTGCGGATGCGCATATAACACGAGGCAATATCGAGCGAACGCAGGAAATCATCAGATTGTCGATGAAGCAGGCCCGCCGGACGTTGGCGGAAGCACGGCTGGCCATTGATAATCTGCGGCTGAAGTCGGCCTTTGAGCTGGATTTCAGGGAATCCGTTGAGGCTGAAGTGCAGCATTTTAAAGACGCGACCGGTATAGACGCAGTAACTCAGCTCCAGCTCTCGAAACGCTTATCCAGGCTGTTAAGGGAACACAGTCTGCACATGGTTAAGGAGTGCCTTACCAATATTGCCCGGCATGCCCAGGCGGACAAAGTGTGGGTGAGTGTATCTGACCAGAACGGACGGCTGAAGATAGTGATCAGAGACAATGGAATCGGGTTCAGCGCGAATGCTATTGGGAAGGAGCCCGGACATTATGGTCTTTTGGGGCTTCAGGAACGGGTTCGGTTGATCGGAGGCAAGATGGAGGTTGACAGCAGCCAAGAGGGGACGAGCATTACAATTGAAGCATTATTCACCGAGGGAGAATAAACGATGACCCAACATAGAATCCTGATCGTAGACGATCATTTCGTTGTCCGGCAAGGCTTAAAGCTAATCCTGGAGACAAGTGAACAGTTTCAGATTGTCGGGGAAGCAGAGAACGGAAAACAGGCGGTAAGCCTGATTGATGAGGTGCAGCCGGATGTGATCCTGATGGATTTAAATATGCCGGTGATGAGCGGACTGGAAGCGATGCAGATACTGAGAGACAGGAATATATCCGTACCGGTAATTATTTTGACGACCTACAATGAGGATGAGTTAATGATTAACGGTCTTGCCTTGGGGGCGAGAGGTTACCTGCTGAAGGATACAAGCCGGGAGAATCTGTTCAGAAATATTGAATCGGCAGTGAGAGGGGAGACATTGCTGTCAGCAGAGATCATGGAAAAAGTAATTGCGGCCCGTGAGTACCAGAGGAACCCTGTTCCGGCTAAGGGGGCGAGTTCCCTGTTGACCGATAAAGAGGTGCAAATTCTGCAGAGCGTCGCCCGGGGATTCAAGAGTAAAGAAATTGCCTATGACATAGGGATTTCAGAGCGGACGGTAAAAGCTCATTTAACAAGTATTTATAATAAACTTGGAGTGGATTCCCGGTCACAGGCAGTGGCTGCCGCTATGGAGCGTGGGATTATACAGATGTAACCGGGTAATAACTAACATTTCGATAATCTACGGACGGGAAAGGAGCTTGCGATAATGAAACGCAAACTGCTTATTACAGGAGCGGCTGGCAGAATAGGCAATGTGATCTATCAGGGTCTTAAAGAAGGCGGACGCTATGACGTTAGCGGGGCGGATATTCAGGCGGACGACAGGCAAGGAATCCTCCAATTGGACATTACGGATGATGCAAGGCTGGCTGAGCTGACGCAGGATGTTGATACCGTGCTCCATTTTGCCTGGATTAAGGATGAGGAGGATTTTCTCGGCAAGGTGCTGCCGGGAAATGTGAGCGGTGCGTACAAGCTGTTCGAAGCTGCGGTGAAAAACGGGGTGAAGCGCATTGTATTCGCCAGCTCCAACCATGCGACCGGGTTCTACAAGACGGACGAGAAGCCAGATCCGCTGGACCCTTACCGTCCGGACAGCTTTTACGGGCTGAGTAAATGTTATATCGAGCTGCTTGGCCGGCTTTATGCCGATCAGGGCAAAATCTCGTCCTTCAATATCCGCATCGGCAACTTCCCGGGAGACGACCGTCCTCATTCGGAGCGTGCAGGGCATATTTGGATCTCGGAGCGCGACATGCTGCAACTGGTTATTTGCTGCATCGAAGCAGACGAGCGAATGCCGTATTTGAATCTGTATGGCACCTCAGCCAATAGTGACAATTACTACAATATCGATTATTTGGAAGCATTGATCGGATATAAGCCGCTGGATGACGGAACCAAGCTGCTTGAGCAGGCGAAGGCCGCAGGCTGGAAGGTACGTCAGGATGAAACCCCTTATCAGGGAGGACAGAAGCTGTAACAAGGAGCTATTAGAATAAACATTGAAGCAGGGCCCTACTTTGTGGGGCCCTTTCTTTGTGTCTAAAGGGCTGCCCGAAAGGGCAAAAACGTCCCGCCCGTTCGGACGATGGCGGCAGGTCCCCGGTTCTATAAGATAAAGGCATAGAAAACACAATAAAGAGGAGACGATACTGAGATGTCAAAATTATTGTACCGGCTGGGATTCTGGTCGGCAAAGAACCGGATTAAGGTCCTTATAGGAAGCATTACTCTGTTAGTAGCAGCAGCTGTTGTGGCACTGTCTATGGGAATCCATTTTGGAGAGGAGACCAACATCCCCGGGTTGGCCTCGCAAAAAACACTGGAGGTTATGGAGAAGGAATTTCCCAACCCGCAGAGTGGCCTTGGTACAACCCAGCTTGTACTGAAAGCTCCGGATAATGAAACGTTAGTTTCCGATGCAGCTCAGCAGCTAATTGGCACGCAGCTCAAAGAAGTGGCAGCAGATCCGGAGGTGGCTTCGGTTGTAAGTCCGTACGATAACCATTCACTCAATGCAGACAGCACGATCGGCTATGCCACGATCACTTATAAAGTGCCGGGTGCAGATGTCACCGAGGTATCGAAGGATACAGTAATTCAGGTTGCAGAAAGCTTGCGGGATGCCGGCTGGCAGGCCGAACTGATCGGGGACGGCTTTGTGAAAATGGCAACCAGCAGTCCGACCGAAGGACTCGGGGTATTATTGGCTCTAGTCATCCTTGCGGTTGCGCTTGGTTCTATCCTTACCGGAGTCTTGCCGATATTAACGGCGGCTTTGGGCCTTGGCTTTGGGATTATGCTGATTATCATCGGAACGAACCTGTTTGACATTCCGTCATTTGCCTTATCGCTGGCAGGTATGCTTGGACTGGCCGTAGGCATTGATTATGCACTATTCATTATCGCCAGATACCGTCAGCAGCTTGCTGAAGGCTATGAAAGACGGGAAGCGATTGCCATCGCGAACGGAACGGCCGGGAGTGCAGTGGTGTTTGCGGGAGTGACCGTTATCATCGCACTAATCGGATTTTCCTTTGTTGGAGTACCATTTCTTACTACTATGGGTATAGCAGGTGCGCTTACTGTATTCACCGCCATACTCATGACCATTTTCGTGGTTCCGGCGATTCTGGAAGTGCTGGGGGGCAAGATTAAGGCGCCAGCTAAGCGTGCCAAAGGCACAGGAAGTAATCAAAAAGCGGCAAGACGAGGCAATGTGTGGGGAAGATTTGTTACCGGACAACCTTTAGTGGCCGTTGTACTGGGTGTAGCACTGCTAGGGACCATCGCTCTGCCATTCTTTCACATGGAGACTGGGCTTGGAAATGATGGGCATAAATCACCGGATAAGACCGAACGCCGGGCCTACGATCTTCTGTCCGAAGCTTACGGTGAAGGTTACCACGGACCGTTAGTCATTCTAGCGGAAACAGATGGCGGCGAGGAGGCTGCAGCTAATCTCGCTAAAGTGATTAACGAAGTGAAAACCTATCCTAACGTTATTGCGGTAAACCCGGCGGTCACCGGCCCATCTGGAAAAGTGTCGCTGATTACCGTCATGCCGGCAACAGGACCCAATGATTCGGAAACGGTAGACCTTGTCCACCTAATTCGTGATAAGGCACCGGAAATAGAGCAGCAGGATCACGTCAAGATTGGTGTAACCGGCAGCACTGCTGTCAATATCGATATCACCCAGAAACTGAATCAGGCTTTGCCTAAGTTCTGCCTGATCATTGTCGGCCTGGCCTTTGTACTGCTTATGCTGGTGTTCCGTTCGATTCTGGTTCCAATCAAGGCAGTGCTCGGATTTATCCTGTCGCTCGGCGCAACCTTAGGATTCGTAACCTATGTTGTTCAAGACGGACATTTCCAGAATCTATTCCACTTTTATGCGAAAGCACCGGTATTTAATTTCCTGCCGATCATTGTAGTCGGTGTACTGTTCGGTCTGGCGATGGACTACGAGGTCTTCCTGGTCAGCCGGATGCGTGAGGAGTTCAAAAAGAGCGGAGATGCCAAAAAATCCGTTCTTGCCGGTATACGCCACAGCGGCGGAGTGGTAACGGCAGCAGGACTGATTATGGTTGCCGTCTTTACAGGATTCGTTCTGGCAGAGGAGCCAATGGTTAAGGTTATGGGGCTGGCGCTCGCCTTTGGTGTTCTGTTTGACGCTTTTATCGTCCGGATGCTCATTGTTCCAGGCGTGATGACGTTGCTCGGGAAATCGGCCTGGTATTTTCCGAAGTGGCTGGACCGCTTGCTCCCGAATCTTGATGTGGAAGGTGAGGGAGTGATGGAGGAAGTGGAGAAGAAGCGGCTGGATGCAGAGGGTGAGACTGAAATACGACTGCTCGGTTAAAAATTAAGCTATATAAGTTGCACTAAAGAACTATCTATAGGCAACAGCGGCGGAGGGAAGCTTGGAACTGTAGGAGCGAATACAAATCCAAACCTGACAGCGCCCGCGGAACGGAGATTTCTAGAAATTGAGGTGTTTCCTATGATCCGTCTTTCAATCGTCGTGCCTGTCTATAACGAAGAGGGAAATATATATAATCTTTACTTGAGTGTCACTGAAGCCTTGAAAGGAAAAATTGAAAATTATGAAATCGTGCTGGTGAATGACGGAAGCAAGGACCGGAGTATTCTACTGCTGAACGAGATTGTCCAGATGGATTCAGCTGTAAGAGTTATTCATTTCAAAAAAAATTACGGGCAGACAGCGGCTATTTCAGCTGGAATAAAGAGTTCCAAAGGCAAACTGATCGCCTTAATGGATGCCGACCTGCAGACAGATCCCCGGGATATCTTCAAACTGATGCCGTTTATCGGAAAGATTGATTTTGTAAACGGAAGACGCGTGGAGCGTAAAGATAGCAGACTTAAGGTAATATCCTCGCGTACCGGAGATAAAGTCCGTAATTGGATCACTGGAGAAGCGGTTTATGACGCAGGTTGTCCCCTAAAGCTCTTTACCAGGGAGGTGGCCGACAGCTTCCATCTATACAACGGAATGCACCGTTTCCTGCCGACACTGGCCAAGATGAATGGATTCTCTGTCATTGAGGTATCAGTTACCCATCATGAGCGGAAATACGGGGTATCTAAATATGGTGTTCTGAAAGGTGCATATGCAGGATTCATAGATGCTATGGTGATTGGCTGGCTCAAAAAACGAGGGAGTGTGTATCAGATGAAGAATTAAACCTTGTCCTTTGAGTTCTAATAGAAACGGCTGCGCTGTCCTTTGCTAAGGAGGCGCTGCCGTTTTTTGTTTGTGTAATGGTTTCTCAATACTTATAAAATAGCGCTGATGCGTAAACGAAGCCGGCATACCAGAGTGTTGGAATGGAGTGTTTTTTCTTATGATTTAAATTTTAACTTTGACTTTCCGGAAAATCACATATAAGATAACTAGTATGAGTATAAATGATAATCATTATCATTCTAATGATAATCGCTATCACCAGAAACTTTTATCTGAATACCAGGGGGATATTACAAGATGCACAAAAGGTTATTGAGTTTGGTTATGGTTATTGCTGTCGTACTGGTTGTGGCAGGCTGCGGTTCAAACAATACGAATAATAGTCCGGCAGCAACTGACGCTGGAGCGGCCGTCAACAATGCAGCTGGTGCAAACAGTGGCAATGAAGCCGCTGCAGGCCCGGTTGTACTGAAAGATGCTAAAGGTGAGATCACACTGGACAAGCCTGCACAAAAGGTCGTGGTGCTGGAGTGGACATTTACTGAAGATATTATCGCTTTGGGCATGCAGCCGGTAGGGAATGCCGATAATGAAGGCTATAAAGTGTGGGTAACCGGAGAAGCTCCGCTGGATGAGAAAGTAACAGATGTCGGTACGCGCGGTGAGCCGAATCTGGAGACGATTGCTGCATTGCAGCCGGATCTGATTATCGCCAATACCGATAGTCACGAAGCGATTTATGAGCAATTGAAGGGTATTGCGCCAACACTGATTTTCGGCTTGTATCCGCCAGAAGGGCAAGGCGATCAATACGCGATGATGGAAGATACCTTCAAAACCATTGCAGCCGCTGTCGGAAAAACCGCAGAAGGCGATAAGGTATTGGCCGATTTGGAGGCACATTATGCGGAGGCAAAAGAGAAGCTGGCCGCAGCAGGTAAGGAAGGCCTGAATTACGTGTTGACCCAAGCGTTCAGCTATCAGAATGCAGCGACGATGCGTCTTTTCACCGACAACTCTCTTGCGGTACAGACACTGGACCGGATTGGCCTGAAGAACGACTGGAAACCTGAAACCTTTGAGGCTTATGGATTCAGCACATCGACGGTTGAAGCCCTGCCATCTGTACAGGATACGAATCTGATTTATATCGTCCAAAAGGATGATGACATTTTTGCGAACGAGCTCAAGGATAATTCGGTGTGGAAGGGTCTTAATTTCGTCAAGGAGAAACGTACCTTCGCACTGGACAGCGCTACCTGGGTGTTCGGCGGTCCGGTTTCCTCTAAAGTTATTGTGGATGAAGTTGTAAAAACTTTAACGAAATGAGCATCGTGATGAACGGGAACAACAGCAAGGAATCGTCTAGCAGGTTGACCTGGCAGCTGATTGGGATATTCGGGGGCGGCATTGCCGCCCTTTTCGTTCTGTTCGTGCTGAGCCTCGGCTTCGGGGAGGCGAAGATCCCGGCAGGGACTGTATTGAATGGACTGCTTCACCGCCAGGATGTGATGGAGCATAATCTGCTCTGGGATATCCGGATGCCGCGCACGGTGATTGGCATTCTGGCCGGGGCGGCTTTGGCAGCAGCCGGCGCTTTACTGCAGACCATAACGAAGAACCCGCTGGCATCCTCAGACACTCTGGGAATAAATGCCGGGGCTTACTTTACGGTTGTTCTTGGCGTGGTATTTTTCCCGGCGCTGCAGCAGCAGTTTCCATTCCTGCTGGCGGTTGCAGGGGGACTGCTGGCTGCCCTGGCTGCTTATCTGCTCAGCGGCGGAAAGTCGGCTACGCCTGTTCGGCTGGCACTGTCGGGCATGATCGTGTCGCTGGTGCTTGGAGCGTTCACGTCGGCTATACATATATTCAAGCAGACAGAGACGCAAAATTTATTTCTGTGGGGAGCAGGTTCCCTGATTCAGCTGGATTGGGACGGCGTCCGGTATGCCTGGCCTTATGTTCTTGTACTTCTAGGGGCAGCGATGTTCGCGGGCAGGCAGTTCGATGCGCTGGAGCTGGATGAGTCTACTGCCCGTTCCCTGGGACAGCGAGTGGGATTAACCCGGGCGCTGGGTCTGGCGATCTCGGTCCTGATGGCCGCAGTCGTAGTCAGTGTCGTCGGACCGATCGGCTTCGTCGGCCTGGTTGCCCCGCATCTTGTCCGGCTTAGCGGGATCCGTAAACATAGCCTGTTACTACCCGCGAGCGCCCTGTGGGGAGCGCTGCTCATTACGGCAGCGGATACCCTTGCCCGTGTAGTAAGGAGCAGTGTAGGGGAAATGCCAGTCGGTGCCGTTATGGCCCTTATCGGGGCACCTTGGCTTATTTGGCTGGTGCTCACCAAAATGAAAAATATTTCGGGGTCCAGCCCCGGGCAGTCATCTATGAGTGTCGGAGGCGCTGCGCTGCGTATGCGTTTTGTTCCGACTGTAATCCTGATGACGGTACTGCTTCTCGCAATCATCCTCGTGAGTTTATCGCTCGGAGGAACCAGAATACCGCTCGGTGAGCTGCTGGGCAGTCTTGTCGGCAAGGGAGAACAATCCTATTCCGTTCTGCTGAACTTACGGCTGCCGCGAACGCTCGTAGCGGCTTGCGGCGGGATCGCGCTTGCCGTCAGCGGCGTCCTGATTCAAAGCGCTGTCCGAAATCCGCTGGCCGACGCCTCCATTATCGGCGTAACCTCAGGCGCAGGCTTTGCCGCGATGCTCGTGATGGTCGCCTGGCCTGCAATGACGATTGCAATGCTTCCGTTTGCCGCGATTGCGGGCGGAGCTGTCGCAGCCGCCGTTGTATTTTCGCTGGCCTGGCGCCGAAGCCTGAATCCGTCTGTTCTTATCCTGCTCGGCATTGCCGTCTCGGCTGTCGGCTCTGCAGGCATCCAGATTATGATCGTCAAAGCAAGTCTGTATGGCGCCAGCTCCTATATCTGGCTGACGGGCTCTACCTATGGAAGGGGCTGGGATCAGTTCTACAGCCTGTTTATATTGCTGCTTCTCCTTTTGCCGCTTGCGTACTATCTGGGGCGGAAGTTCGATCTGCTGGCGTTTGGCGACGAGAGTTCAGTAGGCTTTGGCCTGCCGGTCCGGGGAACGCGGCTCTATGCGATGATTCTGGGTGTTCTGCTTGCAGCCGGAGCCGTTGCCAGTGTAGGAACGATTGGTTTTCTCGGGCTTATGGCGCCGCATGCAGTGCGGATGATGATCGGGCATCACACAAGACGTTCGATTATTTTGTCCGGACTGCTTGGGGGACTGCTGCTTGTGATTGCCGATACGATCGGAAGAACCGTTATGGCGCCGGTCGAAATTCCATCCGGACTGATTATTATGCTGATCGGAGCGCCGTATTTCCTGTTCCTGATGTACCGTTCGCTCATCCGAAAGGGATAAAGAATTTAACTTAAGCTCATACTAATAGTCCTGATGGTCAAGAAATCCTTGATCCGTCAGGGCTTTTTTATTCATCTGAATTTATATCAGAATAATCCTTGACTTTGTGTCGGGAATTGAGTACATTGATATTAGTTAATATCTTAATTTAAAGATAATTATAAACCTAATATCTTAATGTTAATAATCTTTAAAGCGTAGTATTGTTTAACATCTTTTTCTTAAACCAAACTAATAACATAAAGGAGTCGATTCTAATGACTAAGCAAACCATGGGGATTCATCATATCACGGCGATTGTCGGGCATCCTCAGGAAAATATGGATTTTTACGCGGGGGTACTTGGACTGCGTCTGGTCAAACAGACGGTTAATTTCGATGATCCGGGTACGTATCACTTTTATTTCGGTAATGACGGCGGGAAGCCGGGCACGATTATTACATTCTTCCCTTGGCCGGATGCTTATCAGGGAAAGATCGGCGGAGGTCAAGTCGGTGTAACGACTTACAGCATTCCGGTAGGGGCCATGGCTTTTTGGAAAGAAAGACTTACGAAGTTTAAGGTCGCTTTTACGGAAATGGAACGCTTTGGGGA
Organism: Paenibacillus pedocola; assembly: GCF_031599675.1. NCBI lineage: Bacteria > Bacillati > Bacillota > Bacilli > Caryophanales > Paenibacillaceae > Paenibacillus > Paenibacillus pedocola. The sequence continues at coordinate 5,445,861 of NZ_CP134223.1, read as the reverse complement.
ACAGGTGCTTGAATTTGACGACCCGCACGGGCTGCATTTAGAATTGGTGGAACGGGAGGCCGGAGACCTCAACTCCTGGAATTTCGGGGGAGTCACACCGGAGGTGGCGATCAAGGGCTTCGGTGGTGCCACACTTTTGTCCACTCATCCGGATGCAACAGCTGAGCTGTTAGAGAAGGTACTGGGACTGACGTTCATCGGCAAAGAGGATGATATCGCACGTTATCAATCTGCTGCCGATCTCGGGAACGTGATTGATCTCAAACTGACTGCGGTAGAGCGTGGAGAAATGGGTGTAGGAACGGTGCATCATATCGCCTGGAGAGCCAAAGACGACCAGGATCAGCTGGAATGGCAGAGCTATGTGCACGATAATGGATATGGAGTAACCCCGGTGCAGGACCGGAATTATTTTAACGCGATTTACTTTAGAGAGCACGGAGAGATATTGTTCGAAATCGCCACCGATCCTCCGGGCTTCGCTCATGATGAATCGCCGGAAACGATGGGCTCCCACTTGATGCTGCCTGCACAATATGAGCCGCACAGAGACAAGATTGAACAGATCCTGCTGCCGTTTCAAGTAAGAGAGCTGGACTAAACCGCTAATAAGAAAGGGATGATCGACGTGATTGCAATTGATCCGTTAACGAATACGGAGAGAGACAACTATAAACTGCTGGTGGGAACTATTATCCCGAGACCGGTTGCTTTTGTAACGACTGTGTCGGAGGAGGGGGTTCTGAACGGTGCGCCCTTCAGCTATTTCAATATTGTCTCTTCGAATCCGCCGATGATTTCATTATCTATCCAGCACTCAGCAGGCAAACCGAAGGATACGGCGAGAAACATACTGGACACCCGGGAATTTGTTGTACACATCGTGGACCGGCAAAATGTGGAGCAGGTCAATATGACCGCCGCTCCCCTTGCCCCCGATCAAAGTGAGATTTCATTAGCCGGTTTAACACCGGTGGACAGCTCTGTGATTGCCGTACCGGGGGTCAGGGAAGCCAAAGTCCGGATGGAGTGCAGACTGGAACAGGCGGTGGAATTCCCCGGATTTGAGCTGATCATCGGCAAGGTCGTACAATTTCACATTGACGAGGCCATCTACGACCAGGGCAGAATCGACCCGGTTCAATTAGCGGCAGTAAGCCGTTTAGCGGGTAATAACTATGCTGCCATTGGTGAGATTTTTACGATTGAACGGCCTGTTTAAATGCTGTCCCTAGAGCTGTCTGCTAAACCTGATAACGCGGCAGCTCTACAATGACAGAGGTTCCTTTGGTGAATTCACTCTCGATGCGCAGACTGCCGCCATGCAGTCCGATGATTTCCTTGCAGATAGCCAGACCCAGACCGCTTCCCGACTGGCGTGATTTCCCTTTGAAGAATTTGGTGCCCAGCTTCTCCAGATCAGCGGCCTCAATACCCTCACCGGTATCCGTTACCGTGATAACAATCAGCGCATCCTGGCTGACCGCTGTAATACGTACTGCTCCCTCTGCCGGTGTGAACTTAAAGGCATTGTCCAGCAGATTGACAAAAACCTGCTTCAGCCGGTTGAAGTCGCCGTCGACCGGCAAGGGCTGGTCGGGAATATCCGCGTAGAGCCGGATTTGCTTCGTCTGCCCGCGGTATCTGAACTGCAGCAGCAGATCCTCAAGCAGTCCTCTAAGATCATACGGCTGAAGCTCTACAGTAATCTCACCGGCCTGGAATTTGGAGAAGTCGAGCAGATCCTCCACCAGGCCGATTAGCCGGTCCGTTTCTCCAGTCATTACCTCGAGACCCTGCAGGGTCTCTTTTTTATCGGACAAGTCACCCATAAGCAGTGTCTCGCCCCATCCTTTGATGGAGGTTAGGGGAGTACGAAGCTCATGCGTAACAGAAGAGATGAAGTCATATTTGATTTTTTCGCTCTTGAGGATTTCCTCAGACATGTAATTGAGTGTGACTGCAAGTGTGCCGATTTCATCGTCATGCTGCTTCGCCGCCTTGGCTGCAAAGTTCCCGGTAGCCATTTCTTTGGCTACTGAGGTTAGCTGCTGAATCGGACCTACGATACGCTTGGCGATAAGCAGGCTGAGCACGAAGCCGAACAGGATGACAAGCAGCCCAACCCATACCGCATTCAGCACGATTTTGAGGATCACGTGGTATAGAGGCTCTGCAGAAATTGAGTAGCGAAGCACACCGATATTCATTCCGGATTCCTTTAAGGGGATGGACACAGCCATTATCCGTTCACCGTTCACCGGTGTGAGGCTCTGGTAGCTTCCCTTGCCGCCGGCCAGAGCAGATTTGACGTCAGGAGTATCGATCAGCTCTGAGCTGGAGAAGCCGAAAGAGTTGATTATGACATTCCCGGCAGTGTTAAGCACCTCAACCTTGCTGCTCTCTTCAGGGGAGAGATTCTCCAGAATATACCGGGCCCGCTCATTAATTGAATAGCCTTCCAGATACTTATTGAAAAAGGTAGCCGAGGTCGTGGCCCGTGAGGATAGCGTCTCCATCGCACTGCCCAGATAAAAGTAGTGGACAGCCACAATAAACACCCCTTCCAGCAGCAGTACGATCAGGAGCAGGACAATAGTAATATAGAGTATAAGCCGGGACCTGATACCTTTCAGCAATGTTGTACCCTCCATAGATAGCCGAATCCCCACACCGTCTCCAGATATTGCGGCCCGGAGGCGTCTTGGCCGATCTTTTGCCGGATCCGGCTGATATTTACATCAACGATCTTAAGCTCCCCCATGAAATACTGCCCCCAGACCGAGGTCAGAATATCATCCCGGTTCATCGCCTTGTTAGGCTGCTCCATGAGCAGCCTAACAATGGAGAATTCCGTAGGCGTCAAAGGAATCTCGGCCGTATTCTTCAGTAATTTCCGTTCATCAAGCATAAGGGTAAAGGGAGGCAGCTGGATGCTGTTCTCCAGAAGCATCTCTTCCCCCGGATACATCCGCCGGTATAACGACCGGACCCGGGCCAGTAATTCAACCGGGCTGAAGGGCTTGATTACATAATCATCAGCGCCGGAATCCAGCCCCATCACTTTGTCGATTTCCTGGCTCTTGGCGGTCAGCATAATGATTCCGAGCCGGGGGAATTCCCGGCGCAGGTGTGCGCACACCTCAAATCCGCTAATCCCGGGAAGCATCAGATCCAGAATAGCGATGTCAAAATCCCGCTGTTCCCGGGCGGCAGCCAATGCGGCTTCGCCAGTGGCTGCTTCGGCAACCTCAAAGCCTGCACGCTTCAGATTCACCTGAAGAAAATCACGTATAGGCTTTTCATCTTCCAATACCAGCACCTTCATGGAGACCCTCCTTGTTATTGCAAAGGCTGCTGCGGTGTGCCGGCCAGCTCCTGGACTTTCGTAAGTGATAATTTAAGCTGGTTATACTCCTGAAGGGAGGCACCGCTCAGCTTACCGGCAGCATCCGCCGGCGGCAGCACTGCAACGAGCACCGTTGGTGCCGTAGTATCCTCTGTATTCTGAAGCTCATAGAGCAGCTGATAGGGCCTGTTCTGTGCCTTCAGTACGGCTTCTGCGGCCTGCCAGTCCTGCTTGGTAAGCAGGCGCAGTTCAAGCAGCGACGCTTCTTCTCCGGATGCGGCATCATGGTAGATAAAGCTGATACTCTCCCACGGGTCAGGAGAATCCCCGGCAATCTCAAGCGTGTATTTGCCTCTCCAGTTCTGTGGGATATGGAAGTTGAAGCCCCATCTGTCGAACTTCTCTTCCGTGAACTTCAGTCCTGATTGTCCGTCCCACTGATAATATTTGGTGATAAACGGGGTGGCCAGCGGAGCCATGCTCTCTGTTCCGGCAGGCGGAACAAGGAATCCGACCTCAACAATACCGTCACCGTTCGCGTCCGAGCTGTACAACGGGTAATCCTTGACCGCCATATTGTTCTCTACCAGTTTACCGCCCGGGCCGGGAGTTACGGGTGCCAGCGTAATATCCTTGCTGTCCGCAAGCTCTGCATGATGATAATCATCTGCTGCCAGTATATCAATAAATTTACCATTTTCCCAAGTCAGGAGCAGGGTATAGGAAGAATGTGCACCAATAGCCATATCTACGAACAATGCGCTGGCGGCTGGCGCTGCCTTAGCGTATACAGCCTGAATCACAGCCCCGTCAAGCGTCTGATCGGCAAGGCTCTGCTGCTTGCCGCCGTGGAGCCGGTATAATTGCAGCCGGGCAACCGGCTGCATGTCTGTGGTAAAGGTTGTCTGGAACAGAGCGATATCTGTCTTTCTCTCCCCTGTCAGATCGCCGACCGCCAAATAGTCATAAGCCTGCTTAAGCACTTCGGTCAGCACGCCGCTATTCAGACTGTAGACAGACAGCTCGTTGCTGAGTCCCTGGCCGCCGCTGAAACCCAGCAGCATATCCGTCTGCCCGTCTGCAGTAACATCTGCAAACTGTACATAATCCAGCTGGCTGCCCACTCCGGTAATTGTGGTCAGCTTGTTCCAGTCCCCGCCGGTTTGCCTAAGGATAAGCGTATTGATCTCGTAGTCGGTTTTGTCTGTTTTATAAAAGGCCAGAATCTCATTCTGACCGTCTTTGTCGAGATCCTGGAGCTGGATGGCGCTGCCCGATTCGGAATGGACGGGGACTGTCAGGTGGGCATTAGCGGGGAGAAAAGATTTCACGACACTGGTAATGGTCCCATCGGCGCTGCCCTGTGAGGGGGCCCGGAGCAAATCACTGGGAGCCTTAGGGGCACCGCAGCCTGAGGCTATTAAGGTTAAGAAGAGAAAGGCGCTTAAAGCGGATTTATTCATAAGTTATAATCTCCTTTGGTTCATCTGTGGCTAGTATATCCCAACCTGCCGGCAAAGTAGTTGCAAAATGGTAAAGGCGAAGCAATGCCTCGGCTGATAGAAAAAGAGGATAGCTGGTTAATTGGAGATTGAAAGGGTAGGGTTGGCGGACTATATAAACGCGGAAACCGCCTGTGGCTAAGCCAAGGCGGTCATGAGTATTACTATTATATAGGGCGGGATCAGCCGCTAGTAGCATCCATTAACTTCTCATAAAACGCGCTGACATCCATTTGCACAGGCAGACCGGAAACTCCGCCGTCCCCCAGTTCAACAATGATCCAGCGGCCCTCAGATGTTTTGGCGATGTCCATGGTGAAGAAGCGGCTTGTAATCGTCCGGGCGATGTCCCTGAAGGGGGTCAACTCCGGCTGCTCCTCGTCATATGCCGCATCATCCCAGTAATTCAGGAAAGCTATGATCTGCTGATCCAGGAAAAATATCCGGTACTCCTTGGAAAGCGGCATCCCGCTTTTATCGTGTGTCTGCAGGTACTCCAAAGGTACGAATTCACGGAGAACAATGCCTTCGCTCAGCCCGTCTCCCTGTCTCTCCACGAAGTTGGACACTACCCGCCGTACGTTTTCGTGGTCTGAAGCATCAGGAATATAGCATGCATCAGTCCATTCATGTTTTCTGGACTTCACATAGTCCTTAACAATTAAAGGAGATTGGCCGAAGATGGCAATTTGTGCGAACAGCTCCGTCCAGCCTTCCGGCCCGCCCGGACTTGTGCGCCAAACCGTACGCGGGGTCATGGAGGCGATTAACGAATAGGAATAGGGCAGGTAATGGCAGTGAGCATAAGCAGAAGGATCATTGATAAGTTCAATATTCTTCGATAGGAGTGCATAGTAGAGCTTCTCATAATGCTCCGGCTTCATCATCCAGCCCCGGTAGACGGCAGATTCCCTGTAAAGTGCCGGCGCAATCTGCCGGATTGACCGGACAGCCTCGCCTTCAAGCAGGTCCTCCAGCGACAGCAGCTCCGTCTTGAAGCCGGCAGCCTGCGCCCCGTGCCATTCTGCTTCGTAATCCATATCCACCCGTTTGGCATCCAGCGGGTCCCGGCAGAAAATAACTCTCATCACAATCCCCCTCATCTCGAAAGCAGGTTATCATCCATTCCAGCTCTTACTTAATATCCGGTGTGGATGCCCTGTAGACCGGTTTCGTATAGATATGAGAGACCTGATAAGGCTGTTCTGGAGTATTGATCCGGGACAGCAGCATTTCGGCAGCTTTGACACCCATTTCATTGCTGTAGATATGGACGGTGGTCAGGTGCGGTTCAATAATTCTCGATTCCGGACCATTATCAAATCCGCAGACGACAATATCACCGGGAATGGCATGATTCAGATTTTTCAGTGATTTCATAAAGTTAACAGCAATATAATCATTCGCGCATACAAAAGCAGACGGGAGCTCCGCGATGCCGTTCAATTTCTCATCCGCCCACCCGGGGCTGGAGAAAAAAAGATTATCCTCATCCAGAACACACTGAGTGCGGTCCAGCCGGATTCCGGCCTCGGTCAGCGCGCGGTTAAACCCTACCCAGCGCTCATTAAAGCTCCGGCAATGATTATAATCCCCGATGAACCCCAAGGTCGTGTAACCGCCATCAATCAACTTTTTGGTAAGCTGGTACGTACTGTGCTCGTTCTCCATTAACAAGACATCCGCAGGGAAATCCGGATAACAGACATGTGCAGAGCAGTCGATGAAAATAGTCGGAATTTCAAGACTTGTAATCAGATTGCTGTAAGCCAAATTAAACAGCTCGATACAGATGATCCCGTCCACATTTGCGACATCAAAATTATTCGGAAGAGACAGCGATTTCTGGTCAATCTCCCGGATGATATGAATCGATAGATTATACCCCTCAGCACTGATCCGCTTCTCCAGGCCGCTGATCAACGTCGATCCAAAGTGGGAGGTGTTCGGCAGATTTTCCGTTAATAGCGCAATATTCCGGGAGCTCTTTGGCAGGACATTGTCCGGTTCCATCAATGAAAATTGTTTATACTTTAACTCAATCGCCTTCTTGATCACTTTGTTTCGGGTTTCTTCAGGCAGGCCTTCGGTTCCGTTCAAAGCTTTGGAGGCCGTGTTTCTGGAGATCCCCAGCGCATCGGCGATGTCCTGTATCGTTACTTTTCCCCGTGCCATATATGTAAGTTCACCTCTACATGATTGTTTCTCTTCGTTTTACTCCCTTAAATGTATAATAGTTTTCTCAAAATAGCAATCTCAATTTTACAAATGCACAATTCAGTTTACATTATTCATTGTGGATGTTTGCTAATACTTTCCTGGATACTACTTAAATTGAGTGTATTAGGTTGAGATAATGGCTTTTCTATGCCATAAACTAGCCTTTTATGAGTTTTGACAATATTATCAAGACATTTATAAGTAAAATAATAGTCAATTGAACAAATTTATTTTTACAAAATGTATTGACTGGTGAAGTGGTCTTTGTTAAATTGTAAAAGAACCAGAGGGCATATGCGCCAAAATGTAAGCCTTTTTAGTGGCGGCCCTGAAGCAGTGAACTATAAACCATGTAAAGAATGGAGGTAAAGGCATTGCATAACTCAATAGAATTAAATCACAGAAAACTGGCGGCGGGACGGAAGAGTTCCCTGATGGAATATTTCAAGAAGCATTACTTCCTGTATCTAATGCTGTCACCGGCGCTGATCCTGACCCTGATTTTTAAATACGGTCCTATGTACGGTGCGATTATCGCCTTTAAGGATTTCAGTCCGATCAGAGGCATCCTGGGCAGTGAATGGGTGGGACTGTACAACTTCGAGAAATTCCTGTCATCACCGAACTTTGAGGTTATTTTTATGAATACGCTTAAATTGAGTTTTTTCGGTCTGATTCTGAGCTTCCCTGTTCCCATTCTGCTTGCTCTGATGCTCAATCAGGTCCGCCGGGCCGGAGTGAAAAAGAATATCCAGCTGTTCCTGTATGCCCCTAACTTCATATCCGTCGTTGTCGTGGTGGGTATGCTGTTCATTTTCTTATCCCCGACAGGACCGATAAACCAGCTGTTTAGCTGGATAACAGGCGAACCGGTAATGTTTATGTCGCGGCCGGAGTACTTCCGCTGGATTTATATTCTGTCTGATATATGGACGGGTGCGGGCTGGGCTTCCATCATCTATGTGGCGGCGCTGGCCAATGTGGACCCTGAGTTACATAATGCAGCCAATCTGGATGGCGCGAACCTTCTGCAAAGAATCCGTCATATCGATCTTCCGACCATCCGGCCGATTATGGCCATTGTCTTTATCCTTGCCGCGGGCGGCATCATGTCAATCGGATTTGAAAAGGCTTATCTGATGCAGACGGCCACGAACCTGCCGACCTCGGAGATCATCCCGACCTATGTTTATAAAATCGGCCTGCAGTCGGGTGACTATGCTTACTCAGCTGCAGTGGGGCTGTTTAACTCGATCATCAACGTCATCCTGCTCCTCACGGTGAACTTCACAGTGAAGAAGCTGAATGAGGGCGAAGGTCTTTACTAAGAAAGGAGCAACAAGTCATGTTTGTAAAACATTCGCGGCTGGACCGTTTTATGCTCGCACTGAACGCCGCCTTTTTAACACTGGCCGTGCTGATTGTGATTCTTCCGCTCATATATGTGGTGATAGCCTCCTTCATGGACCCGTCCGTTCTGCTCAGCCAAGGAATTTCGTTCAGGATTTCCGACTGGTCTACTGAAGGCTACAAGATGATCCTCACCAATCCGGCGATGCTGCGGGGATTTGCAAACGCTGTTTTTTATGCCTCTGCCTTTGCTGTTCTGACCGTGATGGTCTCTGTCTGTGCCGGGTATGCCCTGTCAGATGACCGCTTGAAGGGGAAAGGCTTTTTCATGACCCTGTTCCTGTTCACGATGTTCTTTGGCGGCGGGCTTGTCCCGACGTACCTGCTGGTTAAGAATCTGGGTCTGCTGGATACCGTATGGGCTGTAATTATCCCGGGGGCCGTCAATGTATGGAATATTATTTTGTCCAGAACCTTCTTCAAAGGGGTGCCGAACGAGCTGAAGGAGGCGTCCAATGTGGACGGGGCCTCGGAGATGAGGATTTTTTTCAGCATCGTATTGCCGCTCTCTAAACCGATCATTTTTGTGCTTGCGCTGTATGCCTTTGTCGGCCAGTGGAATTCGTACTTTGATGCCATGATCTATCTCGATAATCCGAACCTTCACCCGCTGCAGCTCGTTCTGCGCTCCATCCTGATCCAGAATCAGGTAGACCCCGGCATGATCAGTGATCAGCTGGCTGCAGCGGAAATGAAACGTTTGTCTGAAATCATCAAATATGCCGCGATCGTTGTCTCCAGCCTGCCGCTGATCATTATGTATCCGTTTTTCCAGAAGTACTTTGAGAAAGGTGTCATGGTCGGCTCCATTAAATAGGAAGCGGACTGCACATAGATAAGGTTCTTTCATTCATTTTACTTTGGAGGTCATATCCGATGAAAAGATCAAAAAGATCAAAGGTATTGTCAAAAGCAGCTTCTGCCTCTGTCCTTGCTTCCTTCATGTTCCTTGCCGCATGCGGCGGCGGGGGCGGGGGAGGTAACGCTGCCAGTGAAAAACAGGATCCAAACGGGAAAGTGACCTTGAACTTCATTACCCAAAGCTCCCCGCTGGCCCCGTCCGACCCGAATGACAAGCTGATCAATAAACGCCTTGAAGAAAAAACAAATGTGCATATCAACTGGAAAAACTTCACCAGAGATGTGTTTGTGGAAAAAAGAAATCTGGCGGTTGCTAGCGGCGATCTTCCTGATGCGATTTTTAATGCCGACTACAGTGACTATGAGCTGCTGAAGCTTGCCAAGGACGGCACCATCATTCCGCTGAATGATCTGATTGAGCAGAATATGCCTAACTTTAAAAAAGTGCTGGAAGAAGCTCCGGAATACAAAAGTATGATTACGGCGCCTGACGGCAACATCTACGCATTTCCTTGGATCGAAGAGCTGGGGGATGGCAAAGAAAGAATCCAGGCGGTGGACAGTATGCCTTGGATCAACGTGGAATGGCTGAAGAAGCTGGGCCTTAAGATGCCGACAACGACGGAAGAATTGAAGCAGGTGCTGATTGCTTTTAAGACAAAGGATCCGAACGGTAACGGTCAGGCTGATGAAATTCCTCTGTCCTTCATTAATAAGCCGGGTGCGGAGGATCTGGCCTTCCTGTTTGGTTCTTTCGGACTCGGTGAGAATCCTGACCATGCGGTCGTAAGCAATGACGGCAAGGTGATCTTTACGGCTGCGCAGGAAGATTATAAAAATGCGGTGTCGTTTATCCACGAGCTGTATACAGAAGGACTCATTGATATCGAAGCGTATACCCAGGACTGGAGTACTTACCTGGCCAAGGGCAAGGATCAGAAGTACGGCCTCTATTTCTCCTGGGATAAAGCGAACATCTCCGGAGCTAACGATGCTTATGAAGTTATGCCGCCGCTGGCTGGGCCGGATGGTGAGATTAACGTAACCCGTACGAACGGTCTGGGTCTTGGACGCGGCAAAATGGTCGTGACCAGCGCGAATAAAAACCTGGAAACCACGGCGAAGTGGGTGGATCAGCTGTATGACCCAATCCAGTCCGTACAGAACAACTGGGGAACCTACGGGGACGACACTCAGCAGAACATCTTCGAATTTGATGAAGCAAAGGGTATGCTGAAGCACTTGCCGCTGGAAGGCACGGCCCCTGTTGAGCTGCGCGAGAAAACAAGCATCGGCGGACCGCTGGCGATTCTGGATTCCTACTATAATAAATATACAACCATGCCGGATGATGCCAAGGGAAGAATGGATATCATCAAAAACATCATGGCTCCAAAAATGAAGGCAGAGAACGTTATGCCGAGCGTATTCCATTCCATTGACGAGCTGGACCGCCTGACGACCATTGAAACCGACTTGTTCGCCTATGTGCTCAGAATGCGTACCGAGTGGTACCAGAACGGCAAAATCGATGCAGAGTGGAATGACTATCTGAAAGAGCTGGACCGCCTGGGCCTGCAGGAATGGCTGAAGATCAAGCAGGGCGGCTACGACAGAGCAACGCAAAAATAATATAAATATAAAAATATTTTAGATTGAACTGGAGTCTTGAGGAAAGGGAGCGAAGCAGCGGAAGGGGATTTTGGAATTGAAGCCTGACATCGGAAGGATAGGCCCAATAGATTGAACTTGGAAATATAATTATAGGGGAAAAGTGGCGGAGGGGGATTTTGGAACTGGAGGAGCGTAGCGTCCGCCTGAAAGCTTTCCGCAGGAAAGCTAGCATCGGAAGCATAAGCAGTCTGCGGATTTCCACCGCGAAGAGCGGTAAAAATCAAGAAATCTGCAGACAACAGCGGCCGGAAGACCAAACATTCTCTGCAGCCACGGCCAATCCCCAAATAAAAAATCACAAGTACAGTCTAAGTCCAATCCTGTTAGTAGCCGGAAGTCCAAACATTCCCCGCAGCTGCGAATGACCTTTGCTCTAAACTTCCCGGTTCAATCTATCCAGGAGAAAAGGAGAAATCATAATGTCAGCGATAACCAAACAAAACTACCGGGGTGCCTATCATTTTTCACCTCAGCAAAATTGGATGAACGATCCGAACGGGCTGGTCTATTTTGAAGGTGAATACCATCTGTTCTTCCAGCATCACCCGGATGGAATGACTATGGGGGAGATGCATTGGGGCCATGCGGTGAGCAGGGATCTGGTAGCTTGGGAGGAGCTGTCGGTTGCGCTGGTACCGGATGAGCTGGGCATGATCTTCTCGGGCAGTGCCGTTGTTGACTGGAAGAATACAACGGGATTTTTTGAGGATAAGCCGGGGCTGGTTGCCATCTTCACGCACCACCTGAATATGCCGGAAGGAAAACCTCCGGTACAGTACCAAAGTATTGCGTACAGCAAGGATAACGGCAGAACGTGGATTAAATACGCCGGGAATCCGGTGCTGACCCATGATAGCTTCATTGATTTCCGTGATCCCAAGGTGTTCTGGGATAAAGAACGGAGCCGCTGGGTGATGATCGTAGCCTGCGGCCAGACAGTATGCCTGTATCATTCGCCTGATCTGATTCACTGGACCTTTGCCAGCGAATTTGGCGTAGGTATCGGTTCACATGACGGGGTCTGGGAGTGTCCGGACCTGTTCCCGCTCGCTGTAGATGGAGATAAGGATAACACCAAATGGGTGATGCTCGTGAGTATCGGCGCAGATCCGGCCTTTGAGGAAGGCTCGAGAACACAGTATTTCACAGGTGACTTCGACGGAGCGGTATTCACTCCTGACGAAGCATCCCGGAGCATCCGCTGGGTAGATTACGGCAGGGATAATTATGCCGGCGTGAGCTGGTCCGATCTTCCCGAGGAAGACGGAAGACGCCTGTTCATCGGCTGGATGAGCAACTGGATGTATGCTCAGCAGACACCGACGGAAGGGTTCCGCGGAGCGATGACCATTCCCCGGGAGCTTACGCTGGAAACGAGAAACGGGGAAGTGACACTCATTCAGAAGCCTGCTAAAGAGCTGGAAGCAGCGCGTATCCCGGTCTTGTCCCTTACAAATGTTTCTGTACAAGAGATTAATAAGGCTTGTGCCAGCCTACAGCTGGATGCTTACGTTATTGAGGCGAAGCTCGCACCTGGTACATCAGCCGGCTTCCGGGTAAAAGCAGGTGCCGGGCAGCAGACCGTCGCAGGGATAAACGCGCAAACGGAAGAGCTGTATATAGACCGCACCGCTTCCGGGAAGATTGACTTCCATGAGCTGTTCCCGGGGCTCCATTCCGCAAAGCTTGCGGCATCGAATGTTGCCTATGAGCTGTGTATTTATGTGGATCGTTCTTCGGTTGAGGTGTTCGCGGGCGGGGGGCAGGCAGTCATTACGGATCTGATTTTCCCTGAGCCTGAATCCGCCGGTCTTACTGCTTTTGCAGAACATGAAGAGGATGTGTTCCTTTCGCTGGATATCTATAAGCTGGCCTCATCTGCTGCAGACGGCAGCAACCAGTAACCGGAAGGAGGAACTTACATGCGTATAGGAGCGATTGAGGCAGGCGGAACGAAATTTGTCTGCGGGATTGGTGATGAAAGCGGGCGGATTGAGGATCAGATTAGCTTCCCGACCGGACATCCGGATCAGACGATGCCCAAAGTGATTGATTATTTTCAAGGTAAAGGGGTCGAAGCCATCGGCATTGGATCATTTGGTCCGATCGACATCGCTCATGGCAGTCCGGCCTACGGCTACGTTACGACAACGCCTAAGCCGGGATGGGCTAATTATGATCTGCTCGGGACTCTAAAGCAAGTCTTCCCTGTTCCGTTCGGCTGGGATACGGATGTTAACGCAGCTGTATATGGTGAGGTCAAGTGGGGGGCTGCTCAGGGCATGTCCAATTGCCTGTACATTACCGTAGGCACGGGTATTGGTGTCGGTGTATATGCAGAAGGCCGTTTAGTCCATGGGCTTGTACATCCTGAGGGCGGGCATGTGCTGACGAGGCGCCATCCGGAAGATGATTTTGTCGGTATCTGTCCTTATCACGGGGACTGTCTCGAAGGCATGGCAGCGGGTCCTGCGATTGAAGCCAGATGGGGAAAAAAGGGTCATGAGCTTCCGGCGGATCACAAGGCATGGGAGATGGAGGCCTTCTATATTGCAGGGGCTCTAACTGATGCTATCTTACTTCTCTCTCCGCACAAAATAATATTAGGCGGCGGTGTGATGCAGCAGCCGCAGCTGTTTCCCCTGATCCGGGAGGCCGTACGCCGGAACCTGAACGGGTATGTTAGTTCAAGTGCGATTCTGGATCACATGGAGGAGTACATTGTTGCACCGGGTCTCGGCCAGCAGGCGGGATTATGCGGCGCTCTGGCCTTGGGCCTTGCAGCAATGAACAATCAAGCTTCAATTATATAAACAACAAGCAAGGCCGGCAGTTATGCATAAGTAACAAGCCGGCCTTGCTCTTTAAAACGGGACTTATCATTTACAGGAAAAGAGGGGAAAGGATGAACCGGAAAGCAAAATTCACATTAAACCTCCTGCTCACTGCGGGAATCTTGGTGACTTCGATGATTACAGTTAATCGTGAGACAGACTGGGCCCTGGCTGCAGATGAGACGTTCGCCAAAGAGACAAAGGAGGGAATATCTATTTCTGAAACCGCTACCAAACTAAACGGCAACCTGACGGAATGGCATGTGGCCGGAAAAGGCAGGATGGAGAACACAGCGGAAGGGCTTCTGCTGAAATCGGACCCGCAGGAAAATGTGCTGGCGTTATCGCAGACCACTGCAGATGATTTTATCTATGAAGCTGACGTAATGATTAAAGAGGGAGAGCCCGATGCTACGCTGCTATTCCGTTCCGGTGAGGATGGACAGCAGGCCTACATGCTGCAAATCATACCTCAGGCCGGCATGATCCGTTTACGGGACGCGGGCGGCGGGGAAGGCAGACTAAAGGAGGAACGGCAGGTTCCTTTGGTCCAGGGTGAAATCTATCATCTTAAGGTGAAGGCAGAGGGCTCCTCACTAAAGGTATATTGGGGGAATCAATATAAGCCTGTGATTGATACGGAGGACAAGGCGTATCTCTCCGGACGGCTCGGGCTCCACGTCTGGAATGGGGCTGCGTTGTTCCAGAACATCACCGTAAGCGATCTGCAGGGGAACCTGGCGACAGTGCTGGCAAGTACAGGTCAGTGGCAGCCTGATCTCAGCGGTAAAAAAGGGACCTCTGTCAATCAGAGCAAGGCGCTGCTGATCTATAACAAGCCGGCTGCTGATCTGGTGTACGAGGGGCAGATTTCATTTCCTGACGATGGGACTGCAGGCCTCGCCTTCCGGTCCTCTGCTGACGGATTAAGCGGATATGAAGCTTCTCTTGTGAAGGAGGGAGATCAGCTTCGCGTCCGCTTAACCCAGGCAAACGGCACGGTCATCGCAAGCTCGTCAAGTACTTATCCGAGTCGGGCGGGGGCAAAGCATGCAGTAGAGGTACAGGCGAAGGGGAAAAGAATTCAGATTTTTGTGGATGGATATACTCCGGCGGCCATTGATGTCACGGATAGTTCGTACGCAAACGGGAACGCAGGGCTTGTAGTAAACAGCGGGACTGCTTATTTTCAGAACACCTATGTTACAGATGCTGCCAGCTATAATCATGAAAAGTACCGGCCGCAGTATCATTACACACCGATGCGCGGTTCTGTGAGTGATCCGAACGGGCTGGTCTATTTTGCCGGAGAATATCATCTCTTTCATCAGGATGGCGGAACATGGGCTCATGCAGTCAGCAAAGATATGCTGAATTGGAAGCGCCTTCCTATCGCCCTTCCCTGGAATGATTACGGGCATGTCTGGTCCGGATCTGCTGTAGCGGATTTGAATAATACCTCAGGTCTGTTCGCGGATTCGGGCGGCCAGGGGCTCCTCGCCTACTATACTTCTTTTAATCCGGATGCCTTTAACGGGAACCAGCGGATTGGTCTGGCTTACAGCAAGGATCAGGGGCGTACGTGGGAATATGCCAAGGATTGTCCTATTGTGATTGAGAACCCCGGTAAGAACGGAGAGGAGCCTGGAGGCTGGGATTTCCGTGATCCTAAGGTAGTGCGTGATGAGGCGAATAACCGCTGGGTCATGGTTGTGTCGGGCGGCGATCATATCCGTTTCTTCACCTCAACGAATTTGCTCGACTGGACGTTGACCGACAATTGGGGTTATGGCAATTATGTCCGCGGCGGGGTGTGGGAATGCCCTGACCTGTTCCCGCTTACGGTTCAGGGGACTACAGAGAAGAAATGGGTACTCATGATCAGTACAGGAGCGAATCCGGCAACGGGCGGTTCGGATGCGGAATATTTCGTGGGGAGTCTGACGGCAGAAGGGGAGTTCGTGAATGATAATCCGGCTGGAACCGTGCTGAGAACCGATTTTGGCAAAGAGTTCTATGCCTCCATGTCCTTCTCTGACATGCAGGATGGACGTAGAGTGATGCTGGCCTGGATGTCGAACTGGGACTATCCGTTCGCCTTTCCGACATTGGGCTGGAAGGGGGAATTGACAATCCCGAGGGAAGTAACCCTGGTGAAGACGAGTGACGGTATCCGGCTTGCCCAGAGTCCGGTCAAGGAGCTGGAATCGCTGCGCAGCGCCTTATATTCGGTATCTAACAAGGATGTCAGCCCTTCTGCGCAAAATCTGCTGAAAGGCATAACTTCCGGTGCCTACGAAATCGAAGCCGAGGTGGAGATTCCCGCCGGCAGCAGTGTATCGGAATTCGGATTTAACTTGCGTGAGGGTGCCGCCCAGAAGACGGTTGTGGGCTACAAGCCGGGCATGAACACGGTGTTTGTGGACCGTTCCCTTTCCGGAGTAACCGATTTCTCCAGCCTGTTCAGTACCCGGCATGAAACGCAGGCGTTAACGGAGAACGGCCGGATCAAGCTGCGCATTCTGGTGGATGAAGCTTCAGTTGAGGTGTTTGTGAATGGCGGGAGGTCCGTGTTCTCAGATGTTATTTTCCCGGATCCGGGCAGCCGGGGGATGAGTTTCTATACCAAGGGAGGCAATGTGAAAGTTGTAGCCTTGAAAGTCAATAAACTTGGATCGGTATGGAATCCTGAGGCGAACCTCTCCACCCGGATTGTAATGGATACCAGTGACCGTGAACTGGGTGTAGGGCAAAGTGAAACACTGCAGGCGGCCCTGGAAAATGGACCCGGCAGCGGTACAGAGCCGCTGAAATGGAAGTCCAGCAATCCGGAAACTGTTAATATAAAGGCGGCAGGCAATTCCCAGGCGGTGATTGAGGCGCTAAAAGCAGGGGCGGCCGTCATTTCGGTATCCACCCCAAATGGAAAGGTATCTGCAAGTGTTCATGTGCAAGTCTCCGGCGGGGAGTTCCGCACCAACCTCAGCGGCTGGACGAAAGATCTGTCCATGGCTTCCTGGCTGGCCGGTGAGGACGGTATCCGCGGGAGTTACTCCAGCGACGCTAATTATGTTGCCGGGGAGCAGGCGGGAGATTTCAATTATGAAGCCGAGATGAAGCTCGGCACGGCCGGAGGAGCGGGCTCCCTCTTGTTCCGGGCAAGCCCGGACGGGCGCAGCGGTTATTATCTCAATCTGGACCCGAATATGGAGTCGGTCCGTCTGTTCTATAAAATGGACGGGCGGTTTGAAGAACGGCAGGTGCTGGCGAAGGTTCCAGCCTTTATTCTTCCGGACCGTACGTATCGTTTAAAGATACAAGCGGACGGACCGCATATTACAGTGTACCTGGGAGGGGAGCGGATCATGGATGTGCAGGACGGAACCTTTGCGGCAGGCCATTTTGGACTGCATGTATTCGGAGGGGCTGCTTCTTTTCAGAACGTAAATGTAAGCGGAGCGGTACCGGCGACCCTGATGACCTCAAGCGTGGTAAACGAAGAATTCCGGAAATCCCTGTATACGGCTAACCAGGTAAATGGTGAACCCGTCACGGTCAGCGATACCCATGAAGCGACAGATCAAAAGTGGACGTTCGTGCCGACGGGCGATGAAGCAGGCTCTTACTCCATCCGCACGGCTTCCGGCCAGGCTCTTGATCTGAACACGGAGCGGAACGTAATCCAGCTCTATTCCTACTTAGGTTACAACAACCAGCGCTGGATCATCCAAAAGAATATGGACGGCTCAGCGGCCATCCTCTCTGTTCATAATCATCTGGCGCTGGCTGTCTCTGAGGATGGACTGAGCCTGACCCTGGCTGCCGTTCAACCCGGTGCTGAAGCTCAGAAATGGTATCTGAATTTCTAAATCCTCTCCGAAGTTTTGAATAGGAATTCTTTATAGAAGGATTTACGGCAAACAGTCCCGGTGCAGATCTAATGCACACGGGACTGTTTGTTTTTGTGGGGGATATAGAGCTTAAATCTGCCGCCCATCCTCTCCCTTAAGCTCCTTACGCAGCAGCAGGGATTCGGCGTAGGTAACCATGGCCTGGAGAAAAATTAGTAAAATCTGATTCAGCAGGCTCAACTCGGAAGCAATAATAATCACGAGCGCGATGAGCCCCGTAAGCAGTGACAGCAGGATCAGGCCGATGGACGGTCTGCGGTTAACACTTGGCCTGAACAGATTCAACAGCGTGATGAACACACCTTGGGCCAGAAAACAGTTCACGAGCAAAGTGAATTTGTCCCACATCAGCGAATCCAAGGATGAGCCGAATATATTAATGAGTACAAGAGCTGCGACTAGAACGAAGAGCGAGATACCATCTTTTTTGGTAAGCACGGCACAACATCCTCTCCTTGCAGATTGATATCCATTATTACCCAGGGATCTGCAGGATCAAGTAATGCTTATGCGCTTTGCACCGCAGTGTTCACCGGAAAAATTCTGGTGAACAGGAAGCGGGTCAGGGGTCCAACCACCAGCAGCTGCAGCGGCAGGGCACAGATGAAATTAAGTCCGAGGATAGACAGATAGTGACGGAGGAAGTTGTCTCCGAATCCGTAGTGTGCTAGTGTGCCATATAGGGACATGCAGATAACCATACCGCAAACCATGAAGACGGAAATGGTCAGCACTTTTTTGATCATCGGATCGGAAGGCTTAACCAGCTTGAAGGCCAGCCCTTTGGCAATTTTGCTGATGACAACAATGTCCAGGAATAAGGCAACAATCAGTGCCGGAAGCAAGCCGACGGCAACTTCAAGGAATACTTTATTGGTTGCACCATTGAATAGAATTACGTTATAAAAGCTCATGCCGACGACCATTAAAAAGCACATCATACTGGTGAAAATCAGTGCTTCTTTTTTATTTTTACCCATTGTTCAAACTCCCTTAAAGTTAAGTTATTAAGCTTCACTCATAGTATCAGGAGGATGGAGTATTGTCAACCTAGTTGACAATACTGAAAGCGATCATTCAAACTTAATTTTGCATCTATTACAGGAGGACCTATACATGAAGGATTATATCCGCGATTTAAATCTGATCGATCTGGTTAGTGAGAAACATAAGGTATTGCGGGAACAAGTAACCAGACTAAGCGGTGATCCGCTGAATCACACTGAAACGCATATCCTGGCGAAGCTGGAGCTGCACGGCAGGCTGTCCATCTCAGAAATCAGCCGGCAGATCAGTATTTCCCGCCAGGGAGCACAAAAATCAATCAATGTGCTGCTGGACGAGGGTTATGTGAAGACCGTTCAGGTGGAGGGGAACAGCCGTGATAAATATATCGTACTGACGTCAAAAGGAATCGAAATGTGCCGGAGGATGCTGGAGATCAAGCAGGGGATTGAGCAGGAAATAGCTGCGCGGATCGGCTCGGAGCAGGTGCAGCTGCTGAAACAGCTGCTTGCCGAGGACTGGCTTTAAGTTGCCCCAAATTAAATCTGTTGCGCAATCGGTTGGTGAAATGTATATTATGGATTGAATTTAATCAATACTTTTCTGGGTAATATAACTTTAAAAAAAGTCGGGTGAGGCAGATGATGATTTCGGTAAAAAGATTCCTGATTGGACGGCCGCTGAAATCAGATCAATTGGGCGACCAGAAACTAAACAAAACAAAAGCGCTAGCCATTCTATCATCAGATGCATTATCCTCTGTTGCTTATGGTCCTGAGCAGATTCTGCTGGTTCTGATTACGCTCAGCACGGCAGCGTTCTGGTATTCGATTCCTATAGCCATTGGAGTTCTTGTACTGCTGACGGCCCTGATTTTATCTTACCGGCAAATTATTTTTGCTTACCCTCATGGCGGGGGAGCTTACGTTGTATCCAAAGAGAACCTGGGCAAATATCCCGGTCTGGTGGCCGGCGGCTCACTGCTCGTGGACTATATACTAACGGTTGCCGTAAGTGTATCTGCCGGTACGGATGCGATTACTTCAGCTTTTCCCAGCCTGCATTCGTACAATGTAATTATCGCTGTCATATTTGTTCTGCTGATAACGACCCTGAATTTACGGGGGGTTACGGAGTCTGCATCATTCCTGGCCTATCCGGTGTATCTGTTTGTGCTTGCAATCTTTGTAATGCTCGGAATGGGCCTGTTCCGGATTGTGTCCGGAGACGTACCGGCAGATCTTCATACCCCTATAGGCACACCGGTAGCAGGGATCAGCCTGTTTCTGCTGCTAAAAGCGTTCTCGTCGGGCAGCTCGGCCTTGACCGGGGTCGAGGCAATTTCCAATGCCATTCCCAATTTCAAGGCACCGGCGCCGAACAATGCGGCCAAAACGCTCGCTGCTATGGGTGTACTGCTGGCTTTGTTATTTTCAGGAATTGTGCTCTTAGCATATTACTATGGCATAACGCCGAATGAAAAAGTTACCGTCGTTTCTGAGATTGCTGAACAGGTCTTTGGGCGGAACTTCATGTATTTCTTTGTCCAAGGGACCACGGCTCTGATTCTGATCTTGGCGGCGAATACGGGGTATTCCGCATTTCCGCTGCTGGCGGTCAATCTGGCCAAGGATAAATTTATCCCGAGAATGTTCACGGTCCGCGGTGACCGGCTCGGGTATTCGAACGGTATACTCAGCCTCGGAATCCTCTCGATTATTCTGATCATCGCCTTCAAGGGGCGTACTGAGCATCTGATTCCGCTGTATGCGGTAGGGGTATTCATCCCCTTTACGCTGTCCCAAACCGGCATGATGATTAAATGGATCCGCCAGAAGCCGGAAGGCTGGGTCAGCAAGCTGATTATCAACACGACTGGCGCATTAATCAGCTTCATCGTCACCATCATGTTCTTCCTGACCAAATTCCCGCAGGTGTGGCCGGTGCTGGTTTTCCTGCCGCTGATTATCCTGCTCTTTTACCGGATCCGCAAGCATTACGAGGCGGTGGCTGACCAGCTGCGGATTTCAACCTGTGAAGAAGATCCTCTAGCGATTGAAGGCAATATTATCATCCTGCCTGTTGCCGGGATTACCCATGTGGTGGAGAACTCACTGCGCTACGCGCAATCATTGTCCGCCGATCAGATTATTGCTGTCCATGTCCCGTTTGAACGGGATGATGAGAATATATTTGAAGAGAAGTGGAAGAAGTTCCACCCCGAGATCAGGCTGGTGACGCTGTATTCGCCTTACCGCAGCATCATCCATCCGCTGACCAAGTTTATCGATACGGTTCAGCGCAAGGCAAGTGAGTCCAATTATCAGGTGACTGTAATCGTACCGCAGTTCATACCCAAGAAGGGCTGGCATAACATTCTCCATAACCAGTCCAGCCTGCTGATCCGCGCCCATCTGCTGTACCGCAGAAATGTAATTATTACTACCGTTCCCTATCATTTGAAAAAATAAACGCTGTTAAATCAAAAGACCGCAGGCATCCGGATTACCGGTGGCTTGCGGTCTTTGTTATGCTGCTTCGTCTTTAGCGCTGCAGCAAATCACGCGTGATCTGGCGGCCGGTCGGAGTCTGTGCCAGCCCACCGCCTGCCGTCTCGCGCAGCGATTCGGGCATGGCCGATCCCACCTCAAGCATAACCTGAACAACCTCATCGGAAGGGATAATGCTGCGGACTCCGGCGAGCGCCATGTCAGCCGCTCCGAGGGCGGTAATCGACCCGAATCCGTTGCGGACGATGCAAGGAATCTCGACCAGCCCGGCAACGGGATCACAGATGAGGCCCAGCGTGTTCTTCAGGGCCAGGCCAACGGCGTGGATGGCCTGGGCCGGAGTGCCGCCGCGGATATCCACCAGCGCTCCTGCCGCCATGCCGATGGCTGAGCCGACTTCCGCCTGGCATCCGCCCTCCGCACCGGAGATGAAGGAGTTGTTGGCAATAACGTACCCGATGGCTCCAGAGGCGAACAGCCCGTGCACCATTTGCTCGTCGCTCCAGCCAAACCGCTCCTGGCTGCTGATCAGCACGCCGGGGATGATTCCGCAGGACCCGGCGGTTGGCGTTGCGATGATCCGGCCCATTGATGCATTTACTTCCGATACAGCCAGCGCATAGGTCATGGCCAGGCTGGCGTGTTCTCCCAAAAGAGATGGGGATTCTTCCTGGTAAGTCATCATCCGGCGTGCATCGCCGCCAGTCAGACCGCTTTTGGACGTTGTATCTGTCCGGATTCCCTGTTTCACAGCGTCTTTCATAATCTGATAATAGTCAGCCATCTTCTGAAACACGGTATCCCTGTCTTCACCCGACTCCTTGCACTGTTCGTCCAGCATCAGCAGGCCCAGTGTGCTGGAGCGGGCTTCCGCCAATTCGGCAAGCTCTTTCAATGTTCGGAAATTCATGATGACGCTCCTTTTGGCTTGAGATGATGAAGGAAACCTCCCTTACAGCTTTAACAAATTGACTTCCTGTACTCCGGGCAGCCATGAAATCCGCTCTGCCATATCTTTGTCAATCATCCCGTCACATTCCATGACCATCATCGCCTCGCCGCGTCTGCTCCGGCGGTCAACTGTCATATGGGCAATATTGATCCCGCTGCCCATCAGCAGTCCGGTGACTACGGCGATGACGCCGGGCTCGTCATAGTGGCGGATGATAAGGGTCGGATAGGCTGCCGTCAGCTTGAGGGTGAAGCCGTTGATACGGACGATCTCAATATTACCTCCTCCGATTGAGGTTCCGGTCAGCTGCAGTGTGCGGTTCCCGGAGGGACTGACCAGCGACAATTCGGCTGTGTTAGGGTGAGGATACAGCCCTTTGCCCGGCTCGATGGTGACCGTCATTCCGGCTGCTTCGGCATGGGCAAAGGCTTCAGGCAGCCGGGGGTCGTCGGTTGCCATATTTAGCAGGCCGCCCACAAGGGCTGTATCTGTTCCGTGGCCGCGGTAGGTGGCGGCGAAGGAACCGTACAGCTGAATTTGCGCGAAACCCGGGCATTCCCCGAACATCAGCCGGGCTACGCGTCCGATCCGCGCAGCCCCCGCGGTATGGGAGCTGGAAGGACCGACCATCGCCGGGCCGATAATTGAGAATACATCCTTAAATCGCAAGCTCAGCCGCTCCTGCCTTCGGAGGGTGCACATCCGGCGGGACGAGGCAATCGTAGGCTTCGCCGCCCAGCCGCTCTTTCAGTTCGGCTTGCGCCTTCTCCACGAGCTCCGGCTGCAGCAGTGTCTCGATGGCCGCCGCGGCCATGGCCTTGGCTGCAAAAAGCATCCCTTTGTGGGCGTAGGACGTTTTGCCCTGGGCTACCGTCTGCCAGGCATGGAGCGGGGTTCCGAAGGCCATAGTGGTTGCTCCGCATTGGGCGGTAGGCACGTTCCAGCTTACGTCGGCGACATCGGTCGAGCCGCCCATAAACATTTCCTTCTCGTCCGAATAAGGAACGACGAAGCCTGTCAGCGGCCGTTCGGCAAGCAGAGGTGCCAGTTTAGGGCCGGCCATCGCCGCAGCCTCCTGCTTGTTGCTCTCCGGCAGTGTCTCGTAAATCGCTTTGGCATAAGCATACTCTTCATCTTCGTAAGCAGGAGCGCCCAAAGCGCTAAGATGTTTAAACAATACCCGTTCCAGCGTACTATTGGGGATCAGGTTGGCGCAGGCTCCCTCATAGCGGTACTGCATTTGTGTGCCGGTCATCAGCGCAGCGCCTTCGGCGACCTTGACCAGCCGTGCGAACAGATCCCGGACCTGTGCTGATTTCGGCGCCCGTACCAGATAGGTCACCTCGGCATCGGCCTGTACGACATTGGGGGCGAAGCCGCCGGAGTTCGTGATGGCATAATGAAGGCGGGCCTGGTCGAGCATATGCTCACGCATATAATTGGCGCCGATGTTCATCAGCTCCACGGCGTCCAGCGCGCTGCGGCCCAAATGCGGGGCGGCAGCAGCGTGGGCGCTGATGCCCTTGAAAGAGAACGAGGCGTGAATCACTGCATTCGAGCTGCCGTGCATCACGGCATTCATCGCATGCGGATGCCAGGAGAATGCAGCGTCCACGTCTTTGAAGTAGCCCTCGCGGGCCAGATAGGTCTTGCCATAGCCGCTCTCCTCAGCGGGACAGCCGTAGAAGCGGACTTCCCCGGCAGCCTCCGGATGATCAGCCATATAATCCTTGACCGCCACAGCGGCAGCGAGGGCGCCTACGCCCAGAAGATTATGGCCGCAGCCGTGGCCGTTGCCGCGCGGCTGAACAGGGCGGTATTCACTGAGCCCGGCTTCCTGGCTGAGGTCTGCCAGCGCGTCGTATTCGCCAAGCAGCGCGATGACGGGTCCGCCGGAACCTGTGCGGTAGGAGGCGATGAAACCGGTCGTCAGGCCGGCTACTTCTTTTTCAATACTGAAGCCTTCGGCCTCCAGTGCCCGGATTAATACACCGGCTGACTGGTACTCATCAAAGCGGGTTTCTGCGAACCCCCAGATTTGGTCGCTGGCGGAAGTAAACGATTCTTTTTTAGCTTCAATGACTTCGGATACAAAACGGGTTAGATCGATGGTCATATTCATAAATGAAGGCACCTCATTTTCGTAGTATTGGGTAGGCGTAACGGATCAGGTCGTTTGGGGATCAGCAGGCAGGTCTGGCTGGGTACGGCGGCCCAACAGGAGTGATGCGGAACAAATAACGGCGAACCCAATCAGCATCGTGAAGGCTGAGGTATACGAACCGCCGGAGGCATCGACCAGAAAACCGATCAGCATGGGTGTCAGGAAGCCCGCAAGCTGGGCACCCGTGTTGACGAACCCGCTGGCAGTTGCCGCAACGGTTTCGGGCATTGATTTCACGGATTTAGAAATAATCAGCGTAGACACGAAGCCTGCTGCGATTCGGATAATCGTCTCATAGGTAATGAATAGGGCGATGCTCTCCGCTGTACTCATCAGGTACAAGGCAACGGCAACGATAAGTCCGAAAACGGCGGAGATCTTACGGTCTTTGCCCGCAGGGATGCGGTCCATCACATAGCCGCCCAGCAGCATGGTAACGATGCCGATGAGGCCCGGAATGGCCGAAAGCATGCCCATTTCCTTCAGATTCAGGCCGCGGACGTTGACCATGTACGTAGGCATCCAAGAGGACAGCCCCCAATTGACGGCATAGATGCTGAAATAGCTGAGGAACAGACCCCAGATGATTGGGCTTTTCAGTACTGTTTTTAAGGAAGCATTCTTTTTGGCTGCGGGTGAAGAGATCTGTACGGGAGTGCGGGCGGGTTCTTTAAGGAAGAAAAACATCAGGACGGTAATGACAAGGCCGATGATGCCGAAAATGTGGAACAGAGTCCGCCAGCCGATAGATTCCAGAGCGAAGCCGGAAACAAGCGGCGTGACAACGCCCATAATGGCGCCGGAAGCCAGCATTACAGACATGGCACTGCTGCGCTGGTGGACGGGGAAGTTGACAGCAATAGCCTTCGAGCCGGAGGGGAAGAAGCCGCCCTCACCGATACCGAACAGAAACCGGACTAACACGAGAGAAATCAGGGACCAGGCCGACCCGGTAATCATTGTGAAGACTGACCAGGAGAACAGGGAGAACAGGATGACTTTGCGGTAGCCGAACCGGTCCGCAAGGGCGCCGCCGGGAATTTGCATAATCGCATATCCGAGGAAAAAGCTGCTGAGAATAATCCCTTGCGAAGAAGCACTAAGTCCCAAATCCTCAGAAATGCTGACTACGGCATAATTGATGACGAAGCGGTCCAGATTTCCGAGGCACCAACCGAGAAATAACAGGGCCAGAACAATGTGCTTGAAGTACTTGCTTTGGATCACTTTCGACATCATGTTACCTTCTTTCTCATCAAATGTTATTTATGTTGTGTTGTTATATACAAAATTACAGGATCAAGGGTTTCTTTGCAATGTATGTTCTTATATAATAAAGTTCAACATGATATAAAAACATACATTGACAGAGGTGGGCAGATTGCAGGATTTCATTGAGGATATGTTAAGAAAACACCTGGAAACCGAGGGGTTTTCCGTATGGATCAGCCGTAACTGGACAGAGTGGCGACTCATTCATCAGACTGGAGGCCGCCCGGCTGCTCCTCCCGACCCGGATATACAACTGCCTTTTCGACATCCGAAATCAGAGGTGGATTCGGATGGATCTATGTTAGTTTACCTTCCATATAATAATAATGTATGTATTGCTCTTCGTATCTTTAGAGCACGGGAGATGACAGATGCGGAAATGGAGACGCTCTCCTCTCTGTTGTATCCTTGTTATAGCGAGTTTATGGCCGCTAAACATGAGCATGCTCTTAACGAAATGATGAACAGCATCCGTGACGTTACGCAACTGCTGGATTTGAATGAACTGCTGGAACGCATCCTGGCGAGTGCGCTTGCAGTGATTCCTTATGAAAGCATCGGGGTACTGTGGAGCTACGATCCGGCAATCGATGCATTGAAGGTCAAAGCCCGGGCCGGGGAAATGGGCGAAGAAATGCTCAGGATGAGGATGAAGCCGGGCGAGGGGATCATCGGCAAGACCTATGTGCGGGGTGAGCCTCGGCTATACAACAACATACGCATTCTTGAAGAGGATGTCGGCAATATGTCCGAGGAGAACAGGGGGTATCTGTACACGGCCTATCATTTTGAGAATGTCTGTTCCATCATATCGGTGCCGATTAAGGTAGAGGGGCAGACCGAATGTGTGCTGATCTTCTATCAAAAAGGGACCATCCCCCTGTTCGGCGAGGCGGAGGTACGGCTGCTGCAAAGCTTTGCAGACCAGGTATCGATCGCCATTACCAACGCAAAGCTGTATGCACATCTGAGCGAGCAGAACAAGGCGCTGATCCGGCGGGATGAGATTCACTCCTCCCTGATGAAGCTGTCACTGCAGAATAAAGGAGTCGGCTCCATTGTGGGCGAACTGTCGCGCGTCATCGGCGTGCCGCTGACCTTCGTGGATTTCATTGATAATGAATGGTATCCACGGCGGACAGAAGCAGATAAGGAGTGGAGCATGGAACGGCTGCTGAAGCTTTACCAGTCCCTCACTGCACCGGACTACCTGTCCGTAGTCCCCGGCGAAGGTCAGCATCCATCTCATTATCTTTATCCGATTGCTTCAGCTAGGCAATGTCTGGGTTATCTGATGCTCCGCTCAGAGGGTCCGCTTGAGGCGCTGCAGCTCATCGCTCTGGAGCAGGGGAGCTCTATCCTGGCGCTTGAGCTGATGCGGAAGCAGTCGCTCGCTGAATTTTATTTTAAGAAGACACAGCAGTTCTTCAATGATCTGCGGCTCAGCAAGGAATCAGGGGAGTACTGGGAAAAGTCCGGCGAGATCGGGATTGGACCTTCTACCCGGCTTGCCGTGGGGCTGCTGGAGTTCCCGGAACCGGCCGACCCTTCGGCGCTCAGCACGATGTCGCTGCAGCTGATCTCTTTCCTGCGGGATAAGATGACACTTGCGGTGATGCCGGTTGCCTTTGGCAGTGAGCGCCGGATTACGCTGCTGCTGATTTCGCCGGAAACCTATGTGGCAGGGCAATTGGAACGTAAACTGATTGCCTGTATCAATGATTGGGGCAAGAAAGCCGGGACGCAGTTATTCGGCGGGCTGGGCTCAATCCGAGCGGGGCTGGATGCAGTCAACACCAGCTATCAGGAAGCAGACAAAGCACTGGCCTACCAGAAAACACGGGGGGAATTGGCTCCGATCCGTTATGCCGAAATCGGCGTTAACCGGCTGTTCATCCGGCAGCCTGCAGAGGATTTGGAGGCTTTTATTGCTGAAGTATTCGAACCGCTGCGGACAGCCAAAGGGCAAGCAGCCATGCTTGAGGATACCCTGACTGCTTATATGGCCTGTGGCGGTTCTGCCTCACAGACCGCCTCGGCCCTTCATATCCATATCAATACCTTGTATCAGCGCATCCGGAAAATCGAAGAGCTCCTCGGCATGTCCTTCAGCAGCCAGGAGCATCTGCTGCATCTCCAGCTTGCCTGCTACCTGCGGCAGACGCTGCCCAATGGAAGGTAGTTATAAAGGAAAACGCAGATTATAAATTATGTATAATAGATTGAGAAACGAAGCATAGGGAGGAATGAGATTGAAGGGGAAGAAACTCTGCTTTATCGTACTAATTACTTCGATGCTCTTTCTCCTGGCCGGCTGTGCCAGCGGTACAGCGCATATGACGGTGAAGAAGGACGGGAGTCTAGACCTTGCCCTCAATATTCTGCTGGATGCCCGCACAGAGTCGCTGATCGGAGGGAAGCTGGAGGAAGTACTGGCAACCCGGCTTGCGGCTGCGGACATCCAATTGAATAAGAGCCAAAGCGGCAAATCCACAAAATATCAGTTTATGAAGACGTATACTTCCTTAGAGGATATGCAGGCGACCGCGGGAAATATGGAAATTGTGGACACGCAGGTGATTACAACAGACAAATGGCTGTATACCAAATATGATGTCGAAGCCCGGCCGAAGCTGAACGCCTATTCGGACGAGATCGCAGACGGACTTGGGACGCTGAATGTGCCGAAATCACTGGCAAAGCTGCTGATGCAGAGCTTGGCTGTTAATTTTAAATTAACGCTGCCTTATGACTTATATGGAGCGAATAATGCAGTCTCCCAAGAGGGAAATACCTTAACCTGGCGCATTACGCTGGCGGATTCCGAGCCGCTCCGCCTGGTGGTATATGTACCGGATGTCAAGAACATCGCTATTGCGGGCGGTGGCGTGGTGCTGCTTGCCGCTGCTGCTATTATTTGTTTCATAAGATCAAGGAAGTCGCATACCCCCAAAGCCATTGAATGATAAGGTAATCTTCATTATTATCACAGCGCAACCGAAAGTAACTCCTATTCAAGCCGCCGGTACAGCGTTCCTGCTGTCATACCGGCGGTCTTTGCGTTATGAGCTATACTCAGTAATCATCCGGTACCGCTTTGGGCCGGGAGCTTGCGTTGTCGCGGTATTGGCCAGGCGTCATCCCTTCCTGCTTGCGGAAGGAGCGGATGAAATTCTGCGAATTGTTGTATCTGAGCTTCGCGGCAATGTCCTTAATCGGCATATCGGTTTCCTCCAGCCATTTTTTGGCCATTTTGAACCGGTACATCGCAAGATATTCACTGAAATAATACTGCGTCTCCTTACGGAAGACACTGCTGATATAGTTGGCATTATAATGAAGGCGTGAAGCGCATTCCTCCAGCGTCAGGTCCTTATCATAATCATGCTGCACAATGTCGATAATCTTCTCGGAAATATTATGGTACTGGGCATTTTGCCGGCTGTGGAAAATCCTGATCATCGGCAGAATCACAATACTCCAGAACCAGTCCTCGATTTCGGCGACAATATGCAGATCGGTCAGCTCCTCGAATAGCGAACCGTTCGCATGATAGATCTGATTCAGGCTAATCCCTGACTCCTGCATCATAATGAGGATATTGCCCAGCAGACGGGTCAGCGGAATCTGGTATTCCTGCGGTGACAGTCCAAGCTTAAAAATACAGGCAAACAGCTTATGCAGCAGCTCCTTCGCCTTTTCGGCATCGGCCAGCTTGATCGCATCCATCAGGTCATTTTCAGTATGTGTCGGATAGTTCAAATTGAGATAGTGCTTGCCGGAGTTGATATTCTCATACTGGATGATGATGCCTTTGCCGAGAGTGATCCGGTATTTCAAGGCTTCGAGACCTTCCTTGTAGGCAATAGACAATTTATCAATGTTGTGAAAAGGCAGACTCAAACCGATACTGACCTGCAGCTTCAGGTAATTGTTAATTTCCTGCTGCAGATTCTCCGTTAAGGCATACAGTGTCTGGTGGAAAGATTCCGCATTATCTTCCGTGCTTCCAATCAGCGTGACAACAGCGTGGTCGATGATCACCGGGGCAAGTCTGCCTTCCGGCGGAACGAGCTCTTCAATCATATTATGGGCGGCAAACAGCAGCAGGTGGAGATCTTTTTTGTCATAGCTGCTCTCTGCAGAGTAGTCGATGCTGAGCGTAATGACGGCCATTGTTCTCCATTCCTCTACTAAGGGCTGGTAGCCGTATTGTTCCAGCTCCTCAAGCAGCTCGCGTTTTCTTATATTGCCCTGAAAGGCTTTTGTCAGGAAAAAGGTGCGCACCTGCCGGAGATGCTGGTTCAGCTCCTTTTCGAGCTGCGATTTGGACTGGAATAAATGATGCATCTGCTCGCCGATCGACTGGAACTCATCCGTGAACTTTACTTTGATGCCCGGTCTGCGCAGCCCCATCTGATTCAGCAGCCGCTCGATCGGAGTATACATGCGGCGGGAACCGAGCCAGGCGAGCAGAATGGACAGCAGCAGCATCAGGGCACAGACAATGATTGTGTAGGTCCCGATTTTGCCCGACTCCTTGGTCAGTCCTTCAATGGAGGTTACCGACAGATAGGTCCAGCCGTTCAGCTGCGAGCGCAAATAAGTGACAGAGTAATCCTGCTTACCGATGACAGTCTTGAATTGTCCTGTAGGCTTGACTTTGCCGGAAACAAGCGGAAAATCCGTAAATCCGCTGGCAACGGCAGGCTGGCCGATCAGCGTCTTATCCGGGTGCAGCAATATTCTGCCGGATTCATCAAGGACAATAATACTGTCCAGCGGATCTATCTCAGAGTTGATGAAATCCTGAAGGCTGCAGGCCGGGATATTGGCAAGGGCCAGCCCGTATTTTTGCAGCTTGGAGGTGGGCAGCTTCTTGATCAGACTGATGCTGTAATCACAGCCGGTAACGTTGATGCTCTCCTCGCTGTAGAACAGGGAAGAGGGGTTGAGTACCCAGGAGGTGGAGTCGGGCACATTCATCAGGTTGGCAAGCTGCTCATAATTCTGGTATTCGTTCAGGCGGTAGAGCCCGGAATTTTTGATCATCCAGTTTTCCCGCTGATTCAGCAGAATTACATCTTCCAGCTTCGTGTCAAAGGACTGCATATTACGGATTTCATTTCTCAAGTCGTTATATAAAATGAAATCGTTTACATTTAGCGGGTTATTCAAAGCTTTTTTGAGTACAGAAGAATTAACGACCTGGTTAAGGGTCTGGTTGACAGTAGTCAGCTTATGCTCTACATTTGAGTTAATTTGTAAAATGAGTTCCTTTTTGCTTTTGTTAACATTTTTTTGAATTTCGCTGGAGGATGTGAGATAAGAGAAAGAACCGATGAACAGCACAGGAAGCGTACTGATTACAAAGGTGAATAAAGTTAATTTACTCAGGAAGCTTAAGTGTTTCACTGGATTCAGCACCTTTACTTTAGGTAGAAACAGTCTGTTTTAAGTTTATGCATCACGAAGGATAATAACAATAATCATCTGGTGCCGCAATAATCATTATCTCTAATAATGACTACCGTTTGAAGAATATTCAATAATTAGCAGTTATATCAATACATAATGCTTAGGATTATTTCTATTAAGGAGGAACCAGGAATGTTCAGAGACCTCACACGCAGACTGGTAGTCCGGTATTTCTGCCTGCTTGTCATACTCCCGTCTTTTTTATTAAGCGCTTGCAGTAATGAAAATTCTGTTCAGCCGGGTCCCGGCCAGACTCCGCCGTCGATCTCGATTCTGGCTCCGCTGCATTTTCCGCAAACGCCTTCGAAGGAAATCGTAACGGAAATTGAGAAGCTCACCGGCGTGAGGCTCAATATTACCTGGGTTCCGGAAGGCGTCTATACGGATAAAATGAACACCGCCCTAACGACCAATTCGCTGGGGAAGGTTACGTTTGTTAAATTTACCGATTATAATCTGGTGAAACCGGCGATCCGTTCGGACGCTTTTTGGGAAATCGGCCCTTATCTTAAGGAATTTCCGAACCTGCAGCAGCTCGATCCTGCGATACTCAGCCAGTCCGCCGTGGACGGCAAAATATACGGCCTGTATACCGAGCGGCCTTCTTCCCGGCAGGGCATCATCATCCGTAAGGATTGGCTGGATCATCTTAAGCTAAGCAAACCGCAAACGCTGGATGAGCTGTATGAGGTCATGAAGCAGTTTACCTATAAGGATCCGGACGGCAACGGCAAGCAGGACACAATCGGCCTGGTTGACCGCAATGATCTGGTCTATGGCGTATTCAAAACGCTCAGCTCTTATTTCGGCACGCCGAATAACTGGAAGCTGGACAACGGGCAGTTCATCCCGGAATTCGCGACATCTCAATATATGGACACGATGAACTTCATGCGCAAGCTATATAATGAAAAAATCATCAATCAGGACTTCGCTCTGACCAGCAAGGAAGTACAGCGGGATAAATTCATCCGCGGGACTGCGGGGGTCTTCATTGGAAGCATGACGGATGTGCAGCGGCTCTCTATTGAAGCGCAAACGATTAATCCGCGGGCCGAACTCACCCTGATCAACCGGATTAAAGGGCCGGACGGCTACAAAGTATGGTCGATCCCCAACTACAACGGGCTGTATCTGTTCTCCAAAAAAGCGATTGCGACGGAAGGTGAACTGAAGCAGGTGCTGCGCTTTTTTGACCGGACGATGGATAAAGATGTAGCGAATCTGATGAGGTACGGGATCGAAGGCCGCCACTACAAGCTCGAGAACGGGAAGGTCATTCTGCCGGAGGAAACCTCGCAGCTGCGGGTGAATGAGGTCAGCCCGCTGTATTCTCTGATGATCGCCGATATCAGCAACAAGAACGTCATGGAGGTGGCGCAAAAAGAGCAGCTGACCGCCCTGGCGGATCAGCTTAGCCAAGACAACGAACAGTTTCTCGTGGACGATCCGACACTCACGCTGAGCTCTCCGACCTTTGATGAAAAGAATGTGGAGCTCTCAACGATCATTGTGGATGCTACTTATAATTATATTATCGGCAATATCAATGCTGCAGAGTTTAAGAAGGAAGTGGAAAAATGGAAATCCAGCGGCGGCAGTCTGATCATGCAGGAGTACGCTGAGGCGGAGGCCAGAGCGGGGAGCGGGCAGTAGGAAGGCATATTGTCATAGATTCGTCTTGTCTGCAGGAGTGCTCCCTGGACTATAATAATAGTAGAGAGACTGGAGGATGACATTCTATGAGAAAACAAGTCTTGCTGACTGCCGGATTTGCCGTAGTCATTGGCTTAGGAACATACCTGTATGCAGAAAATAACGCCCGGGAAAGTGCAGACCCAAGCCCGGCGGATACGCAAACCCTTAAACAGCTGGTACACGATTACAGCAGCCGCAGTATCACCGCAGAATCGGCTTCCATTTCATCAACCCAGCTGATCGTCAAAGAGAGCGATGGCAAATCGGCTACTTACAGCTTGCCGGGTGACGAGTTTTTTGTCTCAATTGCACCCTATATCAATCAGACACATCCATGCGCAACCCATAGCTTAACCGGTTGTCAGGGCGAGATGGTGGAACAAGAGTTCACCCTGTCCGTCCAGGATGCCGAAGGCAATCCGGTAATGAACAACGAAACGGTGAAATCCCAGCCTAACGGATTTATCGATCTGTGGCTCCCGCGGGATAAGACGTATCATGTTACCATTGAACAAAATGGCAAAAAAGCCGAGTCTGACATTTCTACATTTGAGAAAAATGATACTTGTGTAACTACTATGCAGCTGGGCTAAGCTAGCAGAAGCGGAAGCATACCCTTGTGCAGAATAAAAGCAGAGCAGGTGCCTCTCCTACAGGAGGAGCGCGGCTCTGCTTTTTTAGTCTGGTTGAAAGAAACCCCTCAGAGAGGTGAGAAGTAACGGAGGGGGAGTTTGGAACTGTAGGAGCGGTAGCGTCCGCCTTTGTCTGCAGATGTTATCCGATGAAAGCGATATAATCGTAAACATCTGCAGACAACAGCGGCCGGAAGTCCAAACATTCCCCGCAGTTACGACTCCACCTCCCAGCACTTTGTATCACCCGCCGCAAACCGGAGCGGCGGTAATCCCCTGCCCCTTTCAACCGGATAAGTTGAAAGGAACCCCTCAGAGAGGTGAGAAGTAACGGAGGGGAAGTTTGGAACTGTAGGAGCGGAAGCGTCCGCCTTTGTCTGCAGATGTTATCCGCTGAAAGCGATATAATCGTAAACATCTGCAGACAACAGCGGCCGGAAGTCCAAACATTCCCCGGAGTTGCGGCCATCACCTATCGGGTCGCTTGGTATTCCCCGGAGTTACCACTCCACCTCCCCAGGCATCTCCCCAGCATTCCCCTCAAGTTTCCTTTCACCTTATCCCCCTATCACCCGATAATCATTTCCCCAGACTCCCGCTCCAAAGCCCCTACTATGAGTAAATGATTGTTTTCGTAACCTGGGCGAGGCTGTAGTGTGAGGCTTGTAACCAATACAAGTCAAACGGAGGTCAAAAAGGTATGACGAAAAAATCCTTTACCCTGCTTCTTAGCTCGCTGTTAACATTCAGTATGCTGACTGCGGCGTGCGGCAACAACAACAACGGCAATAATGAAGCAGCGGCCACCACAGATCCCGGCACCAGCGGCGGAACCAATACCGCAACCACAGAGCCGGCACCAGAGCCGGAAAAACCGACAGAAATTAAGATTATGCTTCCACTGAATACGGCAGAAACCCCTCCGGATACAATTAAGGCTGAAGTGGAGAAGTTGACCAATACGAAACTGACTTATCAATTTTTCCCGGCGGATACCTATGA
Organism: Paenibacillus pedocola; assembly: GCF_031599675.1. Lineage (NCBI taxonomy): Bacteria > Bacillati > Bacillota > Bacilli > Caryophanales > Paenibacillaceae > Paenibacillus > Paenibacillus pedocola. Next base: position 5,411,387 of record NZ_CP134223.1, on the reverse strand, counting down.
AGAGAAGCTGAATTCTTCCTTCGCCACGGGCTCCCTGCCGCAAGTGACTTATTTGAAGAATCAGACCACGTTCATCCAGATGAAAGAATCGATCAAGGACGGACAGTTTTGGGAAATTGGACCTTACTTGTCGGAGTTCCCGAACCTCAACAAGCTGAAACCGGAAATCCTCAACAATACCAAAGTGGAAGGCAAGCTGTACTCGCTGTATATCGGCCGTCCGCTGGCCCGTCAGGGGATCATCTACCGCAAAGACTGGGCGGATAAACTCGGACTGAAGGCTCCAGCCAATCTGGATGAACTGTTCGCTATGGCCCAAGCCTTCACGGAGAAGGATCCGGATGGCAACGGTAAAAAAGACACGATCGGTCTCGTGGACCGCAATGAGCTGGTGTACGGGGCCTTCAAAACCGTCTCCTCCTGGTTCGGCACACCGAACAACTGGGGCGAGAAGGATGGCCAGCTTGCACCGGAATTCACCTTCCCGCAATACATCGACACGATGGATTTCTTCAAAAAGCTGCGTGACGGCGGATACATGAACAAGGATTTCGCAGCCACCAGTAAGACGGATGCCGTAAACATGTTTGTCAGCGGCAAAGCAGGGCTGTACATCGGCGGTTCCATGCAGGATATCGACACCCTTAACAAGGACCTGATCAAAAACTTCCCGGATGCTGTGCTGGATACGCATAGTATGGTAGCCGGACCTGACGGCAAATTCGCCCAATGGATGATTCCAGGTTATAACAACGTTGTGCTGTTCCCGAAATCTGCGGTTAAGGATGAAGCTGAGCTGAAGAAGATTCTGGCCTTCTTTGACAAGATGATGACTCCGGAAGTGGCCAACCTGATGTACTGGGGGATTGAAGGCAAGCACTACACCGTTGTAGACGGCAAAGCTAAACCGGCAGACGACAAAGAACTGATTGAACGCGAGGTCAAAGGCTATAAGGACAGCGTGATCGGTGAATACGAAACCAATGGCATGTACCAAAGCTTGAACGTACTGCCTGGACGGATTCATGCCGAGGAGCTGGTGCTTGAGAATGTCAAAGTGGGTGTAGCAGATCCGACAGCTGCTCTGGATTCGCCGACCTATACTTCTAAGGGTGTTGAGCTTCAGCAGATTATTACGGATGCCACTTACAACTATATTTATGGACAGCTGGACAAAGCCGGATTTGAAAAACAAGTGGAAGCCTGGAAGAGCCGCGGCGGAGCGGCCATTATCGAGGAATACAACGCTGTATACAAAAAATAGAATGCCGCTTGTGAACATGTATCGCAGATAATCCAGTGTACAGAAGGCTGGCGAAGCAGCTTCGGCAGCCTTCTTTTACCACACCAAACCCACAGTCAGGCTGGAAATTTAGGAATCAGAAAGGAAGAGGATTATGCAGGAAGTCACCGCTCAGGCTAGTAGGGTTCCCGAGCTGAAACCCGTAAGCTATAAGAGCAGCAGTGAGCTCAAAAAGCGGCTGTGGAGAAATAAATATCTGTACGTCATGCTGATACCGGGAGTGCTGTTTTTCGTTCTTTTTAAATATCTGCCGATGTACGGACTGATTATTTCTTTTCAGGATTACAAGCCTTATCAAGGCATCACCGGCAGCGAATGGGTCGGCATGGAGCATTTCAAACGCCTGTTCACCGAGCCGGATTTCCTCAATATCCTGGGTAACACGCTCATATTGTTCGGAATGAATATTGTTTTTTATTTTCCCGTGCCGATTATCCTCGCTCTGATGCTGAATGAGCTCAGGGGCACATTCTTCAAACGGTTTTTTCAGACTCTCGTTTACCTGCCCCACTTCATGTCCTGGGTAATTGTCGTCTCCATCACCTATGTTATGGTCACGATGGACGGAGGGATTATCAACGAGCTGTTGATTTATTTTGGCTTCGAGCCGATTAACTTTCTGCTGAATCCGGGCTGGTTCAGGCCGATGTACATCATTCAGATTATTTGGAGGGAAGCGGGCTGGGGAACGATCATTTATCTGGCCTCCATTGCCGCTATCGATCCCGGGCTGTATGAAGCTGCACGTATGGATGGTGCCGGACGGCTGAGACAGATTTGGCATATTACCCTGCCGGCGATCCGCAGCGTCATCATTACCCTGCTCATTCTGAAAATTGGTTCCGTGCTGGATCTTGGATTTGAGCATGTCTACCTGATGCTGAACTCCATGAATAGAGAGGTTGCGGAAATTATTGATACGTATGTCTATACTGCTGGTTTGAGACAAGGGCAGTTCAGTTACAGTACAGCTATCGGATTCTTCAAATCGGTTATTGGGCTGATTATGGTCATGTCCGTCAACAAGCTGTCCAAAAAAATGGGCGAAGAAGGCGTTTATTGAGAGACTGCGGGAGGAATTGAAAATGGTAGAAGACAGATCTATAGGCGGCAGAATTTTTGCTGCGGTTAACTTTACGCTGCTGGCCCTCATTGCGCTCGTGACGGTGCTGCCTTTTATTCACGTGGTGGCAGGCTCCTTCACAACGAGTGCGGAAATCGCAGCGAGCAAATTTGTCCTAATCCCGAAAGTGTGGAGCTTTGAAGCGTATAAGTTTATTTTTTCCACGGATACGATTTTTAAAGCGATGGGTGTGTCGATTGGGGTTACGCTGATCGGTACTTTGTTCAGTATGTTCATCACGGCGCTGATGGCTTACGGCCTCTCGCGAAGAGATCTGGACGGACGGAATGTGGTCAACTTCCTGGTCGTGTTCACGATGCTGTTCCATGGCGGAATGATTCCTACATTTCTTGTAGTGAAGGAGCTGGGGCTGATCGATTCCTATGCGGCGCTTATTCTTCCGTCTGCGATCAGTGCGTTCAACATGATTATTCTCAAAAACTTTTTCCAGAACATTCCGGAGGGTCTTGAGGAATCCGCCAAAATCGACGGCTGCAACGACTTCGGCATCCTGTTCCGGATCGTGCTGCCCCTGTCCATGCCGGCGATCGCGACCATTTCGCTGTTCTACGCGGTTACCTATTGGAACACTTATATGAGTGCGATTCTGTATCTGGATGACAGTGCCAAGTGGCCGATTCAGGTGCTGCTGCGGCAAATCGTCGTGCTGGCCAGCGGGATGGATCACAGCTCCACCCTCGATGCGGCTGTTCCGCCGCCAGACCAGGCGATCAAGATGGCTGTTATCGTCGTGGCAACCCTGCCGATTCTGATGGTATATCCGTTCCTGCAGAAGCATTTTGCCAAAGGAGCCATGCTGGGTTCAATGAAGGGATAACTACGGTACAGAGACTCTGATACTGATATGGAAGGGGTAGGAAGAGAGATGATAGGCAGTCTGCCAAAAACGCCCATGGAATGGGCCCGCAAGGCCTGTGATTCTTTAATGGATATTTATCAGGCGGGAGAGCTTCCTCCTGCCCACCGCTGGCACTACCATCAAGGCGTATTTCTGTGCGGAATGGAGCTGCTGTGGCAAGCTGACGGGGAAGAGCGTTATATCGAATATATTCAGGCGTATGTAGATGATCTTGTGGATGAATACGGTAATTTCTATTTTGCCCGGGATGAGCTGGATGCGGTACAGGCGGGGCTGCTGTTGTTCTCGCTGCATGAGCGGACAGGCAAAGAGAAGTATAAGACTGCTGCGGAGAAGCTGCGGAATCTGCTGCGGACGGTCAACCGGACGTCCGAAGGCGGCTATTGGCATAAGGATAAATATCCGTATCAGATGTGGCTAGACGGTCTGTATATGGCTGGGGTCTTCTCGCTGAAATATGCGAATGTCTATGGCGAAGAAGAGCTGCGTCAAAGTGTACTCCATCAGGAGAAGCTGATGCGCAAATATATGAAAGATGAAGCTACGGGGCTGCTCTATCACGCCTGGGATGAGAGCCGGCGTATGCCTTGGGCCGATAAGGATACGGGCTGCTCCCCTGAGTTCTGGAGCCGCTCGCTCGGCTGGTACGGTCTGGCCCTGTCACAGTTTCTGGACCTGCTGCCGGCAGAGGAGCCGGGACAGCCGGAGCTGGCCGCTGCACTGAGTGAATTCGTGCAGGCGCTGATCCGCTATCAAGATCCGGTGAGTGGTCTGTGGTATCAGGTTGTTGACAAGGGTGCTGAGCCGGACAATTGGCTGGAGACTTCCGGCTCCTGCCTGTTTGTGTATACCATTGCCAAAGCGGTGAAGCTGGGCCTCACTACTGATGAATCAGGAGCTGCTCTTGCGGCCCGTAAAGGCTACGAGGGACTGATCAGGGTGCTTCAGCAGGATGAACAGGGCCGGCTGATTCTCCCGGACATCTGCATCGGCACCTCAGCGGGTGATTACGAGAACTACGTCACCCGACCTAAAGTAAGCAATGACCTTCACGGCGTTGGGGCGCTAGTGATGGCTTGTGTGGAGATGCAGTCCCTGTACGGGGCGGGCTCAAAGAGCTGATGCTGGCTGAGGCTTGAGAGGAGAGAGTAAGCGATGTATAACATTGTAGATTACGGTGCGCTCAGAGATAGCCCGGTCCCCGCGACCGGTGCTATTGCAGCTGCTATTGAAGCAGCCGGTAATCATGGAGGGGGAACCGTCTATGTTCCCGCAGGAACCTTCATTACCGGAGCGGTGCGGCTGCGGAGCAACATTGAGCTGTGCTTAAGCCCCGGGGCGGTGCTGAGCTTCAGCACAGATCCGGCAGACTATCCGGCAGTGGAAGCGCGCTGGGAGGGGGTGAAGCGCCAGGTTCATTCCCCTTGTATTTACGCTGAGGATGCCGTGAATGTATCCATTACCGGAAGCGGGACCTTGGAAGGCAATGGCGCACCCTGGTGGAACAAACACCGGAATCATCCGGAGATGCTGGAGTATCCACGGCCGACGCTGATCGGCCTGAACAACTGCCGCCGGGTTACGATCAAGGACGTGACGCTGCTGAATTCACCGAGCTGGACGGTCAATCCGATTCAGTGCAGCAATGTGACCATCGATAATATCTCGATTCTGAACCCGGCGGATTCGCCGAATACGGACGGGATTAATCCGGAGTCCTGTTCAGGCGTACGGATCAGTAATTGTAACATCGATGTCGGCGATGACTGCATTGCGATCAAAGCGGGAACCGAAGATACAGCAGAGCGTATCCCTTGCGAGAATATTTCGATCATGAATTGCACGATGATCCACGGGCACGGAGCCGTAGTGCTGGGCAGTGAGATGAGCGGAGATATCCGCAATGTGACGATCAGCAACTGTGTGTTCAAGGAGACGGACCGCGGAATCCGCATGAAATCACGGCGGGGACGCGGCGGGATCATCGAAGATATCCGGGTCAGCAATATCGTGATGGACGGTGTCATCTGCCCGTTTACGATCAACCTGTATTATTTCTGCGGGCCAAAGGGTAAAGAAAAGTATGTCTGGGATAAAAATCCCTATCCGGTGACCATCGAAACGCCGGCTGTAAGGCGGATTCATTTCGCCAATATCACCGCCCGCAATGTCCATGCCGCCGCAGGTTTTCTGTATGGGCTGGCAGAGCAGTATGTTTCGGAAATCAGCTTCACGAGTGTCGATATCTCGATGGCCCATAATGCGGTTCCAGGCCAACCGGATATGATGACAGGCATCGAAAACATGAATAACCGCGGATTTTTCCTGGGGAATGTGCGTGATGTCCAGTTTCAGCAGGTGACGGTCGAGAACCATGAAGGCCCCGCTTTTTATGTCGAGAATGGTGAGAATGTTCAGGTCATCAGCTGTGTATCCAGAAACACCGCCAAGCCGGAAAAGCTGATCGAGCAGGTTGAAGTCATACCGGCGAACACCTGAAGGAAACCACCTGAAGGAAACCACCTGAAGGAAACCACCTGAAGGAAACCACCTGAAGGAAAACACGCAAACAGGTTTGCATTTAGCAAGCATTAGCATTATAAGTAATTTTAAAAGGAGCTGTGGCCTCACTTGAGGTCATGGCTCTTTTTGTCGGCTTTCCAGTATTCTTTTTTTGCAATTTACTGTGCGCCCGGATATAATTAGTACCAAGTACTAATACCAGATACTATAATCTATATGAGGTGATTGAAAAATGAAGGGTGCGAAGATTACAGCCATCGGATCATATGTCCCTGTCCGCAGACTGGCTAACAGCGATTTGGAGCAAATGGTGGAGACGAATGATGAGTGGATTGTGCAGCGGACGGGTATCCGTGAACGCAGAATCAGCCGTGAGGATGAATATACCAGTGATTTATGCGTTGCTGCTGTCCGGGATTTGCTGACACGTTACGGAAAAACTGCCGCGGATGTGGACATGGTTATCGTGGCTACGAGCACAGCTGATTTCTCCTTCCCCTCGGTAGCCTCCATCATCCAGCACCGTCTAGGCATTCCGGTGACTGCAGGAGCGATCGATATAAGCGCTGCCTGTGCCGGCTTTGTCTATGCCCTGCACACCGCCCATGCTTATGTGGCTTCGGGTCTGCACCGTAAGGTGCTCGTGCTCGGAGCTGATGCACTGTCCAAAATTACGGACTATAGTGACCGCAGTACCTGCATTCTGTTTGGCGACGGGGCCGGTGCGGTGCTCGTGGAGACCGATGAGCAGCAGGACCGTTTTCTGGGCTACCATCTCAGCAGTGACGGTGGCGGGGCGCATCATGTCTACCGCACGGGACTGGCAAGTAGGGTTAATGGCGTAGCGCTTTCGGATACCGGGAAGCTGGTGCAGAACGGCCGGGAGGTGTTCAAATGGGCGGTGCGTACGGTTCCGCAAGGGGTGCGGCAGGTACTGGACAACGCCGGAGCAACGCTTGCGCAGGTGGACTGGTTCATCCCGCACAGCGCGAATCTGCGGATGATCGAGCCGATCTGCGAGCGCCTGGAGTATCCGTTTGAGCAGGCGCTGTACAGCCTCGAATACTTCGGCAATACCTCTGCCGCCAGTATTCCGCTTGCGCTGGACCTCGGCATCCGGGAAGGCAAGGTGCAGAGCGGCCAGCGGGCGCTGCTTTACGGCTTTGGTGCCGGTCTGGCGCAAGCCGGTCTGCTGGTTGAGCTTAGTCTGGATGAGCAGGTTAAGCCGCCTGCTGCTTTATAGAGCTGTGTAAGCTGCTGCGGGGGAAGAGGCTGATTGGAGGTTCTCTCCCCCTCATAACCGAAAAATGGACCCTGAAATCAGAAAAACCGTGCCTTGAAGGCTAACTTGAAATGAGAGATTATATTATCGAAAACGTTTTCGCTGAGGGGGGATCGCGTAGCGCCTATTCTTCATGAGCTTTCTTATTCACAGCGTTGGAAACTCAGATGTGTCATTTACGGAGTCATTTAATGGTTTACTTGGCAGTCTGCCTGGAGGGATATCGGGTAGAGTTCAAGGCCGTATTAGTTGTAATTGCATATTGTGCAATAGAATCGCTCAGTATGGGCCGGAAACCGGGTTTAATTGTATTCTGTACAACTGAATTTGCGGAAAAGGGATGGATTTGGCGATTCAGACCATTTTAACTGTACAGAGTACAATAGAATCGCTGCGGGCCGCTTTATGGCCCGTTTCTACTGTACAAAGTGCAATTAAATTCGGAAATTGCTTCCGAAACCAGGATTCGTAAGCTCAGTCTTAGAGAATAGCGCCGCCGGATTTCGTAGTCAGCGGTTCAAGCCGCTGCCGCAGGATTCGCGGATGATCAGGGCGGGCTCAACGACAAAGGAGCCGCCTTCTGACTGGTTGTTGATGAGGTCAAACAGCATGTGGGCGGCAAGCACCCCGAGGCGTTCCTTGTTCTGGCGGATCGTGGTCAGCGTGGGGCTGGTGTATTTGCAGGCTTCGATATCATCACAGCCGATTACGGCAACATCCTCAGGAATGCGGAGTCCATGCTCCTTCAGGGCGCGGATGGCCCCGAGGGCCAGTAAATCAGATGCGGCAAAAATGGCCCGTGGTAGACTGCCGCTCTCAAGCAGTCGCTTCATCGCCGCGTAGCCGCTAGGCTCGAAGAAATCATCGCCATGCGCGAACCACTTGGGATTCAGCGTCAGCCCAAAGCTTTCGATCGCTTTGATATATCCCGCTTCCCGCTGATTGGAGATATCCGAGTCGCCCGTGCTGCCGATGAAGCCCAGCTCCCTGTAGCCCAGCAGATAGAAATGCTCCACAACCTTGGAGGCGATCTGAAAATTATCCGACATCACGTATCCGGACTTCCTGCCCTTAAGCTCCAGGTCGACGCCGATGCAGGGAATGCTGCTCATATCCAGATCGCGGATGGCCGGCTCCATCTTTTCCCCTGAGATGATCACACAGCCGTCCACATGGAAATGTACGCAACGGGAGAAGTAATCTCCGCCGCTGATGAACTTCTCATTGGAGAAAAAAATAAGGTCGTAACCCAGTACGCCCATCTGCTTCTTGAAGGAGTTCAGCACCTCCACAAAAAAAGGATGCGTAATTTCCACGTTAAGCTCACCGGCAAATATAACACCGATTAGATTGGACTTCTTGGTGGCCAGCGTTTTAGCGGAACTCGAGGGGGAATATCCGGTTTGTTCGATAATCTCCAGTACCCGTTGTTTCGTTTTTTCGGAAACATCACTGTAATTATTCATGATTTTCGAAACGGTAGAGACAGAAACACCGGCCATTTCGGCAATTTTTTTGATGTTCATTGGTATGCTTGTCCACCCTCCGCTTAATAATGAGCAAGAACTGAAAAGACTGCTATAATCCCGTTATTTAATGAATTTTAAGCTTATGTCCGGTACAAAAAATAATCACATTTAAGTCTATTCAACTTCCCGAAACAAGTCAAACAATTCTTGCCGGACAAATCGAAACCGATTTCGATGTTCTCATGAGGAAACGTTACTGTAAATTGAGGAGGAATACACTGGATGAAAAAGAATATTTCGGCGGCGCTTGCTGCTGTAGCCCTAGTAACCGGACTGTTATCGCCGCTGGGCAGTGGTGCCGTTACTGCAGCGCCAGCGTCAAATCCACAGCAGTCGGTTGCAGCCAGTAATATGAAAGCGTTTACTGATGTGAGAGCGGACCATTGGGCTGCCCGGTCGGTGCAGCGCTGGAGTGACACTGGCATCATCAGCGGGTACGGAGACGGCACCTTTCGTCCGAATAACCAGGTGACGAAGGCGGAGTTCGCCGTCATTATGAACCGGATCTTTAATTACAAGGCCGAGGCCGCTGTGCTTCCTGCCGATGCTGCAGGGCATCTCTGGTTCAGCAAAGATATCGCCAAAGGCATTGCCGCCGGATATTTAAGTGCGGACCCGGCTAACCTCATTCATCCTTCCGCGATGCTCTCGCGTGCGGAGGCAGCGGTGGCGCTGCAGAAGATTTTCCGGCTGGAAGATGCTAAACCGAAGGCGGTTTACACGGATTTGGCAGGCGCCGGCATTGAACTGACCGATGCCATTACGGCACTTACGGCAGCCGGTTATTTACAAGGCTATCCCGGAGGCTTATTTAAGCCGGGTGGAGCGATCAGCCGCGCTGAGCTGGCCCGGATCGTGGATCTGATGGTTCCCGGACTCGTAACGTCGCCGGGAGAGGTTTCTTTGGGAACTGTAAAAGGCAACGTAGTGCTGAACAGTACGGATATTCTTTTGCAGGACACGGTAATCGAAGGCAATCTCTACCTCACCGAAGGGATTGGCGAAGGCAACGTCATGCTTCAAGGGGTGCAGGTGACGGGTACCACCTTCATCCGCGGAGGCGGAGAACATAGCGTGAGCCTCGACAACAGTAAGCTCGGAAAGGTAGTGGTGGCCAGACCCGGAGGTAATGTGCGCATTCAGGCCAGCGGCGGAACCGCCGCGGGAACAGTACAGCTTGAATCCGCGGCAACACTGGAGGAAGGAAAGCTGACCGGGGCTGGATTTACGGATGTTGAAATCCGCTCAGGAGCCAAGGCGGTGACATTGAAGGGTGAGTTCAGCAATGCCAGTACAGCGGATAACCAAGCAGGCAGCTTAGCGCTGAGCCTCTCCGGCAAGCTGGGTAAGCTTACCTTGAATACCCCAAGCCAGGTTCTGCTTGCCGGCAATGCCCGGGTTGCAGAGCTGCTGATTTCTGCGAATGCCGCAGGTACAGCGCTGCTGGGTAACGGGAGCTTCGGTGCTGTCACGAATAACGCCGAGGGCGTAACCAGCGGCGGTGCGGCGCTAACTAAAGGCAGCAGCAGTGAGCTGAAGGTGGTTGCACCAGCCTCCAGCCCGTCTCCGGCGAGCGGCGGCTCCTCCGGTACCGGCGCTACAGCAGCCCCGACGCCAACACCAACAGCAACACCAACACCAACGCCAACACCAACACCAACACCAACACCAACACCAACACCAACACCAACAGCAACACCAACACCAACGCCAACGCCAACGCCAACGCCAACACCTGCGGCGGACCCATGGACACTGGTGTGGAATGATGAATTTAATGACGGTGTCATCGATCCCGCGAAGTGGACCTATGATCTTGGAGACGGTTCGGCTGTCGGCAATCCCGGCTGGGGCAACAATGAGCTGGAATGGTATACAAATGACGAGAAGAATGTGAAGGAAACGGACGGCAATCTGGTCATTACTGCAATCAAAGAGGCGCAGAACGGTAAGGAATATACCTCCTCACGGATTAAGACGAATGGGTTGTTCAGCAAGAAATACGGTAAATTCGAGATCCGGGCGAAAGCTCCGACTGGCAAAGGCTTATGGCCGGCAATCTGGATGCTGCCGGAGAATTATGAGTACGGCAATTGGGCCGCATCCGGCGAGATCGATATTATGGAAGGCTGGGGCAGCCGTCCGAACACTGTTGCCGGCACCATTCATTACGGGTCCCAGTGGCCGGATAATGTCTACTCCGGCAAAGAATATGTGTTCCCGGGTAACGGGACCATTGCGCAGTTCCACACCTACTCCATCGAATGGGAACCGGGGGAAATCCGCTGGTATGTAGACGGCGTTCTCTACTCGACCAAAAATGACTGGTACAGCCTCAGCAGCGGCCAGCCGGCCAATAATGCTTATCCGGCACCGTTCAACCAGGAGTTCCATCTCCTGCTGAATCTGGCGGTGGGCGGCAACTTTGACGGCAATCCGACAGCTGAGACGGTCTTCCCGCAGTCAATGGCAATTGATTATGTCCGGGTATATGAGCTGACGGGCAGAGCTTACCGTGAACCGGTTCCGGTTACCCTGGCGAAGGAGCCCTATCTGGAGGGTTCACTAGCTCCGCTGGCAGACGGCAACTTTATCCATAACAACGGATTCACGGAGCAGGTGGCGGGTGATGCCGGTATGGGCATTCCGAATACAGCGCATTGGGTGCTGTACAAGGAAGCCGGAGCTGATGCAGCAGTATCGCTAGAACCGGTTAACGGACGGAATTTCCTTAAGGTGAACATCAGCAGCGCGGGCGGAAATTCCTATTCGATTCAGCCGCAGGCGATCGTGTCACTGGCCAAAGGAAGATTCTACAAGCTCAGCTTTGATGCGAAAACGGATGCTTCGCGGAGCATGAATGCCAGGTTGACGGGCGGAGCATCACGGGGTTATCAGGCCTATTCGCCGGGACTCAAGGCTGAGCTGACCGGAACACTGGGCCACTATGAAATGATGTTCCAGATGAAGGAGAATTCCGATATTGCAGCACGGGTTGAATTCAACCTGGGTACGAACAGCTCACCTGTGTGGCTGGGCAATGCCCGGCTGGAGGAGATTGACAGCATTCCGTTCGAACATGACAGCGCCAAGATGCCGCTGGGCAGCGGCAATCATTTGTACAACGGCACCTTTGACCTTGGTGAGACAGACCGGCTGAGCTACTGGCATACCGCAGCTTCCGGCGGGGCAGAGGTTAGCAGCCATGTTGACGGTGAGGGACAGCTGCAGCTGCAGATTACAGGCAGCGGTGCAGCAGGAGCAGATGTCATCCTGCTGCAGAAGGGGATTTTCCTGGTGCAGGGCCAGGATTACAGGCTGACCTTTGACGCGGATGTTACTTCCACCCGTACAGCGGCAGTAGAACTGCGAGGCAAGGACGGGAGGCTTTATGCCTCACGAGAGGTGCAGCTACCTGCGGGGGCGCACAGCATCACTGCCGAATTCCCGGGACTTGCCGGAGCAACCGATCATGAAGGGCAATTCGTTCTGCGGCTCGGCGGCTCACCGGGCACCGTGGGGCTGGATAATTTCGTCCTGCTTCGCACAAGCACCTATTATGATCCGTCTCTGGTCTATTACCCTCTGGTCAACGGGGACTTCAGCTTTGGCTGGAGCAGCTGGGAACGGCTGTTGACTGAGCAGGGCGGACAGAGCGCGGCAGCCGTAACGGATGGGGCCGCCAAATTTAGCATTTCGAATACCGGCAGCCAGAATTATTCGGTCATGCTGTTCCAGAACGGGCTGAAGGTGGCTAGCGGAACAGAATATATCATTGAGTTCGATGCCAAATCCAGCGTTGCCCGCAAAATCAGCGTCAACGCTGAGAATGCGTCGTATAAGCCTTCTTTTAGCCAGACCATTGATGTATCGCCGGATGGCGCCCATTACAGGTTCGAATTCCGCCAGGGTGAGAAGGATACGCTGTCGCTGAAATTCCTCATGGGCAAAGTGGATGGCGTCAGTATTCCCGGATCCCATGATATTACGATTGATAATGTGAAGTTTGAGATTAAGAATGCCCCCGCCAAGCCGCAGGAGCTGCTGGCTGACAGCAGCAATAACAGAGTCGGGCAGCCGATTGAGCTGACATTCATAGACAATGCCGCCTGGCGCAGCAAGATTGGCGCGGTCAAGGTGAATGGAACTGCAGTAGCAGTCGGACAATATACGGTTCAGCCCGGTGTTATCACTATCGCTGCCGCAGTCTTCCCGGCTGAAGGAAGCTACGCGGTCACTGTGGAAGCCGGGGGTTATGTGAATGCGGCTGTCACGCAGGCCATTCTGGCGAATGACAATAATCTGGTGGTTAACGGGTCATTCAGCAGCGGCCGCACCGGCTGGTCTACATGGTCGGGGGAAGGCGGGGCTGCTGCATTTAGTGCAGATGAGGGTGTGGCTAATATCGCGATCAGCGCCGCCGGCAGCCAGACCTGGGCCAACCAGTTCTTCCAGGAAGGCATCCAGCTTCAGGCCGGCAAAACCTATGAGCTGAGCTTTAAGGCGAAATCGACGGTACCGCGGCAGATTATCGTGGAATACAGCGGAACCTCTGCAGCTTCTGCGCAGGCACGGTTCAATATTACTGCCACTTGGGCGACATACAGCGCACAATTTACGGTGGCTGACGGCAGTGCGCTGAAGCTGAACTATCTGATCGGTGCAACACTTGGCGTTGACAAAACAGCGAATAGTACGCCGCACACGATATCTTTGGACGACATTACGATCAGAGAGGTGACCGGCGGTACACCTGTGGAGCCTGCAACGGGCACCTTGGATAACGGCACCTTTGATCCCTCGAAGGGCTTGGCCGGCTGGACGCAGTATTTCGACGGAACCGGATCTGCCCAGGCCCTGAACGGGGAATTGGCTGTCAGCCTGACAGGAACGGGCGGAGCCAATTACAGTGCGCAGGTGGATTACGCCGAACTGAAGCTTGAACAGGGTAAGACGTATAAGCTGACGTTTCAGGCCCGCTCTGACGTTGACCGTCTGATCGAAGTGGCTGTAGAGCATAAAGGAGGGGATTACACCAAATATCTGCCGGCCCGGCAGGTTGCTCTGACGAATACAATGAGCGAATACAGCTATACCTTTACTATGGATGGGGCAACGGATTCACTCGTGCATCTGGTGTTTCTCATGGGACTTATCGCAGGCAACAGCGCGGAAACGAATCAAGCGATTAAAGCAGGGAATCAAATTGTAATTGACAACGTAACACTCGTGGAGATTCCTTAAGCGGAAATAAGAATAGCCTGCTAGAACAACAAATGGCCGTGGCCCCTTGTAGGGGGACACGGCTGTTTTTGAAAATATAAGAATTTATTTGTTTTACGTAATAAACTATCCTTCTATTTCTCGCAGAAACGGATACCGTCCTAAGCAGGACGGCAAAGCCGTTTCTTCTTGTGATATACGATTAGGTTTCCTTGGGAATAAGTTCAAAAATCTTGCCGGTCTCCAGCGCCTCGATCAGCTTCAGCAGCCAGCGGTAGTATTTGATGGCTTCATCAATTTTGGCTTCATCATTCGTCAGCAGCCGCAGGACCTCCGCATCCTCCGCGTACTCGCTCTGCATCTCTTTGATTTCGGCCAGCGACTTGGCCAGTGCAGTCATATTACCCTCCACGGCTTTGCGCCATTTAATCGAGAAATAGTCGCTGAAATTCTGATGCCAGTCGGGCACGACCTCGAACAGATCCTTGCGCGTCCCTTTTCCCCACACTTTGTCAATCATTTTCAGATCAAGCAGTGTGCGGACGCCTGTACTCATGGAGGTCTTGCTCATCCCCATGGTGCGGCTTAAATCATCCAGCGTTACAGGACCCTCATTAAAATACATATATCCATATAAATGCCCGATGGACAGCGTAATCCCGTACAAATCCATATTTTTGCCGATGGAATCAATTACCCGCTCGCGGGCTTTGCTGATTCGCTTTATCTGCTCGGGCGGAAGCCCTTCTAAATCGTTCATGATGTCCCTCCTGAGGAATAGGCTGATAGACTGCAAACCTCTCAAATGTATTGTAATCAAATCCTTATCTATAAGTAAAGAATTCATGCGGAACGGAATATGGCGTAAAACAGAGTATTCTTTATGTAAAGTACGTAAAGTTAAAACTGTACACTAAATTTTTAGCGTATACGGGCTTTGCGTGTCTTTTCACAACTCCGCTACACTTAGTGAGAAGCAACTACCTGAATAACATAAGGGGAAAAGGAGGTCACCATGGCAATTATAGAGGTGAAGCAACTTACCAAAGTATTCGGTAACGATGCAGGACGGGCCCTTCCATTACTGGAACAAGGCTGGTCCAAAGAGAAAATTGCCCGGGAGGCCAAACTAACGGTTGGCGTCAATAAGGCCGAATTCAGCATCGGCGAAGGAGAAATATTTGTCATTATGGGCTTGTCAGGCAGCGGCAAGTCGACGCTTGTCCGTTTATTGAACCGTTTGATTGAGCCCACCGGGGGCCAGGTTTTGTTCAAAGGCAAGGATGTAGTCAAGATGAATTCCGAAGAGCTGCGTACGTTCCGGCGTAAAAATATCGGTATGGTATTTCAAAAGTTTGCCCTGTTCCCGCACCGGACGGTGCTGGCCAATGCCGAATACGGCCTTGAAGTGCAGGGTGTAGATAAAAAAGAGCGGACCAGACTTGCGATGGAAGCTCTGGAACTGGTAGGCCTTAAAGGCTGGGAGAACCACCGCCCGGATCAGCTGAGCGGCGGTATGCAGCAGCGTGTCGGTCTGGCGAGGGGACTTGCCAATGATCCCGATATTCTGCTGATGGATGAAGCCTTCAGTGCACTGGATCCGCTGATCCGCAAGGATATGCAGCAGGAGCTGCTGGAACTGCAGGCCAGAGTGAAGAAGACGATCGTCTTCATCACTCATGATCTGGACGAGGCGCTGCGCATCGGTGACCGGATTGCCCTGATGAAGGATGGTGTGATCGTCCAGATCGGCACACCGGAGGAAATTCTCATTCAGCCGGCCAACAAATATGTAGAACGGTTTGTCGAGGACGTCGATTTGTCCAAGGTACTGACTGCTTCCCACGTCATGCGCCAGCCGGAAATGATCCGGCCGGAGCGCGGCCCCCGGGTCGCCTTGCAGCTTATGCGGGACAGCGGTGTGTCCAGCCTGTACGTGGCGAATAATGAAATGAAGCTGCAGGGTGTGCTTACGGCGGATGATGCCTCCAGAGCGCTGAAAGAAAATAAAAGCATTCTTGAGGTGCTGCAGCGGGAAATTCCCCGTGTCGGCCCGGATACCCTGCTGAATGATCTGTTTGAGCTCATGTCAGAGACTCATCTGCCCGTTGCAGTGGTGGACGACAGCGACAAGCTTAAGGGAATTGTCATTAAAGGAGCCGTGTTGTCCGCACTTGCCGGCAATGCAGTTCCGGAAGGAGGTCTTGGCTCATGAACATCCCTAAATTACCGGTCGGCAAAGGCATCGAGTGGCTTGAGGACTGGCTGATGACTTATTTTGGCCCTTTCTTTGACCTCATTCATGCTGTGATCGGCGGAATGGTAAACGGGATTGAAGCCGTGTTAACCTTCCTTCCGGCCATTGTGCTTACTCTAATTATTACTGCGCTGGCCTATTGGATCGGCAAGTGGCGTATGGCGCTGTTTGCGGTGATCGGGCTGCTGCTGATTGATAATCTCGGCCTGTGGAACCCGTCTATGCAGTCGCTGGCGCTAGTATTGACCGCCTCGGTACTGGCTGTACTGATCGGCGTTCCGGTCGGTGTGCTTTGTGCCCAGAGCAAAACTGTGCAGAATATCGTGACTCCGGTGCTTGATTTTATGCAGACCATGCCAGCGTTTGTGTACCTGCTGCCTGCGGTATCTTTTTTCTCGCTGGGCGTCGTTCCCGGAGTGATAGCTTCTATTATATTTGCGATTCCGCCAACGATCCGATTGACCAATCTGGGGATTCGCCAGGTATCGCCTGAGCTGGTCGAAGCGGCGGATGCCTTCGGATCTACGGCAGGCCAGAAGCTGTTCAAGCTGCAGCTGCCGATTGCCCTGCCGACCATCATGGCCGGCATTAACCAGACGATTATGCTGTCGCTGTCGATGGTTGTGATCTCGTCGATGATCGGTGCGCAGGGCGTAGGAGCTTACGTATATCGGGCGGTATCACAGGCGAAGACTGGAGCAGGCTTTGAAGCGGGGATTGCGATCGTCATTATTGCGATTCTGCTCGACCGCCTGACACAGAAGCTGTTCAAACCCAAACAACTATAGGAGTGTGATGAGATTGATAAAGAAGAAAAGTGTAGGATTACTGCTAACTGTGCTGCTGGTAGCTCTCTTGGCCGGATGTTCATCGGAGGCAAGCGGCGGGAAAACGGTGAAGCTGGCTTACGTGGCCTGGGATTCGGAGATTGCCAGCACTTATGTTGTTAAGGAAGTGCTGGAGTCGAAGCTCGGGATGAGCGTGGAGATGCTGCAGGTGGATGCCGGTCCGATGTGGGCAGGTGTCGCGGACGGAAGTGCTGATGCGATGGTTGCAGCCTGGCTGCCCGGCACACATGCTTCATATCTGGAGCAATACGGCGATAAAATGGAAGATCTAGGCGCGAATCTGGAAGGCACAAAGACCGGCCTTGCTGTTCCGACGTATGTGGAGATCAATTCGATTGAAGATTTGAAGAACAGTGATTTGGCGGAAAAGCTACAGGGCCGGATTGTCGGTATTGAGCCGGGGGCCGGGATTATGATGTCTACCGAGCAGGCTATTACAGACTACGGCCTGAGTGACTATACGCTGCTGGAAAGCTCGTCAGCGGCAATGGTTCAGGAGCTGGAAAAAGCATACCAGAACAATGAGCCGATTGTAGTGACGGCCTGGACCCCGCACTGGATGTTCGCCAATATGGATCTGAAATATCTGGAAGACCCTAAAGGTGTATTCGGGGGAGCCGAGGAGATCCATACTATGGTGCGTACGGGCCTAGCGGAGGATATACCGGAGGTGTATCAATTCCTGGATCAATTCAAGTGGACTCCTGAAGATATGGAACAGGTTATGGTTGATATTCAAGCCGGAGCAGCACCGGAAGATGCGGCCAAGAGCTGGGTGGAAGAGCATGCCGAGCAGGTGGAAAGCTGGATTGTTCAGGCACAAGAATAGCATAACCCGGCGGCTTGTCCGCTTTTGCAGCAGTTGAAAATGTATGCTATGATGAAAAGAACATATGGCTACAAAGTTGTAACCGTCCGTAAGATGACGGTGAATCCTTTTTTTAGCCGGTGATTGTTCTTTACATACATTTTCATATGCACCTTATAATCCTTGTTCAATAAACACCCCGTAAGGGGTGTTTTTCTTGAAAAATAAACCATATATAAGTACTTAGCGGAGCTGATGAAGCAATAGCCGAGAAAGGAGACAGCTCCATGACAGAGATCATAAACAACTGGATTGATTGGCTGCTGCAAAGTCTGGGCCTGAGCGGACCCTACATTTTACTGGCAACGATTCCGCTTACCCTGCTGCAGAGTTTATTCGGATTTTTTCCGCTGGCGGTACTGATTGTATTGCATGTATCCGAATTTAATATCATTGGCGGGATGCTGGTCAGCTGGATGGCCTGCAATTTGGGCTCGGTGCTTGTTTATTTCCTGTTCCGCAGATACCTGTTTGGCTGGTTTGACCGGAAATGGCGCTCCAAGCTGAAACGTTATGACAAGTGGCAGCGTTATCTCGACCGGTACGGGATCTGGACACTGGTCCTGCTGCGCACCGTACCCATTATGCCCAGCAATATTATTAATTTTATGGCCGCAGTCTCGCCGATTAAGGCTTCGGCTGTGATCTGGGGCACCGTGCTTGGCAACCTGTCCTATATCTGGCTGTTTGGCACGATTGGCTCCTCACTTATTGTCCCCAGAGAGGAATGGAACGGGTTCCTGCTCTGGTATGCGGTCTTCATTGCGGTGCTGCTTGCGGTCTTCGTGCGTTTCCACTGGGGGCATTTGCAGGAGGATAAGCGGAAACGGATGGAGTAACATCATATTTTATCGTACAAGAACGTTTCTTCCAGTGCCTGCACTGGAGGGACGTTCTTCTTTTTTGCCCCCTGCCTGAATACCCTATAGTAATTGGAGGCGGCTTGACCGCAGGGATACCGGGAGGGACGAACATAACATGGGCAGAATTCGAAAGTGGGGAAGCCGGAGAGCCGTGATGCCGAACCTGGGCCGCCTGCGGCTGCCGAAGGTGAGCTGGAACGGCTTGCCGAGACCGGCAGGGCGCAGCCCGGCATTCAAGGCGAAGCCGTCGAGAGCCGGAACTCCGCGTCCGGCGGGGCGCAGTCCGGCCTTTAAGGCAAGACCGCGGGGCTCCGCAAGCCGGCTGTCGGGCCAGGGCATGACCGGCGGAGTCCGAAGCGGCGGGAAGCTGTTCAGGCTGCCGGGCGGCAGCGGCAGGAATGGGGGCAGCGCCGGAGCTGCAACGCGGCCGCGCAGACGGGGGCGCTTCTGGCTCATTCTGAGCCTGGTGCTGGTACTGGGCGTGCTGCAGGGCCTGCGTTATGTGGAGAAGCATCTGCGCCCGCCGATCATTCACCTGGCCCAGATCCGGGTGAAGCAAATTGCTACGGAATCGATTAACAAGGCGATTACCTCACAGGTCGCCGATGGGGGCAACGCGGAGGCGCTGATCGACTGGAAAACGGATAAGAACGGCAAAATATCAGGCTTCATGCTTAATTACAGAGAGCATATGCGGATCACCTCACAGGCGGCAGAGGTCATTCAGTCCACACTGCAGGAGCTGCATAACCGGACAGAGCATATTCCGCTCGGCCAGGCACTGGACAGTCCGCTCATTGCCTCCTTCGGCCCCGATGTTCCGATTAAGATTGAACCGCAGGGAGCGGTGAAGGTAGAGTTGAATACCCGCCAGAAAAATGCGGGTATTAATATGATTCTGGTCGAGGTATATATTCATATCGTTACCGAAGTCGCCGTCGTCGTTCCATTTGATATGGAGCCGCAGGTGGTGGATACAGAAATTCCTGTGTCCTATCTGATGGTTGTGGGAGATGTGCCGATGTATTATTACGACAACCAGGGCAGGCCTGTCGGAGAGAACGGCAGCAGCGCGCCGGGGATTGCAATTCCGGCGCCTGAACAGCCCGGAGCCAAGACCGGGGAAACGGATGCCGGGGCAGATGCCGGAGAAAGCGGCACAGGTGCGGATCAGGACAACGGTGCTGCAGACACGCCATCTTCCGGCAGCGGGAATTCAGGGAACGCGGGGAATGCAGTGAACAGCAGCACAGATGCGGGCGGAGGGGAGTAACATGAATTAAACCTTGACGAATACACCGTTAAGGTTTAATTTTCAATAAATGGATAAAATAAGCCGTAAAACTCAACTCTGTGGTATATCCCATATAGGAAAAGAGGACAGGTCATGAACGGCTGTTTGTTCATTCACGGCTTCACCGGCGGCGAATATGAAATCTCCCCGTTGTCACAGTTTATGGAGCAGCATAATTACCACTCCCGGACGTTTACCTTGAAAGGCCATGGCGGCAGCAGACAGGATCTGCTGCAGTCAGACCGGTTTGACTGGCAGAAAAGTGCTGAAGATGAATTGCATAAGCTGCTTGAAGATCATGAGGCCGTCCATCTGATCGGTTTTTCTACCGGTGCGCTGATCGCCTCCCATCTGTCTGTGCAATATCCGGCCCGTATCAAATCACTCACACTGCTGTCAACGCCTGTATTCCCGCTGAATCCGCTCGAGATTCTGAGAACGCTGGGCAGCCTGACCATGCTTAAGAATTACTTCAGCAAATTCGGCTCCACACCGGCAAAGGCCACCCGGGAATTTCAGCGGCTTGTCCGTGAGAGCTTTGACATCTATCCGCAAATAACAATCCCCACCCTGATCGTGCAGGGCAAAAGGGATCACCTGGTAAAGACCAAAAGCGCAGGCTTTCTTCAGCAGACCATTCCCTCCGAACGCAAGCAGATGCTCTTGATCGAAAAAAGCGGCCATATGGTCTGCCATTGCAACGACAGTAAGCGGGTATTGAACGAAGTGCTGCAATTCATTGAAAACTCAGGAGCTTCATGACGAGTATGGAACTTGGGGAATAGCGGTATCCCTCAGAAAGAGCCTATTTCACATCAGTCTGTGGAATAGGCTTTTGCTGTATGGAATACGTCTGAATTACATTGACAACATATCCAGTACATGTTAATTTCGATTGAGGGAAACCGGTTTCCTAGCATCAGTAAATAGTTCATTCTTATTAATAGAACCGGATCAATCATACCTTCAAAAGGAGACTGTATAAATATGCCTACACGCTGGTTTTTCTATCATACTGCCGAAGACCCGTTTGCTTTTCCCGCCGGCCCGGGTGCATTGAAGCTGCGGTTATTCGTGCAAGGCGGCCAGCAGTTATGCTGTACCGTAATTCATTCCGACCGTTATGATTCACCCGGCAGCGAACAGCCGCTGCTGATGGAGCGGGTCGGTTCTGCCGGTGCCTATGAGATTCATGAGGCCGTGATTTTAACGGAAACGGGTAAATGCAGATATTTGTTTCATGCCCAGAACCCGGCAGGTGAGTATGTATGGTTCGGAGAGAGGGGAGTGGCTGTAAACAGAGAGCATGCCGGGTCTTTTCAGTATGCCTATATGCACAGGTCGGAGGCGCTGAAGCTGCCCTCCTGGAGCACCGGGTCTGTTGTCTATCAGATTTATCCCAGCAGCTTCAACCAGGGAACTCTGCAGGGCATCACCGAAAAAATACCGTACCTCCAGGAGCTGGGGGTAACGGCTGTATACATGACACCTATTTTTGAGTCACCTTCTGAACATAAATACAATACTTCGGATTATTACCGGATTGACCCGGCTTTTGGCAGCATAGACGACCTTAAGGCACTTGTTGAAGAAGCGCACCGCCATGGCATTAAAGTATTGCTGGATGCGGTGTTCAACCATGCGGGAGATACGTTTTTTGCGTTTAGGGATGTCCTGGAGCATGGCGAGCATTCACGGTATAAAGACTGGTTCTTTATCCGTTCCTACCCGGTCCGTCAGCTTCCGTCGCCTACCTATGAAACCTTTGCCAAAGCAGAGGCTTCTATGCCTAAGCTGAATATGGATAACCCCGAGACCGCTGATTATATGCTTGCTGTGGCCAAATATTGGGTACGTGAAGCGGGAATTGACGGCTGGCGTCTGGATGTGGCGAATGAAGTGAATCCCCAGTTCTGGACACGGCTGCGCCGGGAGCTGAAAGCGGAGTTCCCCGAACTGCTGCTGATTGGGGAAATTATGCATGCATCCGGCCCGTGGCTAAGGGGAGACCAGTTTGATGGCGGGATGAATTATGTTCTGCGGGAGGCGGTGCTGGAGTTTTTTGCACTGCAGGCGAGCGGACCGGCGCGCTTTATGGAGCAGCTGCTTCATGCTGAAGCCTTATGCAACGATCAGGCCAACTCGGCCATGTTCCAGCTGCTCGGAAGCCATGATACAGAGCGCTTCCTGACAGCCTGCAAGGAGAATGGACGCGGCTGGGACCGGGAAGGCACGGCACTTAAGCGGATGAAGCTGGCTGTTTTTTTTCAGCTGACCTATATCGGCATTCCGATGATTTATTATGGAGATGAGGTTGGCATGGAGGGTGCGACCGATCCGCACTGCCGGAAACCAATGCTCTGGCAGGCGCAGGAGCAGAATGCGGAGCTGCATGAATGGTACAAGACGCTGATTGCCCTGAGAAGACAGCATACCATCCTGCAAAAGGGTGCATTCCGCCCCTGGTTCACTGACGAAGTGCGGGGTGTGCTTGGTTTTGTCCGGCGCTGGGAACAGGATAAGATCGGCGTGATCATTAATAATTCTCCGAATGCCTACCAGCTTGAACTATGCAGCCTCCGTTCTGACAAAAATGTGCTGACCGACCTGCTCAGCGGGGCAACCATCCGGAATTCTGGCCGGATACTCGTGGAGATTGAACCCTTCGGCTGTTTGCTGCTGTACTGAAATCCGGCAGATTCACGAATGCTTATTTACTCTTCTTATTTTTCCGGAGAGCCCGGTACTCCTGATTCTCCCACTGCTTCAGCAGCGGATAGGGATCAAAGGCCCATTCCGTAGTGCCGCGGTCACGATAAATGCCGTAATGCAGATGCGGAGGGAATTTGCCTTGAGTGCCTGGGCTGCCGTAGCCGGAGCTGCCGACCCAGCCGATAATCTGGCCTGGTGTTACAATATCTCCGCTTGTGACCGACTTATCATAACCGGATAAGTGCGCGTAATAGTGGTAGCGGTTCTCAATATCCCGGATACCGATCCGCCAGCCGCCGTAGCGGTTCCAGCCTTTCGTCTCAACGATGCCGAAGCAGGTGCTGCGTACAGGCAGGCCTTGAGGGGCAAAAAGATCCGTTCCCTCATGAATACGGGCGCCTCCCCAGCTTCTGCCTGTGCCCCAGGTGCTGCGGTAAGCATATTTATTTCCGAGGGGCAGCGGAAAGGCGCTGCCGGATAAATCCAGCCGTCCAAAATGCTCGTACAGCTTGGCAAACTGGGCCACCCGCTGGGCGGCACGGCCGTTATGATAATACTCCCAGACGCCGATACTGAAGTCATTGGCAGAATTGCCGTATTTCAGCAGATGCCTTGCCATGCTGTAGAGCAGGTCAGCATCATTTGAAGAATCAGCTAAGCCATCTCCTGAACCGTCATACCCCATTCCGCCAAAGAAACTGATCGATTCCGGAGAAGTATCCGCCTGGTCCGGATTCAGCGGGCCGGACCATACCGGACCCGGAATGCTGATGGCGGTAATGCGGGAGGGTGCCAGAGCATCTGCGGTTGCTTTTTTCTTGGCGATGGTTCGTTCGTATTGATCAATCGCAGCGAAGCGGAACCAGGGAATACTAGTGGCTGCACTCATCTGCTCATACAATTCTTTTCGTGCTGCCGCAGGGTCAACTATGCCTGCTGCGGAAGTGCTGCCGGACTGGACGGCCGGAAGGTTGTCCTTCCGGGCGGCTTCAGCGGCGGCAGCCTGGCTTGCGCCCCACAGCATTGCGGCTGCGGACAGGCACAATACGGTTCTCCATGGTAGGGTCTTTTTGAACAAGGCCAGCATGATAACTACCTCCTATAATCCGGGCGTGGAATGACGGCAACAGCCTTAGCTTAGGCAGCTGCCGGGTGCTTTTGTTATAGATTGGAGCAAAATGCTGTTTTTTATCCGTATCTGGCAAAGCTCCTGAATGGAGAGATAAAATTTAGTCAGGCAAATTTCACAAAAACAGGCAAATGCCTATTGCACATGCTATAATATGAGGCAGCAACTTTTAACCATGAGACTTATATTCAGGTGAAAGCGGGGTTTATTATTTTGACTAACCGAACAGCCAAACAGCCCAAGCCAGACTGGATTAGAATCAAGTTAACGACCGGTGATAATTATCAGGATATTAAAGGCATGATGCGGTCCAAAACTTTACATACCGTATGTGAGGAAGCGCGCTGCCCGAATATTTATGAATGCTGGGCGAACCGCACGGCTACCTTTATGATTCTCGGTGACATTTGTACACGTGCCTGCCGGTTCTGTGCTGTTAATACAGGCCAGCCCACGGAGCTTGATCTTCTCGAGCCGGAACGTGTTGCGGAAGCCGCAGAAGGTATGAAGCTTAAGCACTGTGTAGTAACCAGTGTAGCCCGTGATGATCTGAAGGATGGAGGCGCCAGTATCTTTGCCGAGACTGTGGCGGCTATCCGCAAGCGGCTCCCGTTATGCAGTGTGGAAGTGCTGATTCCTGATTTTCTTGGAGACCGGGAGAGTCTGGAGATTGTCATGAACAGCCGCCCGGATATTCTGAATCATAATATCGAAACCGTAGAGCGGATGTCTGACCGTGTACGGGCGAAAGCCAAGTACCGCCGGTCCCTGGAGCTGCTGCGCCGGGCAAAAGAGATGAAGCCGGATATTCCGACCAAATCGAGCATCATGCTTGGCGTAGGCGAGGAATGGGACGAGATCCTGCAGGCCATGGATGATCTCCGGGCAGTAGATTGTGATATATTGACTTTGGGGCAATACCTGCAGCCTTCCGACAAACATCTGGACGTGGTGAAATACTATCCGCCGGAAGAATTCGCTGCGCTTAAGGAAGAGGGGCTGCAACGCGGCTTCAGTCATGTGGAAGCAGGACCGCTTGTCCGCAGCTCGTACCATGCGCATGATCAGGTCAAGTCCGCTGCTAAGACCCGTGAGGAGCGTTCTGTGAGCCTGTAAGGCTTGCGGATTTTTAAGGTTTAATAAAGGTGGGGGTTGGAGCGTGAGCGATCAACTTACTCTTGGGGTTTGCTACACACACCCGCGTTGATGGAAGTCATGGAGAGGGATTTTGGAATTGGAGGAGCGGCAGCGTTCGCCTTTGTTGTCTGATTTCAACCGCTTAGCGGATTAATCGAGGAAATCAGACAACAACAGCGACCGGAAATCCAAAATCCATCGGAATGACGGGCTCCATCAACGCCCCCCTCAGATAAAATGAAAGGCAGGCGACACACGCTTGATCGTTATAGGTGGAAAAGGTTACGAGCTGATGCTCGATCATAAAGACGGCTGGAACCCGGAGGCATTCCGCGGGCGTTACAGCGAGGTCCTGGACCGTTACGATTATATAATCGGTGACTGGGGCTACAGCCAGTTGCGCTTAAAGGGCTTTTACCGGGACAATCACCCTAAGGTGAACCGGGATACAGCGATTTCCGGCATGGTGGATTATATTAATGAGTATTGCAACTTTGGCTGTGCCTATTTTGTGCTGCATAAGCTGAAGGAACTGCCGAAAGAGGGTACCTTTAAGGATATTCTGATCAAAGAAATTCCTGAACCCGGCACGGAGGAGGAGTCCTTAGAGGAATCCGCAGAGCCGGCGGCAACCGTCAGAGAACAGCGGGAGGCTCCATCCAAATCCTCAGCGAATGGAGGGGCTTCCTCCAGAGAGCATAATGGCAAGGATAGACCAGTACGCGAGCATCAGAGCCGGAATCACCGGAATAAGGACTCGCAGGGCAAGAAAAACCATAAAGAGTCCCAAGGCAGACAGCACAACCAACATTCGAATCACTCGCATAACCAGGCTCCGAATCCGCCGCAAAACCCTTCGAATTAACGGCGGTCTACCAAAAAGAGCACCCCATCAGCCATTTAAATGGTGTGATGAGGTGCTCTTTTCGTCTTACTACGTGAAAAATCTATTTAACAGATAATTTCAATTGTTTAGATGAAGCATTGTAGCTCCAAGTGAACGCGGGAAACTTCTTCGCGAAAGCACCGAGTTCAATCAATGTTTCATAGTCTTTGGTAATGGCCTCTTTAGAGGCCAGCGTGAAGCCGAATGCTTTGCCGGCTCCGTTCGTGAGCAGTACCTTCTTGTTCTTGGCATCCCAAGTAATGTCACTTTCAACAAGTGCAGCGAGTACACGTGCCGAAGCATACACCTTATTTCCCTGCTTCACCAACCCCAGATTTCCGGCAAATGCATGACCATTGACGTCCAGGATATGGTTATCGCCGGCCAGAGTGATGCTGGTCAGACCTGCAATCTGCAGGGCGGTGATCAGCTGAGCCGTGGAGCCCTCTACTTCAATATCCGGAGCCAGTCCGATATGGTTGAAGTCTTCTTTATTCGGAGTCAGATACTTCATGGTGGTCAGCTTCAGCATGTCGCCATTGGAGACGGGCAGAAGGCTCTGGATCCGAGCTTTACCGTAAGAACGGGTACCGATAATGGTTGCAAGTTTGTTGTCCCGCAAGGCGCCTGTCAACGCTTCAGAAGCGCTGGCAGTATATTCATTGGTGAGTACAACCACCGGTACGCCAATTTTGCTGCCGGCAGTAATTGTTACCGGAGTCAGCGCGCCGCTTTGATCGGAGGTGTACATCATGATCCCTGAATCTATGAATTTAGAGGCAATATTATAGGCCGAATCCATATAGCCGCCTGTATTATCGCGTAAATCCAGAACCAGTGATTGCATACCGGCTGCCCGCATGCTGTCAAGAACTGTGGAGAATTCTTCATCAGCACTCTGACTGAAACCGGTAATCGTGATATAGGCGGTATGATCACCAATGATTTGTCCGGTGACTGAGGTCGAAGTGATATCATTTCTGGTCACGCTGATGGTTTTGCTGGCGCCGTTTCTGCTGATGAGCAGGGAAACCTTCGTTCCCGCGGTACCGGCAAGCTCATCACCCGCAGTATCACTTACCGCAACGCCATTGATTTTGAGGATGGTGTCCCCGCGTTTCAGGCCGGCCTGCTCAGCCGGTGAACCTGCAATAACCTCTTCAATGTATAGCTCTTTAGTAACAGGAGTATACACCAGTCTTACACCGATGCCTACATATTCTAGGTCGACCATACTCTCAAACTCAGCGGCTTCTTCTTTGGTAAAGTAGGTGCTGTAAGGATCCTCCAGTGTGTTAACCATTCCGTCAATTGCGCCGCGGATCAATGTATCCTGATCAACGCCTTCTACATTATATTGTTCTAAATATTGCATGATTTCATTAATCAGATCGGTATTCGAAGAGGTCTGCGTGCTGTCGGCTGCCAGAGCTGCCGGCGAGAACATGACAGACAGCGCCAGACAGCCGCTGAGAACAGCAGTGATCACTTTAGCTGATTTCATTAGTGGATGCACCCTTTGAGTTTATTTGGTAATGCGATTGCAATGCCTCCTGAGCTTGCTGCCAGCCTAATCGAGATAGTAGAAATCATCAATCGTCCATGTTCCTGTCTCCGATTGATAGTACAGAAAGATCATTGGCTGTTCGTAGGTTTCACCGGTCCCGGCATCTTTTACGGTAACTTCAGCGTAAACAGCGGCTTCGCCTGAAGCATAGTAGTAGATATTCGAGGTATTCAGTGTATATTGAAGATCGTAATTATCGAAAATATCCTGCAAATCCGCCTTGCTGGATGCATCATACTCTTCCCCGTATGAGCTCATCTGGGCCATCGTTCCGTCGATGTTCTCACTCGTCATTGCCTGGAAGTACTTGTTGAGATTGTCCTTGATGGTGGTTGCATAGCCTTGCGGAATATCGGCGGATTTCATGCCTTGTTCACGTGTCAGCAGAACTGTCTTTTCCTGTGCATTGATTTCGGAAATTTTCCATACACCATTGGTGCGGACGAGATTGTACAGATATTCGACTTTCTCATCCGGCATGTAATATCCGCCGGTCCGGATTTCATTCTCGACGGTGTAGACAGTGGCTTCATCGCCTTGAATACTTAGGATTTTAAGAGTCTCAAGTGTAGTTTCCATATCATAATTCTGGAAAAAGGAGTTCAAGGAAGAGACCTCATCCGTATAGCTGTCCCCGTCATCGACAAGGGAGTAATAGCTTACGGCTTTTTCCTCATTATAGTATTGGACAGCCTGCTTGATGAGTGCTGTGATAGCCTTCTCATCACTTGCTGCTGTTGAGACAGCAGTGGTGATCTTCACACTTCTGTTAACAGCATCCCAGACCGCAGTGCCGCCGGTAGCCTCAGCTACAAAACGGAGCGGGACGTAGGTGGTGCCTTTGCTGGAAACAGGGGCTACGGTCAGTTTCTTAACCGTACCGTTGACGGAAGCACGGTTGCTGCCGATTTTGAGGCTGATTGTAAGATTAGCGCTGGTTCCGGTAACCGTTCCAGTCTTGGCATCCCATAACACCTGCATTCCAAGCTTTTCAAAAACAACCCGGAAAGGTACCAGTACAGAGTTATTATCAAGGTACGGGGCGCCGGCAGGGAATGTAAGACTGCTGCCGTTGACATAGACGGAGATCGGTTTGGCGGCGGCAAAAGCGGGGACCGCAAGCACGAGAGCCAGTAGGCTTACTCCAATTAAGGACAATAGTTTTTTCAACAGTTTCTCTCTCCTTTAAGTAGCAACACTATGTAAAATAGGTTCATTATACCATTTGATTTTTCTCTCTGTCTATCAATTCATGTCAGATAGAATAGAAAAGTTTGTAAAATTTACTGCGCATAAAAGAGCCGGGATTGCATGCATTTCCCGGCTAGTAAATCATAGGTGAGTCCGATCCTCAGATCAGAAAAGCTTCGCGGACGCGGTTCCAGAAAGGGAACGGGCGGTACCGGGCAAAGCTTATTTTTTTGTCGGATACTTGGCAGCGGACAGAAATCAGATCATCCACAGGAATATTGTTATGGTCAACCGTCAGCAAAAGACGCTGATCCTTGCGCGAAAAAATGTCGCAGTGATGATGCTTGGGCAGCATAAGGGGCGAACCCATCGTACGGAATACCCGATTATTAATGGAAGCTATTTCGGCAATCTGCAGCGCTTCTATCGAAGGATGCACCATTGCGCCGCCAAGGCTCTTGTTATAGGCTGTACTGCCTGACGGTGTAGAAATGCACAGTCCGTCCCCGCGGAACATTTCGAACGTAACATCATTGATATCCATCTGGATGACCACTGTTCCGTCAACACCCTTTAGAGTGAACTCATTAAGCGCAATGTGGGAAGTGGAACCGGATTTCTTGTGAATTTCCAGCTCTAGCAGCGGATAGCGCACGATGCGCGGCTGATGTGGCGCTAAATCGGTTGTTCCGCACATATGGTCGATCAGGGCAGGCAGCTCCTCTGCCTTCCAATCTGCATAAAAGCCGAGATGGCCGGTGTGCACACCGACAAAAGCAAGATTGGGAATCTGATCGATAAACGTATGAAATGCATGCAGCATGGTCCCGTCTCCGCCAATGGAGATGACGATTTCCGGAGACTCTGCGTCCAGCTCCAGGTTACGCTCCGCCGCCAGCTTGTGAAACTGCTCCGCAAGTTTAATGGACAACTCGTCTCCGCGGTCCAGAACATAATATCTCAAGATGTACAGGCTCCTTTGTATGTTTCAGTCATACAACGATCATAATCAATCTTGACCTGGAACACAATATTTGAACCTGTAAAGAATCGCAGCGGCGGTGTGCAGAATGCCTGAAGGGGATACTAATAGTCAGCTTATGGCCGCGGCCGGAGCAGCGGAGTTTTTCGCAGCAGCCAGACCAGCAGAGACAGCACCAGGGCTGCTCCCAGCAGCACGCCCAGCAGACCGAGGCTGGCGGCCAAGCCGGAGACCGGTGAAGAGGAAAATCCGGTAAAAGCAGGTAAAGAACTGAAGCCTGCAGACAGCCTGGAACCAACGACGGGTTTCCAGAGAAGGAGCAGTAAGACCGCAGACAGGAAGGCATGCACCAGCCTTGCTGCCATAAAGGGCAGATAGCGCAGGCCTGTACCGTTCAGAATGCTCGCTACCTGGGCGTGAACCGATAATCCGCCCCAAGAGAGGATGAAGGCTGCCGTTGCTGCTTTGAACTGCAGGGGGACAGAAGCAACGGCTTCACCGGCTGAACGGGCGCCAATCGTCACCTCGAAGAAGCCGCTGGCCAACGCCGCCGACAGCCCGGGCGGGAAGCCCGCGAAGGACAGCAGGCTGCCAAGGACGTTGAACAGGGCCGACATAACGCCGGCGCGGGTGAGCAGCTCCATGAGCACGTTGAAGAATACAACCAGCCCTCCGACGACAATAATAAGCTGCAGTGAGGACTGCACTGCGCTTTTAAGCAGCTCGCCCAAACTCCGTCCATCCCTGCGCCGGGCCTCAGCCATGGAGTTCAGCGCCAAGCGAAGCCTTCCTTCGCGTTGTCCCTCCGCAGCCTGTGGCAGACCGGACGACCCGTCAGGGTGCTTAGACATGACAGCGGGTTTGTCCTGGCGCCCGTGAAAGGACATCAGAAGACCCACAATCAATCCGCCGCCGTAGTGCGAGAGTGCCAGCACAAGCCCTAAGGAGGCATCGTGAAAAAAGCCGACCGATACCGCACCCAGCAGGAAAATCGGGTCCGAGGAGGTCGTGAAGGCCACCAGCCGCTCGCCTTCCACCCGGCTGATCAGTTGCTGGTCGCGCAGCTTTGCGGTTAATTTGGCACCGACTGGATATCCTGATACATATCCCATGGCGGCCACAAAACCGCCGCTGCCGGGGATATTGAACAGCGGGCGCATGAGCGGATCGAGCAGAGCCCCGAAAAGATGCACTACCCCGAAGCCAAGCAGCATTTCGGAAATGACGAAGAATGGAAACAGCGAAGGGAACAGTACGTCCCACCAGATGGCCAGCCCGCGCAGTGCTGCGGCAAGCGTATTTGCCGGGTGCAGCAGCACCAGCAGCATACAGCCGGCCAGGAGCAGGCCCAGCAGCGGTCCGCCCAGCTTTTTGAAAGTCATAAGCAACGCCTCCCGGTCTATGGTTAGATGTATGCAGAAAGTAGGACAAACAGCACAAAAAAGTTCGGAAAGCGATTACATTTCTCTGTGATTTTCAGCTTGAATTATGGTATTATAAAATTAATTAATGCACACCTTTTTTATATTAATAATTAGGGATGGAGTGATGGTGATGAGTGTAGTTGCCGGAGTTCTCGTTTGTGCTTTTGTATATGTTATCCGGGTCTCGCTCGTCCCTCCAGGTGATGAGGAATTTAGGACCTATTAAATAACTCCCAAGGTGCTAAACTTAAGTTTAGCGCCTTTTTTTTTGGTATAATAAATTTAGCCGTACATTAATATGGAAGAAAGCTGGTAACCTCCGATGAATCCAAACGCTAGTCTATATGATAACCTGGGGGGCGCTGAGGGACTTCACCGTCTGGTGGAAGTGTTTTATGCCAAGGTGCAGCTTCATCCGCAGCTAAGCCCGTTATTCCCTGCCGATATTACTCCTGTTATGGAAAAGCAGTATCAATTTCTCAGTCAGTTTTTTGGCGGGCCTGCACTATTCTCACAGCAGCATGGCCATCCGATGATGAGAGCAAGACATATGCATGTTCCGATTACACCGGAGCGTGCCGACGAATGGCTGGACTGTATGAAAGAGGCACTGGAGGAAACCGGTGTAGAGGAACCGCTCCGTTCATTTGTTTTGAGCCGGCTTGCTGGACCTGCACATCATTTTGTCAACATGCCTGAGGAGTAAGGAGTAGTTGATCGCGAAAGGATGAGGGCATTTGACAGAATTAGTCCCCCTGTATTCAATTAACGTAATTTGCAGCAACTGTGAACATGAATTTTCCACCTCGCGGGTGCGCCCAAGCCTTAAAAGAGCTATACGCCGTGATGCAGATTTCTGCTCCTATTACAAAGATGAGAATCCCGATTATTATGTTGTGCGCGTCTGCCCCAAATGCGGGTTCGCCTCCACGGAGAATTCAGCCGACAAGCTGGCCGACTGGCAGCGCAAAGCATTTAACGAACAGGTAGGAAGCCGCTGGAAAAACCGGGATTTCGGCGGGAAACGCAACTGGGAAACCGCTCTTGAAACCTACAAGCTAGCACTGATCTGCGCCCAATGTATCCAGGACAAGGAACGGATTATTGCCAGCCATCTGCACCATATCGCCTGGATGTACCGTTATAAGGGGGAGACGGCGCTGGAGCAGCGTTTCCTGCGGTATTCCCTGGATGAGTATATCAAGGTATTTGAGAATGACGGAATGGGCGGCAATGATGCCCGCCTGATGTTTCTGATTGGTGAGTTGAA
The DNA here is from genome assembly GCF_031599675.1 of Paenibacillus pedocola. Classification (NCBI taxonomy): domain Bacteria; kingdom Bacillati; phylum Bacillota; class Bacilli; order Caryophanales; family Paenibacillaceae; genus Paenibacillus; species Paenibacillus pedocola. The sequence continues at coordinate 5,379,096 of NZ_CP134223.1, read as the reverse complement.
CAGACGAATAGGGGAGTATTTAAACGCAGTGAAATGGTTCTCGCGTCTGATTAATGACCAGAGGATTATGGACGCTGCGATGATCCGGGCGGCCCGTGAGCAATGGACGCTGCTGCGTGAACAGATGCGCGGTGACAATGTTGATCCGGACAGCATTCCCAATCTATAGCCGCTTGTAACGGAGTGCAGGTATGTGCAGTCAAAAAAAGCGCAAAACAGAGAGAGCCCTCTTTTGCGCTTTATTAGCAGCTGTCATGGTAACAGCGGTATATGGGGTTGTTTACTCCGATTACTCAGCGGACAGCACGGTCAAACAGCAGATAGTCAGCGTCATTATCGATGACCGTCGGGCTTGTACTGCAGCAGGGGAAAACCAGCAGCTTTTTTTTGCCGTCGCGCACGAGCTGCAATTCCTTCGGCTTCATCGGCAAAAGCACATTTTCCTCGTTGCAGAACGGACAATATTGTACATACAGGTCACCATAAATAATGTCATAAGGCCAGGTATGGCTGAAAGGAATCATTCGGTTCCCTTCTCAGGTGATGCCTCTGTCCCGCTGGTACCTTCACTCTGCTTCTTGGATAATTCGGCGATTTTTTGCAGCAAAATATGTTGAGGCATATGCATCAAGTGTTCCAGGGGAACGCCCAGCTGTTTGGATAGGGTGATCGCTGTTTCCGGTGAAATTTGCAGTGGTTTCATGTTGCAGCCCTCCTAAGTTTAATGTTAGCTGTGGAGCCGCTGGCGCCACGCTTTTCGTAATTCACTTTACCATGGCTTCAGGCCAAATACAAAGAAAACCAAATGATAGTAAAGGAATGGTGGAAACCAATGAAACAACCGATATCGTTAACCTGGGATTTGGATTCTATTTTTCCGGGAGGCTCATCCTCTCCCCAGTTTGAGGACTTTCTTAAGAAGCTCGAAGCGGATATAGAGTCTTTGGGCAAGCAGGTTGCTGGTGCAGAATCTCCTGCTGACGCAGAAGCTACCACAGCGTTGGATGGCGTAATCGAGCTGCTGCAGAGCTGCGCCGGCCGCCTGACTCAGGCGTCGGAATTTACCGGCTGTCTGGGTGCCCAGAATCAGCAGGACAAAGGAGCTGTCCGGCTGTCCTCTAAAGTGACAGGGCTGCGCGCCGGGTTCGAGGGGATCAGTTCGCAGTTCGACAGTGTACTTCGCCAGACATCAGACGCGGTTTGGACACAGTGGATGGCCCGTCCTGAGATCGCACCGCTCTCTTTCGTACTAAGTGAAAGCCGTGACCTGGCCCGTGAGAAAATGAGCCCGGAGCTGGAGAGCCTTGCGCTGGAGCTTGCCGTAGACGGCTATCATGGCTGGAGTGAGCATTATGAGACGATTGTAGGCTCGATCCAGATTCCCTTTGAAGACAAAGACGGAACGAAACTGCTGTCTGTCGGCCAAGCGTTCAACAAGCTGAGCGATGATGACGCCAATGTACGTGAGACCATGTTCCGGAAATGGGAAGAGGCCTGGGCTGCTGCTGCGGATTACAGTGCCGACACCCTCAATCATCTGGCAGGCTTCCGCCTGAAGCTGTACAAGGGAAGAGGCTGGGACGATGTGCTCAAGGAACCGCTTGGCATCAACCGGATGTCGCGTGCCACCCTGGATATGATGTGGGATGTAATTACCAGAAACAAGCCGGCACTTGTATCGTATTTGCAGCGGAAAGCCAAGGTTCTCGGCAAGGATGCATTGTCCTGGGTCGATGTTGATGCGCCGGTCGGCAAATCCTCCGGCAAAATTCCTTATGAAGCAGCAGCAGCAGACATTGTTACGCAATTCCGCAAATTCAGTCCAAGGATGGCGGATTTCGCCGAGCATGCTTTCGACAATAACTGGATTGAGGTCGAAGACCGTCCGGCTAAACGTCCAGGCGGCTTCTGTGTATCTTTCCCGGAGAGTAAGGAATCACGCATTTTTATGACCTATAGCGGCACGCCTTCCAATGTTTCGACACTGGCGCATGAGCTGGGCCATGCTTATCACTCCTTCCTGCTCGATGACCAGCCGCTGTTCAATCAGAACTATGCGATGAATGTCGCGGAGACAGCCTCGACTTTTGCCGAAGTGATTGTAGCCGATGCTCAGGTAAAGGCATCCACTGAAGCCGGTGAGAAGCTTGCATTGCTTGAAGCAAAAATTCAGAACAGCGTTGCCTTTTTCATGAATATCCACGCACGCTTCCTGTTTGAGACCCGTTTTTACGAGAAGCGCAAAGAAGGTCTGGTTAACGCCGAAGAACTGTCGGCACTGATGGAAGAAGCCCAGAAGGAAGCCTTCTGCGGAGTCCTGTCTGAATATCACCCGCATTTCTGGGCGTCCAAGCTGCATTTCTACATCACGGATGTACCGTTCTACAACTTCCCGTATACTGTCGGGTATATGTTCAGTACGGGGCTGTACCGGTTAGCCCTGCAAGAAGGTCCATCGTTTGCTGATAAATATGATAGCCTGCTGCGGGATACCGGTGTGATGACACTGGAGGATCTGGTCTTGAGACATCTCGGCGTTGATCTTAAGAAGCCGGACTTCTGGCAGGGAGCTGTCGATTTGATCGTCGAAGATATTAACGAATTCCTGCGGATGACCGAGCAATTTGCTTAAATGTTTGTCAAAAGTTAGACAATTCATATTTTTGAATAATGGTTTATAATGTTCAACTTATGTGTGAACGCGCAAAAGCCCCTGCTTAGGGGCTTTTTTTGACTGTTTATTTGTCGAAATTAGTCGTTATATAACGGTAATTCTATTTATCGATAATGAAAATTGCGCATTTATAGGGACTTTCACCCAATTATGTTGAATAATGTTGTAGCGCTGAATTTAGTGTCCTATAATGAGCCTAAAGCCTTATATAAGGCCTGCTAGACATAAATGCGAAGGTGTTTTTCTACAAAAACTGGATAAGCGGAGCAGCATTGCTACAAAACTTAAGTTTATACTTTCGAAGCGAGTTTTGTACGAAGAATAAGCGGAGAAGTATTGCTAACAAAACTTAAGTTTATGCTTTCGAAGCGAGTTTTGTACGAAGAATAAGCGGAGAAGTATTGCTAACAAAACTTTTAGGAGGAACAATATGCTACGGACGGAACAACTCTCGCTGGCGAGACAGGTGGATTTAGTGTTTAAGGAACTGCAGGAGGAATTGTCAGGGTTGACTTCCGGTACGGTTTTTATGCAAATCAGGAATAATGTCATCGGCAAGTTTGGTATCCGCCATAATCCGCTGTCCGGCCGCGGTGGTGCAATTACAGCAGAGCCTGATGGACTCAGCTCCGGCCAGCAATCCTCGTTCCGGCTTATGGCGCTGGAGAGCCTCAAATACAAACGGCGCTGGACACACGGTGAGATCAGCTATGAATTTGCGGTTCGCCAGGGAATGGTGGTTGTCGATGCTATTTTGGAGTCGAATTACAATATGGCCAATCTGATGATCCGCGCACCGAAAGGCCCGCATTCCGGGGATGCTTCCGATCAATATTTCGGCTGAGCTATACATAGATCACCCCTTAGCAAAAAACCCGCCTACGCTTCGGCAAGAAGCGATAGACGGGCTGAAAAACTACTCCGTATCAGGCATTAGCCTGCCGGATAAATCCACTTAAAATAAGGCTACTACGAACGACCAGACAGTTGTTGTTCTGCCAGTTGTACCAGACGTTTGGTGATATATCCTCCCAAAGAACCTGTTTCGCGGGAAGTGTAGTTACCGTAGTAACCGTCTTGAGGAATCGTAACACCAAGCTCCTGTGCTGCTTCATATTTCAACTGCTGCAGCGCTGCATTCGCTTGTGGAACGACCAGGTTATTGGAACGGCTTCCACGACCTTGTTGACCTGCTTGACCCATGTTTGTTCACCTCCTTCGTCCGTTGTGAAGATAGTATGGGCGCAAGGAGAAGAATTCATGCACGAGATCAGAAGGTTTTAAGGATGGTAATTATATGAAGTTTAGAGCTTAGGATAGATCATTTCAAAGGTGCACGGCAAAGTCAGTGTCTCACCGGGCTTTAGTGTAATTAAACCTGTAAAGGAATCATCCTGCTGAAGGTTTGGCGCGTCCGGCAGCCAGGTATACGGTTCGGCACACAAATACTGTTCTGCCGGGCCTTTGGTGTAAACCACCCAGTGGCGGAAATGGGCTTTGTCCGCAGTATAGCGAATCCCGTACCCGTCCTCGCGCATCAGCAGAGCTTCTGCCGGCTGCCTATCTCCAATCCTAAGTACAGTGTCCAGATCCGTACCCTTCAGGTTCATTCCCTGGTGTAAAGAATCTAGTGCCCCTAGAGGAAGCAGTTTGCCGCTGGGCAGCAGCTCAGGATTCAATTCGTAGATGCTTTCAACCGGCAGTCGCAGGTTCCAGCGCTCCGGTTCACCATCGATCATAAACCAGGTATGATATCCAATTCCAAAAGGAATGCTGTTAGACCCCAAATGAGTAACCTTCAGCGTCTGCTGAAGCCGGGCATCCTGAAGCCGGAACGTCATTTCAAGCCGCAGCGGCTCAGGGAATTGCTCCATCCAGTGGGTATCGTCCGCAGTATTGAATTCGGTCGTTACCGCGCAGCCTTCTTCATCCTCTTCGATATCGCTTACACACCAGGACTGCGTCCGGTGCAGGCCGTGAATATGGTTATCGCCAGCTGTATTCTGATCGAACTGGTACCGGATGCCCTCGAACTCAAATTGTCCTTTGCGTATGCGCCCGGGGGGAACTAAAAGCGGGATGCCGAAATGGTATGGCTTCTGCATATAATAAGCTAAGTCACTTTCATCAGGCCTGCGCAGGATTTGCCGCTGTTCCTTGTGGTCCCATAAGGAAATAACGTTGTTTCCAAGCCGCGGCAAAAGCGTGACTTCCAGCTCGCGGCTATGCAGAATATAAGTATCATAACCGCCCCACTGCCCTTTGGTCACCTGTTTCATGAGAGATTTGCTCCTTTAACTTAACTTGATCGCAAAGAACACGAATATCCTTATCATAACAGATTTATGTACCCGTGGTTAGGCGATTTGACAACTTCTCTGTATCGCTCTATGATGAATGCATTAAGATATGATGACAATGTGATGACAGGGACAAGTAAGCGGAAAGTGCACCTTCAGAAAGCCGGTGGTTGATGCGAACCGGTGGGACACTCCTGACTGAATGGACCCTCGAGCGCCGTGTTTGAACAGGCAGCAGGCCTAAGTAGACCGGACGGTTCTTCCCCGTTAACGGAAGCTAAGGCTGTTTGGAGGGTATTTTGGGAAATGTCCAAACGGCGAATAAGGGTGGCACCACGGTCTCACGTCCCTTGCGGATGTGGGACCTTTTTGCGTTCACGGAAAGTGGAATAAATTGATGGAGGTAGGTACTATTATGGCTAAAAAAGTATTGTCAGGCATTCAGCCCAGCGGTTCACTAACACTCGGTAATTATATTGGTGCTATCAAGAATTTCGTAAAACTGCAAAATGAGCATGAATGTTTCTTCATGGTGGTGGATCTGCATGCTATTACGGTCGCCCAGGATCCTGCGGCGCTCCGCGAGAATTCGGAGTCGGTAGCGGCGCTTTATCTGGCTGCCGGCATTGATCCGAAAATCTCGAATGTCTACATGCAGTCGCATGTGCCTCAGCATGCAGAACTGGGCTGGATCTTAACTACGCTGACCGCCATGGGTGAGCTGGAGCGCATGACACAGTTCAAGGACAAATCCTCCGGCAAAGACTCTGTCGGCGCGGGACTGTTCGTGTATCCGTCACTGATGGCCGCGGATATCCTGATCTATAATGCAGACCTGGTACCCGTTGGGGAAGACCAGAAGCAGCATCTGGAATTAACCCGTGATTTGGCGGGCCGCTTCAATCACCGGTTTGGAGATTTCTTTACTGTTCCTGAGCCTTATATTCCAGAAGTGGGTGCACGGATCATGTCGCTGGATGACGCCAGTAAAAAAATGAGCAAAAGCAATCCTAACGCTGGCAGCTATATCGCATTGCTGGATACACCGGATATCATCCGTAAAAAAATCAGCCGTGCGACAACCGACTCGGGCCGTGAGGTTGTGTTCGATCCGGCGAACAAGCCGGAAATCAGCAATCTGATGAGCATTTATGCCGAGTGCTCCGGCATGAGTCTGCAGCAGATTGCCGACAAGTATGAAGGACAGATGTACGGAGGCTTCAAGAAGGATCTTGGTGAGGTCCTGGTAGCTACGCTTGAGCCACTGCAGCAGCGGTATCACGAGATCCGCAGCTCCGGCACCCTCAGTGACATCCTTGCTGAGGGGGCGGAACGCGCCCGCAATGTGGCTTCCCAGACCCTGGCCGGAGTGAAGGAGCGGATGGGCTTCCTGCCTTACCGTTAAGAGGACTGGTGTCTACTGTTCTCCTGTTTGCGTCTCAGCCGGGCTTTCAGGATAAACCCCCAGCCGATGTTGAGAACACACAGAACGCCAAGCAGCAGTGCCAGCCATATATTATAGCTGATACAGATGGAGGCGGCTGTAAGAATCAATATTGAAGAGGTTGCGAACCAGAGTGACAGACCTTTACCCATACAAGCAGCCTTCCTTTCTATAATAGCAAGTGAATGAACCCGCAGCGCTCCCGCGCTGCGGGTTTTCTTTGACGTGATCAATAGGTGAAAACGCTTTATGGTGATTGTGCCTTAAGCTGCGCCAGGCGTCAAGAGGGGGAATGCATGCCAATAAAAGCAAGCCGGCTCTAAACGAACCGGGTTGTAGTTATTTCGGATTTCTGAACTCGGAAATCTTACAGTGGACTTTATGGGGAAAGTTACCAGAAAGTGCATGGAGTCCCCTCAGCAGAGGGGGCTGGCGGTACTTATCCGAACGATGATGCAGATTCTTAGGGGGATGTCCGATACGAAAGTGCGGAAATAAGAGGATTAATCCCATTGTTTAGGGCGATCCGCAATAATAATGGGAAATAAGAGGATTAATCCCTTTGTTTAGGGCGATCCGCAATAATAATGCGGAAATAAGAGGATTAATCCCATTGTTTAGGGCGATCCGCAATAATAATGCGGAAATAAGAGGATTAATCCCTTTGTTTAGGGCGATCCGCAATAATAATGCGGAAATAAGAGGATTAATCCCTTTGGTTTGGGGCCGGATTCTGGAGCCAGCCGTAAGAGGGGTAAATAAAGCAAAACAGCGATCCTCCTTTTTCGGGAGAACCACTGCTTCGTTGGCTGTTTCATTGGCTCTATAGCTACAGCTTCATCGAGCCGGGATCAATCGCAAAGCGCTCGTCCAGCTTCTCGCTGCTGAGCCAGCCCACATAGGTATTGAGCGGATGATACTGGCCGTCCATCACGAGCACCGCCACGAAAGGGAATTGCTTGCGGTGTAAATAACGCACATCCCCCCAGCGTACAATATAACCAGAGGTCAGTTCTTCGACCTCGGCTACGGCGTAGGAGGTAAAATAAAGAAAGGCCTGAATATCCGGATGTGACTTGGAATGCTCTACAGCGGGGTGAGTGGAGCACACCGCATGCTTAAACCATTCGAGACGCCCGCCATTCAGTAAACCGACATTGTAGCTGCCATCCGGTTTGGCTTTAACTACATTCCAGCGGGAAGGCGAGATCGTAGGGATGACGAAGTAGCGGTCACCCGGATCGTGGTGCACATCCTTATTTTTGATGTTGCGTGTAATCCGAGCGTGCACAAGCGTCCGCCAGATGTAGTACACGGCCACGCAGATATACAGAATGATAAACAAGGGGGCCGGAGGGATAATCCCGCTGATCCAGAGAATAATCGCAGCCGCATGGCTGCCGAAGATAAATGGATCAAAGATATGGATAATGTTCCAGGCGATCCATTTCTCCGTAAACGGGCGTGCAGCTTGAGTTCCATAGGTATTGAACAGATCTGAGAACACATGGACGGCAACTCCGATGAAGCTCCAGAGAGCAATATGACTCAGGTTATGAAGATCTGTAAATCCGAATATCGGCCCGATAACAAGCGTAATCAGAGCCGGCCAGAGCAGCAGGAAGGGCAGAGAATGGGTGATTCCCCGGTGATTGCGGATGTACAGGGCGTTGTTCTTCAGACGCAGCGCAGTGTCGGCATCCGGGGCTTGAGAAGCCAGTACTGTGGCGATCATAACAGCACCAGCCAGCGTCGGCTGTGAGGCCACGGCAGGATCAACAAAAGAAAGTCCGGCGAGTCCGAGGCCCATTACAAAATGTGTTGCAGTATCCATTGGTCAGATCTCCTTTGTACGGAAGTTCCCTATTAATAACTACCCAATTTTACACTGACTTATTTAAGGGAAGAGAATAAATTTAGTCACGCAATTGTCAAATTGATGAACATCTTGGTCAATGATTGTCAAAGTCTTTCCCGGTTTGTTATGATAAAGTTAACAGCGGGGTGGATAACATTCTCAATTAAGAACGAAGTAACCATTCTTAAACTCCGACGGATCGCTTAGAAGTCCCTTAGAAGGAGGAACACCATACGTGGACAATCAATTGAGATATTCCGATTCCGCAGCTGCTTCCGCCAAGTCGCCCCGGGAAGGCGCCAGCTGGCGTGATTTCATTACGGTAACGAAGCCGGGCATCATCCGCTCTAACCTGATCGCTGCTTTTGCAGGATACTGGGTGGCCTCGGGCTGGGATGTAGAATACGGCAGATTAATACTGACATTGCTTGGAACAATGCTGGTCATGGCTTCAGCCTGTGTGTTCAATAATTATTTTGACCGCGACCTGGATATGAAGATGGAGCGGACCCGCGAACGCGGACTGCCGACCGGCAGACTTAAGCCGAACACAGTACTGCTCTATGCCATCGGGCTTGGTATTGCAGGTCTGGCTGTGCTGTTTGCTTTCTGCGGTGTGCTCGCCGGGCTGTTCGGCATTGTCGGCATGTTTGTTTATGTAGTAGTTTACACGCTTTGGCTTAAAAGAACATCTACATGGAGTACCTCAGTAGGAGCAATATCCGGAGCAATGCCTCCCGTGATCGGGTATGTAGCCGTTACAGGCAAAGTGGATCTCGGGGCCTGGCTGCTCTTCGCCATGCTGTTCCTATGGCAGCCGCCCCATTTCTGGGCGCTTGGCATCCGCCGCAAGGAAGAATACAGAGCGGCAGGTTTTCCGCTGCTGCCCGTAGTTAAGGGAGTCCGGCGGACCAAGTTTCAGATGATTCCTTATGTCGCGCTGCTGCTGCCTATTCCGGTGCTGATGTACATGTACGATTACGCCGGAATTTTTTACCTCATTATATCTGCGGGCTTATCCCTGGTGTGGCTGTATTTAACTCTGACCGGTTTCAAGGCGAAGGATGATGATGCCTGGGCCAAGAAGAATTTCTTTTTCTCCATTAATTACCTGACAGTCAGTCTGATCGTGCTTGTGCTGAATACGATTCACGGTTAAGAGGGGGAGAGACACCTGTGCATACCTTGAAACGCTACAAATGGACCTGGCTGCTGCTGCTAATTGCGCTGGGTCTGGCGGTTTATTTAGCAGTCAATTCGCTGAGCTTCGCCAAAAGTAAACTGCCGGTGATCGGGGAGGTACAGGATTTCTCTCTGGAGAATGTGGATGGAAAGCAGGTCACGCTGGCCGATACGCAGGGGAAGGCACGGCTGGTCTATTTCTTTTTTACGGAATGTCCGGATGTCTGTCCCATAACTACGTACATGCTGTCCGAAACCCAGGATTTGCTGGAAAAGGACGGCAGCTTCGGTAAAGACGTGGAATTTATCTCCATATCCTTTGACCCGAAGAATGATACGCGTGAGGCTATCAAAACATTCGCTGACCGCTTCCATGTTAATTATGACGGCTGGTATTTTCTGCGCGGAGATCAGGAGGAAGTCCGTAAGCTTGCGGCGGATTCCTTCAAAGTTCTCATCTACGGGGATAACAAGGATAATTTCGCCCACGCCAATCTCATTGGACTGGTGGACCGTGATAATCAGCTCCGCGGGCTCTACGATGCCGGAGATTCGGAGAACGTAACGCCTGAGTTTCTTGCAGATGCATTGAACAAGCTGGCCCGCAATTAAATAATTCCTACATTAAAAAGCCTTGCTCGGCTCCGCTTCTTACGCGGCAGACCCGGCAAGGCTTTTCTTGTGCTGCTATGATTCCATAAAAGGAAGCGGCTGCGGATAGATGATATATTCCTCAAGCCCGGCTTTTTCGAGCTGGGTAATGCTGTATTCATCCGGGGTGCCCTCCACACCTGCATATCCTCTGCGGGTGTAAATATGAACGGCATCCGGAAAAGCGTCACGCAGAATTCCACGGATTTTTTTGCCTGAGCTGTCGTTATCCATGTAGAGATATACGTCTCCATCACCGATTTTATGCCGCAGTGACTCCAGCTTGAGGGTGCTCAAGGTACCGAAGGTGCACAAAATGTCGACTTCCGGATCAAGCAGACGGCGTAATCGGCTCCGGTCGTTTTTGCCTTCGACAATGATGGTAATGGACATATGCGGTCGCCCCCGTAAGTAAAGTAATTATTACGTGCCTGTGCTTACATATATTTTACCTAAGGTTCGTCATTTTTAACAGGGCAGCGCGTAAGAGGTGTTCATTCCCCGGGAAATGTCGTAAAAGAAAGATCACCCGGCCGCGGCCGGGTGATCTCTTAACTAACCTAATGGTAATTTAAAGAGCTGAGTATTTCTTAAGCAGCATGACTGTTCAGGCCAGTGCGGTAAGGTGCAGGCTTGTTATCCCCTCTAGGCGGAAGCAGGAGGATGGCAGTCATCAGCAGCACAAAGGCGATGAAATATGGGGATACGTAATCGCGCAGCTGTCCGGCTGCAACCGGTCCGGCAAAAGCGCCAAGGGACATTGCAATCGATTGCAGCGAGAATGTGCGGCCCAAATGGCCGCCGCTGCCCAGACTGATGAACAGTGAAGCCATGGCCGGAAACAGCACGCCTTTTGCTGCTCCGAGCAGGAAGAGCACGACACCCGGAGGAATGCTGGTAAATGCAGCCAGGGTAAAGAAGCATAGAGCCATACCGAGCAGCGCAGCAGCGATCCGGGCAGCTGGTGAGAGGCGGTTCAGAAAAAGCAGGCTGAGCGTGGCTAGCGCCCCGAGACTCAGCAGGGAGAGCAGGATGCCTGTGGAGACCATTCCGTCCTTTCCCTGGGAAAGCGGCAGCTCGAAGAACAGCACCCCCTGGGAGCAGGAGACGAAGAAGGGCAGCAGGTAATAGCGCTTTGTCGCTTTGGCCTGAACAGCGGCCGGTCGGGCCGGTTTATCCTGTAAAGCTTGGGGTAGTGAAACTGGGGATAACGCAGGGGAATGCTTCGGTACGCTGAACAAGGCCATGAGCCCGGTGGCGATCAATAGCCAGCCAAGTGTGCTGAATGTACCGGAGTAGCCTGCCTTGTGCACGATGTAGGCTCCAGCTGCCGGAGACACTACCGAGGCCAGGGTGTGGATGATGCCATGTCCGGACATGTATTTGCCCTGAGTCTCCGCATCAGACGATAGGGAGGCCAGCAGCGTCATACAGGCAGGCGAGAGGAACGCCAGCGCAAAGCCGCTTGCCGCCCGCAGCATCAGCAAATGCCAAGGGAGCTGTGCATGGGCCTGCAGCAGCAGAATCGCTCCGGCCGCCGTCAGGCTAAAGACGATATAGCGGCGGCTGCCATTGCGGTCAACCAGCACGCCGGCCAGCAGATTGCCGGGAAGGTGAGTCAGCGAATACATGCCCATCATCCAGCCGATGAAGGCCGGGCCCGCGCCGAGTGAGATCGCAAACGGAGTCAGAATGGGGTACTGGGCGTGCAGATCGAAGAAGGCCAGAAACAAAAACAAATAAAGCCACAGTGCGGTTTTCACGGAATACACCTCCTAAAGGGCCGGTCCTGCACCGGAGGGCACAGCCGGCTTTTTCAATGACAGGGATGGGATAAGACCTACTTGTACTTTACGTGAGACCTCGGGGGCTTATACCAATTTGTTCTGCTGTAGCGCATACGGACAGGCAACCATGAATTATAAGAGGCATTCATGTATAATAATTAATATTAATGAAGATCATGAGGGACTTGCTCCCTGATCGAACGAAATTTGTGATAGGGGTGTTGTAAAATTGATGGATCCGGCAGTGTGGTCACAATTTATTAGAGAGAACTGGCTTGTTATTGTTATAGCGCTTGTCCTGCTGTTTGCTGTAATTAATCTGGTCAAAACGGTACTTAAATGGGCAATTGTTATTGTTATTGTAGCCGGTCTGTTCATTTACAGCGGAGTGACGATGGATCAGCTCGGCAATGCTGTGAATAAGGTTGCAGACAGTACTGTAAGCACGCTGAAGAGCGAAGCACAGGAGGTCATGCTGAGCGAAGCCAAAGAAGCTAAATATACCTCAGACGGTGACGGCACGTTTACAATTACAACGCCGAATCTGGAAGTGAAGGGAACAGCAGGAGAAGACAAGGTCGAAGTGACCTTCCGCGGGGTCAGCCTTGGCAAGTGGAGTGTAACCGACACAACCAAAACCTTTATCGAAGAAGCCCGGAAGAACGGCAACTAAGCCGGAAATAAATAAGATTGCTTTATCAACGCTTAATTGGGCAGCGGGCGACAGAAAGGAGGTCAGGGTATGCTGAACAGCTGGATCGAAAGCCTTAGTGAGGCCAATGTCATCTCAATTATATTACTGCTGATTGTACTTTTCTCTCTCTTGCAGGGCTGGAGCCGAGGGTTCAGCCGGGCAGCAGGCGGTTTGTTTGGTCTTCTGGGAACGGGACTGCTTGCTGCGGCAGCTCTGGTGATCGCTGTTCCCGCAGCGCTCTATGTATCTCCCCGTGCCCAGGTCTGGGCTGCGGGAGTTGTGCTTCCGGATAGCCAGCTAAGCGGCTGGCAGCAGTTATACTACACCGCAGTATCGGTGATGGAAGGCTCTCCGCTGGTGCGTTTTTTTCTGCTGCTCCTTTTATGCTACAGTCTCATCCGCCCGCTGCTGGGTCTGCTCTTCCTGCTGCTGCCGTTTAGGCTGCCTAGACGGACAGTGAGGCCGCACGACAGGAAGATTACCCAGGCCAGCCGGCTAAGCGGAGCGGTCATTGGGCTTGCGATTGGGCTGGTCCGCGGGCTGGTGCTGGTTTTTGCCCTCTATATTGGAGTGGGACTGAATCCGGACAGCAGCTTCAGCCGCTATGTGGAAGCCTCTCCAATCTACAGCCAGAGCGCCGCTGCCGTGTTCGACCCGCTCGCCGGTGAGAAGGTGCGCAGCAGGCTGCCGGTTCTGACCAAAGCGGTGGCCGCTGAGATGAATGATATTCTCCGGCGGAAATATGAGGTCATCGATCATGATATTTCCGCGAATATCGCGGAGGCTGCTGCGGATATCGCCGGTCCGGGCAAGGATGAGGAGCAAAAAGCCAAGCTGCTGTATGATTGGATAGGCTCGCGGATTTCTTATGACTATGCCAAGGCGGAGAACTATGAGCAGAACCGGATCTGGCATGAGCAGACGCCGCAGGATACGTTCGATACCCGGCTTGGTGTCTGTATAGACTATGCCCGGCTGTATGCGGTTATGGCCCGTTCGCAGGGACTTCAGGTGCGGGTGGTGACCGGACGGGGTTATGATGGACAAGGCGGATATGGCCCTCATGCCTGGAATGAAGTGTATATCCCCCTTAGGCAGGCCTGGATTCCGCTGGATTCCACCTGGGCATCCAGCGGAAACTGGTTTAACGTCAAGGATTTTGATAAAACCCACATGAAAGAGGATGTACTGTGACAAAGAGGCGGTACGCCGTGAATCTATGGTACAATTCGAGAGGGATAATGGCCTGGATGCTATTAAGGTTTATTTAGGATGTAAAGGAGTGAAAAATTGTGAGTTTTTTCCGTAAGCAGGCCTCTCCGCCAGACGAAACCACCAGCAAGAGTTCACTTGGCCTGCGGATTAACGTGTTTTTCTTCAGCACGTTTATTATTTTTTGTGTCATCATCATTCGTCTTGCAGTCTTGCAGTTTGTGGAAGGCCCTACCTTGACTGAGGTAGAGACCAGCCGTGATACCAAGAATGTGCCGCTTGCGGCTATCCGGGGCGTCATTCGTGCAGCAGGAGGCGAAGAACTCGCCTATTCGACCTCGGTGCAGTCTCTGTACATTACGCTAACTAAAGAATACACTGCCAAAACCACAGACAAAGCTACTGGTGAAACAACACTGACCCCGGAAGCAAAAGCCAAAGGGGAGGCGCTTGCCGCCAGGCTGGTCGAGGATTTTCATAAATACGGTGATCCGAATGCAGTACAGCTGACGCAAGAGGATATCATCGATTCACTGGATCTGTATTTCAAAAAGTATTCAGGATTTATGGCACGGCGGATTAAGGCGGGACTGACTTCAGATGAGGTAGCGTATTTTATGGAGCATAAAAGCGAATATCCGGGTCTGGAAATTGTCGAGGAGAGCAGCCGCCACTATGACAAGGATACGGTAGCAGTGCAGACGATCGGCTATATCAAGCCGTTTAAATCCTCAAGCAGTCTGGATATTTATAAGAATATTCAATCGGCCATGAAGAAGATTGATGCTGATCCCGGCCTGAGCTATAAAGATGATGAATTTGTCGGATTCGACGGGCTTGAACTGCAGTATCAGCGCGAGCTCCGCGGCAAGAACGGCTATCAGGTCATTTCGGTTAATCCTCAGAATATGGCTGAAAAGGTTGAAGAGGTTGTGCCACCTGTCAAAGGCAACGACATTTGGACCACGATCAATAAAAACATACAGCTGAAAACGGAACAGGCCATTACGGATCAAATCAGCTGGCTGCATACCCATTCTGTCCAAGGGCAGACCCATCCGGATGCACTGACCGGTTACGCGGTTGCGATGGAGGTAGACACCGGAAATATCGTCGCCATGGCGAGTATGCCGGACTACGATACCAATGTATGGACAGCTGAAAAGATGGACACCGATGTGTGGAATAAGATCATGGGCAACTATCAGAACGGAACCATTACTCCCTATTCTTCGGGGATGTCGGGCCATGAATTTGGTTCTACGGTGCTGCTCGGCTCCACGATCAAGCCGCTGAGTGTGCTGATTGGTTTGAATGAAGGTTTCTTTTCTACTTCAACGGTTTATAACGATAAGGGTATTGCTTATTTCGGTAAAAATGATAATGCTTCGGTGCGGAATGCTTCCGGTCACGTATACGGTTCAATGGATCCGGCGAGAGCGATTGAGAAATCCTCCAACGTCTTCATGGTCGATATGGTCGGTAAGAAGCTGTGGGAGAAATACCAGAGCAGCGGGATCGGAGTATGGGATAAATATATGAAGGAATTCGGTCTGGGCGTCTCGACGCAAAGCGGATTGCCAAGAGAGTATCTGGGACAGATCAACTATACCAATACTGAAGCAGCCGGCAGTGCGCAAGCCGCATTGATCTATGCTTCGTTTGGCCAGCAGGGCCGCTATACGGTGCTTCAGCTTGCCCAATATGCTTCGACACTGGCGAATGAAGGCGTGCGGATTAAGCCGCAGCTGGTCAGCAAAATTACAGACTCCGAAGGCAATACGGTTAAAGAGTTCGGGCGTCAGGTGCTGGATGAGGTAACCACCTTCGATAAGTCTTTCTGGAATGAGATCAAAAAAGGCATGAACAGTGACGTCACTGCGTTCACTGATTTTCCTTATGATTTTGCCCGCAAAACAGGGACCTCGCAGCAAACGGACAGAACCAACAAAAACCGCGATAACGGGGTATTTATCGCTTTTGCTCCGCGCGAAAATCCCAAGCTTGCTGTGGCTGTAGTTATTCCTGAGGGCGGCTTCGGTTCCAACAGTGCGGCGCCGATTGCCCGTAAAATTTTTGATGCTTATGACTGGGAATATGGTCTCGACGGGGTGCCGAAGAAGAATGTGAAATCTGCAGATTCCGCTGCTGATGGGACGGGTGCTGCGACAAAGGGAACGGAAGCAGACCCAACAGGAGCAGCGGATACAACGAATTAAGGAAATACAAATCAGCCCTTCAATATATATAGGGCATACAAGAATGGAGGGGTGGCAAATGACTGCCAAATACCGCCTGCTTGCACTGGATATGGATGGAACCTTACTGAATGATGACCAAGTGATTACCCCGAAAACGGTGGAATGGATTACCAAAGCGGTCGATGCCGGCGTGCACGTCTGCCTCTCTACCGGGCGGGCGTTCAGAAGCGCCATGCCTTACGCGGAGCAGCTGGGCCTTAAGACGCCAATGATCACCGTTAACGGCAGCGAGATCTGGCGCGAGCCCTATGAGTTATACCGGCGCTCCCTGATGGATCCGGCGCTGATTGAACAGCTGTACCAGATTGCAGAAGAATACGGCATCTGGTTCTGGGCTTACTCCACCGAGCAGGTCTACAACCGCAAGAATTGGGATGGGGACATCATGGGCAGAGAATGGCTTAAATTCGGCTATTCTACAGAAGATGATGAGATCCGCCATAAACTGCTGATGCAGCTTCAGGATCTGGGAGGACTGGAAATCACCAATTCCACCCCGCATAATCTGGAGATTAATCCGCTTGGCGTGAACAAGGCTTACGGGATCGGCGAAGTCTGCAAGCTTCTCGGCATCGAGATGTCCGAGGTGGTTGCGGTTGGCGACAGCCTGAACGATCTGGCGGCTATCCAGCAGGCCGGGCTGGGCGTCGCCATGGGCAACGCCCAGAAGACCGTACAACAGGAGGCGGACGCTGTGGTCGCCACGAACAACGAGGACGGCATCGCAGAAGTCATTGAGAAATATATTCTACCATCATAACTTTAGGGGATGAATGAATGGCAATCCTGGGTTGGGTTCTGATCATTGCTTTGTTTGCGGTAGGGCTGGCCGGGGCGGTATATCCGATTCTGCCCGGTGCGCTGGCGATTTATCTGGCCTTTTTTGTGTACGGATGGTTCTTCTCCTTCCACTCCTTCGGCGCTTGGTTTTGGAGTATTCAGACGCTGATTGTGGTCGTATTGTTTGTGGCCGACTATGTCGTCGGTGCCTGGGGTGTCAAGAAATTTGGAGGTTCACGTGCCTCAATCATTGGCAGTACGATTGGCATAATTATTGGTCCGCTTGTACTTAATGCCATTGGACTAATCATCGGCCCGTTTGCAGGCGCGTTCATTGGTGAGTTGATTGCTGGCTCGAATCCGGGCAAAGCGCTCAAAGTCAGCATGGGTTCCTTGCTAGGTTTGTTCAGCAGCACCGTGGTCAAAGTAATTCTGCAAATTATGATGGTGGTCCTGTTCTTTATCTGGATCAGTGTGTATTAAATTAACAGCGAAGAAGGCGAAACAGTTTGTCCAAGAAAGAGTCTTTTGTCAAAGGAACGCTTATACTGGCCGCAGCGGCACTGGTGGCCCGCGTGCTGGGTCTGGTTCAGCGGGTTCCGCTGGACCATATATTCGATGATATCGGGCGGGCATCCTTCGGGGTGTCCAACAATATTTATTTAATGCTGCTGACCGTAGCTACTGCCGGCATTCCAAGTACATTAAGTAAAATGGTCTCGGAGCGGTATGCGTTGAACCGCCCGGAAGAGGCAAGACAAGTGTACCATGCAGCGCTCCTCTTCTCAGTCGGGGCCGGTGTCATTATGACCCTGCTGCTGTACTTCGGAGCGCCGTTTTATGCCACTCATATCGCCGATGTACCCGAATCAGCCATGGCGGTCAGAGCGATAGCACCGGCACTGCTTTTGTTCCCGGCTATTGCCATGATGCGGGGATATTTCCAAGGACGCAATAATATGATGGCCGGCGGGATTTCTCAGATCGTGGAGCAGGTTGCACGGGTGTTAACAGCTATTTTACTCGCCTATATTTTATTGCAGCAAGGATATAACAATACCGTTATCTCTGCCGGGGCTTCCTTCGGCAGTGTGCTGGGAAGCATAGCGGCATTCGCTGTAATGATTTATTTTGCAATAAAGCTGCGTCGTGCGGATAAGGAGCAGAATCTGAATTATAATTCAGCCGAGAAGCTGCCTATCTGGAGTATATACAAAGATATTTTCACCTTGTCCATTCCAATCGTGCTGTCTTCCCTTACTATTCCTGTAGTAAATGTTATTGATACCTCGCTTGCGGTTCCCCTGTTAATTGATCAGATCGGACGGGAGAGTGCGACAGAGGCACTGGGTATCTTAACTACCCGGGCCCAAAGCGTAGCAGGCATACCTCCGGTTCTGGCCATCGCACTGGGAACATCGCTGATTCCGATTATTTCGGCAGCTTACGCGCGACGTGATGAAGTTCATCTTAAGCGTCAGATTACGCTGGCATTGCGTATATCCATTTTGACGGGTATGCCGATTGTATTGGCACTCTCTGTCGCCGCCTATTCCGTGAACGGTCTGCTGTTTTCCGGTCTGGGAGGCAGCGGAATCGTCGCCATGCTGACGATCGGGACGATTTTCCAGATTACGATGATGACGACCAACTCGATCCTGCTGGGGATGGGGAAATCGCGGATCTCCATGTATTATGTGCTAGCCGGGATTCTCGTGAAGCTCGCGGGCAGCTTCCTGCTCAGCAAGGTATTCGGTATTTACGGTATTATCGGTGCAACGGCACTCTGCTTTATCGTCATTACTTTGCTGAATCTGCGCATGCTTAAATCGATTGTGCCCTTTGAGATTATGGGCAAACGCTGGGGCGGCTTTGCAGTTGCCGTACTGGCGTCCGGCGGAATCGGCTACGGCCTGAACGAAGCAGGTATTATGCTGACCCACTTCATGCCTGCACGCATTGCCTTCCTTATTACCTGCCTGGTTGTGGGTGCGGCGGTTGTAATCATTTATCTGGTACTGCTGATTGTTCTGGGTGTGCTCAGCCGGCAGGAGATTGCCGGTTATCCCCGTGTTCTGCAGAAATTGCTGAACCCGCTGATGAAACTGCAGCCTGCACGGGTACGTACAAACGAATAATGCTGTGATATTTGTTTTAATTTGTCTTTTTCAATTGACTTCCTGAGCACAATTTGCTTCACTTAGAGAGAAAGGCAGTATACAGTTTAACCCAGAAAGGATTGAACCTTAATGGATAAAATCTCTTCCCCTGCGGAATTTCAGGTGGCGATTCAATCGCCCCGCTTAACAGTTGCCGTGTTCAAAGCCGACTGGTGCTCCGATTGCAAATTTATCGACCCGTTTATGCCGGAAGTAGAACAGAAGTATGAAGACCGCCTCACGCTGGTTGAAGTCGACGTAGATGCAGTCGGTGATGTCAGCCAGGAACAGAATATCCTGGGCATTCCAAGCTTTGTCGCTTACAGCGATGGCCGGGAACTTGTGCGCTTCGTTAACAAGCTGCGCAAATCCCGTGAGGAAATCGAGAATTTCCTGAACAGAGCCCTCGAGGTTTATCTGAGCATCCACAAGTAATGAAGCCTGAAGCACCGCTTTCGCCCTACCAGAGCAGAAGCGGTGTTTTTTTCAATCTCTTCATGATTTCTTCCATCCATTCCTACAAATGCGGGTGATCCAATTGACGACAACACATTTGAAATGGCTCAGCTACATAACCTGCCTCATTATGTTCCTCGCCTTGTTCGGAGGCGCCGTAGTAACCAAGACTGGCTCAGGGCTGGAATGCGGAAATGAATGGCCGCTATGCCACGGTAAACTGATTCCGGCTTATACAATCGGCTCGCTGATTGAATACACCCATCGTCTGTTCAGCGGACTGGCGGGTCTATTGTCACTGGCCTCCGTGTATGCCTTCTGGCGTTATGGACGGAAGCAGAAGGATTTATTGGTCTATGCCTTGTTAACGCTCCTGTTCGTCGTTGTGCAGGGCGGAATGGGAGCGCTTGCGGTAATCAAATCCCAGTCTGCTGCGGTAATGGCGCTGCATATGGGCTTCTCCCTGATTGCGTTTGCAAGCGCATTAATGCTGGCTCTGGGTACGAAACGAAGTTTTGAACCGGGGGGAGAAAAGGATAGCCGAGAGCCGGCAGTCAGCCGGGGCTTCCGCAACTTAACATGGGTAACTGCGTTATATTCTTATATCGTTGTCTATATCGGGGCTTATGTGAGTCACACAGATTCACAGGGAGGCTGCTCCGGCTGGCCGCTCTGCAACGGGGAATGGGTTCCCGAGCTTTCAGGCGGCGTAGGCATCGTGTTTATGCACCGGATCGCTGCGGCACTGCTGTTTCTTCTGGTGGCTGTACTAGGCCACTTGGCGTTCTGGAGGTACAAGGGACTGGCTGAGCTGAGAGCGCTTGGCGTTAGTGCCGTTACGCTCTGCCTGCTGCAGGTATTGAGCGGTGCGGCTGTGGTTCATACGCTGTATAACGAGAGATTGTACATATTTGCCGCATTGGCCCACATCCTGCTGATTGCCGGATTGTTTGGTGTACTTTGCTACATGAGTGTACGTGTATGGCAGCTTAGTAAATTGAAGAAGTAATCTGCCATGTTCGAGGAGGAAAGATATAGTGGGATACGGAAATTTGCGCCAGTGGATCGAGCAGCTTCGCAAAGACAAGGATCTTGCCGTAATTGAAACTCAGGTGGACCCTTATCTGGAGCTTCCGGAGATTCACCGGCGTGTGGCACGGGAGGAAGGGCCGGCACTGTTATTTACCAATGTAAAAGGAACGCCGTTTCCCGTAGCGACTAATCTATTCGGGACCGCCCAGCGGGTCGAGAGAGCGTTTGGCAGCCGTCCGGAGCAGCTAATGAAAGCGCTGATGGGTGCAGCTGAAACACTGCTTCCGCCTACACTCTCCAGCCTGTGGAAGGAAAAAGCACTGGTCTTCGACCTGCTGAAAGTCGGAACTAAACATGTGCCGCAGGGTGAGGCTCCGGTATTGGGGGTATGCCATACTTCCGATCCGCTCCGCGAGCTGCCGCGTGTAACAAGCTGGCAGGAAGCGGGAGGGCCTTATATTACCCTTCCGCTTGTTTACACAGAAAGCTTGAGTAATCCGCAGAAGCATAACCTCGGAATGCACCGGATCCAAATCATTGATGACAGTACAGCAGGTATTCACTGGCAAAAGCATAAAGGAGCCGGACTGTATCATCAGGAGGCCGAGACTCAGGGTGAGGCGCTGCCGGTGTCTGTATTTATCGGCGGCCCCCCGGCGCTGATTGCGGCAGCAAGCGCTCCCGGACCGGCATGGCTGCCGGATCTGGTATTCGCGTCGATTGTCCTGGGCGGAAAACTGCCCATGGTCAAAGATCCGCTCGGCGGACACTCAATCCCGGCTGAAGCGGAATTTGCGCTCCGCGGACTGGTCCCTCCGTATGGGCAGAGTCAGGCGGGCGCTTTTGCCGATTATGATAAGTATAATTTCCCGCAGCATACTGCCCCCGTAATGCATGTGCAGCGGATGTGGCACCGCAAGGATGCGATATACCCCGCGACGATTGCCGTCACTCCTCGTGAAGAGAATTACTACTTAGTCGATTTTCTCCAGCAGGTGCTATCCCCTGTCCATCATTTGGCTATGCCGTCGGTACATGCGTTCTGGACTTATTCTGAATCTGGGCCGGATGGAGTGGCTGCCGCGGTTGTACAGGATACTTCACCGCAGGATGCTCTGGGTACTGCTTTCCGTATTTTGGGGGAGCGGCAGCTGTCTGTTACCCGGTTCCTGCTGCTGACGAGTGAGCCGGCCGCTTTTTCCGATTTCCCTAAATTACTGGAAACTGTGCTGGAACGGTTCAACCCGGGCACTGATCTGCATGTGTTTCGAAGCACAGCGCGAGTGAGGCAGGAACCGGCTGAACGTGGACCCGGCCCGGACAGTCAAGCTGTGATTATAGGAATCGGACATGCGGTGCGGGAGCTTCCCCGTACTTACACGGAAGGCCTGCTGCCAGGAATTACAGAAGCCATTCCGTATTGCGGCGGATGTTTAATCGTTTCCGGTGCATCCTATGAAGAAGACCCTGAGCTTCCGGTCCGGCTGAACACTGCGCTGCGCGAACGGAATACAGCCTGGCCGCTGGTGATTATAGTGGATCGCGCTGCTGAGGCAGTCCGTACACAGACCTCTTTTCTCTGGACAGTGTTCACCCGGTTCAATCCGGCCGACGATATCTACGCAGAAGCCGAAGTGAAGCAGCACCACATCGGCTACAAGCTGCCAATTGTGATCGATGCTCGCATGAAGTCTGGTGATGATGAAGAGCAGTCACCATGCACGAGTACGCTGGATATGGTGGACCGCAACTGGAGCAGCTATTTCCGGCAAGGATAGTATACATTTTTCTTTATTTTGAGGGGGACAAGACATGCTGCGGGTATTACTGGGAGAACCTCCGCGCCAGAACAGCGGGGTGCTCGCTGATGCGATGGATAACATGGCAAAGGTGGCATCCATGCTGCGCAAGGAGATGAACGCACATGAAGACCGCGACCATGAATACCGTAAGCTGGAGGTCTGGACACGCGGACTGATCTCCTCACTGGATGAACTGGAGCAGAGCTGGTTCGCGGCCGCCTTTTACCGCAAATCGGTGGTTGCCGGGTATATGGATGATATGTCGGTAACAGAACAGGGCGAATATGCCCGTTATGTTTATTTCTATAAAAACGGCTTTATCCGTGTCTTCTCCCTGCTGGACAAGCTGGGGACGGTGCTGAACAGCCTGTATAATCTGAATACAAGCCAGACCAAAGCCCACTTCTCCTATTTCACGGTACTGCGGCAGTTCCAGCTGCTCAAAGAACATACCCCGCTGGCGGATGAACTGGAGAATATTAAGAACTCTTACCGGGAGCCGCTGCAGAATCTGCGCAAACGCCGGAATGCAGAAATTCATTATATGAATGCTGAAATGCAGGATGATCTCTGGCAGAGGCATCAGGGGCTGCACGACAAAATTCAGCTTGAGGATCTGGACAGTCATCTGGAGGATTTGAGGCAGGGTTTGGAGATGGTCTGCAAATCTTTATGTGCCGCTTTCCGGTACAGCAATGAGCAGTGGCACAAGAATGCCTCCAGCCAAAACCGGGTGTGAAGACAGACTCACGTTAAAGCGTAAAAATCTTCCTTTGACAAAAAACCTGAAACTCACTATACTTAGGCTTGCATTATACTCTTACATCCTAAGATAACTATACGGCACTAATTTCATATCATAATCTTATCGAGAGCGGCGGAGGGATAGGCCCGATGAAGCCCGGCAACCGATTTGTATCCAGTAAACAAAGCGTACTGAGTACAAGTGTCATGGTGCTAATTCCTACAATGGCGCGGGTAATTGCCGTTGGCAGATGAGAAGGCATTGTAACTAAACGCACAGGGCCTCTTGCGATCTGCAACCGATCGTAAGGGGCTTTTTTGATACATGGAAATATGCATTAAGGAGGAACGACAGAAATTGATAGAGTTAAAAGAGTTGACTAAGGTATACGGAAAAGGCAGTAAAGCTGCTGTGGCGCTCTCGGGCTTAAATCTGTCCATTCAAAAGGGTGAAATCTTCGGCGTGATCGGTCATTCCGGTGCAGGCAAAAGTACGCTGATCCGCTGCATCAATCTGCTGGAACGCCCGACGAACGGTGAGGTCTGGGTGGATGGTGTAGAGCTGACTAGCCTCAGCCAGGGCCAGCTGCAGGAGAAGCGGCGCAAGATCGGGATGATCTTTCAGCACTTCAATCTGCTGTCTTCTGCTACAGTATATGACAATATCGCTTTTCCGCTGCGTCTGGCCGGTACGCCTAAGGCGGACATTGAACGTAAGGTCAAGGATCTGCTGGTTCTGGTCGGCCTTGAGCAGCACCGGAACAAATATCCGGCCCAGCTCTCAGGCGGACAAAAACAGCGGGTTGGCGTAGCCCGTGCGCTGGCCAGTGATCCGGATGTACTGCTCTGCGATGAAGCGACCTCGGCGCTGGATCCGCAGACAACAGACTCTATTCTGCGGCTGCTGCTCGACATTAACCGCAAGTTTCATCTGACCATTGTGCTGATTACCCATGAGATGCATGTCATTCAGAGTATCTGCGACCGGGTAGCGGTTATTCATGGCGGTGGAATTGTTGAACAGGGTGAGGTGGCAGAGGTGTTCCTGAAGCCGAAGCATGAGGTGACAAAGGACTTTATCCGTAGTGAAACCCAGCAGGACGGCCCGCTAAGAGCGGCCATAGAAGCGGTAAACGGAGAGAACACCAAAGCGGTCAAGATCACTTTTCTCGGACAAAAAACCTACGAATCCACGTTATCCCACGTTGTGCGCGGCACAGGCGTCAGCTTTGCGATTCTTCAGGGTACGATCTCGACCATTAAAGATGTGCCTTACGGCCAGCTGATTGTCCGCTTTGAAGGATCGCTTGAGGCGATTGATGCTACCCTGGCGGAGCTTGCGGCACAAGGTCTTGATGTGGAGGTGATTTCGTAATGGCCGGCTTGAATTTTAATGATATCAACTGGGAAGAAATGCTGGATGCATCCGTAGCCACACTAAAAATGTTAGCTTATTCCGGAATATTCACAATTATTCTTGGTTTACCACTCGGAATTGTGTTATATTTATGGGGGAAGTCCAAAAACAATATTATCAGAGCTGTTTACTCGGTATTATCGTTGCTCGTTAACATCCTGCGGTCCGTTCCATTCCTGATCCTGATGGTGGCTCTGATTCCGCTGAGCAAGACGATCATGGGCACCTCGATTGGTGTCCTGGGAACAATTCCGGCACTGGTCATCGGTGCGGCTCCGTTTTTTGCCAGACTGGTGGAGACAGCATTGCGTGAGGTTGACCGGGGGGTAATTGAAGCGGCACAAGGCATGGGAGCCTCTACAGGGCAGATTGTGCTGCGCGTGCTTTTGCCGGAGGCTCGTCCAGGTTTACTGGCCGGCGTAACGATTACACTCGTAACCCTCGTTTCCTATACAGCCATGTCAGGGATGATCGGCGGCGGCGGTCTTGGTGACCTGGCAATCCGCTATGGTTATTACCGGTATGAGAAAGAAGTCATGATTATCTCTGTAGTGCTGATGGTTATACTAGTGCAGCTGCTGCAGATGGCCGGTGACCGGCTGGTTCAATATTTTACCCGGAAATAAGGTACTTCCAGATATAGCCTTATTCATACACACATATTAGAGGGGGATTTACTGATGAAAAAAGTACTTTTGACGTTCTTTAGCTTGACCTTAGTGCTCGTGCTGGCGGCTTGCGGCAACAATAATAATGCCAATAATGCAGCGAACTCCGCGGCAACAAATGCACCGGCAGCAGATGCTTCCGCAGAACCTACCACTGAACCTGCAGCAGAGCCGGTAACACTTGTTGTTGGTGCTTCTCCTGTACCGCATGCAGAAATTCTGAAAGCTATCGCTCCGCTGCTTGAAGCACAAGGTATTACACTGGAAATCAAAGAATTCACGGATTATATCCTGCCGAATACACAGCTGGCCGAGAAAGCACTGGATGCGAACTTCTTCCAGCACCAGCCTTACCTGGATGACCAGAACAGCAAGAACGGTACCGACCTGGTAGCTGTAACAGCTGTACACGTGGAGCCATTCGGCGCCTATTCCAAAAAGATCAAATCGATCGACGAACTGGCTGATGGTGCAAAAGTAGCGATTCCAAACGATGCTACCAACGGCGGACGTGCTTTGATTCTGCTGGCCAAGAATGGTCTGATCACCCTGAAGGACGATACCAACATTACGTCCACGAAAGCTGATATTACTGAAAATAAAAAGAACCTGGACATCATCGAACTGGATGCAGCTATGCTTCCGCGCCAGCTGGATGAAGTTGACCTGGCCCTGATCAACACCAACTTCGCGCTCGAAGCAGGTCTTGTGCCAACGAAGGATGCCCTGTTCATCGAAGGTACAGATTCTCCTTACGCTAACATTCTGGTGGCACGTCCGGACAATAAAGATTCCGATGCGATCCAGAAGCTTGCTGCAGCACTGAACTCTGCAGAAGCAAAAGCTTTCATCGAAGAGAAATACCAAGGTTCGATCATCCCGGCATTTTAAGCAGCTGCCTGACGCGGCTGGCTGAATAATCAAAAGACGTCCCAAGTCATAACGATGACTGCCTGGGACGTCTTTTTTTTGTCATATCTGAAAGTTTCAATCCGGAATCCCCGGAAAGGAGCTGATTGGGGGTGTTTTGCACAGCTCCGGGTTGTGGCTCCTGGTGAAATCCTCTATAATATAAAAAATCCCGGCTCTCTGATAAGAGAGGCCGGGACGTATAAAACGGGATTAGAATACTTGAACAACTTCTTCTACGCCTTCTACTTCTTCAAGTAGGGCACGTTCGATCCCGGCTTTCAGCGTGATCGTGGAGCTTGGGCAGCTGCCGCAGGCACCCATAAGCTTCAGCTTAACAATGCCGTCTTCAACATCAATCAGTTCCACGTCACCGCCATCGCGCTGCAGGAACGGACGAAGTTTATCGAGCACTTCCAGAACCTCATCATACATGGTGGTGCTTTGTGCATTCTCACTCATTTCTCAATCACTCCTTTCGTATGTTCATTATAGTACAAAAAGTTAAAAAATAAAATGGTTAGGGCAGAATAAGGAGAACAACATGAGACCAATTATTGAATTTTGTGCCAGCAATATCGGGCACGGGACCCAAGCGCTTAAAGACAAGCTAGAATTGAATCCCGAATATGATGTCATTGAATATGGTTGCCTGAATAACTGCGGCGAATGTTATCTGAGACCGTTCGCCATGGTCGACGGCGAAATCATCGAGGCGGATTCTCCGGCAGAGCTGGAGGAAGCCATCGAGACTGCCATCAAAGAGCAGGAGGCTTGGGACAGCCTCGAATTGGATTAGTCCCGAAAATTCTAATTAACCGAAATGCCGCTTGGACATCCAGAGTACACCGCTTTTGAGCAGGCGGGGAACACGCCCCATTACAGACCGGCGGCCCATGAGACCGAAACCGGCATTTTTGCCGAGCGAGCCGAGGGTCCCCTTCAGCTTTATCCTGCCCAGCTTCGGCGTATCGCCGCGCCATAGCGCCTGCAGGACCTGTGCAACCTGTTCGCCTTGGGCACCGGCGGCTTGTGCGCTTGGTGCAAAGGGCAGGCTGGCACAGTCCCCGATCACGTATACTTCCGGATAGTCGGCTACATTATAATGAGGTCCGACAATAATCCGTCCGCCGCGGTCTTTGGACAGCTCCAGCTGCTGCACAACTTTCACTGGCTGGATACCTGCTGTCCATACCGTTACATCCGCAGGAATCGCCTGGGTGCCGTTAAAAATGGCATCCTTTTCGACATGGGAAACGGAGACACGCCCCAGCGTCTGCACCTGATGTTCACTGAACCATTCCTCTACGTACTGCGACAGCTTGGCCGGAAAAGCGGACAAGACACGTTCTCCCCGGTCCAGGATTGAGATATTGAGGTCTGGGCGGCTTTCACGCAGCTCTGCGGCCATTTCTACTCCGCTTAGGCCCCCGCCCACGATATTAACTGTTCCGTAAGGCTTAATATCGTTCAGCCGGCGGTAGGTTTCCCGGGTGCCGGAGAAGCTCTGGATACTGCAGGTAAATTCCTCCGCCCCCGGAATTCCGTGATAGTTATCCGTGCAGCCCAAAGCAATCGCCAGAATATCATAGGAAACCGGCTCTCCGGATTCCAGGATGACGATCCTGCTGTCCAGATCAATGGAACCGACCTCGCCGTAGCGTACAGTTAAACGCGGGTGGACGGGAAACTGGATACGCAGATGATAGTCGTTCACAGTACCTGCAGCAAGGGCATAATATTCAGTCTTGATTCCCTGATAGGGCATCCGGTCAATCAAGACGATCTCAACATCGTGCGGGAGATGGTGGTCGAGTAATTCCTGGATCAGGGCAAGGCCGCCGTAGCCGCCGCCTAGGACGAGTAATGTTCTCATGCGGACCGATCTTCCTTTCAAATATGGATCATTGCTGGCGCTATTCGTAAACCTTAATCTCGTTATAGAAGGTGTCCCGTTCCACCGGAATACGTCCGGCGCCTTTTACGAGCCAGATCAGTTCTTCGCGGGTAATTCCTTCAGGAGTCAAGGCCCCTGCCGCATGGCTGATCCGTTCCTTCAGAATCGTTCCGTGTACATCGGATGCCCCGAAGCTAAGGGCAACTTGAGTCAGCTGCACGCCGATATTAATGAAGTAGGCTTTGATATGGTCGAAATTGTCCAGCATTAACCGGCTGACCGCAATGGTCTTAAGATCCTCATACGCCGAGTTGCGGCGCATAATTCCGGCATTCCGGTTCTTAGGCTGCATGGACAGCGGGATGAACACCATGAAGCCGTTCGTCTCATCCTGCAGCTCGCGGATCTGCAGCATATGGCGGATCCGGTCTTCGCGGGATTCGATCGAACCATACAGCATGGTGGTGTGGGTCTTCATGCCGATTTGATGTGCCGTCCGGTGAACCTGAAGATATTCCTCTACATTCGCTTTATCAACCCGCATTTTTTTACGGTACTGGTCGGACAGAATTTCTGCTCCGCCGCCAGTCAGCGACTTAAGGCCGGCCGCCCGCAGCTCTTCCAGTACCTCGCGGATGCTAAGTCCGCTGATACGGGTGAAGAAATCAATTTCAGCTGCCGTGTAGGCTTTGAGGGTTACCTCAGGAAAACGTTCATTCAGGGCTTTCAGTGAATCAACGTAATACTGGAAGGGCACCTTATCATTGTGGCCCCCGACAATATGGAACTCGCGTACCCCGGGATGAATATGCTGTTCGACATATTGCACCATTTCCTGACCGGAAAGGGTGTATGCGCCTTCTTCGCCGTCATCTTTGCGGAAATTGCAGAATGCGCAGCGCGATTCGCAAACATTGGTGAAGTATAGACTCATATTTTCAATAAAATAGACCTTATTGCCGTTTTTGCGCAGATTAACCTCGTTCGCAAGCTGGCCGATCGTGAGCAAATCATCACTTTCATATAAATAAACGCCATCTTCCAAGTTTAATCTTTCTCCGCCGCGAACTTTCTCAATAATGCCCGCCATTCTGGCATCCGTGTGTGGTGTTATAAGTGTAGACATATGATTTCCTCCTGAAGGTTGGCGAGGCGAAAGCACCCGCAGAATTAATACCGGAATACCTAGCCGGCGCTATTAAGCATAAAAATAGAGGCGACAATAGCCTCGTGACAAATTTCCGAATTTTACAGCGCATCGCTTTCCCTATTATAAACCTCTCTCCAAGGGTGAGCAACCAGTGGAGAAAGTTCGCATATCCGGTTCACCCCCAGCTCTGCGGCGGCATAGTTATGACTTGAGGGAAGGGGAATAGTGGAGTATACTTAGCTTTATATAGAGTATTTTTAAGGAGGCTAGAGAACATGATTACAATCAGTGAAACGGCAGCGGGACAACTCAAGACGATGCTGGCTGAACAGGAAGTGCCGAATATGTTCCTTCGCCTTGGCGTAACTCCGGGCGGCTGCAGCGGGTTCTCTTACGCTATGGGATTTGACGATAACGAAACCGATCAGGATGTATATATGGATATTGAAGGCCTTAAAGTAGTCGTAAGCAAAGATGATATCCGTTACCTGGACGGTCTGGAGATCGATTTTGAGGAATCCGGCATGACCGGAGGCTTCACCATTAATAATCCGAATGCTACCGCTACATGCGGATGTGGTTCATCGTTCCGTACGAAGGAAGATGCGGGTCAGCCGAGCGCTGAGCCGTGCTGATGTCGGTTAGGTAACCGTTTTGAACCTCTTGAATGGTGTATGATGTACTGCACTTTTCAGGAGGTTTTTTTATATTGGTGAGGAGGTTCACTTTGAAACGTATGCCCTTTGAACGTCCAACAGAGCATTATGATGAGAGAATCATAGGGATTGATGAACAAATTTGTTCCTTGATGAAGCAGAGGAAGGATATCTCGGGGAATAATCCGGGCTTTCCGCCGTTTGAGCTGATTTCGGAATGGTCAGCAGGTTTTGGAGTCAATGAGGATTTCCTGAAAGCGCTTTTCGGGACCATGATGAATGAAGAACAATTTAAGCCCATGGTTGAGCCGGCGGCGTTCAGAAAGCACATATCTCTCCTGAAGGCAGCCGAGAAAGGAGGACGCTTTTATACGCTAACCTCAATAAGACAATACCGTAACGCAAGTGTCCTTGTGCTTAACGTAGATTGGGATGGGGACCCGGAGCCTCTATTGCATGCTCATGAACATAACCATTTCGAGTTATTCATAAGCGAACAATATGATTGCCGGATGATGAGCGGGGGCAGCCGTTCGGACCATGCATTTTACAAATATGTAGTGTCTCCGCCACTGCCTGATGAACTGTCAGGAATTGAATTTAGATTCATCCATTACAGAGGTCCGTTTAACAAGAATAAGACCGGTGATGAAATCCTTTTTAAGGTGTAACAAATGCAGACTTGCGTCATCACTCAGGAGGGGTGTACATGATTAAATACATAAGACGAAGAATAGCCCGGAAAGAGCTGGTTAAATTGCGGGACGAGCTCACCTTCTATGAGCCTCTGTATCCGCTAATCGGCCCGTTTCATCTGTGGTTTACAGAAAAGTGGAATTACATATGGTCGAAACAAACGAACCGGTACGAGATAGAACCGGAGTTTTTTGCTGAAATCTACACAGAAATTCCCGGTCAGTTGACAGTATTTAAGCAAGCTATTGCGGACTATGGCCAGCTTGTAGATACGAGTTATTTCAGGGATAAGATAGCGATTATGGAAAAAATGCTGGCCGATGGTGATTCGGAGCGTATTTTGACCCTTATGTTCCTTTACTTGCAGCTCTTTGAGCGGGCGGAGCGTTATCTTCACCTGAAAAAAAGGGAAGCCGAGCTGAACGAATACATAAGGTAACTATAAGCTTCAACGAATCAAGCGGCCGGAAAATAGGCGGGGGAATTACAGCATGTCTACAACGGAGTTTAGAAAACTACTGCAGTTACATCTGAAGCCGCGGTTGAATCAGCTGGGATTCATGGGTTCGGACCACCATTTCCGCAAGAATTCGGATGAGCATTTTATCTACACCTTGGTTATACAAGGAAACCGGTACGGTGGATCGTGTTGCATGGAGCTGGGGGTACATTTGGATTTCTTGCCCATCGGATTGAATGGAAAAGCGGACATCCATAACCTAACCGTCTACGACTGTGAATTTAGAGAGCGAATAGAAGCCGGATTTCCCTGGGCTCAGCGAATATTTGCTAGACAGCCCCAAGCCCGATGGTTTGAATACGGGGAAAGTGAAGCCGACGCCATTAGGACGATTAATAGAATGTACAAGGTATTCAAGGTGCGCGGTCTGGAATATTTTGACCAATTCAAGGGCTTTCCTGGTCCTATTCTGTCTATAACCCTGGAACACTTGAAGGCTGAAAGGAGCAAACAGCGAATAAGCATGGGGGCTCCGCAGAATTTGCGTCTTGCACTTGTTATTGCCAGAACCCATGAATTCGTCGGAGATTTGGACTCTTCGTTGAAGTTTGCGGAGTGGGGGTTGAATCATCTGGGACAGGCAACCGGGCTGAAGCCGCATTTCGAAGAGTTAATTAGCCGAATTACACAAACGAAGGGATCTCTCTAAATAAGCTTGAGTTCCAAAGAAAAGAAACCTCTCTTTTAAAATGGGTTAGTTGTACTTCCATTTACTAAAAGAGTGGTTTCTTTTCTTTTTTATGTTTTTTAGAAAGCTTGTAAGTGCGATTCCCGCTTAAACAGCGGAGCGTCCTAACTATACTTACTATAGAAGAAAAAGAATTTCAGCGGATCAACCAGACTATGTGCACAAGCTGTTTGCTCTTTTTTTCATAGAGTATAGTATTCCTCACAGCAGGCATCAAGCGGGGATGATGAACTTGAAGTTAATCATAAACATAATCAGGGCAGCGGCACCCAGGGAAAAGGCGATGCAGCTCGCACCGAGGATTCTGCGGCGGTCCTTAATAAACTTGAATCCGAGCGCACAGACAAGAATTGTGGTACCCGCCAAGACAACAGACATGCCGATCATCGCAAACCAGTACAATATCTCGAACAATTGTGCCATTAGAAAGCCCCCTCACAGGGTAATAATACAATGAATTTTAAGATTTTTCCAGTGCGGGAAAAGGCTTGTGAACTAGATATGCAAGACTTATTATTTGGGGCTTAATTCATACTTGTTAGTCCCTTCACTATCGATACAAGCGATAGTTTCTATAAGCTCCGTGGCACTTCACTGATAATTCGACAGCGGGCAGTAAATTGCCGAGGATCGTCGAAGGCACCGCAGAAAAATCAA
This sequence comes from Paenibacillus pedocola, assembly GCF_031599675.1. Classification (NCBI taxonomy): domain Bacteria; kingdom Bacillati; phylum Bacillota; class Bacilli; order Caryophanales; family Paenibacillaceae; genus Paenibacillus; species Paenibacillus pedocola. The sequence continues at coordinate 5,346,802 of NZ_CP134223.1, read as the reverse complement.
CAGTTTCCGCAATCTTCGCAGAAATCCGGGTGATTAGACCCCAGGACATACGGCCCGCTGCCATATGCCCTTTTTTGCTGTGAGGAGCTTCTTACACGGACAATCATACAGGAGGGCGGGACCTTTTCTGAGTAATCTATAGGGTAGGCTGGGATTGCGAAAGGAGAGGGGAACATGGCAGGAAGAGAACTGGCCAGCAAGTGGCTGAAAACCGAGGCGCTGCTTAGCGATTCACGGGTTGCCGGTTACATTCCACGAACGAAGGAATATAGTGCTGCCGGACTGTCAGCTATGCTGGGAAGATACGGAAACGTAGTGATTAAGCCGATTGTAGGCGGCGGGGGATATGGAGTCATTAAGGTATTCCGGGACCGCCGGGGATATGGTTTCACTTATATGCATAGAACCCGTGTATATCGTGATTTCACATCAATGAAACATGCGCTCGACAGAGTAAAGGTTAAACGGCGTTATATGATTCAACAGGGGATTTCGCTTGCCCGGATTGCCGGCCGTCCAATTGATTACAGAGTGAAGGTTGTGAAGAACGGCACGCATTGGGAATTCCGTTCTATGGTGGGGAGATTAGCGCGGCCGGGTCTGTTTGTAACGAATCTGTGCAAAGGCGGTACGATGATGAGCTGCCGGCATGGTCTGCGCAGATCGCTGCCGCAGATCAGCACATCGGCCAAGAAAGCGGAAATGCGCCGTCTGACGCATGTCTGTATTGAACTGCTGGAAAGACACTTTCCGGGTATCGGTGAGCTGGGTTTTGACTACGCCGTTGACCAGCGCGGAAAAATTTGGATCCTTGAAGTGAATACAAGACCTAAGTAACTAATAAATTTTTAAGAATTGACGATAAAGATAATAATAGGATAGAATAGCGTTTAGTCGTGCATTTTCCGAGGTAATATGGGTATTAATTTCTATATTATGAACATTCCAAAATATTTTTTTAGACTATCTGCGTGGAAAGCTCCTGTGCATAACTATTATCCCCACATTCCACTGCGGAGTTAACGCCTTTGTAACCCTTATTAACATATTATGCACAGGATTTCCACAGAACCTTGTGGATAGTAAGAACGCTTGTTCGAAAAAAGATAGTTTGCTATGATAGATTCAGATCCAAATAAAGGAAAGGTAGGTGAACGTTATGGTTGAATTGTCGGATGAGATGCTGTTGGACTCTTACCAAAGAGCGATAGAGCTCCAATTAGAGCATGATTTCATCGCTCTTTTGCTCGCTGAAATTCGCAAACGGAACTTACACTCTCCAGCACATGCGGTTCTACATTAAAACACATAGCTTCATTTTTGCAGCAGCTGCTTAGTCAAAACCGCAAGCGGCACAAAATAGGGTATCTTTTCAAGTTGGAGTGGAATCAACCTGAAAGGATACCCTTTTATTTGTGGATTAGTCTAGCCCTAAGCTGCCGCCTAGAGCTTAAGATTACTGCTGTGCCCCGGGGATAGCTTGGCATCCGGATCAAGGTATACCTTAGCATTGTTAACCGCTGTAGGCGCTTCTCCGAATCCGACTGCAATCAGCTTCAGCTTGCCAGGGTAAGTAGTAATATCGCCCGCGGCAAAGATCCCAGGAATGTTCGTCTCCATACGTGAGTCTACTACGATCGAATTGCTCTCAATTTCAATGCCCCACTCGGCAATCGGACCAAGCGAAGATACGAAGCCGAAATTGACAATGACACTGTCTACTTCAATTTCCTGTGTTTCCTTGGTTTTGATATGGGACAAGGTAACCTTGGTTATGAATTCTTCCCCGTGCAGTTCAGTGATCTCCGAAGGGGTAATCACATTTACCTTGGAGGCCATCAGATTCTCCACACTGTGTTCATGAGCGCGGAATTTATCGCGGCGGTGAATCAGGGTGACCTGCTCCGCGATCGGTTCAAGCATGAGTGCCCAGTCGACTGCGGAGTCTCCGCCGCCGCTGATCAGCACCTTCTTACCCTTGAAGGCATTCAAATCGCTTACAAAATAATGCAGATTGGCTTTCTCAAACCGCTGCGCTTCCGGAAGCTCCAGACGCCGGGGTTCAAAAGCGCCTACACCGGCAGTGATGATAACCGCCTTGCTGTGATACTCGGCTTTATCGGTAGTTGTTACGAAATGGCGTTCATCCCGCTTCTCGACCGACACCACCTTCTCTTCCAGGCAGATATTGGACTGGAACAGCTCCATTTGCCGGGACAGGTTGTCTACCAGCTCCTGTGCGGTGATTTTCGGGAAACCAGCCACATCATAAATATATTTTTCAGGATAAAGGGCAGCGAGCTGCCCCCCCAGCTGGGGCATGCTTTCAATAAGGGTTACCGACGCCTGGCGCATACCGCCGTAGAAGGCAGCAAACATGCCGGCAGGACCGCCGCCTATAATTAAGAGGTCGCTCATAGGAACGCCGGATTGCTCTAGTGTCACGTAATATTACACCTCCGAGTTGATAGTTTCAAAATGCCATACTTAGCGTACTTACTCATTATAATCATTGTGGCACTGCCCTGCAAAGGCTTTGAATGAACTGAAAATTGTGACGTTTTTTTGTATGATTATATTTGATTAAAACGATACTAAGGTTTACAATGGATATGGTTATTTTAGAAATCCTTTAAGTTTGATTGGAAATTCTTCTGAATTTAAGTGTATAAATTCACAAAAGAACCTGAATTATTTGACAAAAAATAACACATAGACAGATTCACCTGTTGGAAGGAGCCGGAACATGAGCAGTATTCCCAAAATTGTCATCCTAGGCGCGGGATATGGAGGTATTTTGACCGCCCAACGGCTGCAGAAAGCTTTGAACTACAACGAAGCTGATGTGACGCTGGTTAACCGCCATGAGTATCACTATTTCACTACCCACCTGCATATGCCAGCTGCGGGAACGGACAGCATTGAACATACACGTGTATCTATTTCCAAATTGATAGACGAATTTAAGATTGACCTCGTGAAATCTTCCGTGCAGGAAATCCGCACCCAACAGAAAAAAGTCATCCTTGAAGATGGCACGCTGTCTTACGATTATCTCGTGATTGCTCTCGGGGGCGAGCCTGAAACGTTCGGTATCCCGGGACTTGATAAATATGCGCTCACGATCCGCAGCATTAATTCCGTGCGGCTGATCCGGGAGCATATCGAATATCAGTTTGCCAAATATAAAAATGAAAATAATGCCCAGGAGCATATTAATTTTGTGGTAGGAGGAGCGGGCTTCAGTGGTATTGAATTTGTAGCGGAGCTTGCCGACCGCATCCCGGGCCTGTGTAAGGAATATGACGTTGATCCAAGCATGGTGAACATCTACAATGTGGAAGCTGCGCCTACGGCACTTCCGGGGTTTGCCCCTGAGCTTGTGGAACATGCAATGACTGTGCTGACGAAGAAGGGTGTTACGTTCAAAATCGGTGTAGCCATCAAGGAGTGCCTGCCGAATGGTGTCATTCTCGCAACCGGTGAAGAGATCAAAGCTTCGACAATTGTCTGGACCGGCGGTATCCGCGGTAACCGTCTGATTGAAGCGGCCGGCTTTGAAGCGATGCGCGGACGGGTGAAGGTTGATGAATACCTGCGTGTGCCGGGCCACGAGAATATCTTTATCATTGGTGACGGCTCCCTGATGATTAACCCTGAAGGGCGTCCATACCCGCCAACCGCACAAATCGCGATGCAGCAGGGTGAATGCTGCGCCTATAATCTGGTGGCCGCCATCCGCAGCCAGCAGCCGAAGAAGTTTGCCTTCAGCAACAAAGGTACTGTAGCTTCGCTGGGTAAAGGACAAGGCATTGCCGTAGTCGGCGACAAGAAGTATAAGGGCTGGACAGCTGCACAACTCAAGAAGGTTGTCGATATGCGCTACCTGTTCATTATCGGGGGCATTCCGCTGGTGCTCAAGAAAGGAAGATTCTTCTAAGATGCGCCACTGCAGCGTGCAAGTTCGTGGGCTGTTGACGCGTGAGGAGCTGGACCGCTACAACGGGCTGATCGAGGTTGGATCCTTCCTTGAGGACCAGAGCCGGTATGATCTGGCTTATAATATCCAGAAGGAAATTGATCTGCTTATTCTGCCGGCGATTGAACGGCTAAAGGATAAGAGCCGGGCCCGCGACCGGGCAACGGCTGAATATTTGGAGAGTCTGCGCGAAGAAGACGATGAGGACGGAGATTCGGACAAAGAGCAGGTCCGTTAATCCTCTGACAATTTGGTAAATAATACACTAAAGGGTGTGACTCCGCTTGAAGCGGAAGCACACCCTTTATTATTTTACAATTTAAGCATATCTTCAAAGGTCTCCGGAGTCAGCAGGTTGCCGACATAGAACGGGCCGAACTCGCCATAGCGGGCACTGACCTCGTCAAAGCGCATTTCATACACCAGCTTCTTGAATTGCAGCGCATCCTCAGCGAAGAGGGTTACGCCCCACTCCCAGTCGTCAAAACCGACGGAGCCGGTGATAATCTGCTTCACCTTGCCGGCATAACCGCGTCCGATCAGTCCGTGTGAATGCATCAGTTCACGGCGTTTGTCCATATCGAGCATGTACCAGTTGTCAGCAAGTTCGCGCTTCTTATTCATCGGGTAGAAGCAGATATGCTTCGCTTGCGGCAAAATCGGCTTCAGACGGGCGGCAACATGCGGATTCTGCATCGGATCGCTTCCATCTCCGGCACTTCCGCCGGCAGCATAGTTGCTTAGTTCAACAATGCTGACATAGGAATAAGACTTGGTGGTATATTGGGCAAAGGCGATTTTGTTAAAGGCAGTTTCAAGAGCATTCAGGGCTTCAAGGCTTTCCCGCAGAAACATCATCACGAAATCAGCCTTCTGGCCGACGATAGCATATACTGCAGAGCTTCCTTCCTTGGCTTCCTCTACAGGACCCCATTCTTCCATAAAAGCATGAAGCTCCTCCAGGGCAACAGCGCGTTCCTCATCATCGGCAGCTGTCCAGGCTGTCCAGTCCAGAGAGCGGAAGTCATGCAGTGCATACCAGCCTTCCAGTGTCAAAGCGGCTTCGTTCATGTTCTCACTCCTTAAAAGTTTTAAAACTTAATTCGAAAGCATACGCTTCTATGTATGATCCGATTGATCTATTAGCATTGTATCGCAAGCGGGCGGCCAAGAGCAAACCCCCGCACCGGCATTTGCCGGGTTCGGAACTGGAACAGCAATAATGTTCATTGCTTCGCTACATTTTTTCTAGTAAACTTACTATTAAATAAGGTTTTGTGTGCGGTTCTTTATAGAGAGAGGGGACGACGGTACGATGGGGTTTATTCCTGTATTTGTTCTGGCCGTTTTATTCTTTGTCATGATGTTTGGCATCGGCTTTATCCTTAACATGTTAATGAAGACGACCTGGTTCCCCGCTTATCTTTTTGTGATCGTAATTCTGCCCGTAGTCGTCTATTCCATCTGGGACCGGGATGCAATGTCGCTCTGGGAGCACCTGAGCACTTTCCATGTCGTTGACTATCTTACAGGCATTGCCGGACTGGCTGGCGCAGTACTAAGCGGCTGGACCATTCAGAAGCTGCGGCTTGGCGGCTACAAAATGTTTTAATGAAGGATATACAGCACAGAAACGGCAGCTATCCCTGCAAAGGGACGGTGATGCCGTTTTTTTTTCATTGTGAAAGCCAAGCTATTTTTTTCTTGTGCCGATTTCTATTATTTTTCGCTATCGCCAGCAAGCGTTCAAAAGATGTCGATTTTACGCTGAAAAGGAGGTTATTTGGTTCTTTTTTTACATTTCCGGCCGGGTGTTTTGTGATAGAATAGAAATCTATATGAATTCGTGTAGAAGAGGGGGAGGTTTCCGCAGATGCGCATGAGTAACCTGCATCATTTCACCGAACATCATCGGTACTGCGTTTCCCGCGAATTCGGTCTAAGCCATGTGGATTCACGTATGCTGGGCTCGGTCTATCAGCCGATGGTTGGAGCCTTTGCAATCAGCCTCTACAGGCTGCTGTTTGAGCATATTCCGGCAGAAGCGATCGGCTACTCCGCAGTGGAGCAGCAGCGCAGGCTGTTTATGACGCTGGGTGTTGAACCGAACGAGAAGGGCCGTAAATATTTAGTGGATCAGGCTTCCAGGCTGGAGGCGGTGGGGCTGCTTGCCACCTGCCGGATTTACATGCCGGAGAATGATGATTATATGTATGAATACGAGCTGATGCCGCCGCTGTCGCCGGCTGATTTTTTTGCAACCCAGCATTTGACGCTGCTGCTGCGTGACAAGATCGGCAAGTTCGCCGTGCTGTCGCTGCGTGAGCAGTTCTGGAACCGGGAACCGGAAGAATGGAGCCGCCGTTCCATCGGCAAAGAGAATATATCCCTGCCATTTTATGATATTTTCCAATTAAATACGCATGTGATTGATTATGAACTGGAGCAGGCCCTGGCCGAAGTGGCTACGGTGCGTCAGCCCGGATTCAGCGAAAACGGTGAGCCGGCGATCGGGTACAGCGATATCATTTTACGCTTTCCGCGGGAGTCAGTGAACCGGGTTCATGTCGAGAAGCTGCGCTTTGACCATACCCAGATGGGCGTGATTAACTACGTAGCCCGCAAGTACGAGCTGGGTCCGCAGGATTTATGCCGCTTGCTCGATGAGGATGATGTGTTCACACCGGACGGCGAAGTGATACTGGATACGCTGCAGCATAAGGCGAGCCAGCATTTCCGCCAGGACATGAAACGCCAGGAGAAACGGGAAATTGCTGCGGCGAAGGTGGTTTCACTGCGCTCGGCTGCCGCCGGGGAAATAGATGATTCCAATATCCTGCAGGAGCAGCCGGTAGAGATGGAGTATTATGTGGAGGTGCCTCCGCAATTCCTGACCAAATGCGATATCCACCAATATAATATGATGCTCCGCAACGAGCCTTATACCCGGCTGCTGCAAACCTTTTTTCCGGGTGCAGTTCCGGGCCAGCTAATGGATATTTTTGAGAAAATAGATCTCAATTACAAGCTGAGCGGAGAAGTTATCAATGTGCTGATCCATTATTTGATGACAATGGTGGCCTCCGGCGGCGATCAGCGGATGAACCGCAATTTCGTCGAAGCCATTGCCTCCAATATGCTGGTGAAGCAAGTGAACACCTACGAGAAAGCCGTGCGTTACATCCGCGACCAGTCCAAGGTCAAGGGCAAAGGAGCAGCCTCCGGGTCTTCCGGAGCAGCGTCCGGAACACGCCAGCGTTCGTATGCCAAGAGCGGCGGACGGTCAGGCAAGCCGGAGATTCCGATTGTGCTCGATGACGGCAGTGCCGGAACCGTATCGGATGAAGAATTCGCGGCGATGATGAAGAAAGCGGCCGAGATTAAGGCCGGCAAGAAGAAGGGCGCTCTTAGGACGCCGTAAAGAAAGCGAGGTGCAGCAATGGAGTCTATGGGCGAAGTGCTGCGTTCGATGAACAATCCGGCTCTGCGCCAGCGTTCCCGTGATCTTGAGCAGAATTTGCTGAGCCATCCCTTGGTTAAGCAGCTTCAGGCCGAGCATCCCGAGCTGGATGAGCCGCGGCTGCGGCTTCATCTGAGCCGGCTGTACCAGTATGTACAGGAGAGCCGCAACTGCGCGAACTGTCCGGGTCTAGACAACTGCCCGAATGATTTCCAGGGCCATTACAGCAAGTTAACGGTTGAGACGGTGAACGGCTCGCCGGATTTATATGAACGTAAGACGGCTTGCAATCTGAAGGTAGCGCAAGACAACCAGGATAGCATCCGCAAACGGATCCGCAGCTTCTATGTGGATGAGCGCGTGCTGAACGGCGGCTATGATGAAATGGATATTATGGGCAAGGACCCGCGCAGGGCCTCAGCCGTGAACAAAATATTTGATTATATTACCGGAGTCAAAGAAGACGGGCTGACTTCGCAGGGGATCTATCTGCATGGTACCTTCGGGACAGGCAAAACCTTCCTGATGTGCTACCTCCTCCACGAGCTGGCGGTTGCCGGGTACAGCGGCGTGATTGTATACATGCCTGATTTTATCGAGGATCTGAAGTCGATTATGCTGGACGGCCAGAAGCTGAAGGAAACGGTGGATACACTGAAAAACTGTGATCTGCTGATTTTTGATGATATTGGTGCGGAGAATTTGAATCCCTGGGCGCGTGACCATGTGCTGGGGGCCATTCTGAATTACCGGATGAACCGCAAGCCGACCTTCTATACCTCGAATTATCCGCTGGATGGCCTGGAGAAGCATCTCAGCTTCACCAGCAAGGACGGCGAAGAGGTCTACAAAGGCCAGCGGCTGATGGACCGGATCGCTCCGTTTGTTGATGTAATTCCTCTGCATGGAGAGAATCAGCGCGGAACAAACCGGTAAAGCGGCTACCTGGGTATGTGCGCGGAAAAATAATAAACAGCGGGGCCGGGATGAATAAGTCCTCAGCTCCGCTGTTTATTTTTGATACATCAGCCGTTACTCGGAAAAAATGAACTTGATGATAACCATTCCGAAGAATACGACAGTCATGAATCCTGTCATTCCGAAAAAACCAGTCATTAAATCGCCCAGATCGTTGCGGGGCTCTTCGTTGATATGCTCCCGCGGGTCCCGTACCTTAGCATTGACATCCATAGCTTCTTCCTCCTTGCGGCTTGCAAGTCTGTACTGCATTAGGTTACAGTTATACATGTGAGAGAAGTCATTGACAAATAATGCGCTTTCCTCAAGTATACGGAGTCTCCGGGAAGTTGTAAAGAAGCGGAAGACGCTAAAATAATTGATTTTATACAATGTAATTGTCTAAAACATTTCCCAAAAGCGTTGTATATATGTTATACTGTGAATGTGTCGGTAAATGGTAATCTGGTTATCATATTACATGAAGCATTTTTTCCAGCTAACATTACGGAGTGAATTCGCTTAAGCTAGCGCACGCTATGGAGGCGGATATTGCTTCGCAAAACTTAAAGGAGGAACAATATCATGGCTATCGTGAACGTGTCTGACCAATCCTTCGTTAATGAAGTGGAAGGTCAAGGTACTGTAGTAGTAGACTTCTGGGCTCCTTGGTGCGGCCCTTGCAAAATGCTTGCCCCTATTCTGGAGGAATTGTCCACCGAGCTGGGAGACGGCGTTAAAATTGCCAAATTAAATGTTGACGAGAATCCGGAAACGGCTTCCCGCTTTGGAGTAATGAGCATTCCTACACTGATCTTCTTCAAAGACGGTCAACCGGTAGATAAAGTTGTTGGATTGAACTCCAAGGATTCCCTTAAGAATATTGTAGCTAAACATCAATAAGTCTGATTATTACTGCTGAACCCGGGGCCTAGCGGCTCTGAACACAGGCGCCTTCGGTTTATCCGGAGGCGCTTTGTGTGTTAAACTTACCTTATCATTTAATTATTAAGTAAGCTCTGCTGTGCGGGGCTGTTTCATGACTGTGCAGTACTAGGTGGGGGAGAAATTATGGACTATAGCGATAATATCCGCAATAAGCTGGCACTGCTGCCCGACCTGCCCGGGTGCTATCTGATGAAGAATGAAGAAGGCACCATTATTTATGTAGGCAAGGCCAAAGTGCTGAAGAACCGTGTCCGGTCTTATTTTACAGGCAGCCATAACGGGAAAACCCAGCGGCTTGTCGCCAATATTGTTGATTTTGAATATATTGTTACCTCCAGCAATATGGAAGCGCTCATCCTCGAGTGTAATCTGATTAAAAAGCATATGCCGCGGTATAACGTGCTCCTGAAGGATGACAAGACGTTTCCGTACTTGAAAATAACGAATGAAGCGCATCCCCGTCTGGAAGTGACACGCCGGGTGCTTAAAGATAAAGCTAAATATTTTGGACCATATCCGAATAGCTATGCCGCACAGCAGACCAAAAAGCTGCTCGACCGGATGTATCCGCTGCGCAAATGCGGTGTGATGCCGAAAGAAGTGTGCCTGTATTACCACATGGGTCAATGTCTGGCCCCTTGCGAGAAGGAAGTCCCTAAGTCAGCTTATGATGAAATAACGCGCGATATCGCCTCTTTCCTTGGGGGAGGACATGAAGCGGTCAAAAAGGACCTGCAGCAGAAAATGCAGGAGGCTGCGGAGGAGCTGTACTTCGAACGCGCCAAGGAGCTGCGTGATCAGATTATCCACATCGATGCCCTGATGGAGAAGCAGAAGATAAATACTGCAGATACGAAAGACCGCGATGTGTTCGGCTATGCCGTGGACAAGGGCTGGATGTGCGTGCAGATTCTGTACATGCGCCAGGGGAAAATGATCCAGCGCCACTCGTCCGCTTTTCCGTTCTACGGGGAAGCTTACAGCGACTTCATGTCGTATGTCACGCAATATTACAGTGATAACCCAGCGCTGCCGCAGGAAATTCTGCTGCCGGAGGCGGTAAGCGAGGGCACGGAGAAGCCGTCCGGAGCAACGGCCGCTGCTGCGGTGACGGCCGGCAAACTAGCTGCGGCGATTGACAGTGAAGATGCCGGCGGAGAGCTGGAGCCGGCAGAGCAGGACGCGGAACGCGAAGCTGCGGCCGCCGAAGCTACCGCAGTCGGTACGGTAGATGCAGCCGGCGGTGCTGCTGCCCTGCAGGAGTGGCTGGGCGTCAAGGTGCTTGTGCCGCAGCGCGGGCTGAAGAAGCAGATGGTCGGCATGGCCTGCCAGAACAGCCGCGTGGCGCTTGACGAGAAGTTCCGGCTCATTGAACGTGATGAGGAGCGTACTTCCGGAGCGGCATTCGGCCTCGGCCAGAGCCTGGGGCTGGAATCGCTGAACCGGATTGAAGCATTCGATAACTCGAATATCCAGGGAACCAATCCGGTCTCAGCCATGGTCGTCTTCATTGACGGCAAACCTGCACGCAAGGAATACCGCAAATACAAGGTCCGCACGGTGCAGGGGCCGGATGATTATGAAACGATGCGTGAGGTGATCCGCCGCCGGTATGAACGGGTGCTGAAGGAGGATCTGCCGCAGCCGGATCTGATAGTCGTGGACGGCGGCAAAGGGCAGATCTCCTCGGCGATTGATATATTGCAGAATGAGCTAGGGCTCTACATCCCGGTCTGCGGTCTGGTTAAGGACGATAAGCATAAGACGGCCCAGCTGCTGATCGGAGATTCCGCCGAACCGGTGCCGCTGGCACGGGACAGCCAGGAATTCTACCTGCTGCAGCGCATTCAGGATGAGGTTCACCGCTTCGCGATTACCTTCCACCGCGAGCAGCGCGGCAAATCGATGGTAACCTCGAAGCTGGATTCCATTCCGGGGATCGGCGAGAAGCGGCGGAAGCTGCTGCTTAAGCATTTTGGCTCACTGAAGAAAATCAAGGAAGCCTCTATCGAGGATTTCCGTCCGCTCTCCATCGGAGAAAAGCTGGCAGGGCAGATCCTTGCGGCGCTTAACGATGAGGAGCTGTCTTAATCAGGAAGTATCTGATTTCTGTAGTAGTGAAATCTTAACAGGCCGCCCCTTATGGGTTGGCCCTTTATAATTTAAGACACCTAAGTCAGCCTCCATCCCGGCCCCATGGTGAAATCAAAGGTATAAATCCCTCTGATTTCGCAGAAAGCCGGTCACACGGCGCCTGATGTGCAAGAAGGATAATGAAGGATAACCAACATTTATGCAGAAATTCTATATAATTACAATATTTTGTATTATATAGGGGGTCCTTTATGGGGTATATTTTTCTGCTTCCACAGTTTCTAATGCAGGTATTTACGATAGTAGTTGCACTGGTGATCTTTGACCGGTTCTTCAAAAGAAAATAAAAAGAGGTGTTTCGCATGCTGCATATCAGCGCTCGGAACACCTCTTTTTTATGAAATATAAGGACTAAGCCGTCTCTGCTTAAGAGAGTTAGTTTAAATGCCAGCGGGCTGAAGCGGCTCTTCCGGCCCTTTTGGCTTCGGATGACCTGACTTGTTCGGCGGATTAAACCGGTACACGATATAGCCGACCACAAACGGCATGATAATCGTGACGATGCCGGCACCTATATTCACACTCTCCTGCATGAAGATCAATGTCGCGCCCATCAGGATGCTGTCAAATACGACATGGGCGAACATCACGGCAATAAAGCCGTAACGGAGGAAGATATAGCTGAACAGCAATCCGATGACCGTCAGCTCAATCGGCCGTGAGCTGACCGGATAAATCGGATACAGCGTATGGCCGAAAGCCCAGATCAATGTGGTGATCAGCGAAGCGATAAAGGTATTCTTGACGAGCTTCTTGAGCATCCGGATACCGAACAGGCGGTAGACGGCCTCCTCGGACAAGCCGGCAAGCCAGGCGACGATCGGCAGCAGCCAGGCGTATCTCATATTATAGGGAGACTGGCTGGCGTCCGTGGTCGACCAGTTATGGAGGGTATACGATAGAATAATGAACATAACCGTCTGCACACCCAGCAGAATAAGCGCCCATACATAGCCGGCACGAATACTGTCCAGCACATACTTGCCGTAACCGGGCTCTTTGGCACGCGGCCAGGGATTCAGGCCTTCTTCTTGGCGCCACAGGCCGTTGCCTCCGACCAGTGAGAAGTAGAGCAGTGAAGACATCAGCAGGCTGTAGAGAGCGTAGATGATGAACATGACTACTGCGGTTATGCGGGCTTCAGCATTGTCGGCGCTTGATTCCGGCAGCATATTGTACGTGCTGATCATCATGATCAGAAAATGTACCGAGCTTAGAAAGATCCCCCGTACAAAAGAGGTATGTCCCCTTCTCAGGATGCTGAAGATCAGCGCGAGAATACCGAGGGCCAGGGTTGGCAGGCCATACCCGTAAAGGGTCAGCTTTTTAGCCAGAGAGGTCTGATCCTCTACATAGGTGTCATGCCAGGCTGGAGCGGTAAAGCCGGCTCTGAAGTAGGAGACGCCCCCGTCCAGAAAACTAAACTGATAACTCAGCGGTGACTCGCCCACTTTGACTGAGCTGTTCGAATAGACAAGCCCGTAGCCTTCGGTGTTCGCTTCGATCTGCAGCTTAGCCGGGTTAGCTCCCCATAACTTAAGCCATGGGCGGGCCAGATTTTCCTTTTGTTCAAGCGTCAGGCCGCCGTTTTCGCTGCCTTCAGGATAGATTCCCTTCGAAGTGCCTGCGGCGGGAATACTTCCGTAGTTCAGTCCCTCACCGGAATTAGCATTCGCGCCCAGTGCAAAGGCTGCAACCTCGCCTGTATACATATTGAGATCTACAGCTAGAAGCGGATCAGATGTGCCGGAAGTATAGAGTACAGCATGAAAGACATCGAACGGATACCGTTGATCGAGCTTCTTTTTACTGTAGTCCTCCAGAAGCTTCTCCCGGGACATATAGCCGTAAAAGGAGGAGTCGGTCTGGTAGCTGACCATCCATTCATCCTGAGCAGTCTGTGGATGGCCGAGCTGCTGTGCTGCGAATGCGGCAGCTTTCGTACGGGCCTCGGTCTTGCTGATGACGGTAGTATCTTCCTCACCCGAACCGGAGAGGAGCTGAGGGGCCACCTGAAACATAATGAATACGATAAGACCAAGCACGCCCGCGAGAATGACTCTGGTGGTAAGAGGCCGCTGCTGTAAAGGCTGGCCGACGGAATTCATGAAACGCCTCCTAGTAATGGATTAATCTGAATTTTCATCCCCTTAAGTACCGCAAGTGAGCGGATTGGATGTCTGTTGTGCCCGCACCTTTCTTATTATAATAGCACGGGCCGGGGAGTTACAAAAAATTCCCTGTTCTTCCTTTACATTTACGTAAGTGAGGCCAGGCTTATGCTTGTTTTGTTTGAGAGGCTTTACTCTTGGGTTGTATTAAGCTGAGATGATAATACTTGGCACCCGCCGGAAGACAGCATAACGCGAGGGGCAAAGCGATTACAGCGATCCAGCCGAGCAGACTCCAGTTAGGCAGAGCTCCCCCGGACAAGCTGTCAGGGATCAAATATTTGTTAATCAATATACTGTGCAAAGGACCCAGGAGTGCCAGAGGGAGCATCAGAATGGTCAATGCCGGTGACTTCAACAGATAATATTCGGCCTGCAGCAGACAGAGGATAACCGTTAGTGACAATGTATAGAGCAAGAAGGAAAAGAGCAGCCAGGTCAGTCCGAAGGACAGCTCCTGAGCAGTGGTTCTGCCGGTAATCAGCCCGGTAATGCTTCCGGTAAAAGCGGAAAGCGCGAGAACGGTGATTATCCGCATAGCCGTGGTCCACACCACGGCGACTCCGGACAGAAGCAGAACCAGCCGGCTCTGCGGAAAGCCCAGCCACCATGACAGGTGCTTGCGTTCAATGCTGCTGCGGCTGATCATCCATAAGCTGCTGAACAGAACCGGCAGCATAAATACTAATTTTGCGACGGACAAGCTCCCGGCTTCATCTGAGGAGCCGAAATAGGCGGCGGCCGCAAAAATGAACGGAAAGACCAGCTTGAGGACGACTATAGCCGGATGCCTCTCTATCTGTTGAACCCGGCGGATAGAGAGCCGGTACAGGATAATAAAAGGTGCAGTTCGGCCGCTAAGGCAGCTGCTCCGGCTGCTCCGTTTAAATGCGAAGCCCGGACGGACTGAAGTGAGGGCATCAGGGGAACGGCCGGCTTCTCTTGGTACACTAAGTCCTTTTGCTGCAATTAGCCGCATTAACTGATAGCAGAGCGGCCAACCGATGAGGCACACCGCGAGTGCAGCACACAGCACATATCCTGGAGCGCTGAACTTCAGGGACTGTATTCCGGAGTAACTGGTACTTAGGATAATGTCTATTATGAACGGAAGCAGCCATAGTAAAGTGTACGGGATTAGCAGCAGTAGTGCTGTTTTGCCTGCCCGCATAAACAGGCTGACCGCCAGCCCGAAGGTAACAGCGACTGGCAGAGAGACGATTATGAATAGAGCGTAAGCTGCTATTATATAGAGCAGACTGCCAGCCGGCAGCGGCTGATACCAGCCTGCCTGGACAGAGATGAAGTAGAGGGAGACGGCGGCAGCCAGGACGGGAAGCGTGAGATTCAGGTTATGGCGGAGCAGGCTGATTCCCTTGGCATACAGCAGCTTCAGTCTGGAATGCGGGAACGCCAGCATCCAATCCCGGTGGCTCTGGTTCATGAACATCAGCATATGAAGAGCAGAGATTGCAATAGCGGCTGTCCAGAGCAGCAAAACAGCATAAATGAACGGTGAACGCTCCGATGCTCTCGGGCCCGGGAGGTAGACTCCGGCAGCCAGCAGCAGAGCAATTAGTAACAAGGCCAGTACTATAGGGCGGTATTTCCCCTGCCTGGACAGGCTGTACCGGCTGTATTCCAGCTGGACAAGCGTCTTCAGCACAGTCATGCGAACACTTCCCGGTAACGTGATTCCACGGATTTTCCGGAACGGCGGAGCTGTTCTACATCCTCGATGCTGCGGACTCTGCCTTCGCCGATCAGAATCAGCCGGTCGAAGAGCAGCTCCATTTCGCGGATATCATGGGTCGCGATGAGAAAGGTCCGCGCACCGTCAGCGAGTTCACCCACTACAGCCGAGGCGATCCGTTCTCTGGAGATCAGATCAACGCCGGTGAACGGTTCATCCAGAATGATCAGCGGAGCCTTGCGGGACAGGCAGGTCAGGAGCTGAAGCCGTGCTTCCTCCCCGCGGGACATTGCCGAGATCAGTGACTCCCCGGAAACGGACAGCTGCTGCTGCAGCTCCTGCGCTTTGGCCTGATCCCAGTCCGGGTAGATCCCGCAGGCAAATTCCAGCCATTCCTTAACGCTCAGCCAGCCCGGGAGACTGCTGCGGTCCGGCAGCAGCGAGAGGCTGCCAAGCTGCTTCACACCTGCAGGCTTACCGAAAATTTGCACCGCACCGGCATCTGGAGACACCAGCCCGGAGATGATGCGCAGCAGGGAGGACTTGCCTGCACCGTTAGGTCCGAGCAGACCGGTCAGGCTGCCTTGCGGAATATCAAAGCTGATATCGTCGAGAATGATTTTTTTCTTCATTTTAAGTTTTAGGCCGCGGCACTCTACCGCCGCAGGTTCTGCCGCTTCCGTGGTGAGCTTATAAGGTGTCATTTGAATCCTCCTTATCGAATTCCAGCAATTGCTCAGCGGACATGCCAAGTGTATCCGCTGCAGCTTTAAATTCCTTTATTGCCTTGCGCATGATGACCTTGCGCGCCTCGCCGATTACAGCATCTTCCCTGGTGACAAACGTTCCCTGTCCGCGGTAGGTAACGATTAGCCCCATACGCTCCAGCTCCTGATAGGTTCTGGCCGCGGTAGTGGGATTGACACCTCTTCCCGCAGCCAGATCTCTGACTGAGGGCAGCCGCGAGCCGGGCGGAATGAGGCCGCTGACGATTCTCCCCTGAATAGCCTCTACAAATTGTTCATAGATCGGCAGCGAGGGATTGATTTGAAACTGCTCCGGCAAAAGCTCAAAGGACTGATCCATAGGGTGCTCCTTCCGAATGAAGTACTATCTACATGTTGTTGTGTGTATGGATAGGCACCATACAATCTGTGATTGGAGTGTACCACTACCCACCATACAATTTCAAGAGAGATTCCTCACATCGGGAAATCAGTCTTTGTGATGCTGGACATTAGCGTTTAAAATTTGTATGTTTATCTGATGAATATTACATTTGCTTCTAAGAATAAGAAACTTGCGAGAGGATGAGAATGTTGGCTTCACCCCTTCCTAAATTTGCGGAATTCAGATTCCTGAAGCTGTCTCCGCCCCAGATTCTGGTGCTTGGCTTTGCTACGGCTATTCTGATCGGAACACTGCTGTTAATGCTGCCCTATTCCAGTGCATCTGGTCATTCCCTAAGATTTATAGATGCACTCTTCACTGCAACATCCGCAACCTGTGTAACCGGACTTGTCGTGGTGGATACCGGCACCTATTTCAGTACCTTCGGACAAATCGTTATCCTGGTGCTGATTCAGGTCGGAGGCCTCGGCTTTATGACGATGGCTACCTTGTTTGCACTCCTGCTGAAACGCAGAATCTCGCTGCGGGACCGGCTGATCCTCCAGGAAGCCATGAATCAAAGCTCAATGGAGGGCATTGTACGGCTGATCCGCAAGGTGCTGGTGTACTCACTGGTTATCGAAGCAAGCGCTGCGGTTCTGCTGACACTGCGCTGGGCGGCTGATATGGATATTGGCCGCGCTATGTATTTCGGTGTCTTTCATGCCGTGTCTATGTTCAATAATGCCGGATTTGACATCTTCGGGGAATACCGCAGCCTGACCGGATATGCCGGCGATTCTGTAGTCAATATCGTCGTCATGTTTCTGATTATTTCCGGGGGTATCGGGTTCATCGTGATGGCCGACCTGATCGATTACCGCAAAAGCCGCAGGCTGATGCTGCACAGCAAGGTGGTTCTGTCGATGACGGCAGCACTGATCCTGATCGGAACGGTCGTAATCTTTATCTTTGAGTTTACGAACCCTAATACGTTCGGCCAACTTCACCTCGGCGGTAAAATATGGGCTGCATTCTTTCAATCGGTATCGCCGCGTACGGCAGGAGCCAATACGGTGGATATTGCCGGCCTGCGCCAGGCTACACAGTTTTTCATTGTAATTCTGATGTTCATCGGCGCTTCTCCGGGCTCGACCGGCGGGGGGATCAAGACAACAACCTTCACCCTGATGATCGGTGCGGTGGTTTCGATGCTGCGCGGACGTGAAGACATTGTACTGTTCCGCTACCGGCTGGCCCAGGAACGTGTCTTCAAGGCTCTGACGATTACCCTGCTTGCCCTGCTGCTGATTGTTGCCGTCTCCATGGTGCTCTCCACAACGGAGGGACGGCCGTTCCTGATGATTTTATTTGAGACCACTTCAGCCTTTGCTACCGTAGGACTCAGTATGGGACTGACCCCGGAATTGTCGGAGACCGGCAAAATTCTGATCTGCCTGACTATGTTCGCCGGACGTTTAGGGTTGTTGACACTGGCCTATGCACTGGGCCCGAAACAGGGTAAAGCATTGTATAAGTATCCGGAAGGCAAAATGATAATTGGATAAGGGGTTAATGAAACTATGAAAGCACAGCAGTTTGTGGTGATCGGCCTTGGCCGCTTCGGATCAAGTCTGGCGCTTGAGCTGATGGCAATGGGCTATGAAGTGCTCGGAATCGACCACATGGAAGAGCGGGTGGAGGAAATGAGCGGGCAGCTGACTCATGCCGTGATGGCGGATGCGACGGATGAGGGAATTATGCGATCCCTGGGCGTTCGCAATTTCGACTGCGGTATTGTCGCGATCGGGGATAACATGGAGCGGAGCATTCTGGCGGCAATTCTGCTGAAAGAGCTGGGTATCAAGCAGGTAGTGGCGAAGGCGATCTCGATCCTGCACGGGCGTGCACTGTCGAAGCTGGGCGTGGACCGGGTTATTTTTCCTGAACGGGATATGGGAATCCGTGTAGCGCATCAGCTGGTGACTCCCCATTTGCTGGATTACATCGAAATCTCCAAGGATTACAAAATTGTCGAGCTGAATGTGCCCTCCTGCATGGACGGAAAAAGCCTCTCGGAGCTGAATACCCGCGCCAAGTACGGCTGCAGCATTATCGCCCTCAACCGGAAGGACGGGATTATCGTTGCACCTACAGCCCATGACCATGTGAGCCAGGGCGACATTATGGTTGTCATCGGCTCCAATGAGAGCATTGAAGAGTTTGAGGATCAGGCTGTGAATGTGGAATCATAGTAGAGGCACACGGCAAAGCCCGGACAACAGTCCGGGCTTTTGTTATTTTTTCGGCCAATTATGGATGGTTTCGAATACCCGCGAATAGGCGGATTGGATGTTGCTGCTGTTGACTTTATCGTTGTACAGTCCGGTTCCCCAGAACTCCCATTTTCCCTCAGAGTTAAAATATCCTGTGGCATATAGACCATCATTGGTGTCCTTAATATCCTCATAGGCAATATCCTCAAGTATAAATGGCATGTAAGATTTCTTCGACTCGATAAAAAAGAACGGGATACCTGCGGTTCTGTACACCTCTGCATACTGGTCATCCGCAGCCTCAGATAAATGCTCCTTCATAATGAACACAGCATCAAAGTCTGCTGCCAGCGATTGGTTGTTCAACAGGTCATCAAACGTGATTGCCGAGAATTTCGCCTGTCGCTCTCTAACGGACGGGGCTTCTCCGATAACGGCCAGGTGCAGCGCCCTTCCTGCGTATGGAGGCGTGTCTACGGAATCTTTTTTGGTATCAATGGTGATAGTACACCCGGTCAAAAGAATGGCCGCCGCGATCAGAAACAGATAGATAGATTTCAAGCTTAAAACTCCTTATTACGGGATTTGGTTACGAACTTCATACCTGAAGCGTGTAGGTGCAGCACCAAGCTGCTTCTTAAATGCCTTTGAGAAGGAGAAGAGATCCGGATATCCTACAGATTGAGCAATCTCGGACAGGGTGTAGCTGGTTTGCTCCAATAAGCGCCTGGCCTCTTTCATTTTGAGATCCTGAATAAACTGGATTGGAGTAATTCCGTACGTCTTGCGGAACTGTTTGGTGAAATAGGTGCGGTCCACACCCACATAAGCGGCTACTCTCTCAACAGTAATTCCCTCTGCATAATGAATCTCCATATATTCATGCCCCTTTTGCAGCCAGGATACATTCGGGTCTTCGCCCGAAGCTGTATTCTGAACGGCAGCAAGCAGCTGATCAAAGATACGGTGGAACAGAATCAGCCTTCCCAGGTCACTGTGGCTGTCTGATTTCACCAGGCTGAAAAAATCCCACATCAGCTGGATCACTTCGGGAGTCAAAATGCCTGCTGCATGGGGGCTGTGGAGACTTAGTCCGATTTTTTCGAGCAGCCGGAGAGCCTGTTTTCCATCAAAGGCAATAAAGACTTTTTGCAGGAGATGGTCAGGATGCGTGTAGTATTCGTGAATGACCTGCGGAAACAGGCAGAACACATCGTTTTTGCCAAGCGTGTAGGTATGGTGATTCTGATGGAACGTTCCTTGTCCCTCCAGCACAAAAAGCAAATAATAATAAGGCGTTGTCCGGGGGCCGATATGATAGTTTGGTTTGGCGATGTTGTGCCCCAGCCGGATAGGCCAAGCTGCACCGCACTTTTCATATGCGGAAGGAGTGAATAAGCAGAGCTCCAAAAACTCATGATTATCCTCGATCATTTTGTTGTTCATCGACAGCCCTCTTTTTGCCATGTGTATTTATTTAATAAATAATGGAAAATCGGTTGTTTATAAATAATAGATGACTACAGCCCGCACTACAAGTCGGAAATAGCAAATTCCCCATTATTTTTGTGTAAAAAACACTTCCGGAAAGACGCAAATTGATAAATAGAAGTAACCGCGAATTGACATTCCCTTGCCGCGGCGGAGGTTGCTACAATATTTATATAACTTATCCTATAAGTTTTATTGGAAATCAACCGGTTCACCGGAGATATAACCAAACAGCCCGTATTCATTGCGGAGAAGAGGGGAGGGCTCTAATGGCTTCAGAAAAAATTCAATTTGGCTGGTTTTTGCCTACCTCCGGGGATGGCCGCTATGTAGGAACTGCTCCTGAGAGGGAAGCAACACTTGCCTATTTAATTGAAGTGGCGCAGATGGCGGAACGTTCGGGACTAGAGTTCGTCCTCATCCCGACCGGAGGAGCCTGCCTGGATTCATGGGTCGTCGGTTCAGCGGTAATAAGCCATACTACATCTCTTCAGGCGCTTGTGGCTGTAAGACCCGGATTGATTACTCCGGTACTGGCGGCCCGAATGGCCGCTTCTCTGGATCAGCTGTCAGGAGGGCGGGCAATGATTAATGTGGTAACCGGAAGCTCCGTCCAGGACTTGGAGCAGCTGGGCGATCCGCTTGCCCATGCCCACGACGAACGGTATGAACGGGCGAAGGAATACATGCAGGTCATGAAGCTTGCCTGGAGCGGGTCAGGCGGGACCGCCTACTCAGAATTCTCAGATCAGGGGAGTGAGTTGGCAGCTGCTGCAGATTCCGGATCGGCGTTTGCCGGCAAGTACTATCAGTTCCACGGTCCGGTCAACATGCCGGTTGCCGTACAGCAACCCCATCCCCCTCTATATTTGGGAGGAAGCTCACCGGTTGCACGGCAGACTGCCGCAGAACACGCCGATACTTACCTGATGTGGGGGGAACCGCCTGAATGGATTGCCGGACAAATTGCCGAAATGGAGCAAGTGCAGGAACAATATTTGGTGGAGACCGGAATCAAACGGAAGGTTAGGTACGGATTAAGGGCGCAGGTACTCATCCGTGATAGCGAAGAGGAGGCATGGGAAGCAGCATGGAAGCTCATCAGCTTTGCCTCTGAAGATAAGCTGCAGCAAGCTAAGCGGGATTTTACACAGACCGATGCCTCCGGGCAGCGCAGACAGAATGAGCTTCGTGAACAGTCAGCCGCTGATAATTTTGTCATTGGCCCCAACCTGTGGAGCGGTTTATCACTTGTCCGGTCAGGAGGAGCCATGATGATTGTCGGCACAGCAGAACAAGTCACAGATGTTCTAATCCGTTATGCCGAGATTGGCATAAGCACATTTATTCTATCCGGCTACCCTCATCTGGAGGAGGCGGACAACTTTGGTCACAAGGTATTGCCGCTTTTTCGTCAGCGGTGGAACAAGAACGATAACCTTTGAAGGAGGGTATTTCATTGAAAAAAAGTTCATTCCGTGCCAGTTTGTGGGCCGCAGCCCTTGCTGTAATGCTTCTTGTCTCAGCCTGCAGCAATAATACAGCATCCTCTTCCGCTCAGGAGAACTCTCCGGCGAAGGCTTCTGAAGCTCCGGCAGAGAGCGCGCAGCCGAAGGTTACGCTCAGCTTCCTGCACTGGCGGGGCGAAGACACCGAGTCGTTTAACGGGATTATTAAGAAATTTCAAGAGGAAAATCCTAATATCACCGTAGAGATGCAGACGCTCCCGTCGGATCAATACCAGGCCTCCGCACTTGCCAAGATTTCAGACGGTTCCACAGGAGATCTCTTTGCCTCTTTTCCGGGGGCACAGTTTGAAGCCGTAGCAAATGCCGGATTGTACACGGATTTGTCGGGAGAGCCATTTCTTGCGAATTATAGCGAGGCACTTATCCAGGCCGGTGTGAAAGAGAGTAAGCAATTGGCGGTTCCTTATCAGCTTGTCTATAATGACCCGATTTACAATGTGAAGATTTTTGAGCAATTGGGTTTGCAGCCCCCGTCAGACTGGGAAGGTTTCCTTGCGCTGTGCGCCAAGCTGAAGGAGAAAGGGCTGATCCCGATTGCTTTTGCCGGTGCGGATATCGGTCCGGGACAATTCATGAATACCATGGTGATGAACAATTTGCCCTCGGATGATGCTTTTACAAAGGTAGAGGCGGGCGAAGACAAGCTCACTAATGCCTGGTGGGTCAAGACGCTCAGCCAGATCAAAGAACTGAATGATAAAGGTTATTTCCAGCCGAATGCACTTGGCACTAAAGATGCAGCAGCAGGCGCTTTATTCATCCAAGAGAAGGCGGCTATCCTCGCCAGCGGATCATACCAGCTTGCCCAGAACAAGGCGCAGAATCCGGACCTTACGCAAAAGCTGCTGGCTCCTATCACGGTACCTGCGGATCAAGCCAAATATGAGGGCATCCATACCAGCACGTTTTTGCTGGGTGTGAACAGTAAATCCAAGCATCCAGAGGAGGCTAAGAAATTTCTGGAGTTCTTGAGCCGTGCGGATATTGCGGGCCAGTATGCCAATGAAACCGGGCAGAACGTCACGGTCAAAGATGTGGAATACAACACGACGGAGCTGAAGGCCGTCAGTGAATGGGGAGATAAGAAGACTCTGTTCCAGCCCCGGTTCACGATCAAAAATAGCGAGAACCAGAAAGCGGTGACGAATTCCATTCAAGCCGTACTGGGCGGTTCATCGCCTGAGGATGCTGCCAAGGAAGCACAGGCGATTGTTGATCAGCAGCTGTCCAAGTAGCCATGCGGAACCGTAAGCTGTTATGGATATTCGTGCTGCCTGGCCTGCTGCTGTATGGTGTAGTGTTCGTATATCCGACGGTCTTAGGCCTAGTTTATTCTTTTACGGATTGGGACGGATTCTCTGCCTCCTTCAAGCTGACAGGCTGGAAGAATTACCACAGCATTCTTGAGAGTATCGTCTTCCGCAAGGCGTTCTGGAACAATGTGAAATTTATGGCGGCAGTGGTAGCGGCACAATCGGTGATTTCGCTGGTTCTTGCACTGCTGTTGGTCAAAAACAGAAAAACGTATGTCTTTTTACGGGCGCTGTTCTTCTTCCCGGCCATTCTTTCTTCCGTTTCTGTCGGGCTGATCTGGTCGTTTGTCTACGATCCGGCGATCGGCTTGCTAAGCACCTTATTTCAAACTCTGGGTAGGCCGGAACTGGCGTTGAATTGGATTGGAGACAAAAAAATTGCGATCTACTCGATTGCAGCCGTGCAGGTGTGGGCCCATGCCGGACAGATGATGATTGTCTTCATTGCGGGACTGCAGAGCATTCCATCCGAGCTGCACGAAGCGGCTGTGATAGACGGTGGAAGCAGATGGCGTGTGTTCAGGAAGATCACCTGGCCGCTGCTTGCCCCTTCTGCGACGATCGTGCTGGCGTATACGACAATCCAGTCCTTTAAAGCGTTCGATCTTATCTTCACGATGACTGACGGCGGCCCCAACTTCTCCACGGAAATAATGACTACCTATATTTATCATCTGGCGTTCTCCAGTTATGCATTCGGAGAGGCCTCGGCCGGCTCCTCTTTATTCCTGGTACTGCTCTCTGTGCTTACGTTTCTGCAGTTCAAGGCGCTCCGTGCCGGCCGCATCTCTTATTAAGGAAGGGGAGCACTCTATTGATTGTGCATGTACGGCGGACGATTATCGTGTGCTATTCGCTGATCATCGTAGCGCCGCTCTATTTTGTATTCGTAACTGTGTTCAAATCCTCACAAGCTTTTTATGCAAGCCCACTGGGATGGCCTGCTGCGCCGACGCTCGATAATTTGGGGAAGCTGTTTGCCGGACAGCCAATCTGGCGTTATTTCTGGAACAGCATACAAGTGACGGCAGGCACGGTGCTGCTGGTACTCCTGCTGGGAAGCTTGATCTCTTTTGCAATTATTCGCTTTGGGGGCGCAGCGGGAACGGTATTATTTGCAATTTTTACAGCGGGACTGATCGTCCCCTCCCAAGTGAATATGCTGACCATCTTTGCTCTTGCCCGCAAGCTGTATCTGTCGGATCACTTGGGCGGCCTGATTCTGGTCTCCACCGCCTTGCTGCTGCCGCTGACCGTATTCATGCTGACCGGATTTATGAAGCTGCTCAGCCGGGAATTGATTGAAGCGGGCAGTTTGGACGGCTGCGGGGAGTGGAGCTTATACTGGCGGATTACCATTCCGCTGACCGCCCCATCACTGGCGGCTACGGCTACCTTTCTGCTGGTGATGGTGTGGAATGATCTGCTGATTCCCATGCTGCTGCTGAATGGAAAGTCGAAATTGACCTTACCGCTGGCGATGCTGCAATTCAGGGGGGAATATGTCACTGATTATCCGATGCTCCTGACGGGAGTAGTAGTAACCTCACTGCCGCTCGTGCTGCTCTTCTTGTTCCTGCAGCGTTATTTTATAGCCGGACTTACGGAAGGGGCACTTAAAGGGTAGCGGAGAAATTACGGGTTTTATAGAGATTGAACTTGAAAATATACAAAAAGGGAAGAGCGGCGGAAGGGAATTTTGAGCCTTACGGAGCGATAGCGTCCGCCTGAAAGCTTTCCGTAGGAAAGCTCGCTTCGGAAGCATATGCTGTCTGCGGATTTCCACCGTGGAAACGGTATAAATCAAGAAATCTGCAGAAGGGCAGCGGCCGGAAGTCCAAACATTCTCTGGAGTCACGGGCAAGCCCCAATAGCAAGCTTTATTCATAAACTTAAAAACTAAAGAGGTGAAGGATGATGTGTGCAGTATCGTTTCAGGCTTCCGGACAGACAAGTGAATTGACCTTGCAGGAAGTGTTGGAGAAATACAATGATGTATCACCGTTTGTCATTATCAAATCGGATATTACCCGCAGGTCATTTGTGTATACGGATCGGGCGCTGCAGGCGCTGGATAAAGACAAACATCAATATCAGCAGCGTGTATTAATCGGCTCCAATGGGGATGAACATGCCGCTGTACCGGTATCGCTCCTGCTCAGAGATGGAACTTCCATTATAGCTATGCCTTCGCCGGGTGCTAGAAATCCTTATGTAGTCGATCGAATCGACGGCAAGCTGTATATCACTGACCAGGGCAGAGTGGTAGAGGAGGTGGAGTACTGGTACAAACCCCATTATTATGACCAGTTCACCAGCTCCGGCAAACCGATGTGGCAGGTGGCTTCGGCAAGACCGCAAAGGCTGGATATCGATCCCAACAGTCATTGCCATTTCTGGAGCGGGGGGAACGGTTGTAAATTCTGCAATATCAACGCTAACTCTACCCGAAGCCATAAGGAAAGGAACATGGAAAAGCAGCTGAAGGCCCAGGATGTATACGAAACGGTTAAAGAGGCCCTGAAGCAGCCGGGCGCCTTTACCAATCTGAAGATGAGCTCTGGTTCCATTCTCAGCGGCCAGGAAATATTCGATGATGAAGTTGATATGTACATTGAAATGCTGCAGGCCGCCGGAGACAATTTCAAGGAACGCAAATTCCCAAGCACCCTTGTGGCCTCGGCTTTTAACGAGCGGCAGTTGGCCAAAATTTACGAGAATACCGGGCTGATGACCTACACCTCCGATATTGAAATTCCGAATGAGGCGTTATTCGCCTGGATCTGCAAAGGCAAACACAAGGAGGTCGGGTACAGGGAGTGGAAACGGAGGATTATCGCTGCGGTAGACATCTTCGGAGCAGGCAACGTCAGCAGCGGAATCGTCGGCGGCTGTGAAATGGCTAAACCCCACGGCATCAAGGATGAGGATGAGGCGCTGAAGATTGTACTGGAAGAGGCAGAAGATTTTGCAAGCCAAGGGGTTAGCATGGTTCATTGCGTATGGGTACCGATGCAGGGCTCTGCTTTCCATAACCAGGTCACCCCGTCGCTGGAATACTATGTACAGCTGGCTAAGGGATTAAGCGGAATACGGCAGAAATACCGTTTGAATATCGATATGGACAATTACCGGAAATGCGGTAATCACCCGGATACGGATCTGGATAGAGGAATAGGAGGAGCAACATTCCAATGCCATTAATAAGCGGAAGAATACAGACATTGCTGCAAGATCCACAGGCGACAAAAGTTCTGGCAACCGCCGATAAGCTCGGCAGTCCTCATATCATCCTTGATTCTACTATTACAAGTAATGAGCAAGGGCAAATTATCTATCTGGAGCTGATCGAAACTTCGCAGACGAATGTGAATCTGGTGAACAGCATCTGGTTCAAAAGGAAGGTTGCCATTCAGCTCTCCGGAACCGGAGAAGTCTATCTGATCAAAGGATATCCGGTGTACTCCATCATCAGCGGTCCGTTATTCGAGCACTATTACAAATTATGCGCGGCCAGAAATCCGGAATTTGATCTGTCGACCGTATGGGTGATTGAGCCTGATGAAGTCAGTGAAGACACCTACGAGGCCCGCAAGAGCAAAGAACGTGCAGAACATCCGCTTGTTATGCACCTTGACCGGCTGGCCAAGTAGCTCCAGAAGCTCCATGCAATTAATCCCGGGAGGTTTCAGTTAATGTCTGTGAGAGGAAGTTATCTGTTCACTTCGGAATCGGTTACGGAAGGGCATCCGGATAAAATCTGTGACCAGATCTCGGATGCGGTACTTGATGCGTTTCTGAAAAGTGATCCCCACGCCCGAGTAGCCTGTGAGGTCTCCATAGCTACAGGACTAGTGCTTGTCATTGGCGAAGTCAGTACGAACTCCGATTATGTGGATATACAGTCTGTCGTGCGGAATACCATAAAGGAGATTGGATATGTCCAGGCCCAGGGCGGATTCAGCTATGATACCTGCGCCGTCTTGGTCTCACTGAATGAACAATCTGCTGATATTGCCAGAGGTGTGAATGCTGCGCTGGAGAACCGGGGGACTGCTGTCAGTGCTGCGGAAACGGTAAATATAGGCGCAGGTGATCAGGGCCTGATGTTCGGATATGCAACGAACGAGACACCCGAATTCATGCCGCTGCCGATTGCCTTGTCACATCGCATTGCTGAGCGGTTGGCCGAGGTACGTAAGAATGGTACCCTTGATTATCTGCGTCCTGACGGTAAAACACAGGTTACCGTTGAATACCGGGAGGGTAAGCCCGTTCGTGTTGATACGGTTGTGGTATCCGCCCAGCATGCGGAAGAAATACCGCTTGAGAGAATTGAGCATGACATCCGGACCCATGTCATTCTGCCTGTGATTCCTCCTGAACTACTTGATACGAATACCAAATACTTCATCAATCCTACCGGACGTTTCGTTATCGGCGGACCGCAGGGGGATGCAGGCCTGACGGGACGTAAAATTATTGTGGATACTTATGGAGGCTATGCCCGGCATGGCGGCGGCGCATTCTCCGGTAAGGATCCTACGAAGGTGGACCGGTCGGGAGCATATGCCGCCCGCTATGTCGCCAAGAATGTTGTGGCTGCAGGACTGGCGGATCAATGCGAAATTCAACTGGCCTATGCAATCGGGGTAGCAAACCCGGTATCGGTATATGCTGATACCTTTGGAACAGGCAGGATAGATGAAGACAAGCTGGTAGAATTGATTCGCGCCAGCTTTGATCTCCGGCCGGCTGGCATTATAAGCATGCTGGATCTGCGCCGGCCCATTTACAGGCAGACTGCATCATATGGTCACTTTGGCAGAATTGGACTGGATCTTCCCTGGGAGCAAACGGATAAGATCGGACTTCTGCAAACTCAGGCGGATCTGCTAATGAAGGTAAGCCTGTAAGGTATTGATTCAATATTTATATGAGACCGCCTGCAAACAGGCCGCCCGGACTTGTATCCGGGCGTTTTTTATTATTTGTTCCGCAGATAGCATCGCTGGTTTCACCTTGTGATGTCATTAATTATTCGATATTTTCTAAAAAAATTCCTAGACATATATATAAAACGTTTCTTTAAATGATAAAATAACAGTAATCGGGGTAGCCATGATAAGAAATTATGTAAACGCTTATTGTAAGCGCTTCTATTTGCGCGGCTAAACAGTCATCATTTTGTTTTGTGTTGTCCTTGAAACCATTATTTAACTTAACAGGGGGAATAAACATGACTTTGCGTTTTGATTTTGGACCCTTCGGGGATGCAGCAGCAGGATATACCAAGGTTTCTTCATCTGATACATATAGTAGTGGGCAAGGGTACGGCTTTGTTGACTCCTCCCGCGTTACAGGGCATATCCGTGGAATGGAGCCGCTCAGCGGGGATTTCATCATTCCATTTGATACAGCGTTTCTGGTGGATGTGGAGGACGGAAATTACATAGTCTCTGTTCTGATCGGAGATGAGGAGGCTCCCACCTGCACAACGCTGAAAACCAATGGGGAAAGGCTTGTGCTGAAAAATTTCCGTACCGTTGCCGGACAAACCGCCCGTGAAATGTTTGGTGTGAATGTCCGAGGGGGTCAGCTGAGGCTTCGCTTCGGCGGGGCGGCTCCCCGGATCAATGCGCTTGAAATCATGCGTTCGGATGAACAGATTACGCTTTTTCTGGCGGGTGATTCTACGGTGACGGATGCAGGCGATGAGAAGGGGTTTCCGTTCTCCGGCTGGGGTCAGATGCTGCAGTTCTATTTCAAACATGACGTTGCCGTTGCCAATCATGCTGTCGGCGGGCGCAGCTCCAAGAGTTTTATTCAAGAAGGACGCCTGGATACGATCATGGAAGAAATTAAGGAAGGCGATTATTTATTTATCCAATTTGGACATAACGATCAAAAATGGGACGAGGCCCGTCATACAGATCCGCACACAACCTATCCGGAGCATCTTCGCCAGTATATTGCCGGAGCACGCGCCAAACAGGCTATTCCGGTGCTAATAACTTCTGTACACCGGCGGTATTACGATGCCGACGGCAAGCTGGCGGATACGCATGGCGACTACCTGGAAGCTGTAAGGCAGCTCGCAGCTGAAGAAGAGGTCCCGCTCATCGATCTTGCCGGGAAGAGCAAACGCTTATTTGAAG
The DNA here is from genome assembly GCF_031599675.1 of Paenibacillus pedocola. Classification (NCBI taxonomy): domain Bacteria; kingdom Bacillati; phylum Bacillota; class Bacilli; order Caryophanales; family Paenibacillaceae; genus Paenibacillus; species Paenibacillus pedocola. Next base: position 5,317,563 of record NZ_CP134223.1, on the reverse strand, counting down.
AGGCCGGGCCGCATGAGACAAAGTCGATCTTCCTCTGGGGCGCCCCTGGAGAATGGATGAACCATCCGGGCGGGATTGTTGACAATACCCACTTTCAGGAGCGGGGCAGTCTGCGGATTGCGGAATTAGTCGTTCAAGGAATAAGGGAGCTTGGCCTCCAAAAGCTGATCATGTTTCTCAAATAACCTTTCGTAATCTTATATAGAGATCATAGGGGGATCAAACATGAAAAAGATACCGATGATGCTGCAGCTGGCATTGATTCTATTCTGTATTATGGCCATTCCGACAGCTGTTCTGACCTGGTACAGCGGATCACAGATTATAGAGAACTCAGAAGCAGCCATCGGAGAATCGACACTTGCCGGGCTGAATGCCAACCGCAAATTAAACGAGAATGCACTTGCTAATCTTGCGCAGGATACGTCGCGGCTGGCGGCAACCAATATTTTTGAACCTATCCGCAGTGTGGACACATACAGCGAGCTTAACTCCAATTACAACAATGTGAGCCGGTCGTTATCTGTATTTAAAGAGCTGCTGAATTTGAACCGGCGGGTAGACGGCGTATACTCCTCCTATTTTCACTTGGATGGTTCGGATTATGTGATTTCTACGGATAGCGGCATTACTAAGCTGGAGCACTATGAGTCGCTTGATTGGACTACTAAAGCCCTTGAAGGGCGGAGAGGGATCAGCGGCGTGTGGGTTCCCCGTAAGCTGGACTCCGGCGTCAATGTTGTGTCTTATGTATATCCCCTTAACCGTCTGTCTTCCACCACGCGCGGGCTAATCGTTGTCAATATGCGTGAGAGCCAGATCGGCAATTACCTGCATGCCACAGAGGTGGGGGATAATACCACCCTGCTCCTGGCATCTGACGGCAAAGTGATTTCCTATAATGACAAGTCGCTGCTGCTCACGGACGGCTTTGAGCTGCCCTTTCTCCGGGAAATGCTGACCGAGGAAGCCAAAGAAGGGTATACGTTCCATGAGCTTGACGGCAAACGGATGGTATATGCGTGGAGCCGCTCCGATTTGTCCGGATGGTGGAATGTAAGCTGGAGCTCCATGGATGAGCTGATGTCCAAATCCCGTGATATGCAGGGAAATATTATCCTGCTTACCGGTGCCATTATTTTGCTGGGAACTGTATTGGCTGTCTTTCTGGCGACTTGGTTGTCCAGACCGCTAAGGCAATTGGTGCAGACAATCCGGGCGAAAAGCGACTTGGGTGTGGTGAATAAGAATGAGCTTGCCTTCCTGGATATGGCGTTCAAACGTATGCAGGAGGAAGAGGAAGGTCTGTTTCAACTGCTGCAGGAACGCGAACAGGATACCCGCAGTCTTGCCGTCCACCGTCTTCTGCGCGGGGAGATTACGCCCCGGATCACAGAGGTTTTTCCGGAAGCATGTTACAGAATCGCCGTGGTCTCCATCGACCAGTATAGACGGTATGTGGGCAATACCAATGTGGAGACACGCAGCTACCACCGGTATCTGCTTAATACGAAATACGAAAGTCTTTTTCCGGAGGGAATTCTGGCCCGCTCTGTCTATCATAACGACGGCTGTATGGTTATTGTCATGAACTTTAGCCCGGATGAGCACGAGCAAAGCGGCGGCCAGATCCATCAGGCGCTGGAAACGATCCGCGATCAGTCATCAGAACTGCTGGGGCATTCAGTCACGATTGGCGTAAGTGATTTGGCTAATGCACCTGAAATGCTCACCCAGCGGTTGTTTGAAGCGATGGAACTGATTAAGCAACGGATCATCAATGGTGCCGGAAGCATTATGTATTGGCAGGAGGAAGAGGAGAACAGCCGCAAATATATGGATTCCGAAAGCAGCGAGCGGCGGATTCTCAACTTCCTGGATGCAGGCAATCTCGACGGGATTATCAAAGAGCTTCAAATCATCCGCTGCCAGATCAGCTCAGAAGAGAATATTTCCTATGACAATATCATGTTTATCTATCACCAATTGATTGGTGCCACCATCAAGCATCTCCGGGAGAATCATATCGGCACCGGAAGAATGATTATGGGTAAAGGTAATATTTACTCCATTCTGGCTGCGATGGATACGCTTGATGAACTGGAGGAGTATTTGCATGAATTTTTCCGTGAAATTGTGCAGAGCCTGGACCGAAGCGCCGATGACACCAACCATGGAGAAAGGATCATTCAATATTTGAAGGGGAATTACCGTGAAGAAATTGTATTCGAGGATATGGCCAAGGAAATCGGCATTAGTTACTCCTATATGCGCAAGATCGTGTATGAGCAAACCGGAAAAAGCATGATAGATTTTGTGAATCAGCTGCGCATTGAGAAGGCCAAGGAACTGCTGATGGATACTGAATTAACGATTAAGCAAATTGCCGCAGAGGTTGGTTACTTCAACGTCCAGAGCTTCAACCGGTTTTTCCGCAAATATGAAGGCATGCCGCCGAGCAGCTACAAATCGGCCAAGAGTAAAAGCTCCTAGGAGCCTCCTCTTGGCCGCTCTGCGGCGGCTTTTGTTTGTAAATGAAAGCGTTTTATTTTTGGGAATGCCTATCATATTTGATCATAATGACGCTGCAGAAGCTGATAAAACCGCGCTTCGATCAAATCTGATGGGGATCATCAATACTCATGATTTTCAAAACAGGGCAAAGGGAATAGCATAGAACTCGAGCCGGTTGACCTGACTGGCAAGGTAATAACTTGGTGTAGGAGGTGAAACTTTGAAAGTTGCAAGCGCTTCAAAAACAAATCATACAGCTCTATTAAGTAAGAAACAGGGAATCGGGTATTATTTGCACCGTGACTGGCAGCTATATTTACTCGTATTATTTCCACTGGCTTTTGTAATCGTTTTCAAATATCTGCCGATGACCGGACTTGTAATCGCTTTTAAAGACTACAAAATTGCAAGGGGCTTTTGGGGCAGTGAGTGGGTAGGGTTTCAGATATTCCAGGAGATCTTCTCCAAACCTGATTTTGCCCGTGCCGTCCGCAATACGCTGCTGCTCAACATTCTGGATCTGTGCTTCAGCTTTACGATGCCGATCGTGCTGGCGATCCTGCTGAATGAGGTCAAAAGTGTAAGATTCAAACGCGTAAATCAGACGCTGCTGTACTTGCCGCACTTCCTTTCCTGGGTCATTATCGGGGCCATCGGTTATCAGCTCCTAAGTGAGGGAAGCGGTGTTGTTAACAATTTAATTGAACTCATGGGCGGGAATCGTATTCCGTTCCTGCAGGAAGACACCCATTGGCTGATCAGCTATCTGGCAATCGGTGTGTGGCAGAGTATGGGATGGGGAACCATTATCTACTTGGCAGCCATGAGCGGAATTAACCCGGAGATGTATGAAGCGGCTACCGTCGATGGAGCAGGACGCTGGAGAAAGGTATGGAATATTACCGTTCCTTCCATTCGTGCGACCATTGTAACCTTGCTGATTATGAACCTGGGGAAAGTCATGGAGGGCTCATTCGAGCGTATCTTCGCTCTGCAGAACAAGGCCACCACAGAGTTCACAACAACCATACCGGTGCTGGTGTACCGTTGGGGGATCGAGAGCGGCAATTTCAGCCGTGCGACAGCGCTCGGGCTATTCCAGTCCGTCATCGGTATTATCCTTGTAATAACGGCTGACCGCGTGGCTAAGAAGCTTGGCGAGGATGGAATATTATAAGAAAGGAGAGAAACCATGAGAGCATCAACCGGCAACCCTGCCGCACCACGTAAAGGGCGTTTGGACATCTGGGAATTGCTGATCCGCCTCGTTCTAATTATTGCTTCACTAGCGTGCTTGTTGCCGTTTCTGCATGTTGTGTCCAAATCCCTGAGTTCTGACTCCTTTGTCATTGCCAACAAGGTCTTTCTTTGGCCTGAGGGAATCACCATAGAAGCGTACAAGAAAATATTTGCAGATGCCAGTATCCTCCGTTCACTGTACATCTCGGTTATAGTAACCGTATTGTTCACCATTCTGGGGATGGTCCTGACCATTTGCGCCGCGTACCCGCTGTCCAGAACACAGTTTAAAGGCCGTAGAGTCATCACCTTCATCTTCCTGTTCACGATGTACTTTAGTGGAGGTATCATCCCGGACTACATGAACATTAACAATCTGGGACTGATGGATACGATATGGTCACTGGTTTTACCGTTGTCATTCAGTGCCTTCAATCTGCTGATCATGAAGACTTCCTTAACGAGCAGTATTCCCGTAAGTCTGGAAGAATCTGCGCGGATCGACGGTGCCGGGCATTTCCGAATCCTGATTAGTATTGTTCTCCCGTTGTCCAAACCGATTATGGCGACACTGGCACTCTTCTATGCGGTTGGACGCTGGAATGCTTACCAGGATGCATTGTTCTACATTAAGCATGAAACGGATCTGCGGCCGCTGCAGCTCAAGCTGTATTATCTGGTCATTCAGGCAAGTGAAAGCTTCCAGCTGGAAGCAACCCAGGTTTCGCTCAGTAATCCGGAAGTACTTAAAGCATCAGTCGTTGTGTTTGCCACTCTGCCTATTCTCTGCGTGTATCCCTTTGTTCAGAAATACTTCGTTCAGGGTGTTATGCTCGGAGCAGTCAAGGAGTAATCTTATGTTCCAGAATAGTAATTCTACAGTCCGAAAATTAAAATTGGGGGAATTGCGATGAACAAAAAAAGATTTGTTTCGTTAATGATGGCATCTGTCATGACGGCCGGCATGCTGGCCGGATGCTCCGGGGGAAATAACAACAATCAGAGTGCTGAGACTAACAAGCCTGCTGAGTCTGCTGCGGCCACTAATCAGAGTGAAGGAAGCTCTAACGACTATTCAAAGGGCTTTAAGGAAAGGGTCAGTCTGGATATTCCGGTCTATGAGCGTGCTTTCGAGGGCTGGAATGTAAGCGATAACTATTACACCCGCTGGGTTCAGAAGGAATTCGGTGATAAATACAATATCCAAGTCAATTATGTGCCAATTACCCGTAAGGGTGAAGTAACTGATTTCGAGCAGCTGCTGGCGTCGCATAAAGCACCGGATATTATTTTCCACTACGATATGCCGCAGGCACTTACTTATTACGGCGAGGATGTTATGCAGCCGCTGGATTATGCTGAAATCGAGAAATATGCTCCGACTTACTGGAAAAACATGGGTGAGACGATCAAGCAATATGGGGTCGTTGATGACAAGAATATCTTTTTCTTCGCCGCACGCCCTCAAGCCGACAACTTCGTCAACGTTATCCGCAAGGACTGGGTTGAGAAGGTGGGCATGAAGGTTGAAGATTTGACTTCACTTGAGAAATACAATGAGATGCTGGTGAAATGGAAGGAAGCCGGACTCGGTGTGACTGGCGGAGCCCTGATTCAACACAGCTTCAACTTTAACTACGCCTTCCGCGATTGGCCGGTTGACGCGAAATACCGCGCACTTTATTCCGATCTTAGCGTTGGTGACTTGACCACCGTTGAAACCGAGCGCTACCTGCGTAATCTGAACTATCAATACAATAACGGCCTCATTGATAAAGAGTTCTATCTGCGTAATGACGAGAATAAGGTCAAATCTGAATTCGTTGCCGGCAAGACAGGCAGCTACGGATTCTATCTGACAAACAATACGGACGTGTTTGCAGCTACTCTTGTGAACAACCCGGATGCTGAATTTGCAGTAGTTCCTCCGTTTGCAGGTGTTCCGGAAGGACTTAAGCCTCAGGGACGCGCTTACTGGCCGTTTGGCTTTATCATGGGGATCAACTATGAATCTACACCTGAGGAACGTGCTGCAGTCTGGATGTATCTCGAATGGCTCAGCCAGCCGGAGAATCTGTTCAAGTTCCAGAACGGTATTGAAGGGGAGAACTACACGCTTGATGCAGAAGGTATCGCTCTGAAGAATCCGGATTATAAAGGCGAATCCGTTCTGTCGCAGAACAACAACAAAGACTATTGGGGCCTTGTGACCGAAATTGCGCAGTATCAGGACGAAGCAAAAACCCGTAAGGCTAATCTCCGCAACTGGGCGCCGGCCGGCTATGAGGCTCTCGCCGATGATTTGGTGAAATATTATGATGAGACTGCAGAATTCCGTACACCTGATGCGCTGTTCACCGTTGTACTTGATAAGGTAAACGAGTATAAGACGGACCTGGATACCCTGTTCCAGGAATTGTACGTGAAGATCGCACTTGCTCCGGAAGCTGAGTTTGACGCAACCTATGAAGCCGCTAAGAAAACTTACCTGGAAGCGGGTTATCAGGAAATCCTAGATGAGAAGCAGGCGGCCATTGACGCAGGCAAGTTCCGTTAATCCCGCTTCGCCCGAAATAACTGAATAACCGCACAGATGAACAATCCCCGGCGGGCCGATCCATATGATATATGGAGGCCTGCCGGGGATTGTGTTATTCACGTGTACTATTCGCGTCCGTCGAGGAATACTTCCTCCGTGACCTGCACGAGACAGCGTGCCGCTGTACTTAGCCCCCCGCTGCCCTGATAGATCAGGCAGGTGGTGCGCTGGGTCTGCTCCAGCTCCTTGATGTGCAGAGAGACGAGTCCGCCGCCGTTCAGCAGCTCCGGACGAAGGTACGATTTCGGCAGCAGCGCGGCAGCCTTGATCGTCGGCAGCAGCCGGACGATCGCTTCGAAGGAGTCGATCTCCATCCGCACGTCCGGATCGACCCCGCAGCGCTGGAACAGCTCATCCGTCATACGGCGGTACCAGGTGCCTTTGGAGAAGAGGATCATCGGCAGCCGGGACAGATGCTCCATGGTCAGCTTCGCGGTTAAGGTCAGGGGATGATGCTCGGAGACGACCAGCCTGAGCTGGTCCTCGAACAATGGAATGCAGCGCAGTCCCGGTTCCTGAATCGAGGAGGCGATGATGCCGACATCGCATTTGCCCTCATTGACGGCTGAGACGATTTCATGCGTTTTGCCGGTGATCAGCTTCAGCTCCGCCGCCGGATATTTATTCATATAAGCATTCACAAGCGGGGGCAGTGTCGTCTGAAGCGTCGTCAGGCTGGCCCCCAGGGTAACGAGCTGCGGCTCGCCTTCCCTGAATTTGGACAGGGCCTCAAGAAATTTGGAACGCTGCTGCCGCTGCTCCAGGGCATAGGTGTAGGTCAGGCGGCCCACCTCAGTCAGCTCCAGCCGTTTGCCGAAGCGGTTGAATAATGAAACGCCAAGGCGCTCCTCCAGCTTGGAGATTTTACGGGAGAGGGCAGGCTGGGACAGATTGAGCTGGCGCGATGCCCGGTTGAGGCTTGAATGCTCCACGACCGCGGCGAAAATGTCCAAATCATCAAACATAACGGAGTTCTCCTTTGAGGAAGTCTGTTGTAATGCTGCTACTTTACGCTTGAACGGATATGGATGAAAGTGATAAAAGGCATAGCCGAATCACTAAAGGATATTTGCTTAATATAGAAAAAAGGCTGTTGTGTTGGGAAATGCTCGCTTTAAATGAGAATTATTATCATATTAAAAATATTCTTATGCAATTATTGTATAACGTTTAATAATTAGATTGCAATTCCCTTATAAGCGAAAAAAGAGTAACATGAAAAGTGACACAAGATATTCACATATTGTGAATAATAGAGCAATGTCCGGGAAAACAATGGATAATGGTGAAAATAGAGATTTGGCGAGCTTCTGCGGCCTTCGTTCCCCTGTTTCAACTGTACTCCCGGCGGTGTATGCTCATTAATGAAAACGCTGTTTTAATTGGAAAGGGGACACTTTGCATGAGAGGATTTTATTCCAGAAAGATTCATTCCTTGCTCGGCGTTATCCCGCTCGCATTCTTCTTCATCGAACATATGATGACGAATTTCGCGGCAGTAGAGGGTGGCGCTTCTGGTTTCACCGACAGTGTGCTATGGCTGAACAGTCTGCCGCTGGTCTTCTTCCTGGAATTGTTCGGCATCTGGCTTCCACTGCTATACCATGGAGTCTACGGGCTGTATATCGCCTACCAATCCAAGCCGAACCTGAACCGCTTCAACCTGGAACGGAACTGGCGTTATACGCTGCAGCGCATCAGCGGAATTATTACCTTCATCTTTATCGTGTGGCATCTGTTCCAGACTCGTGTCCAGGTGGCAGTCGGGAATGTAGAGCATGAAGAGCTTGGCGGCGTAATGCATGACATCGCAACCCAGCCGCTGCTGCTAGCCGTATATGTAATCGGTGTTGTGGCTGCCTGCTTCCATTTCTCCAACGGCCTCTGGTCCTTCCTGATCAGCTGGGGGGTTACCGTCGGACCGCGCTCGCAAAAAGTGTCCTCTGTACTCTGTCTCGGCCTTTTCGTCATTGTTACTTCCATGTTCCTGCTGTCGCTGTTCACGTTCCGTGACAACGAATTCCAGGCTGCAGCTTCGGCTGCACAGATCCTCCGGTCATTCTCTTAAGCGGGGCGTGGAATTTGACACGCTGCCCTTATCCGCCGCAGCATTCCATTTAGAGGCTGGACTGCACAGCAAACATTATATATTAGTGGTACGACAAAACTTTAGCGTATGCTTCCGGAGAGAGTTTTGTACGAAGCCTATCAGGGAGCGTATGCTCACAAAACTTAAGTAAATGCTTCCGAAGCCAGTTTTGTCGAAGCCGATTCAAGAAGTATATCCTAACAAAACTTTAGGAGTGAACAATCATGGCATCAGCCGATATCATTATCGTGGGCGGCGGGCTGGCCGGCCTGATGGCTACCATCAAGGCGGCAGAATCCGGCGCGCATGTTCATCTATTCTCTCTGGTCCCTGTCAAAAGATCGCACTCCGTCTGCGCACAAGGCGGCATCAACGGAGCCGTTAATACAAAGGGTGAGGGCGACTCACCCTGGGAGCATTTCGACGACACCGTCTACGGCGGTGACTTTCTGGCGAACCAGCCTCCGGTCAAAGCGATGTGCGAGGCCGCGCCGGGCATTATCCATCTGATGGACCGGATGGGCGTCATGTTCAACCGCACCCCGGAGGGGCTGCTCGACTTCCGCCGGTTCGGCGGGACGAAGCGTCACCGCACGGCGTTTGCCGGAGCTACGACCGGCCAGCAGCTGCTGTATGCGCTGGATGAGCAGGTACGGCGCTGGGAATCGGAAGGGCTGGTCACCAAAAGCGAGAACTGGGAGTTCCTCTCAGTGATTCTTGACGATGCCGGCGTCTGCCGCGGCATCAGTGCCCAGAATCTGAAGACCATGGAAATTCAGACCTTCCCGGCAGATGCGGTGATTCTGGCCAGCGGCGGTCCGGGGATTATTTTCGGCAAAACGACGAACTCGGTTATTAATACTGGAACTGCAGCCAGTGCCGTATACCAGCAGGGTGTGCATTATGCCAACGGGGAATTCATCCAGATTCATCCGACGGCAATTCCCGGTGATGACAAGCTGCGCCTGATGTCGGAATCGGCCCGCGGGGAAGGCGGACGCATCTGGACGTATAAGGACGGCAAGCCGTGGTATTTCCTTGAGGAGAAATATCCGTCGTACGGAAATCTGGTGCCGCGCGATATCGCTACCCGGGAGATTTTTAATGTGTGTGTGGACCAGGGGCTCGGTATTAACGGCGAGAACATGGTTTACCTGGACCTGTCGCATAAGGATCCGAAGGAGCTTGATGTCAAGCTTGGCGGTATTATCGAGATTTATGAGAAATTCATGGGGGATGATCCCCGCAAGATTCCGATGAAAATCTTCCCGGCTGTCCATTACTCCATGGGCGGTATGTGGGTCGATTATAACCAGATGACGAATATTCCCGGACTGTTCGCAGCAGGGGAATGTGAATACCAGTATCACGGCGCAAACCGGCTCGGCGCGAACTCGCTGGTGTCAGCCATTTACGGCGGGATGGTAGCAGGCCCCAAAGCCGTAGAATATATTAAGGGATTGAAGAAGTCGGTACAGGACATCCCGTCCACCGTGTTCGACAGCTTCCACAAGAAACAGACCGACAAATACGAATCGCTGCTGGCGATGTCCGGCACGGAGAATGCCTATGTGATCCACAAAGAGCTAGGCGAGTGGATGACCGCGAACATGACGGTGGTGCGTGAGAACAAGAAGCTTGAGGCCACCATTGGCAAAATTAAGGAACTCAAAGAGCGCTACGGCAGAATCAATATGAGTGATACCTCGCGCTGGAATAACCAGGGCGTTGCCTTCACCCGCCAGCTGTGGAATATGCTGGAGCTGTCCGAGGCGATGACGCTTGGCGCGCTGCTGCGGAATGAGAGCCGCGGAGCCCATTACAAACCGGAGTTCCCGCAGCGGAACGACGAGGAATTCCTGAAGACGACTAAAGCGACCTGGACCCCGAGTGGCCCGGAAATCTCCTATGAAGAGGTCGATGTCTCGCTGATTCCTCCACGGGTACGCGACTACTCGAAGGACTAAGAAGCAACGAAGTCGGAAGATCATCATAACGTTTTACGAAGAAAAATCGAAGAAGCATTGCTCACAAAACTTAGCGTATGCTTCCGAAGTGAGTTTTGTACGAAGGAAAACCAGAGGAGTAACGCTCACAAAACTTAGGAGGTAACCGATATGGCGGAAACTGTTGCAGCTCCCAAAAACGTAAAGTTTATCATTACCCGCCAGGACGAACCAGAGAGCTCGCCCTATACCGAGGAATTTGAACTGGCCTACCGGCCGGGGATGAATGTAATCAGCGCCCTGATGGAGATCCAGCGTAATCCGGTCAATGCTACGGGCGACAGCACAGTTCCGGTCTGCTGGGAATCTAACTGTCTGGAGGAAGTGTGCGGCGCCTGCTCAATGGTAATCAACGGCAAGCCGCGCCAGGCCTGCGCTGCGCTGATCGATAATCTGGAACAGCCGGTGCGGATTGAACCCATGAAGACGTTCCCTGTGGTGCGTGACCTTGTGATCGACCGCAGCCGGATGTTTAATGCGCTCAAGCGTGTCAAAGCATGGATTCCGATTGATGGGACGTATGATCTGGGTCCCGGACCGCGGATGGCGGAGAAGAAACGCCAATGGGCTTACGAATTGTCCAAATGCATGACCTGCGGCGTCTGTCTGGAGGCCTGTCCGAATGTGAATGAAAAGACAAACTTCATCGGTCCGGCAGCCATCTCCCAGGTGCGCCTGTTCAACGCCCATCCTACGGGTGAAATGAACGCCGACGAACGCCTGGAGGCACTGATGGAGGATGGCGGTATCGACGGGTGCGGCAACTCGCAGAACTGCGTACGTGCTTGTCCAAAAGGTATTCCGCTGACTACCTCTATCGCCGAGATCAACAAACAGACCACCAAGCATATGTTCAAACGCTGGCTGGGTGTATAACGCAGCATTCATACTTTAAATTAGTCACGGGCCGTCCCTCAAGGCATATTTTGCCGTAGGGGGCGGCTTTTGGCATGGGATGATATTATAAAAGTAATGTGTTTCTTTTGGCCGGAGAAATGGGTACATGGTATACATTCCGTGAATACATAGGAACAGCCCGGAAAAGCCAAACTTAAACAATTATAGATGGATATGTTATAATCTCCGTAGCTAAAGCGGCTTTCAGGCCATGGAGAATCAAGGAGGAATTACGGTGATTTGTCGGGAGCAGGACGGAGCATTTGTAATGATTAAGCAGCATGAGCACGGGCGGCTGGCCGGAGAATTTGCAGCAAATTTCAAGGAAGAGCAAGTGCCGGTACCCAAACGCCGGGCGGAAGTGCTGAGGGCAATCAGCAACCATGACCGGGGCTGGATCGACCTGGACGAAACGCCCTTCTGGAATGATGCGGAAGGGGCCCCTTACAGCTTCATAGATTTTCCGGTTGTGCCGAAGCTCACGTTCTATAGACGCGGCCTTAATGAGATAGAAGCGGATACTCTGTATGGTGCCCTGCTATGCAGCCTGCATTTCGAACGGCTAATTGAAGTATCCGGCGAGGAAAATCGGGAGTTGAACAACTATCTGAAGGATGAAGCGGAGCGCAGAGCGCGCATTCACCGGGAGCTGGAACAGAACGCTGATCCGATTGGCGAGGCAGAGCTGTACTACGACGCTAGGCTGCTGCAGTTCTGTGATGATCTGTCGCTGTATCTGGGACTGAATGAGCCGGGGAGTCCCAAATCCGAGGAGCATCCCTGGTGGACAGACGGTTTTTCGGGCAGCGAGGATTTCAGCTTTACTTCAGGAAGGATAATTACGGCAGAATGGCAGGATGCATCTACACTGCTGCTTGAACCCTTCCCGTTCACCCGGGAGGTTGAGGTAACCTTCAGTCTGCGCCGGGTCAGCCGTAGGGATATTGCGGATAAAGGTATTGCGCGCGCGTATCATGAGACACCGGATGAAGAATGCCGGATCACCGTGACCCCCCGTCCGGATGAGGCCGTATAACGGGCGGCGGGACTAACGGAGAGAATGAGAAGTGAGCCCGCAGGCCACACGGACAGGAGTGTAAAGCCATGGACTTTTGGATATGGACCTTCAATGCATCTGTAATTATTATCCTGCTGTCGTTGTGGCTTTACCGGATGAAGCTGAGCTGGATGGGCAAAGCGGTGCTGCTCGCGCCAATTCTGATTTACGTGCTGATTTCGGTCGAGGATTTGCTGAACTGGATTGACCTGGGGACGATTGTGCCGGGCGACCGAGGGCTGCGGGGGCTGATTTTACTTTTTGTCCTGGCCTCTGTGCTTTTCTATATTCTGTTTATCTTCCATGAAATTAAGCAGTCGAACAGCAAAGAAGTGAGAATGCAGCAAACGCTGGTCCGCATCAGCATCGCTGCCTTCACCTGCATTATTTTTTTTACGGTTGTATATACATCCATATATAAGCTGTTTGGACAGTCCTCCTTTCAAGGTCAGGGGCTCGGTGCTGATCTGCTCAGCCAGCTGATAACCTTTCTATACTTTAGTGTAGCTACCTTTACGACTGTGGGGTACGGGGATGTGGCTCCGACGGATAATACCTCGCGGCTGGTGGTCGTTATGCAGATCAGCTTCAGCTTCATTACGGTAGCTTATGCCCTGTCCATGCTGGGTTTGTTCCGTAAAATCCTGGGTTCGGGCACGGAGGAAGAGATTGAGGCAGCGATTGAAGTGGATATAGAGAATGCCGTCGAAAATAAGCAGGAGGAGGTAGAGGAAGAGAAAGAGAAAGAGAAAGAGAAAGAGAAAGAGAAAGAGAAGTCAGCACAGCCTGATCCTACAGAATAATCAAGTTAAGAAAGGAGAATCTCCCTATGAATACAGGATCACCCGGGACTTCTCCCAATCATGAAACAAATCCGGCAGACGGAAGCGGCCGTTATAGTGCTCCTGTACCGGAAAAGGGACGCAAAATAACCCGCCGCCAGTTCCTGGCCAGAGGAGCGGCCACCGTGTTTGGTGCTGGACTGCTTACAAGCGGTTATGTCTGGCAGGGAGAGCCCAACTGGCTTGAGGTTACGAAGCTGGAGCTTTCCCTGAAGCAGCTTCCTTCCGCTTTTTCCGGGATCCGGCTGGTGCATTTCAGCGATGTTCATCTGGGCTTCAACAAGGATGCACATGATGTGAAACGGCTCGTGAAGCATATTAAAGAAGCACAGCCGGACATTATCTGCTTCACCGGAGATATTGTGGACAGCAATGCCGAAGACCTGGAGGATTCCGTGGCCTTGCTTGCAGAGTTGACGGCCCCGCTGGGCAAATACGCGATTTTTGGCAATCATGATTATAAAAATACAGAGCTGTTAACCCGCTTATTGCAAACCGCCGGTTTTGTCGTGCTCCGGAATCAGTCCTATCTGATCCGGCAGGGCGGCGCGAGGATCGCGGTTGCCGGCCTGGAAGACATGCTGAAGAGTGCTCCTGATCCCGAAGCCGCGCTGAAAGGTATACCGGATGACACGTTTACGGTGCTGCTTATGCATGAGCCGGATTATGCGGATACTGCGGAAAGCTACCCCTTCCATCTGCAATTATCAGGACACAGCCATGGCGGCCAGATCCGCCTGCCCTTTGTCGGAGCAGCATACACGCCTTACGGCTCGCAGAAATACATAAACGGATTATATTACACCGCGAAACAAGCAATGCCGGTTTATGTGAACAGAGGTTTCGGCGAAACCTATATGCCTTTCAGGCTGCTGTGCAGGCCGGAGCTGACCGTGTTCACCCTCCGCCGGGCCTAGCGGAGGGTGAGCGCATATCCGCTGTCCGCTGCTTAATGACGGAAAGAGCTAAAGGACTTCAACCATCAGCTGCAGAGAAGAGGGGAAAACATGATTACTTACGAAACCATATCATTGATCACCCAACAAGGAACAGCGGTTGAACTGAGGCCGCTGCAGCCCGCCGAAGCCGGCAGGCTGCAGGCCCTTCTCTCGCACCCGGAGGTACAGCCGCATATTGTGCTGCGCTGCGGAGCTGGCTCCCAGAAGGCTGTGCTGGACAAACTGGTGCACCGGATGATCTATGCATATGATCCGTGCGCATTACATGCCGGCATCTATCCGAGAGGCGGGGAGGAGCTGATTGGAACGGTCTCTCTGCAGAACTGGAACCGGCATGAAGGTAAAGCTGTGCTCGGCTATATGCTGCATCCCGACTGGTGGGGAGCGGGGCTCGCTTCAGAAGCAGTCGGACTGCTGCTGGGCTATGCACGACAGGAGCTTGGATTGGCTAAGGTAGAGGGACGCTGCCGCGGCGATAACCTGAGAAGCGAGCGGGTCATGCTCAAAAACGGTCTGGCGCTGGAGCGTATCCTGCCAATTGCCGATGGCTCCGGCGATGTAATGAAAGTATTCACTTTGTTACACAATTGAAATAAAGCCGTTATCAAACTCTAACAGTGTCCGGTTAAACTAAGTACATGACCCCCTTTTGAAAATATAACTGCTGCTGGGACCCGAGGAATCGGGTCCATTTTTTTGCGTATATCCCCGGAGACTGGCGGTGCCCGAGTTTATTGGGGTATGATAAATAGACATGTTGTACGTTTATTTTACATTGGGGAGGTAATCATACTTTGAATGAAGTGCTAAGGACCTTGAACAATCACCGTTCGTTCCGCAAATATGAGCAGCGGCCGGTGGAAGCGGATAAGCTGAGGCTGATTATCGAAGCTGCACAATCGGCCCCATCCTGGGTCAACGGGCAGCAGGTAACGGTTATTGCTGTGCAGAATGAGCAGCGCAAAGAACAGCTGTCGGTGCTGAGCGGGAATCAGAAGCACGTGGCTGATGCACCGGTATTTTTAGTGTTCTGTATGGATTTTTACCGCACTAAATTAGCCGCCGAGCTGGAGGGGCAGCCGTTTGAGACAGCCGGTGATGTGGATGCGCTGCTCGTCGGGGCAGTAGATGTGGGGATCGCGCTGGAGAGTGCAGTTGCCGCTGCTGAATCCCTGGGCCTCGGCATCATTCCAATCGGGGGAATCCGCCGCAATACGGCAGGTGTGATCGAGCTTCTGCAGCTGCCGGAGTATGTATTTCCGGTTGTCGGCCTGTGCGTCGGATACCCTGGTGAAGAGCTGCCCAAGAAGCCGCGTCTTCCGCTGGAGGCAGTGTATCATGAGGAGTGCTACAACCCGGACCTGAAGAGCAGCATTCAGGAATACAACACGGCATACCGGGAGTATCTTAAAGATCTGGGCCTGACGGAGCGGGACTGGAGTTCCACGATCGCCCATTTCTATGCCATGAATCCGCAGTACGGCGATGCCGGAAGGACACTTCCGCAGCAGGGCTTTACCTGCGACAATCTGCAGAAATAACAATAAGTGCCGCAATGGTTTACGGTTGCAATTCCATGTTAAATGGATGGGCTACTCTCAATAAAAGCCTCCACCTGCACGTTACATGCAGTCGGAGGCTTTTGTAATTTCCGTCTATAGTGCTACAGTCTGTTTCTCTTTACGCTTGAAGTAGACCCAGTGGGTAAACCCGATTTCCTTGAGACGGGCGGCCACAGCCCCCTGCTGATCCGCGACCCTGGAAGGCTTATGCGCATCGGAGCCGAAGCTGACCTCTACACCGTAATGCAGGGCGCGCTCCAGAATATCATCTGACGGGTACCAGCCGCCGCACAGCTTGGTACCGCCTGAGGTGTTGATCTCAATCGCTACACCGCATTCGCCGATAACTCGGAGGCACTCGTCAATCTCGGCGGCTGCCGGGATCTGCGAGAAGTTTGGATAGTTCCCCTTCATGGCATCAATGTGGCCGAGAATCTGGAACATACCGCTGCGGGCGGATTCGGTGATCAGCCGGTAATACTCTGCTTTGACCGCATGCATTTGCTTCGGCCCGAGCTTTTTCCAGCGGCTCTTGTTGAAGATGCTGTCACCCTCGACGTTATGTACCGAACCAATGATATAGTCAAAGGGGTAGGCGGCCAGCGTGGTCCGGTACAGTTCAGCATGCTGGGGGAAATAGTCTGATTCGATGCCAAGCAGGACATCAATGGTGCCGGCATATTCTTTTTGCAGAGACAATACTTCATCTACGTAATTCGCTATTTCCGATTTGGCCATTGCGATGCGGGGAAATGCCTGCTCGGAAGGGCTGGCAAAATAAGGCGTGTGATCGGAAATACCAATGACGCTAAGACCGGCGGCGATACCCGCCTCTATATAATCCCGGATGCTTCCGTCGGCATGGCCGCAGCGGAAATGATGGGTATGCAGATCAAACTTCATGAGTGGAACATCTCCTTTGGCCATAGTGTGTGTACGATAGCAGCAAATGATGCTGTTTACTCAGAACCGATAAACTGGGTCTCCGGCATGCCTTTCAGATCGCTCAGGAACTGCCGCATGGCGGAATTGACGTATTTGCCTGATTTGGTAATGACCCCGACAGGATGCGTGACCTCGAGCTCGATAATCGGAACGATTTTGAGTGTGCCGCTCCGGACTTCAGCCGTAACGGACTGCTTGGAGATTACCGCTGCGCCAAGATCCAGCTCGACCATCCGCTTGACCTCCTCACTGCTCGTCAGCTCCATGATAACCTGCGGCTGAATGCCGTGCTTAGCGAGTACCTCATCGACAAATTTGCGGCCGACGGTGTCCGGCGACAGCAGAATGAGCGGTGTTTTGCCGAGGGCTTCAATGCCTGCAGATTTGACTTGGGCCAGCGGATGCCTAGGTGATACTACCAGTTCAAAGGTGTCGTAATAAAGGACCGAGGTAGTCATACCCGGACTTTGCCCGATCAGATAACCGATGCCGACATCCACCAGGCCGTTCTCCACATGCTGATAAATCTGCGATGAGGACATCGATGAAATCGAAGTTTTGATATGCGGGAACTGGTCCTGGAAATAAGACAGGATGCGCGGCAGAATCTGAATAGCAATGGAGGTTGTTGTACCGAGAATAATATGCCCCTGGGGATTCTCCTCCAAATCGGCCAGACGCTGCTTCAATTCCTCCACAATACTTACAATCTGCTCCGCATGCGTAAGGAACACTTTGCCTCTGTCGGTTAAGGTAACCGGCTGATTCCGGTCAACGAGCTGCGTTTTGAACTCTTCCTCGAGGCTTTTGATTTGTGCCGAAACTGCCGGCTGGGTCAGATTAAGCAGTTCGCCCGCCTTGCGAAAGCTCATGGTTTTGGAGATCGTGATCAGTGTCTCCAGCTGGCTAATGTTCATGGACTTGCCCCCTTTGGCCTACCGAATCGTGTCGCTGGTTATTTGTATAATGTGAAAACCGGGCGTTTTCACAGGATGGCTAAGCTGACTTTTACTCAGGAAAATAAGACTTTTTTCTTGTTTTCTTCTTATTCGGAGCAGGGCTGACACCCGGGATGTGCAGGGTTTCAGGGCATGCTTTGCCGGAATAATCAGGTGTATCTTACGCGGAATGTTGGTATTTGATTAAATTATAGGAGATTACAACCTGCAGGGCAATGTCACCACAAAAACTATCTTGAGAATTCATTCGACAAGAGCATTAATTTTTGGTGAATAATGCCGATATATGAAGTATAATAAAACATTATTACTTGGGACTTTTGGTATATGACTAAAGCCTGGTAGAGGGGGACAGCACTTTCATGAAAGCAGAAGTAATTAATCCGTTTCTAGAGTCTGCACGAATTGTAATTGAGCAGGTGATTCAAGTCTCGCCATCCACCGGTAATCTGGGAATTAAGGATATTGAACTGATCGATAATCATATATGGATTCAAGTGGGAATGACGGGTCAGTTAAGCGGAGATATCGTCTTTGGAATCGCTGAGCAGGTGGCACTCAAGATCGTATCGGCAATGATGGGCGGCTATCCGATTGCAGAGATGGATGAAATGGGGCAGAGCGCGATTTCAGAGCTGGGCAATATGATCAGCGGCAACGCCAGTACGATTCTGTCCAATCAGGGAGTATCCGTGGATATTACCCCGCCGAAGCTGATGAAGCTCGAAAGCATGTCGGTATTTCCGCGCAGAGCACTGAGCATCCCGCTTCTGATGGAAGGGATCGGGGAACTGGATATTCAAGTGATGATTTCTTAGGGTGATCATTAGGAGCTGATGGATATTCATGCAACTTAAAGACAAAATTGTGGTTATTACAGGGGCTTCGAGCGGGATTGGTGCAATCACGGCGCAGATGCTCAGCAAGCGGGGGGCTGTTCCCATTTTGCTGGCCCGTTCGGAAGATAAGCTGAAAGAAACGGCGGCCGGTATTCCGGGCGTTTTTGGACTGTATACCTGCGATGTTACAAATGAAGCCGAGGTTGAGCGGGTGTTCGCTGAAATTCTTGACGTTTACGGCAGAATCGATATCCTGCTGAACAACGCCGGTTACGGCAAATTTGCCGGATTTACCGAGATGGAGCCTCAGGAATTTGCTGATATGATGGACGTCAACTATATGGGGATCGTCCGCTGCACCAAAGCCGTTGTTCCGCATATGCTTCAGCGGGGGAGCGGGCAGATTGTGAACGTGGCCTCCATGGCCGGCAAAATAGGCACAGCCCGGGCGGTTGCCTATACGGCTACCAAACATGCGGTACTGGGCTTTACGAATGCCCTGCGCCAGGAGCTTCGCAAGAGCGGCATTATCGTATCTGCTGTCAATCCGGGACCGATTGCCACCGATTTCTTCAAGACGGCGGATCCTTCCGGCAACTACGAGAAAAGTGTAGCCAGAATGATGATGGCTCCGCAGCATGTCTCCGCCAAGATCGTGAAGCTGATGGAGAAGGGCAAAGAAGAAGTGGATCTTCCGGGGCTTGCTGCTTTCGGTATCCGTCTGTACGCCTTATTCCCCCGCCTGGCGGATAAGCTGACTTATAACGCAATGAACCGTAAATAGATGTGCAGGGAAGAAGAGGCCCGTTGTTATCCGGCGGATCATCCTCTTTTCTGCGGGCTGAGCTAAGCTGATATCAGCCCTTCTCTAACGATACGGCCTTCCATTTGGTGGAGAGGCCTTTTTGGCATATAATGATGATATTAACTCAAGCGAAAAGGATGAAATACAATTATGACTAACGCATCTTTTGCGGCCATCGGCATCCAGGAAGACCTTGTTGCCAGATTGTCGGAATTCGGCATTACCGCCCCATCCCCTGTTCAGGAGCAGACGATCCCGCTTCTGCTGGAGGGAAGGGATGTGCTGGCCGCTTCCCAGACAGGAACAGGCAAGACTTTGGCATACCTGCTGCCGCTGCTTCAAGGGATTAATCCGGAGCAGAGAGTGGTGCAGAAGCTGGTGCTGGCCCCAACCCAGGAACTAGCGATGCAAATTCTCCGCGAGGCGGAGCGGTACGGAGATCACCGCGGCATTAAGGTGATGGGACTGATCGGCGGTGCTGCGATTAAACGCCAGATCGACAAGCTGCGTGAACACCCGCAGCTTGTCGTCGGCACTCCGGGCCGCATCCGGGAGCTGATTGGCCTGCGCAAGCTGAAAATGCACGAAGTCACCACGATTGTCATCGATGAGGCTGACCAGATGTTTCAGCTTAGCGGAGCCGGCGAGGTAGCCAAGATCGTCAGCAGCGCGCTGCGCACACGCCAGCTCATCATGCTGTCGGCAACCATCGGGCCGGAAACCAAAGCATTGGCTGCCCGGGAAATGAAAAACCCGGCCGAAGTCGGGATTGATCCGGGGGTTATGACCGCGCAATCGCTGGAACATCATTACGTGGTGGCCGAGGAACGGAACAAGATGGATATGCTGCGCCGCGTCATCCGCCATTACAACCCGGAACGGGCGATTGTGTTCGTTAACGCCACAGAGGACATAGCCGAAGTGCAGGCGAAGCTGAACCATCTCGGACTGAGCGCAGCGGCGCTCTACGGTGATGCCGACAAGGTTACGCGCAGTAATGTGCTGGCTAAGTTCAGGAGCGGGAAGTTTCGGGTGCTGGTAGCCAGCGATGTAGCAGCCCGGGGTCTGGATATTGAGAATCTGACACTTGTGGTCAGCTACGACCCGGCATTTGATTCCGAGCACTATGTGCACCGGGCCGGACGTACGGGACGCATGGGCAAGCGCGGCGTGTCGGTTACGATTGTTACCGAGCAGCAGACCTTCATCATGCGCAAGTTTGCCCGTGAGCTGGACATCCAGCTGGAAGAGCGGGCGATGTCCGCCGGCAAGGCGCGGCCGGCGGATGAAGTCCGCAGACCTGCAGGCAGCAGCCGGGGAAGCGGGGGAACAGATGCACCGCGCCGGGAAAGTGCTGCACCGGGTAGCAGCAAGCTGGTGCGGACGGCAGCTGTGCAGCCGGATGCTGCAGGTGCCAGACCGGCGGCAGCACGTCAGGGACTGGCAGGCAGCCCAAGTGCCGGTGGAGAAGTACGGCGTGAGCCGCATCATGGTGCAGGCCAAGCCGCAGGCGGACGCAGCCCGGCCGGTCCTGCGGGCAAAGCACGCAGCAGTAGCGAGCGTGAGAAGAACCGTAAGAATAAGGGAGCTCCGAAATGGCTCAAGGACAAAACCCCGAGAGGTGACGGTCAATGAATACTGCCCCCGTACTGCAAATTACGGGCTTAAGCGGAGGATATAGTCTCAACAAGCCGGTGCTTCATGATATCGGCCTTCAGGTTCAGCCCGGTGAAATGGTTGGACTGATCGGGCTCAATGGAGCAGGCAAAAGTACGACCATGAAGCATATTCTGGGGCTGATGTCGCCCCACAAAGGTGAAATTACCGTACAGGGCAAGACCCGAAGCAGCGACCCGGAAGGGTACCACAGTGCGCTGACGTTCGTGCCGGAATCGCCTCTGCTGTATGAGGAAATGACGGTCCGGGAGCATGTAGAATTTACGGCCAGGGCTTATGGCGTGGATCGCAGTGACTATGAATCACGCACCGGGCAGCTGGCGGCACTGTTCAATATGGAGGACAAGATGGATACATTGTCCTCCCACTTGTCCAAGGGCATGAAGCAGAAGGTAATGATTATGTGTGCCTTCGTGGCACGGCCGGCGCTCTATGTTATTGATGAGCCTTTTTTGGGGCTTGATCCGCTCGGTATCCGTTCCCTGCTCGATTTCATGCTGGATCTGAAAAAATCCGGGGCTTCCATCCTGCTTAGCTCTCATATTCTTTCTACCATCGAGAATTACTGCGACCGCTTCATTGTGCTGCACCGCGGCAAGGTCATTGCCCAGGGTACGCTTGCGGAAATGACAGAAGCTGCTGGACTGCGCGGCCTTAACCTGGAGCAGCTGTTCTACGAACTGGTGCAGGGAGGGAAATGATATGGATTTGAAAGAGCTGCGCCGGCAGCGGCGCAGCCGGTTCATGGGAAGCATGCTCCCGTATGTGGGTTATGTCATTAAGAGCGGTGTAGCGATGCTGCTGCTGCTGGTGCTGATCGTCTTCTCCGCCTGGTACACCGCACTGCTCCGCGATACCCCGGCAGATCTGCCGATCCGCTGGATTATGCTGATTCTGCTGCTATCTGCAACAGTGCACAGCAGCTTCCGGACCTATCTGCAGAGCCCGGATACGGTCTTTCTGCTCCCGCAGGGCCACCGGATGAGAGAGTACTTCGCTCCGGCCTGGGTGAGCGGGAATGTGTGGAAAATTCTGCGGATGGCTTTTATCCTCATTACACTCTGGCCTTTGTACATACGTACGGACGATTCGCCGAAGCAGCTGCTGCTTACAGCCGTGGTGCTGATTGCTGTGAAGCTGCTGTCGAGCTACGGGCTATGGCGGGAAATCGCGATGCTCTCACGTCCTGCTTCGGCCGGGCTTAGACTGCTGCGCTGGTCGGCCCTCGGGCTGATGATCGCAGCATGGCTGTGGCAGCCGGCGCTGCAGGCATTAATCTTTATCGTTATTCTGGCGGCAGCTTATCTGGCAGCGCTAAGCGTTCCGAATCGTCATGGCGTTCCCTGGGAGCGGCTGATCGCTACAGAGCGGAATCAGGGGACAAGAGCCCTGATGATGCTCGGCTGGTTCGTGGATGTTCCGGGGCGTGAGCAGCGGGTCTATGGCCGGCGCTATCTGTCCCGCTGGGGTAGCGGCATCGCCTGGCGCCGGGACAGCGCATACCGCTTTCTGCTGACTAAGAGCTTTGCCAGGGGCGATATCTTCGGCATTGTCATGCGGATGGCTGTGCTGGCGCTGCTCCTGGTCTGGTGGAACCGTGCGAGCTATGCCGGCAGCGGCATCTATTTGCTCTTCCTGTTCCTTACCGGTATCCAGCTGTCGGCGCTGCGCAAGCTGCACAGTGAATCGTTCTGGCTGACCGTGTATCCGCTGCCTCCCGGCAGCAAAGGGGACAACACTACACAATTTATTTTTCGTACCCAGTTGGTACTGGTACTGGTACTGGGATGGCCTTTTCTGTTTACTTTGGGAGAACGTCCGCTGCCGGCAATCGGCAGCTTACTGGCCGGTGCACTGCTGGCTTATTTCTTCAAGGTCTACATGAAGCGCAAAGCAGAGGATCCGGACGACGATTTATAACAGCAGGAGGCCTTGAGTAAAGCCGCAGCTTTACTCAAGGCCTCTTTGCTGTATATCAAGAAGTTTCACATACCCTCATTAGCTTCCGCCTGATAGGGAATGGCGTGTAACACGGGAGAGGGGAGAGAGCCGGGGGCTCCCTCCCGGGATCACCATTCCCGGTTAGACAAAGAGTGAACGGCTGATGATAACCAGCAGGATAAAGAGAACAAGAATTGCACCAGTGCTTGTAAATCCAGGGTATCCGTATCCGCCTCTTACTTCTTCGCTCATGTTCATTCCCCTTTCGAATGTGTTGTTGTACTTGTGTACATCGTATTGTATGTGCCGGGGGAAGAACGTGTATAGGCCAATGCCGTGAGAGCCGTCAAAAAAACAGCTCCGGGATAACCGGAGCTGTTCGCAGTACTCAAATTCGTTATTCGGCTTTTTCCAAGTCACGTACGCCTGCATATACCAGATCAAACAGATCCTCAAGCTGTTCTTCTTCTATACAGGAGAAGGCCACGCGCAGATCGGTCTCGCCCAGGGCAATGGTACCCAGGCCGTAATTATGGATCAGATGGAGCCGCAGGTCTTCCGCGTTCACGGTGTGCAGCTTCAGGCACATGAAATAGCCGGAGTTGAACGGATAATAGGTCCACACTTCATCGCCGTATTTACCGCTGTCCAGCAGCGCCTTCACTTTGTTGGCACGGCCTTTCATAATTTGGAACTTTTCTTCCTTCTGCTCCAGGAACTGTGGTGATTTCAAGGCATCCAGCACAAACGTCTGCGACGGGTGCGCCCCGCTGGAAATCGTAGCACGGATAATGCCCAGCGTCTTCTGCTCGAGAGCAGCCAAGAGATCCTTGTCCTCGGAAGCATAAGTAATGAAGCCGACACGGAAGCCCCATACGAATTCTTCTTTGGTAGCTCCGTCAATCTTGATGGCAAGCACGCGCGGATGCAGATTGGCCAGACGCCCGAATAGGGATTCCTTGAGTGAGTTTTCGAAAAAGAGGCCGAAATAGGCATCATCGCTGACGACGACGACATTAATGCCCTCCTCAGCCGCGCGGAGAATGGCGGCAACAATGGCTTCCCCTTCTTCAAGGCCAGGCGTATAACCGGTAGGATTATTAGGGAAGTTCAGCAGTACGATGGCTTTGCCGCGGTCCTTCTGGGCCAGCAGCGCATCCAGCAAGCCTTCGCTGTTGAACTTCATATCTTCAGTAAAGAGCGGATAATTGACGATTTCGCTGAGACGGCGGATGCCGAAGGTCAGCTCGTAATTCTCCCAGTTCTTATCCGGATAGATGATCGCATCGCCTTCTTCTGCGAACAGGTCGGCAACAATACTAAGCCCGTGTGTCAGGGCATTGGTTACGATAGGGTTGCTGAAGGATTTGCCTTCCAGCGACGGATTCTCGCGCAGCATCTTTTCCCGCCATACGGTGCGCAGCTCCGGTTTGCCGGCAGGTGGAGCATAGCCGTACAGGTCTTTGGGGCTGTAAGCGGACAGCTTATCCTGAATGACGGCAAGGTGCATAGGCATGCCCTTCTCCGTCGCGATACCGATGGTTGCATTATATTTCTTGGCATGAGCCGTCGCTTCGGCGGATTGGCTCAGGATGCCCTCTTTCGGGAAATAGATTGCTTTGCCAAGACCCGAGAGCATATCGTACACATGTTCATTGCCTGCCTTGATGCTTTCGTTCAATTGTCCAGCCAGTGGATTCATCAGTTTCATCCTTCCGGTATTCTTCTGGGATATACGTTAACATTGCCTAACATTATATCACCGCGGTTTGCTGTCGTCACTTAAGAAAGCCGCATTTTATGAATACTTTTCGAAAAATTTCCGAGGAATCGACCACCTTAACTGTGATGTGGGCAATATTTTTTCATCATTTCCAGCGTTTCAGCATCGCGCTCCCCATTCCGCTCGGCAAGCCCCCTGGTGACCCCCGCCCGTTCATCCTCCTTCAGATTCTGGCCGAATTTAAATTTGGCCGTTAATTCTTCAGGCACGATCCGCACGACGGCAACCCCCTTCAACCGTGAACGGTACCTCGGGTCATCGGCAACAATTGGCGCATAGCCGCCCTGCGGCTGAAGCTTTTGCATGAAAAGCGACAATACAGCAGCCTTCTCCGCACTATCTTCAACGATTTCGGCTTGCCCGTAGGCGGTTACGCTTTTGAAGTAAGCGGTGGCAGGGCAGGCCAGCTCGGGGTCGCTGAAGTAGGAGGGAATGAGTGCATATTCATCCGCTACTGTGAAGCAGACCTGCTGCTGCTGCCGGATGCTCTCCATTTTGCCGCCGGCATGGCTGCCGTGGAAATAAAAATTGCCCTGATCGTAGACAAAGTTCAGCGGGGTTACCCTGGGAGCCCCTTGTTCGTCACTGGTTCCCAGAAAGCCAAAGCTCATCCCCTGCAAAAATTCCCTGATTTCCTCTTCCTGCTCAATCTTAAACTCTTTTCTGCGCATCCTGTTCATCCTCTCTCTTAATGTGAAGCGTGTGCTCCATGGAATTTTATTTAGCATAGAGGAGGAATTGACAATGAAAAAGTACCGGTTTACATTAATTTTAATGGTCCACTTTTGAAATGAGGGAAAAACATGAATTTTACGCTGCCGTATGACCAGTATCTGGACATGTACCGCTACAAATATCTGGCGTTATATCATGCGCTCCGTGCAGCGATTCTTGACGGGACCCTCCCGGGAGGGGCCCGGCTGCCTTCCACAAGGAAGCTGGCCGAGCTGTATCTGCTATCACGCGGGTCGGCCTCGCAGGTATACGATATGCTGCTGGCAGACGGATATATCAAGACGGAGCGGGGGCGCGGCACGTTTGTTTCGGGTGACGGCTTCTTTACCGGAACGGGAGGAAGCAGCGGAGCTGGAGGCAGTAAGCCGGAAACCGGTGAACCGCGTGCAGCGGGCAATGGTTCCGGTAATCTTCTTAATGTATCACCAGAACATGAGGAAGAAGCTGCTGGCGGGGGAAACAGCGGGAGTGGAGCCGGTGTAAACAGGACATCCCGCCCGGCATCTTCGGCCGCAGCGCCAATTATGCTCACGGCCTGGGGGGAACGTCTGATGGAGCGGAAGCTCTCTGTCTATGAACGGGCCGGAGCAGACTTCATCAGCTTCCGCAGCAGCGGAATGCAGATGGAGCACTTTCCGTATGCCGAATGGCGGAGCGCACTCAACTATGCGGGAGGCAAACAAGGCGGACTGCTGGAGAGCTATTGTCCTCCCCAGGGTGATGAAGGCCTGCGGCGGGCGATTGCCGCCCATTTGCGGATGACCCGGGGAATCCGCACCGATGCGGGGCAGATCGTGCTGTTCAGCGGCTCGATGCAGGGCATTGTTATTCTGACTCAGCTTCTGCTGGAGCAGGGGAGCAGTGCTGTAGTCGAAGATCCCGGATTTCACGGCATCCGGAGGGCGGTGGAGATTGGCGGCGGCAGGCTGCTGCCGGGCCGGGTGGACGAGGCCGGACTTGTCCCGGAGGACTGGGAGGCACGGCTGCTGTTCGTCACACCGAGCCGCCAGTTCCCCACCGGCGCGGTGCTGCCGCTGGACCGGCGCCGCAGCCTGCTGGAATGGGCACGGCGGCACCAGGCGGTCATCATCGAGGATGATTATGACAGCGAGTTCCGCTGGGGCGGCCGGCCCATTGAACCGCTCAAAGCGCTTGACCGGGAGGAGCGGGTTGTCTATGTCGGCTCCTTCACGAGCAGCATGTTCTTCGGGCTGCGGCTCGGCTACGCCGTGCTGCCGTCTTCGCTGGCAGAGCCGGTCACTGCGGCCAAAGCGTTGTATGAGCCGCTCCCGGCGGGCCAGCTGGAACAGCGGGCCTTGGCGCGGTTCATGGGCACCGGCGGGTACAGCCGTCACCTGCGGCGCATGACGCGCATCTATGGCGAGCGCGCACGGATCTTTCGCGCCTTGCTGGCCGCGCGGCTCGGGACGATCTTCCAGGCGCTGCCGGGCGATGCAGGCCTGCATATCTATGCGCGCTGGCTGCGCACAGATGCGGAGTTCGCCGCCTTCCGGGCGGCGGCACGGCGGCACGGCACGGACTTCCGTGACGCAGCGCTGTACCGGATCAGGCCGGGGAGCGCAGCGGCCTGCTTTTCTTTTGCCCACCTCGATGCTGCAGCGCTGGAAGAGGGCATAAACCGCCTGCTGTTAGCCTGGAACGATGTGCAAAATGGAACGTGACAAGGTATTATGTATTGTAAGGAAAATGTATGCTTACGAAGACAGTTTTGTTCACGAAGTAATTCCATAGAAGATGATGCTGAACAAAACTTTTAGGAGGGAATATTATGCTGCATGCATCGCCGTCCTCTTTTGTAATTCTGCCGGCCCTGGCAAAGATTGTCTGCGAACCGGGCTGGAGATGGCAGAAAAGAGAGAAGCCGCTGCAAAATTATGATTTATTTTATGTCTGGAGCGGGGAAGGTACGGTTGTACGCAGCGGTGTGCCTTTTCAGGTGGGCAAGGGAAGCTGCTTCCTGTTCCGGCCGGGTGATTCTACTTATGCGACACATAATCCGCAAAAGCCGCTGGTGATTACATACATTCACTTTGATGTTGCCGAAGAGGTGACCGAGATCCCCCAGCCATACCGTGAGCTGTCAGAGACGGTGGAATTCGAGCATCTGCTTGCCCGTTATGTGCGCTTATTTCTGGTCAAAACCTTCGCCGCCGAGGAGGAGGGGCAGCTGATTCTGAAGCAGCTGATGATCCATCTGCTGCGTGAGGATCGGATGATGCCGGTGGAGCGCCATGTAAGCAACCATCTCACTGAAATTATCCATGAGGTAGCCAATTATGTCAGCCAGCATCCGGGTGCTGCACACCGGGTGGAGGACCTGGCAGCCCGGGCGGGATTGTCTCCGCGTTACTTCTCGATTAAATTTAAGGAGATTACCGGCTCCTCGGTCCAGTCGTATGTGATCCGTGCCCGGATTGAACGGGCCCAGCATCTGCTGCTGTACGCCGGAATGAATGTCACCGAGGTGGCAGATGCGCTGGGCTACCGTGATATTTTCTTTTTCAGCCGCCAATTCAAGCAGCACACGGGGAAAAGCCCGTCCGAAATCCGCTGACCTTTGCCCCCGTCCTCCCTCTTCCGGCTGCTTTGTTTCAGCTTTTTACTCCAGGGGTAAATACGTTGCAACCTGGTTTACAGAGCATTTACATACAGCCTGGAAGGGGAGAACACAGGTATGACAAGAGGACGCCGGATTTCAAACAATGCTCTCAAGTGCGGGAGCGCCGGATTATGCCGGAACCGCTGGAGACGCTTGAAGCAGAATAGCGGCATGACCACAGACCAGTGGTTCTAAAGTAAGCAGACTAAGACGCAAGGATACAGCGATAGATGTAAGAGAACCGGGGCCGGTAGGCATCCGGTTTTTTTAGAATTTATGTGTAGACGGGCCGTCCTCTCAGCTTCAGGCGTATCCGCATGGACCTGCCGGGGTATAAGGATAAAGAGGATGAGCGGCCCGAGATGACATATACTTAAGCGGAGCAGAAGAAACTGAAATCAAAGGTTAGAGGTGAGAGGATATGTACGAAGTTGTGTTGATCCGGCATGGAGAGAGTGAATACAACCGTCAGAATCTGTTTACAGGCTGGAGTGATCCCGATCTGACGGAAAAAGGGGTTCAGGAAGCCAAAGCCGCCGGCAAGCTGCTAAAGGAGGCGGGCTACTCCTTCGATCTGGCCTTTGCATCGGTGCTGAAGCGTTCGATCAAGACGCTGAACTATGTGCTGGAGGAGATGGACCTCCTATGGATTCCTGTACAGAAATCCTGGAAGCTGAACGAGCGCCATTACGGGGCGCTGCAGGGTCTCAGCAAAAGCGAAACCGCCGTTAAATACGGGGAGGAGCAGCTGCACATCTGGCGGCGCAGCCTGTCGGTCCGACCACCACTGCTGGAGCCGGATGACCCGCGCTATGCCAGAAACGATATCCGCTACAAGGAGGTCCGTCCCGGTGATATTCCGCGCGGGGAGAGCCTGGAGGATACGGTCGCCCGTGTCGGCGATTTCTGGGGTAAACGGATTGTGCCGCTGATCCGCAAGAAGGAGCGGGTGCTGATCTCGGCGCACGGAAATACGCTGCGGGCGCTGATCAAGTTCATGGAGGATTTGGATGAGCCAACGCTGCTGGAGCTGAACGTTCCCACCGGCGTACCGCTTGTTTATAAGCTGGATGATGATGTGAAGCCGATCAGCCGCTTTTATCTCGGGGTCCCTGAAGAGGTGCAGGAGAAAGCCCGTGAGGTGGCGAACCCGAGCAAGGTGACGGAATAAGCCCCAGTAGTGAATGAGTATATGTATAATAATCAAAGCCCCGTCCAAGGGATTGCCTGCGCTCCCTTGGACGGGGCTTTGAAGTATGTCTTGGCGGTTTAACCAGGGCGCCGCAGTGTCCCCAGCAGTTCCCCCATCTTAACCTTGGTCTCGCTCGTTAGTCCGGGCTGCGGAGTAAAGGTGCCGTTCTCAAGCAGCAGCACCACCGTAGAGCCGAACTCGAAATAAGCGAGGTCCTCTCCGATCTGCCACTGGTCCGCTTCAGCATCCGAATAATGGATGCTGCTGACATTCATCGCACCAACCTTCACAACGGCGGCTTCACCGTTGGCTCCGGCAATATAAGTAATGAGCCGTTCATTGCGGCTCAGCACACTCTTCATATGTCTCATGCCGAATTCGTTGACGGGATAGGCCCGGCCTCGGATATAGTCACTCTCAATCTTCCGTCCGGTAAGCGGCGCGTGAATCCGGTGATAATCCGTCGGGCTTAAGTACAATACGAAGAAGAAGCCCTTTTTGTACAGCTCCATATGCGGAGAGTGGTTAAGCAATTCTTCCAGCAGGTAATCCTGCCCTTTCACATTCATGATTGTTCCCGAATGAATCTCACCCATGGCGGTAATCAGAGCGTCTACCGGACTGGCAACCACATCAGCCCCATCCGCTACCAAGCGCATTCCAGGCTTCAGCCGGCGGCTGAAAAATTCATTTAGCGTGTGGTATTCCCCGGACGGCTTCTCCGCTTCGGCGGCAGGAATATGATAAGTCCGAATAAATACCGGGATCAAAAAACGGCTGAGTCTGCTATGGGAGAAAGCTCCCATTAACCGGGAAAGCCATCGGTGTGAGGACAGCTCGGTCATCAGCCGCAGCAATTGTTTAACCATGATTATCTCCCTTCCATCATGCAGAGTAACGGTTCCGCTTCCGGGACCGTTACCGCTCTGCATTATATTGACATAGAATAAGAGACAAATCAATAACGGATATACCTTGCGGGATCTTCAATCAGGAAACGGGCATAGCCCATCGGCCTGCGGTAGCTGTCTTTCCAGGTTCCGCTAAGTCCGGCTTTCTGGAATCCATAGCGCTGGTCGCGCCCGTTGCATTCGATGAAATACAGACGCTGGTCCCTGGTGATTCCGATATCCAGTCCGATATCGGCAAGGCCGGGCAGGTTTTTCTCCAGCTGGTGAGCGATGGAGAGACTAAGGGATATGACGGACATGCGGATGCGTGCAGCTGCACTACCGGTGAATACCTCATTCAGAACAGCTGAGGTGCTTAACGCTTCGCCGCCTCTGGCAATGTTCGAGACAAAGCCGCCGGGTGCCGCAAGTTTGGCGAACATGCCGGTTACCTGCCACTCTCCTCCCCAGCCGCGTTGCACGGTGACCCGCAGATCAAAGGGCCTGCCGTTGACCTCAGCCAGCGGAATGCGTTCCTGTACCAGATAGGGTACGGATGCGAAGCGTAACCGCAGGGCCCTGGGCAAGGCCTGCGGGTCCACCGTGCTGCTCAGCCAGCGGCGCGAGCCGGAAGGGAGAAAACTCCAGGTCCAGCGTCGTGCACTGATCCGGGACAGGCGCATGACGCCCTTGCCGACACTGCCGCGGCACGGTTTGAGAATGAGGTCTGAATAGCGGTTCATCATTTCCTTCAGCCCGGACATTCCGGTCCTTGAGTCAGGCAAAAAGCACTGCAGTGCTTCATTCTGCTCCAGCAGCCCGTGAATCTGATCTTTTCCGTAGCGGTTACATGTATTAAATATCAGGAGGCCCTGCCCCAGCAGCCGGTCAATCCCGGTGCTGCCCTGGCTGTAGATCGCCCTGTTATGAATCACGCCCGGTGTCGGGATGACGGTTTTGACGTATCCCTGACTTCCCTTCACGTAAGCAATGCTGAATCCTGATTCCGGATTGATGTCGGAGAGCTGCAGAAAGCAGGGGATCATTCCGTAGGCGGCGGCAGCCTCCTCATAGCTTTCCAGCGACTCCTGTCCCGTTTTTAACCGGGGAACGCCCCGGTGCATAGCGGCATTTAGCAGTATTCCCACGAGCTTTTGCCCCATGTTCGTTCCTCCCGTTATCTTCTGTAATTACGGCGGTTCCCCTTCTTTAGCATTGTATGTTTGTACGGGGCCTCGGGGGATGGACGAATGCGCGGCGGCAGATGCCCTTTTTTGAAGCAGGATCTTACGGGTGTAAAGAATGGCAGGCATGCTGTAAAAGGGTGTCATCCGCCTACCTTACTGCATATGATGCCTAGGAGAAACAATCGATGGAAGGAGGAGACTGCTTGTGAAGAGCTCCAGAAAGAACCGGCATACCAGCTCCAAAAAACGACTCTATTATGTAGATAATCCCAATTTAACAGAACTGAGCATGCTGCGAAGCGGTCCAAAGGTACAGGAGGGGGAACCGTCAGCTGAAGGCGCGGATACGGTGGCGGAGGTCAGTACACCAGACCAGACCCTGCAGGTAAGCGGCGTAGGCACGGCGGAGCTTCCGGCACAGCCGGCCGCCCTTGAAACGAATCAGCTGCTGAAGCCGGCAGTGGAAGAAGCGCTTGAGATTGAGGCGGTTCCTCCATTAAAGGTGCCGGCGGCGCCGCTTGTGACGGAGAAGGAACGACTGCAGAAGGTGTACACTGATGATATATCGGAAGCCGCAGTGACCGGCCCGAAAATCGCTCCCCGGACGATTGACGGGTCTAAGCTGAAATTCGGCATTATCGGCACGCCATGGCTGCAGGATTATGCAGTACAGAGTATTAACATCGCGGATAAGGCGATTACCTCGTCCAAACTGGCCCCCGAGTCGGTGTCGGGCGAGCATTTGGCCGAAGGAAGTGTCAGCGGAGGCAAGCTGCTGGATTATTCGATCGGCGGCGAGAAGCTGAAAAACGGAAGTATCGGGCCGGAAAAGCTGGCTGACCGCACGATCGGAGGAGAGCAGATCGCGGACCGCTCGATCTCCGGCCGCCATTTGAGCGAGCTGCTGATCACCTCCGAGCTGCTGGAGGACGGTGCCGTTAGCGGCGAGAAAATTCTAAGCAGCAGCATTGTCAGCCGCCACCTGGCAAATGGCATTATAGACCGCTCCAAGCTGGCGGATGAAGCGGTATCCGGTGACAAAATTGCCGATGGCGAAATTACCGGCGCCAAGCTGGCTGAGGGCAGCATCAGCAGCCGCCATCTGAAGGAAGGGGCTGTGACCGCGAAGCATCTGGCCCCCGGTGCGATCGGGCGGGAGCAACTGGCCAGCAAGCTGATTGGCAAAGAGCAGCTGGGCTCCGCCGTGATCGAGAGCGGGCATCTGGCCGATGGTTCGGTCGGCTCACGGCAGCTCGGAGAGAAGGCTGTACGCAGCCAGCACCTGAGTCCCGAGAGCGTAAACGGGACCCATATCGGCGACGGGGAAATCAAGGCGAATCATCTGGCTGACCGGAGTATTTCGTTTGTGAAGCTGGCGGAAGGGGCTGTGGGGACGGCGCAGATTGTCGAGCAGGCGGTGACCTCCTCCAAAATCGCCGACCAAAGCATCCTGACGCATAAGCTGGCCGATGAAGCGGTGACGACCCGCCATCTGGCGAAGTCGGCAGTCCGCAGTCCGCAGATTGCCATGCAGGCGATTACCTCCGCTCACATCCAGCGTGAAGCGGTGGATCAGTCCCACTTAAGCACTGAATCCGTAGGTTCAGAACAGCTGCAGGCGGGTGCGGTGCTGAATACCCACCTGGCTTCCGGTGCGGTAACCGGCAAACAGCTGGCGCATGAGTCCGTCACGGCAGACCATCTCCTCCCGCATAGTGTAACTACTGCCAAATTAACAGACGGGGCGGTTACCGGTGCGAAGCTGGCTCCCGGTTCCGTAAGCAGCCATACCATTGTCCGGGAAGCCGTGAGCGGGGAGCATATCGCTTTCTGTGCGGTCGAGGAAAAACATCTGGCGGATGCCAGCGTCAGCGGCCGGGTGCTGCAAGGTGCGGTAGTAGATACCGAACATCTGGCTCCGGGTGCCGTTGAGCGCAAACATCTCGCCGAGAACAGTGTCAGCAGCACAGCTCTGCAGGCCGGAGCGGTGACCGGCGACAAGCTGGCTTCAGGGGCAGTGAAGGAAGTTCACCTGGCTGCAGGGGCGGTGCAGCCGCATCACCTGGCAGATCATGCTGTGACTTCATTGAAAATATCGCCGGAAAGCATCTCGACCGATAAGCTCAGCGATTTGTCCGTTACGTCCATCAAGCTGGCTGATGGCAGTGTGAGTTCTCCCAAGCTGGCGCCTGCTGCGGTGACCGCCGAGCACTTAGCGCCGGGAGCAGTCGTTCCTGCCTCTATCAGCGATACAGCAGTGCAGGGAAGACATCTGGCGCCGGGAAGCGTCGGCGGGGCACATATCCGCCCGATGTCAATCGGTAACGGGCATATCCTCCCTAGTTCAGTCTCTTCTATACAAGTGCAGGACGGCAGTATTGTCAGCTCCAAGCTGGCAGATGAAGCTGTAACCTCCCGCCACCTGTCCCCTGGCAACATTGACGGCAGTCATCTGGCGGAAGCCGCAGTGGAGGGCCGGCATATCGGCGAAGGCGAGATTACGCTGGCCCATCTGGCCGAAGAAGTTCTCAGCGCGGACATTCTGCCGGACGGCAGCATCGGTGCAGTTAAGCTGGCAGACAGCTCCGTTGGCTCTTCCCAGCTGGCTCCCGGCAGTGTATATGGAGGCCACATTACACCGGAAGCGGTGGATAGCCGCCATATCCGGAGCGGCAGCATTACCTTGAAGCATCTGTCCAAGGAGACTCTGACCTCCGAGCTGCTGCCTGACGGCAGTGTCGGCGGCGCCAAGCTGGCAGACGCTTCTATAGGCTCCCGCCACCTGTCCTCCGGCAGCATTGACGGCAGCCATCTGGCGGAAGCTGCAGTGGAGAGCCGGCACATCGGCGAAGGCGAGATTACGCTGGCCCATCTGGCCGAAGATGTTCTCAGTGCGGACATTCTGCCGGACGGCAGCATTGATGCAGCTAAGCTGGCAGACGGCTCCGTTGGCTCCTCCCAGCTGGCTCCCGGCAGTGTATATGGAGGCCACATTACACCGGAAGCGGTGGATAGCCGCCATATCCGGAGCGGCAGCATTACGCTGAAGCATCTTTCCGAGGAGACACTGACTTCCGAGCTGCTGCCGGACGGCAGTGTCGGCGGCGCCAAGCTGGCAGATGAAGCCATAACCTCCCGCCACCTGTCTCCCGGCAGCATTGACGGCAGACATCTGGCGGAAGCCGCAGTGGAGAGCCGGCATATCGGCGAAGGCGAGATTACGCTAGCCCATCTGGCCGAAGAAGTCCGCAGCACGGACATTCTGCCGGACGGCAGCATCCGTGCAGATAAGCTGTCAGACGGCTCTGTCGGTTCTTCCCAGCTGGCTCCCGGCAGTGTTTATGCAGGCCATATTACACCGGAAGCGGTGGATGGCCGCCATATCCGGAGCGGCAGCATTACCTTGAGGCATCTGTCCGAGGAGGCA
Source organism: Paenibacillus pedocola (assembly GCF_031599675.1). Taxonomy (NCBI): domain Bacteria; kingdom Bacillati; phylum Bacillota; class Bacilli; order Caryophanales; family Paenibacillaceae; genus Paenibacillus; species Paenibacillus pedocola. The sequence goes on along the minus strand of NZ_CP134223.1, from coordinate 5,282,799 downwards.
CTGACTTCTGAGCTGCTGCCTGACGGCAGTGTCGGCGGCGCCAAACTGGCTGATGCTGCTATAGCCTCCCGCCATTTGTCGGCTGGAAGTATTGACGGCAGCCATCTGGCGGAAGCTGCAGTGGAGAGCCGGCACATCGGTGAAGGCGAGATTACGCTGGCCCATCTGGCGGAAGAAGTCCGCAGCGCAGAGATTCTGCCGGACGGCAGCATCGGTGCAGATAAGCTGTCAGACGGCTCTGTCGGCTCACGGAAGCTGGCAGCCGGGAGCGTATATGGAGGCCACTTGGCTCCGGAGGCCGTGGACAGCCGCCATATCCGGGGCGGCAGTATTACTTTGAGGCATCTGTCCGAGGAGGCACTGACTTCTGAGCTGCTGCCTGACGGCAGTGTCGGCGGCGCCAAACTGGCTGATGCTGCTATAGCCTCCCGCCATTTGTCGGCTGGAAGTATTGACGGCAGCCATCTGGCGGAAGCCGCAGTGGAGAGCCGGCATATCGGTGAAGGCGAGATTACGCTGGCCCATCTGGCGGAAGAAGTCCGCAGCTCGGACATTTTGCCGGACGGCAGCATCGGTGCAGATAAGCTGGCAGACGGCTCTGTCGGCTCCTCCCAGCTGGCAGCCGGGAGCGTATATGGAGGCCACTTGGCTCCGGAGGCCGTGGATAGCCGCCATATCCGGGGCGGCAGTATTACCTTGAGGCATCTGTCCGAGGAGGCACTGACTTCTGAGCTGCTGCCTGACGGCAGTGTCGGCGGCGCCAAACTGGCTGATGCTGCTATAGCCTCCCGCCATTTGTCGGCTGGAAGTATTGACGGCAGCCATCTGGCGGAAGCTGCAGTGGAGAGCCGGCATATCGGTGAAGGCGAGATTACGCTGGCCCATCTGGCGGAAGAAGTCCGCAGCTCGGACATTCTGCCGGACGGCAGCATCGGTGCAGATAAGCTGGCAGACGGCTCTGTCGGCTCCTCCCAGCTGGCAGCCGGGAGCGTATACGGAGACCACTTGGCTCCGGAGGCCGTGGATAGCCGCCATATCCGGAACAGCAGTATTACCTTGAGGCATCTTTCCGAGGAGGCACTGACCTCCGAGCTGCTGCCTGACGGCAGTGTCGGCGGCGCCAAACTGGCTGATGCTGCTATAGCCTCCCGCCATTTGTCGGCTGGAAGTATTGACGGCAGCCATCTGGCGGAAGCCGCAGTGGAGAGCCGGCATATCGGTGAAGGCGAGATTACGCTGGCCCATCTGGCGGAAGAAGTCCGCAGCTCGGACATTCTGCCGGACGGCAGCATCGGTGCAGATAAGCTGGCAGACGGCTCTGTCGGCTCACGGAAGCTGGCAGCCGGGAGCGTATATGGAGGTCACTTGGCTCCGGAAGCCGTGGATAGCCGCCATATCCGGAACAGCAGCATTACCTTGAAGCATCTGTCCAAGGAGGTGCTGACTTCTGAGCTGCTGCCTGATGGCAGCATAACCTCGAAGAAGCTGGCAGAAGGCTCTATCGGCTCCTTCCAGCTGGCCCCCGGCAGTATATATGGAGGCCACTTAGCATCAGAGGCGGTGGATAGCCGCCATATCCGGAGCGGCAGCATTACCTTGAAGCATTTGTCCGAGGAAACGCTGACCTCGGAGCTGCTGCCTGATGGCAGTATCGGCTCTGCGAAACTGGCAGAGGGCGCTGTCGGTTCTTTCCAGCTGGCTCCGGGCAGTGTATATGGAGGCCACCTGGCAGCCGATGCGGTGGGAAGCAGGCACATCCAGAGTGGCAGCATAACGGCAGATCATCTCGCTGAAGGGGCAGTGAAATCTGAGATGCTGTCCGACGGCAGCATCGGTTCTGAGAAGCTTGCGGCCGGAGCAGTGCATTCACACCATCTGCAGCAGGAAAGTGTCTGCAGTGAGCATCTGGCCGACGGGATTCTGGAAGAGCGGCATTTGCTTCCGGAAATCATTAAACTGACGCATCTGGCAGAAGAAGTCCGCAGTGCAGAGCTGCTCCCTGACGGCAGTATTACCGGTGCCAAACTGGCTTCCGGCAGTATTGGGGAGGAGCATTTGGCTGAGGATGCCGTTGGCACCTCCGCGCTTCAGGACGAAGCGGTGGACGCTTCTAAACTGGCTTCCTTTGCAATTCAATCCCGGCACCTGGAAGAAGAGAGTGTGCAGAGCTATCATATCGCATCCGGCGCAGTTAACGGAGACCATCTGGCCCGCGGCGCAGTTAGTGCGGAGCATCTATCCTTCAGTCCGGTACAGAGTGCCGGAAACCGGGAGGTGCTGCAGCAGTTTGGAATGACAGCATTCATGTTCAACGGCAATGCAGAAAGCGTGGAAGTTACTGTGCCCTTCGATGAAGCCTTTGGCCATACCGGTTATGTGCTCGTGGCGATGACGAATCAGCCGTTCTTCCATGTTTCACTGAAGAGCAGAGCCAGCGGGGAAGCAGTTGTAGTTGTAGACCGTTTGCGCGAAACTCCGCATTTCTACGGCGTGTTGTCGTGGATTGCTCTTGGCGCCCCGCTGGCTAGACCGGCGGCAGATCATCAGGCCTTCGATTAAATAGAGGAAGAACGGAATAGAAGGGGGAAAAGCGCAGCCGGTGGCTGCGCTTTTTTGATAAGAATTTATATGTCATCGAAGCTGAGGCCCCACTTTGTGGGGTTATTTTGTGGACTTTGGGCAATAACGCTGTTCTTAAGAGCTCGCAGAACTATAGTGCTTTAAAGAAAACTTCCAAACGCCGACCGAAACTGCGAAAATGGACCAGCTGAGTATAAGGAACAAGGTGTACTCCGTAAAGTGAATTGTTTTCACCACTGTTTTTGAGGCAACGGTTAAGGCTAATCCATACGGCAATACATAGCTGAGTATAAACCGGATAAAGCCTTTATAAATATCTACCGGCCGGGTGGAAAAGTAACACAGAATTCCGTGTATGGAGTCTACAAAGTCTGCTTTTACCAGCCAAAACGATGAGCATGTAAGGATAAAATAGACGGAGTATTGAATCATTAAAGCGTGAAAGATGGAAACAATGTAGAGTACAGCTCTTCCATAGGTTAACTCCATCCCCCCCTGGATAAGCGAAAATGTAATCAGTATCATACCTGTCAGTACGCTTATCAATGAACCTGGATCTGCATTTCTGAGACTGATCAGAAACTGGGAGTTTACCGGCTTGGTTAAATAATAATCCAGTGCCCCGCTCCTAATCATGCCCGGAATCGCTAAAAGGTTGAAAAATGGGCCAAACGTCCACAGCGAATCGATAATATTAAAAGTGCCGATATAGAAAAACATTTCGTATTTTGTCCAGCCGGCCAGTGTATCTACATTCGAGAAAACAAGATGCATAAAGATTAGCTGTACAGAAAAAAATGCCGCATTCGTAACGAACACTAATCCAAAATTAATTTTGTATGCCGCCATTTTCATCAGACTCTGCCCGATAAATATCCGGTATAATCTCACGTATCTCATATCCGCCTCACGCGCCTGTTCCCGTATATTTTTTTAGGCCCAATCTCCAAATGATTCTTATCAAGCCGTATAGCACAAGAATCCACAACAGCTGTATCCCAAGACCCCGGTATAATTCCGCCGCTGACAATCCTTTCGTAATCATAACGGCCGGAAAATACGTGCAATACATAAAGGGAAGCACTGAAAATGCGTTAAGCAAGGGTCCCGGGAACAGATCTAACGGAAACACTCTGCCTGAGGCCAGATCAAGAAGAATATCTTTTAGAAGGAATAAGGAGGCCACCTCTGTCATCCAAAACACAAACAAACTGATCAGGATATTGATCAAAAAGCTCAAGATCAGAGAGCATAGTACCACCACCGGGAGTAACCAGAATTGCGCCGCAGGAATTTCCGCCTGTAAATCCCCAAAACGAAAAACGATCACCGGTATGAACATCAATAGGGCAATGAGCAGGTTAAGCAGCTTCTGGGATACGGTCTCAGTAAAGCAATACCCGAAATAATTGATGGGCCTGACCAGTAAATTATTTAGAGCTCCGTCTTTGATCTCATGGGCTACCTTATAACCGATACTCCCAACATTGGTGAAGGAAGCGATAATAAACATGAAAATGTAGTAGGTGATGATTGAATTGAAATTGTACCCGTTAATCTCACGGCCTTGAGCATTGTCGAATAACACTTTCCAGAAAGCAATTTCTGCTATGACCCTGAATACATCCATTAATGAGGTGAATATAAAATTTCCTTTATAGGCAAGGGAGGACTGCAGATTAAGTTTCAGTACCTGGACATATTTTTTCATCGTGTACACCCATCCGTTATTTATTGAATAAGCTTTCGAAAATATCATTGATAGGCTGCTCTCCGGCCGTCATATCACTTAAAGATCCATCGTAAATGATGTTCCCGTGTGAGATAGCAATAATGCGATTACACAGCTCTTCTATATCCTCCAGATAATGACTGGTCAAAATGACCGTAACCTTCTTTTCAGTATTGATATACTTTAAAAACTCCCTGATCCTGCGTCTGGATGAAACGTCCAGCCCAATCGTAGGCTCATCTAAAAATAATACTTTTGGGCCATGCAGGAGAGCGCCAATGAGTTCGAATTTCATTCGTTCACCTAAAGACAGATTTCTTAAAGGCGTATTAAGGATAGATTGTACCTCTAATAGCTCCGTTAATTCCTGAAGCGTACGCGTATAATCCGGCTCCGTGATTTCGTAAATCTCTTTAATCAACTGAAATGAATCTATGGCCGGAAGGTCCCACCACAGTTGATTTTTTTGCCCCATTGTGATCGAAAAGTTCTTTTTAAAGCCATGCTCTAACCGATGCGGGATATATCCCATTACGTTAATCGCACCTTCTGTAGGATGGATGATTCCTGACAGCATTTTGATGGTTGTCGTTTTTCCTGCACCATTAGGGCCGATGAAACCAATAAACTCCCCCTCTTGGATTGAGAAGTTAATGTGATCGACAGCAACCTTGTTCTCAAATTGCCGAAAGAATAAATTTTTAATACCGGCTAACAATCCGGGCTCCTTTTTTGTGATTTTGTATACCTTCGAAACGTCATTCACTGAAATGATTTCATTCACGATGATTTCACCCCTTTGTATTATGTAGTTTTGACCTTGTTATAAGAAGTTGACTTGGTATTCTTTCCGGCTTCCCATCCTAATTATTATGTGGAGGCCGGCGGCTCCAAGCATTGGCTTATATCTCTAGCGTAAATGAACCCACTGGAAAAATATAGACTTATAATAATTATTTTGGTATGATGTTGAATAAGGTCTTGAAAAAAATGTACATACAAACCACCGATCATTCATTGATCCGTGGTTTTTTTTGTTTGTCTAGAAAGCTCCGGAAAATTAGGGGTTCATCTGCAGCCGGGAGGGATGGCATTTGTCCAATTTTCTGTGCGAAGGGAGACATGTGCCGTTACGAGGGACAGCGGATTACATAGACTGTGGTGTAACCCTCAGCCCGGGAGTATGCCCTCCGAAGGAAGGTGGATGAGCTTGAAACAGCATAGACGAACATCTGCCCGCCGCTCGGGGCGGCGGGCTTCTCAAGCAGCGCGAAGAAACTCCCGGCCGCGGCCGCGGCCCGCGGCATTACTGCCTGCCGCGAATCATCCGGAGCCTTATGTGTCGGTGATTATTCCGGCGATGAATGAAGCACGGACGATCGCCGCAGTCATTGCTGAAGCCAGAGGTGTTCATCCGCGCTGTGAGGTTATAGTGATTGTCAACGGCTCTGCCGATAATACGGCAGAAATTGCGTGCAGCATGGGCGCGAAGGTCATCTCCTTCACCCAGCCGCTCGGGCACGACGTGGGCCGGACTGTTGGAGCGGAAGCAGCCAGGGGTGAAATCCTGCTGTTTACTGACGGGGATCTTGTTATTCCCGCTGCGGAACTGCGCCCGTTTGTGGAAGCGGTCAGCGGCGGGGAGGATGTAGCTTTGAATAATTACTCCGGTCCGGTCCGCAGCAGGCTGCCGCATCCCGTGGTGCTCTCCAAGTATGCGCTCAATATTATGCTTGGACGGCCGGATCTGCAGGGATATTCCCTGACAGCGGTTCCCCATGCGCTCAGCCGGGCGGCGCTTACGGCTCTGGGGAGCGCTTCTCTGTCCAGGCCGCCGCTGGCCTATGCCCGTGCAATATTGGATGGGCTGAAGGTGAAGGCGGTGCACAAGGTGCCTGTCGGCCGGATGAACGCTGTCCGCCGTAAAGCGGAAGGCAAAGATCCCTTGCAGGAGATCATCCTCAGGGATCACCTGGAGGCGGTCGCTCTGCTGCTTGAACGCAGGGGCAAACGGGCTGGGTATGGCGATGCCGGACGGCGAAGGGAGATGGTGAGATGAAGGCCACCAGCGCTAAGGCGGGACTCCGCCCGAAGCAAAAACGGCGGAGTCCCGCCAGCACTTCCATCCGCCGGAACGCAGCCGGCACAGCGCTGTCAACCGGCCGCAAGCCTGCAGGCCGTCAGCCGCAGCCGCTGCTTCGGCGGCTGCGCGGATCGCTGTCAGTGATCATCTCGGCAAGGAATGAAGCGCGTACCCTGCCGCCGCTGCTGAAGCAGGTAATGCGCCTGCATCCGCTGGAAATCATCGTTGTGCTTAACGGGTGCACCGACAACAGCTTTGAGCGCACCAGATTGTGTCCGCAGGCGATGATCGTGCATTGTCCGGAAACGGCGGGGCATGATGTGGGGCGGGCGCTTGGTGCCAAGCTTAGCCGCGGGGATATCCTGCTGTTCCTGGATGGAGATATGGTTATATCTGCTCCGCAGCTGGCCGGGTTTGCTGCTGCTGTAGACGGCGGAGTGGATGTGGCGCTGAATGATCTGGATCATCTGCTGCCGCCCTTTGGATTCAGTGATGATGTTACCCGCTGCAAGCTGTACCTGAATGCCGTTCTTGGCCGGAGCGATCTCGGGGTCAGCTCTATGACCGCGGTGCCCCATGCTTTGTCGCGGCGTGCGCTGGAAGTGATCGGCTACCGTGAACTGATGGTTCCGCCCAAAGCACAGGCGATCTCACTAATGAGGCAGCTGCGGGTGGAGAAGGCGGGGACAGTCAATGTGTTCAAGCAGAACCGGCTGCGGCAAAGCAATACAGGCGCCGGGAATAGGGTGGAGCAGCTGATTGCCGGTGATCATGCGGAAGCGCTGCTTGAGGTTCTTGCACAGCGCCGGATGCATTCCGGTGAGAGTCTGCAGGAGCAGCGGCGCCAGCTGGCGGCCTGGAGGAATGGCATATGACGCTCACCAGCATTATTATTCCGACTTATAACGGGCGGCATCTGCTGCAGGCCTGTGTCGAATCGATCAGGCAGTACACGGATACTCCCTATGAAATTATTGTTGTCGATAATGCTTCGACCGACGGTACGGATGCCTACTGCCGTAATCAGCAGCTGATGTTTATTTCTCTTCCGGAGAACCGCGGCTTTCCGCTTGCCTGCAATATGGGGCTGCAGCTGGCCTCAGGCGATGAGCTCCTGCTGCTGAACAACGACGTGATCGTCTCGCATAACTGGCTCTCCAATCTGAAAGCCGCCCTGTATAGTGCTGCGGATGTCGGCATCGTTGGTCCTGTGACGAATTATGCCAGCGGACGGCAGAAGGTAAGGACTGCTTATACAGATATGCCCGGTTTTCATAGTGAGGCGTTGGCGGCGAATATCCGGAATCCTCTGAAATGGATGGAAACGGTGCGGCTTGTAGGACTGTGCTTCTTGTTCAAACGAACGTTGCTTGATACGGTAGGCCTGCTCGATGAGCGGTATTCACCGGGCCATTACGAAGACGATGACTACTGCTATCGCGCCCGGCTGAAGGGTTTCAAGCTGCTGATTGCCGGCGATTGTCTGGTGCATCATGAAGGAAGCGCCAGCTTTAAGGAAGTTTATCCCACTGAGCTTCAGGAGCTGGTGGAGCGTAACCGTAAGCTTTTTATGAGTAAATGGCATTTGGATCCGGCACATTTCATCTGAAATGCTGACTCGAAGGCTAAAGACACAGATAAAAGGGAGGAAAGTAAGTGAAAGGAGTCATACTGGCGGGCGGAAAAGGAACCAGGCTATATCCGCTGACCCGGCTTATGAACAAACATTTGCTTCCGGTCGGCAAATATCCTATGGTGTGTTACGGTATAGACCGGTTGCGCCGGGGCGGGATCACCGATATTCTCCTGGTAATCAGCAAGCAGTCTGCGGGGCAGTATACGGATTTTTTGGGCAGCGGTGCAGAATTCGGCGTATCTCTGACCTATAAAATCCAGGAAGAAGCAGGAGGGATTGCGGAAGCGCTGGAACTGGCGGAAGGATTCATTCTCCCGGGCGAACGGTTTGTCGTACTGCTGGGTGACAATCTGTTTATGGATGATCTTAGCGCCTACATGGAGAAATATCAGGAGCAGCCACAGGGGACGGCAAAAGTATTGCTGAAGCCGGTGGAAGATGCACGGAGATACGGGGTTCCCGTGTTCGACAGTGAGGATGCTTCCTTGATCGCCTACATCGAAGAAAAGCCGGAGCAGCCGAAGACCAAGTTCTGTGTAACCGGAATTTACATGTATGATGAAGCCGTGTTTGATATTATCCGCCGCATTGCCCCCTCGCGAAGAGGGGAACTGGAAATTACCGATGTGAACAACATTTATGCCGGAGAGCGCAAGCTTACCTATGATGTGCTTAAGGAATGGTGGAGCGATGCCGGTACCTTCCAGTCGCTGCAGGAGGCCGGAGAAAAGCTGAAGAACACGCTGCCTTAGGCGGCGTGTTCTTTTTGCTGTAACCCTTTTACGACGCTAATATCCCTACTAGTGACCCTTACCCCAAATTTAGGTATACTGCGTATGTAGAGATTTAGTCTTGCGTCTTTGGAACTACATAATTATTGCTGCTGGGGAGGCATACATATGTTTAACAAGGATCTGCGTGAAGAAGCTGTCGGGAATCTGAGGGAGGAACAGTCCAGATATGAGTCGGAAAATAAGCGGCTCGCGGAAGATGCGGAGCGGCTGCTGGACAAGCGCAGGGTGCTTAAGTCCATCGTTGATGAGTCCTGGGAGTTTATTCACAATTTGCGGAACAAGCCTGCGGCTCTGGATACGGATCTAAAGGTTATCAAGATTGAGTCTAAGAAGTTCTCGGGCTTGCTCTATCCACTGGAAAAAGAGATCGCTAAAGCCAATATCGCCTCCGGTGGAACGGCAGCAGGCATGGCGCTGCCGGGATTAGCCGGGCCGGTAGGCCGGGCCAGCAGCGGAGGTGCAATTCTGACCGCCGGCTTACTGAATAGCCGCAAGAACAGGAAGATCGCCGAGCAGGCCAGTACGGAGGCTGCTGCAATCCGCACCCATCTCCGGGCGATAGAGGCTACCCGTAAGGAAATTCAGGAGATTACGGCACTAAGCGTCTCCACTTCGGAGGGGCTGCGCCGTATGCTGTTGAAATGCCGTACTTTCACCACCGATTACGCAGAGCTGCCGCCGGAAACAAAACAGCGGCTGGGTGCGATGGTTAATCATGCGAAGGCCGGAGCACAGCTGCTGAACCGGGCAGTTGGAGCGAATGCTTAGCGGCCGGGGGAATTGATGATTTTGGTATGAATTAAGAATAGGAGATGGATATTGAATACCAGATGGCTTCCGGATTTGCCGGAAGTCATCTTTGCGGTTGTGGCCGGGCAATCCGCCACCAGAGAAGCTCCTCCGTTTCACGGTATTGCTCGGCGCCCAGATGTCTAAGCACATTATGGGATGCGAAATTATCCGGCTCCGTATCGGCGATGACCCAGCAGGCTTCGGGGTGGCTGAAGATCCATTCGTTCACACACCCCACCGCTTCTGTCGCATATCCCTGGCCCCAGTGACTCTCGTCTATAATGTAGCCGATGATAACCTCGCCCCGCTCATTAGGTTGTCCTTTCAGGATGAGGAATCCAATCACCTGCTGCTCCCCGCGATGGATCACCGCCCAGCAAGTAAACCACAAATAATTGTCTTCATTCTGCAGCACTTTGGAATAGCGGACCTTCATCGCATATAGCATTTCTTCATCAAGTATAGAAGCTGCAAGCTTTAGCCCGAGCGACTGTTCCAGTGCGGCCGCAGTATAATGACCGACACTTGCGGACAGCTCTGCGGCAGTTAAAGGCTGCAAATCCAAACGTTTGCCGGAAAGTTTCATATCTCTCACAATTCCCCCAATCCAGGTAACTCTTACCGCCGGATATCCGACTGGAAAAAAGTTCAATTTCAGCATCCAGCATATTCCTGACCGCTATGACCTGTCAATATCTGCGCTGTATGATCTGGTTCGCAAGCATTGCGGTTCCCGGAACCGTCAGGGCTTCTGCCGCATATGCTGTAGCAGGGCGTTTGAGCAAAGGAGACATGAAGGTGCAGAATAAAATAACCAAGGTGCTGCAGCACATGGCCCATACGCACGAACAAATGGCGCGGATTCTTGACGCCGAACGCCACGTAGCCGTCCGTATGTCACAAATAGTCCATGATCTGCCGGATGCGGAGCCTGATTTCGGCGGATTCAGCGGACTGGTCGAAAGCCACGGTCAGGTCAACAAGAATATCATTGCTTATTTGAATGCTATTGCCGATCTGGAAGAAGCGATGGCTGAAGGGGTAGGCCGGGTAATCAAAGAATTAAGCGGTCAGGAAGAAGAGTAGCGCTTAAGCAGGCAGGAGGCGGAAAATGAGCAGAGAAAAGGCTTTTCTGCAAATGCTGGAGTCGACCGCTACCATCCAGTGGAACATCGCGATGATTCTCGAGGCCAAAGCGGTGGAAGCGGAAAAGGTAAAGCAGTGGACACAGCATCATATCCATGCTAGATCGTTCGACAGCCATCAAGAGCAGTTGAAGGAATCCCTCTCCATCCATGAGGTGATAGTGGAAATGGTAGAGGGGCTGACCAAGCTGGAAAATGGGCTGTACAGCAACTTAAAAGCGGTACTCGGCAGCGGTGAAGAGGAAGGCGGCGAAGGCTTCGGCGGCATGTCCGGTGACGGCTTCGATTTCGGGGACGACAGCAAATGAGCGGCGGGCTTCTCTCCGAACACGCCGTCAAGCTGGAGATGATCCGCTCCATCGCCCGCAGCCAGGCCGCACTCGCTGCGATTCTGGAGAGTATCGCCGAAATTACGGGGCAATCGGAGCTGACGGCCCGCAAGCTGAGTGACAATATCAGAATCCTAAGCCAATATCAAAGCGCCATGTGCCGGATGATGTCCGGTATTTCGCTGCATCAGCCCAAACGGGGAATTCCTGCTGCGCCATGGCTAAGCACGGCATGCGCAAACGGAACCTCCAAAGTACATGGAGTACAGGAGGAGTAGAAGGATGAAGAGAAAGAAAGCGATCAAGCGTTCAGGCAGGGCAGCCCGCAGACGCGTCCTGCTGGTGACAAGGAAGGCCAAAATCCGCAGAGGTGCCGGCCGTAAAACCCGTAAGCTCCGTTATGGCAAGACTACGAAGAGAGGGCTTTTGCTGCGCAAGAAAAGAAGACTCCGCCGCCGGCTTGCCCGGAGAGTGCAGGTGGTGGTGCAGCCGCCGGTACAGGTCGTGCCGGTCATCGAGGCTCCACCGGTACCGCAGGTAGTTCCGCTCCCCCCGGACCTAGGCGTCCCTCCGGAAACGCCGCCGGGAGACGCCTTTCAGCAGGGCTACACCGAAGCATACAACGTGGGATTCGACGCCGGTTTCGCCAAGGGCTTCGAGGACGGGCATAAGCTGGAGCTGGGCTGATTAGCAGGAGGGCCAACTGGTGAGGGGCTTATGAAGCAGGTCTATAGGGGGGCGTTTCAGGTGATGTGTCCTGGCTCCCTTTATAGGCCGCTTATCCCCGCTGATTCCTCCCGCCTTCCTTTGTGCCTGCTAAACAAACCAGGGGCTTGCGGTGCTAAGATAGCAGGCCCTCTATTGAATTTGCTTCCGGATATGATAGACTTCTCTAAAGAATCTTTGACGGGTTCAAAACTTTAGGCAGGAAAGCAGGGATACCATGAGCAATAACGAGATCCGCAAGGCACTGGCAGAGGAAACCGGGGAGATTATGGAGCTGATTGCCAAATGCGTACAAGCCATGCAGGCAGGCGGAAGTGACCAATGGGATGACAGCTATCCTAACCGGGAAGTCATCGGACAGGATATTGAACGGGGGACATTATACGCCTACATAGATAATGAAGCCATTGCCGGCATTATTGTGCTGGACGAGCATCCGAGTGAGCTCTATCAGAGCATTCAGTGGTCCCAGGAGCAGGGGCGGCATCTGATCATGCACCGGCTGGCGGTTCATCCCGAGGTGCAGGGCAAGGGCATTGCACGCAAGCTGATCGCTTTTTCCGAAGAGCATGCACGCAGGGAAGGCTACAGCAGCATCCGGCTGGATACCTACTCGAAGAATACCCGGGCGCTGGCTTTATATCCGAGTCTCGGCTACGAACGCAGGGGCGAAGTGTTTTTTCCTCACCGGGCAGTGAGTTTTCCTGTGTTTGAGAAGGTGCTGATTGTAGAAGGGGCATAGGATATGTACTGTGAATCGCTACATAGATTGTGCTTCACTCCGAATTCCGTTCATATAGGGTAAGTGGCATTCTGTTGCACTTCCTGCAGTAGATTCCCTCAAAATCAGGTGTAAAACTGAATCTGCTGCACTCTATACAACAGAACTCGGTGAAAAAGGTGATTTGGACCCGAATCCCGGGAATCTAATGCACAAAATACAATAGAAGGAGATTTGCCCCGGTATACGGAGCCAATCTATTGCAGTAAATATAATCATTCAAACCTTTTCTACTCCCCCGGCATGAACGTTATAAGTTTCAGACTCAAAATATATTGGTGAAGGTTTTGGACATAAAAATAAGGCTGGTTCCTATAAGATAGTATTCGCATGATAGCGAAGTTTGTTTGCGCAAGCGAACATGACCACTTGGTAGGGCTTGCCTTCTTTTTATTTAATGGGATAATATTACATAATTAACAGTCATGGAATATTTTTTGGTGTAAGTTAACTTTAAAAGTTAGACGAGGGGGCTAATCGTTGAAGCGTACTGTAAAGTTAGTTTTTATTATATGCACAGTTTTGTGGATTGGAGGATGCGGGAGTTTTGCGAATGCACAAGCGAAAGTTTTTAATAATGATGATCAGCTGCTGGAATCAGGGGACAGTTATACATTTGAGAATACAGTAGGAGAAATTAGTGTTAATGAGGCGAGCTTTGATTTTGACGGATTCTCAGGTGTTTATACGGCTTGGAAAATAAACAGCCCAAACAATGAAGCTATAACTATTAAAATAGAAGGCTCTATTAACCGGGGGAAATTCAAATTGATCCAAACAACGGAAGATCGTCAATTGACCACGGTTTGGAATGGAGAGAAGGAAGAGAATATTACGCTCGAAATTCCCGAAGGAGAAAGTGCACTGAAATGGGTCGGAAAAAAAGCAGCCGGGAAGATAAATATTCAATTGGAGTCGCCGCAAGGATTAGTAGCAGATCCTCAAACGGATTTATTCGATGTAGATTAGATGGAGATGAATAAAATAAATCATATGTAAAATAATATGACACATAAATCGAGTTTTGTTTAATTATAAGTATTAATTTCATCTTTGTAGATGTTCAATGTTAATTTTATTGACATAGAATTTGTCTTTCGTTTATTATGGGGTTATTCAGCAACCAATTGAATAATCCTTTTTTTCGTATATCCTTAATAATTGGTTTAAGGGTCTCTACCGGGAACCGTAAATTTCTGGCTACGAAAATATGCTGCGGCATATTTTTGTAGCCTTTTTGTGTTAGCTACATTAAGCAAACTGTGAATTGAACGAGGGGGAATCGGATTATGGCGAACATACTGATCAAAAACGCGGAGATTATCACGATGAACAAACAGGAAGAGATTTTTCACGGAGATATCCGGATTAAAGACAGCATGATTGTTGAAATCGGCAGCGGCCTTACGGCGCAGGGGGATGAACGGGTAATCGATGCGACAAACCGTACGGTCATTCCCGGCTTTGTACAGACGCATATCCATCTCTGCCAGACGCTGTTCCGCGGCAAAGGCGATGACTTAGAGCTGATGGACTGGCTGCGCAAGCGGATCTGGCCGCTGGAGGCGGCGCATGATGAGGAATCGCTATACTATTCTGCCATGCTGGGGATTGGGGAGCTGATCTCCAGCGGCACGACGACGATTGTTGATATGGAGACGGTCAACCATACGGATTTTGCGTTTCAGGCGATTGCCAAAAGCGGCATCCGCGCCCTCTCCGGCAAGGTGATGATGGACCAGAAGGGTGGCGATGTTCCCGAAGCGCTGCAGGAGGACACGGCGGCATCTCTTCAGGAGAGTGTGGATCTGCTGGAGAAATGGAACGGCTATGACAACGGGCGGATTCAGTACGCGTTCTCGCCGCGTTTTGTCATTTCCTGCACCGAGCCGCTGCTGAAGGAGGTCCGCGACCTGTCGGCGCGTTATAACGTCAAAGTTCACACCCATGCTTCCGAAAACCAGGGGGAAATCGAAATCGTCCAGGCAATGACCGGCATGCGCAACGTTGTGTATCTGGATCACTTAGGGCTGGCGAATGAACGCCTGATTCTGGCACACTGCGTGTGGCTGGATGCGGAGGAGAAGCGGATTTTGCGGGACCGCGGGGTTCATGTCAGCCACTGCCCGGGCTCCAATCTGAAGCTGGCTTCAGGTATTGCGGATACGCCGGGTATGCTTCATGACCACGTTCACCTCAGTCTCGGAGCTGACGGCGCACCGTGCAACAATAACCTGGATATGTTCAACGAAATGCGGCTGGCGGCGATCATCCAGAAACCGCATCATGGCCCGACGACCATGGATGCACGCAGCGTATTCCGGATGGCAACCATCGGCGGCGCTAAGGCAGTAGGTATGGAAGACAAGATCGGCAGCATCGAGGTAGGCAAAAAAGCCGACCTGGCCATCCTGAATCTCTATAACTTCCACACCTTCCCTTCATATGATATCGACCCGATCTCCCGCATCGTCTATTCTGCCACCCGCGCGGATGTGGAGACGACAATTGTCGATGGTAAAATCCTGATGGATAAAGGGCTGCTAAAGACCGTGGATAAAGACACCGTGCTGCAGGAGGCCAACCGTTCGATCAAACGGCTGCTGGTGCATTCGAAGATTAGCTGATACCAACAGTATGGGTTACGTGTTGCAGGGGGCCGGCAGGCCCTCTTTTTTATGGATATTTTGCATGAAGCGTATAGTAGAACAGCCTCTAATTTCGTGAAAAAAACATGTTCAGCCGCCGGACAGGGCTAAGGAAGTATTTGACACACGCCTTTATATAATGTATATATTAAATATATACACTAAATACAATTAACGTTAGGATGATGGTGCCGCAGCATGAACATATTGATTTCAAGTACATCCGGGGAGCCGATATATGCCCAGATTGTGGCTCAGATCCGTCAGCTGATTCTGCAGGGGGAGCTTGTATCGGGAACGCCTCTGCCATCCATCCGCCAGCTGGCCAAGGAGCTGCAGATTAGTGTGATCACGACGAAGCGGGCTTACGAGGAACTGGAGCGGGAAGGTTTGATCAACTCCATCGTCGGCAAGGGTTCCTTTGTGTCCGGGGCGGATCAGGAATTTATCAAAGAGCAGCGTCTGCGGATGCTGGAGCAGAAGCTGAAGGAGATTATTGACGAGAGCAGGCTGCTGGGTCTCAATTATGCTGAGCTTACAGATATGCTGAAGCTGCTATACGAGGAGGAACAGGAATGAGTGATTGCATCAGACTGGAGCATCTGCACAAGAGCTATGGACATTTTCAGCTGCAGGATATCTCACTTGGGGTGAAGGAAGGGTATATTACCGGACTGATCGGACCGAACGGGGCAGGCAAAACAACGCTGATCAAGATGATCATGGGCATGGTTCATCCCGACCAGGGGGAGATTCAGTTGTTCGGGCTGGATCACAAGGAGCATCTGCCGGCGAATAAAGACCGGATCGGCTACGTGTCCGACGAGAATATATACTACGAGCAGCTTACGGTTAAGCAGATGAAAAAGGTGATCGCCCCGTTCTACAGCCGCTGGGATGAGGATACATACGAAAAATACCAGGAGCTGTTCAAGCTGCTCCCGGGCAAGAAGATCAAAGATCTGTCCAAAGGGATGAAAGTTAAGTTTTCACTGGCAATAGCTTTGTCGCATGGGGCAGATTTGCTCATTATGGACGAACCTACTTCAGGACTTGATCCGGTGTTCCGCAGAGAGCTGCTGGATTTGCTTACGGAGCATATTCAGGACGAGCGGAAGTCGATTATTTTCTCAACCCATAACACAACGGACCTGGATAGGATTGCCGATTATATTGTGTTCATTAATGACGGGCGGATCGTGTTCCATGAGATGAAGGAGGCGCTGGCCGAGAAATACCTGCTGGTCAAAGGCGGTAAGGAACTGCTAGACCGTGACGTCCGCCGCTTATTTCTCGGTATCCGGGAGAGTGCGCACGGCTTCGAGGGGCTGACCGGGAACCGGACAGAGGGGGAACGTTACTTCAAGGAAACAGCCATTTGCGAGACGCCCAGCTTGGAGGAAATTATGTACTTTTCCGTAAAAGGAAGTGATATACGTGTATAATTCGCTGTATCTGATCCGTAAAGACCTCATCCTCGTGCAAAAATTTATGCTGCTGCTTATCCCGTATTATCTGGTTATGGGCTATACGAATTTTGACGGCTATACACTGTTCGCCCTGTTCCCTGCCATGATTCTGCTTATCAATTCCTGCACACTTGATGTACAGCAGAATAATCAGAAATTTCTGATCAGCCTTCCGGTTCCTAGACAGCAGCTGGTGCTGGCCAAATATTTGGCAATTCTGCCTTACGGACTGGTCAGCTTGGTATGTACGCTGCTGCTATACCTGGTCGCGTTCCTGTCTGGCCGGACAACCGGCCCTCTAGCCTGGAGAGAGCTTGCGCTGTGCCTTTCCGCCTTTCCGCTGCTTGCATCATTCTACCTCCCTCTCTATTATTGGCTGGGCCGGAAGGGGACGCAGGTGGTCAATTTTGTCTTCATCATGCTGATTATGCTTAGTGTTAGCGCGGTCTCTAAGCTGGTGGAATGGATGCCTGGACTGTCGGGCTGGATCAGCACAGGCAAGACGGACAGCATTCTGCTTCCGGTTATTGCGGGTCTCGGCTATGTTCTGGTTCTGTTCTGCTCCTATCTGATTTCGCTGCGTGTGTTTGCTGCTAAGGATATCTAGGAATGATAATAAACTCTAGAAATGATCTCCGGAGATACGGGGGTCATTTTTTTCTGTTATATTGGCTCTAAGATGTATTTAATACAACTGGAGAGGCTTGTTTTGCGCTAAAACTGATGTAGCTGTACTCTGTACAATTAAATCGGCAGTAAGGAAGTAAAAGTGGAGTCTGACCTAATTCTAACTGTAGAGCATACAATTGCAGCTGTTAATACCGGTCTTTTCTTCGTTATAACTGCAGGAATTACACTTAAAGCCAAAATGCGCAGGCTGTTAAAAGGGTTGCATTTCCTGCAATCAATCGTGGCATAGAGTGCAATCATTTTACTTTTACCAAACTAAAAAATAGAAAATAAAGGGAACCTTTTGCCTGATAACGGGGTCGTATAAAGTGAGGTGGTGCAATTGGAGCTGGAGCTGGATAAGCGGGTTGAACGGGAGAACCGGGATGAACGGATAACGCCGGATGAGCTGAAGGATGCCGAAACCATGAATGAAGATCAGCTGCGGCAGGTAATGGGCCTGTACGGAAATGATATCTGGAACTATATCTACTACTTGACTAAAAATGCGGAGCAGGCGGATGATCTCACGCAGGAAGTATTCGTGAAATGCTTTTACCGGATTGGCACGTACAGGGGAACTTCCGGCTTGAAGGCCTGGCTGTTTACGATCGCGCGCAACACGGTTTTCTCTTACCGGAAATCGCGGTTTTTCCGCACAGGCTTGTGGGGCGGCGGGGTTCAGAGCCTTTCGCCTGTGTACGCGGAGCGGCAAGGGACAGAGGCTGGACAGCATGGCACCCTGGTGGAGCAGCTCGGCACGTCGCGTTCTGCGGAGATGGAGTATCTAGGTAACCAGCAGACGAGGGACATCTGGGACATCATCATGAAGCTGCCGGAGAAGCTGCGCGAGGTGCTGGTACTGGACCTGAAGGCAGAACTATCGGTTAATGAAATCGCCGGTCTGACCGGGTTGCCTCCGGGAACCGTCAAGTCAAGGCTGCACCGTGCGCGGCATAAAGTCCTGGACAAACTAAGGGGGATGAAGTGATGGAGGAGCATGAGCCGCAGTGGTATGAACAGGCACGCAAAGGGCCGTTCCAGGAGCCGAAATTTACGGATTCCTCTGCTGAAAGGGTGATCCGGCGTGTACAGCAGGGCAGGCCGGGCCAAGACAGAACCGGATTCAGATTCCGGGGCTTGCTGGCAGCGGCTGCCGTTGTCCTGGTGCTGGCAGGAGCAGGGGCGTTGTACCAGAACAGCATGCCCGCGAAAGAGGGAACCTCAGCAGGCATAACCCGGCCGGTAGAGAATAATCCTGTGCTTACTGATGAAGCGCTAAAAAAGAATGCGGAGCAGCTGATACTGGAGCAGCTTGGCAAGAAGCTTCCTTTTGAAAAACTGGTCCGGCAAGGAAATACGGGCCGGGTACAGCTTATTTATCGGGAGAGCATACAATCTGAAGCCTACGTTCTAATCTGGATGAACGAAGAGACGGGGGAAGCGACGATGTTCGACATGAGTGCTGTGTATGAACCTGGAGAGATCGACAGTAAGCTGCTCAGTGAAGCTGAAGAGAAGCTGCGGGAGCTTGGCTATACGCGGGACTTTCAGGCTACAGGCTTAACTCGTTACGCCGTATATGGGCGTACGGCCAATAAGACTGTTGAGATTCAGAATGTTGTGCATGCAGAAGATGCGGACATTAACTTTACAAACGGAGCATATGTCCGGGCAGGCTTCGATATGGACCAGAACGAGGTTAGTGAGGAATTAAAGCAAGCCGGAGTACAGGCGATCAGGCTGCTCAGAAGCGGAGGGGAAGAGGCTTTGACTAAAATCCTCCGTTCCACCATAGAAGGCGCAGGCGATGAAATCACTCTGATTTATGGCACGGCTGCAGGTTCACCCAGATCTGTTACTTTGGATTATGCTACACATGCCGTCCTGGACGTGTCCGATTATTCGCTGAATGTGATTCCATCGGCTGATCCTAAGAGACAAGCTGAATTTGATCAGCAACTGCTGGAGATGGATAATGCCAAGCTGCAGAGCGCAGCCGCTGCCATTGCCGATAAGCTGTATGGTATCCGGCTGGAGGATTATATGCTGGACAAGAACGGACCAAGGCCGGGGGTCATTACCTTTGAGAGTCGCGGGGAGGCGCCGGCCATCGAAGCCTCTTATAATCTTGACGGAACCATGTACAGCTTTAGCGTGAAGCGTGAGAGTAATACGCTGCCCTATTAATGAAGAAAAATTAGCAGCAATACAAGAGACGTACGCCATACCGGGCGGCGTCTCTTTTTGATTAACAAAACAAGTATTGCTATACTAGAGAAATCTGATATTTTACAGAAAAATGGAAGTTATTTTACAGAAAAATACGGAATAGAAGTAAGAGGGGATAAGATGAACGAGAACAAAGCCAAGCTAGTGCCGGTGCATTTCTATATTGTAGCCGGATTCATCTGGCTGAAGCTGCTGCTGTTGAGAGGACTGTTTTTTGACCGGATTGCCTGGGAGTGGATTGCCGCCGATCTGGCACCGGTACTGCTGATTATGGGGATTCTGACCGTTATTCTTCCGCGGCGCATGAAGACGGGCGCTTATTGGATCTTCAATGGTATCTTATCGCTGCTGCTGTTTGCAGCCAGTGTGTATTTCAATCATTTCGGTTCGGTTCCGACTTATCTGGCTTTCTATGAGTTGAATCAGGTCTTTCAGGTCAAAGAGAGTGTGGAATCAACGATTCAAGCCATTGATTACCTGTTCTTCGCTGATCTTGTGGTGATGATGCTGTATGCACTGATCCGCAGATGGCAACGGGGGCCGGTCAACCCGGTCCGCAGCTATACCGCAGGCCGGGCGACAAGAACCCAGCTGATTGTAATTCTGGTGGCGATTCTAGGCGGCGCCTCGCTGTCAGCCTACTCCGTGCATGCTGCGCGCAGCATTACGAATGAGCTGGTACAGGCAGAGAGCGCCGGGTTCCTGAATTATGAGGTGGTTGCGGCCATTAAGGCACAGGAGGATAACGGCTTAATCGGCACGGGCGATATTAAGGAAACGATTGCCAAGGTGGAGCAGCTGGAGGCTGGCTATCCGTACAGTGATAAGCCTGCCGGTACAATGCCGGAGTATTTCGGCTCGCAAAAGGGCAAGAATGTAATCGTGATTCAAATGGAGGCCTTCCAGAACTTCCCGCTGCACCAGTCGCTTGACGGGCAGGAGCTGACACCGGTGCTGAACAGTCTGGCCGGAGAGGGTTTTTATTTTCCCCATGTTTACCAGCAGATTGGTCCGGGTAATACTTCCGATGCCGAATTTATGAGCAATACTTCGATCTATCCGATCGGTACGCTGGCGATGTCCACCGGCTTTGGAGACCGGGAGCTGCCGAGCCTGCCGCGGCTTTTGCGGGATAAAGGCTATGAAGCCTACACGTTTCATGTGAATAAGGTTGGCTTCTGGAACCGCAATGAGCTGTATCCGGCCCTGGGCTTTAACGGCTATTATGATAAAGGTTCCTTCAAAAATGATCATTTCAACGCCTTCGGCGCCTCGGACGAGCAGCTGTATATCACCGCTGTAGAGAAGCTCGCAGAACTGAAGCAGAAAGGAACGCCGTTCTATGCCCAGCTGGTGACGGCCTCCAGCCATCACCCGTTCAAGATTCCGGATGACTACAAAAGAATTACATTGCCGGACAATCTGCAGGATACGATGCTTGGAGATTATCTGACGGCGATTAACTATACGGACTATGCTGTCGGCACTCTGATTGACGGGCTGAAGCAGCAGGGACTATGGGATAACACGGTGCTTGTGCTGTACGGCGACCATTTCGGGCTGCAGCCGCAGGATGTGCCGCCGGAGCAGGTGGAGGAAGCACTCGGTACGCCGTATGATTCCCGGATCAGCCGCTTCAATATCCCGCTGATCGTGCATGTGCCGGGTATGACCCAGGGGCAGACGGTGGAACGCACCGGAGGCCAGCTGGACATTCTTCCGACTGTGGCTAATCTGCTGGGTGTCTCGCTCAAGGACGAAGGGTTTACGGCATTCGGGCATGATCTGCTGAATATCGGCCGCAATGTCGTCGGCATGCGCTATTATCTGCCTACGGGTTCCTTTTTTAATGATGAGATTATGTTCGTTCCGGGCAAAGGATTCGCTGACGGTACAGCCGTTTCGCTGGATACGCTCCAGCCGGTGGCAGATTTCAGCCCATATGAGGGCGACTACAACTATATTCTGCAGCTGATGGGCCTGTCCGATGAATACGTGAAGCTGCTGCCGCAGCGCTAGGGGGAGCTATGAACAAAAGAATATTGAAACCCGAGTATCTGGTGGCTCTTGCCGGCTGCGGCCTAATTCTTTACCTGCTGTTCCTGCAGCCTTTTATCGGGGTAGCTGACAACGGGGATTTCAAGCGGATGATGGATACCGTCGGGCTGAATTACTATAATGCTGCAGAAAGCTATGCTGACCGTTTTTTCAGCTTCAGCCATGCAAGGTTTTCCTATGAAAATCTGTTTCAAGGTTTCTATCCTTCCTCACAGATTCTGCTGGTACTGGTTCCGAGACTCCTCTCCGGAGTGTTTCATGGCAGCTATTTTGATATCCGCCTGCTGGGAGCGGTGTATGCGCTTCTGCTGCTTGCCGCGACCTGGCTGATTGTGAAGCTCGGGGCTAAGTACTCTGCGGTGACAGGATTGCTGCTGGGGGTCGGGATGTTGTTTGTCTTTTATGATATCGGATATTTGGCTTATTTCAATTCGCTCTTCGGCGAACCGGTGTCGATGGTATCGATGCTGCTTACGTTTGCGCTGGGTTTGAGGCTGACGGCACAGGAAAGGCCAACCCGGAAAGGGCTGACACTGTTCTTTCTAGCTGTATTGTTCCTGATCTGCTCCAAAATCCAGAATGCTCCGGTCGGGCTCGTCTTCTCCTTGATTTTTTTGCGGCTTGGTGCACTTCCCGGGGAGGGGAACTTCCGGAGGCTGGCCCGCCGGTTCGCGGTGGCAGTGGCTCTGGTCTCGGTCATTCTGTATATGGCGGCTCCCAAGGAACTCAAGCATATCAATTTGTACCAGACTGTGTTTTTCGGGATTCTGAATGATTCACCGGATGTACGCGGGGACCTGCGTGATCTGGGACTGCCGGAACACCTTGAGGTGCTGGCAGGAACGAATTATTTCCAGAAGGATACCGCCATCAAACAGGATGATCCGTCGCTTACGCCGGAATTCTATGACCGGGTCTCCCATAAGGATGTGCTCTTCTTCTATATTAAGCATCCCGTACGGCTGATAGAGCATATGAAATATGCGGCCAAGAACAGTATGGACATCCGCCCGCAGTATCTTGGAAACTATGAGAAGTTGGAGGGAAAGCCGGCTGGTGCGTTGAGCCAGACCTACAGCGTCTGGAGCCAGTTTAAAGACAAGCATATCCCGCATACCCTTGGCTTCCTTATCCTATTCTATCTAGTGTATTACGCCGGAGTGTTGTTCCATTATTTCCGTACAAGAGAGCTGGCGGGCCGGATTGCCGGCGAACTGCTGCTGCTGATCGGGCTGATCGGACTGTTCTCTTTCCTGGTCCCGGTCCTCGGCGACGGCAGGGCGGATATCGGCAAGCATCTGTTTCTGTTCAATGTGAGTTTTGATCTGATGGCCGTGATCATGTTCGGCGGGCTTGTGCACATTGCCGTAAGCATGGGCAGACGCATTCATCGGACTTTGGGGAATTGACCCATTGTAAATTATCGAATACAATGTGTTTGGAACTTTAGTAAAAGTTTAACAAATGGCTGTACAGCCTCATCTGAGTTAGGGGGCCGCTATGGGGAATGATGATCATAGGGACAGAATTGAGCAGGCAAGGCAGGAGCTGAACAGGCTTGCCCTGGAATTTGGAATGCAGGATATAAGAGTACTCCGCCAATCCGTGAAGCTGGATGCATTGTTGAATGAATATACCGACTGCCTCACGGACAAAGACGATGTGCCTTATTAGGAAATAATAGAATAGAGAGCTGTATACCTTAGACATCTGGACGGTTATCCCGCCCGGATGTCTTTTTTTGTGTTTGTTGGCGGGATGGGCAGGAAGGGTTGGAAACAAAGGTATTTTTCCCTTTGATTTCCCACTGGCGGGCGGAATGGACGGAAACAAAGGTATTTTTCCCTTTGATTTCCCGCTGGCGGGTGGAAAGGGCGGAAACAAAGGTATTTTTCCCTTTGATTTCCCGCTGGCGGGTGGAAAGGGCGGAAACAAAGGTATTTTTCCCTTTGATTTCCCGCTGGCGGGCGGGAAGGGTGGGAACAAAGGTATTTTTCCCCTTGATTTCCCGCTGGCGGGTGGGAAGGGTGGGAACAAAGGGGGGGACTCCGCTTATCCCCGTCATCCAACCGTTGTCGTCCTGCTATTCATCACATTCTCCAACTTTTCAGAGGGCATTGTGACAGGATACAAGTGTATCCCAGTGGAAGGAATCGGCAAAGGTTCGGGCAACCCGGGTGATCGACAGGGGGCATCTGCCAATTTATCATCAGTCGTGGCAGATGTCCATGAGGCGGATGCTGACTCCGCATATAGTACTACTGTCTTGAGAATATGACGGGGCAGGGTGAAAGCCGTGAAAGCAAAAAAGAGAAGAACGCGTCCGCGGGATTATCGGGACGGCTATCAGGAAGGATACCGTCTCGGCTTATGTGAAGCTGTGAAACGCCTGAATTCTCCGGAGGTGGCAGCATGCCGGCCGTTTAAGCTGATGTATGTGCCCCAGGGCTTTGAGGCGATAGACACAGGGATCGCAGAAGCACTCAGGCTGCTGGTAAGTGAGCTGGTGCTCAGCACACCTGAGACGATGCTGGAGGTGGCGGCGCGGGAAATGCCGGGAGCAGTCCTCGTCATGAACGGGCTGCATGTGTTTCCGGAGAACCATCTGGAACAAATTGATGAAATCAAAAAGCTTGGGATTCCTACGGCAATCTGGTTTGCGGATGACCCTTACTTTACCGAAGACACCTCCGTCATCTGCCTGCATTATGATCACGTGTTTACGCATGAGCTGGGATGTGTGGAGTTTTACCGCTCGCTCGGGGCGGGCTCTGTTCATTACCTTCCGCTCTGCGTGAATCCCCAAATGTTCTATCCGCGCAGGACCGGACCGCAGCATAAGTTTGATATTGTGTTCATCGGCAACGCCTTCCGCAACCGTACTGCACTGTTCGACGAGCTGGCGCCCTATCTTAAGGGCAAGAAAGTGCTGATCGCCGGCGGCTTCTGGGAGCGGCTGAGCCAGTTCGAAGAGCTGTCTCCTTTCATTAAAAGCGGCTTTATCCCGCCGGAAGAAACGGCGAATTATTACAGCGGTGCTAAGCTGGTCATTAATATCCACCGGCCGTGGGAGGGCGGGCAGGATAACCGCAACACCTTTCAGCTGCCGTCACGCTCTATTAATCCCCGAACCTATGAAATCAGTGCCTGCGGAACCATGCAGCTGACAGATATCCGTGAGGATCTAGGAAGCTATTACCGCCCGGGCCATGACTTAGAGACCTTCGCCTCCACCGAAGAGCTGAAACGCAAAATCGACTATTACCTGAAGCATGAGAAAGAGCGCCGGAAGTTTGCCCTCCGGGGGCTGCAGACAACACTGCGTCATCATACATTCACCGCAAGGCTGCCTCAATTGTTGAATGTGATTACTTCACAACTGTGAAATCAGAATGGGATGAAGGAGCGATTACTCATGAACAATGAATTTATAATGCCCGCACCTCCGCTGCCGCGGACACCGGCGGAAGAAGAAAAGCTGCGCGGACGCCTGACCGGCTTCAAGATAGGCTACGATGAGGGATATTTACGGGGAAGGCTCGCCATTCTGGACGGCCGTCCGGAGGAACCGATTCCGGTGCGGAACCTTCATGTGATGTATGTAGCCTCGGGCAAAGGTTATCCGTATTCCCCGCTGGATGAAGCCGTTCTTTATGCGCTGCAAAAACTGACGACCCAAGTCACAATTACCGATGTCCGCCAGAATCTGGTGGGGCTCGTAGACGCGCAGCGGCCTGATCTGGTGCTGGTGCTGGACGGCCTTGAATTGCCGCTTGATCAGGTTGCCGAGCTGCGGGGCAGGGGCATCAAGACCGCGATCTGGCTGACGGATGATCCGTATTATACAGATTTCACGATAAATATCGTAGCCCATTATGATTATGTGTTCACACTGGAGCGCAATTGCGTGGAAATATACCGCGGCCTTGGCTGCACTGAGGTACATTACCTGCCTTTTGCCGCCCACAGGGAGCATTATCGCCCGACGACAGGACGTTCACCGGTACAACGGGATGTTAGCTTCATCGGCTCCGCCTACTGGAACCGGATCAATTTCTTCCGTGACATTATGCCGGAGCTGATGAGCTACAACACTGTCATTAACGGCATTTGGTGGGACCGTCTGCCTGAGGCTCCGCTGTACGGGGAGCGTATTGAAATCGGCAAGTGGATGACTCCGCAGGAGACTGCGGTCACCTATAGCGGCTCCAAAATTGTTATTAATCTTCACCGTGCCCATGTGGATGAAATGGATAATAACAATAAGCTGTATATTCCGGCTGCCTCACCCAATCCCCGCACCTTCGAAATTGCAGCCAGCGGTACGCTGCAGCTGAGCGATGCCAGAGATGATATGGGCACCTTCTACAAGGTCGGTGAAGAAATTGATACGTTCTCAAGCCCGCAGGAGATGATGGATAAAATCCGTTATTACCTGACCCATGAGGAGCAGCGGCGGGATATGGCGCTGCGCGCCTTTGAACGGACGTTGAAGGATCATACCTACACCAAACGCCTGAACCAGCTGTTGACCATAATCTACGGCTAACCGGCAGCGGCGGGCAAAAAGTGAAAATGTGCGCTTACCAGGGGACAGGTGTCGTGCCGGCATCTGTTCCCCCTCAATATACTGAGTACTGGACCTTGGCGTTCGCCCCTAACCAGACGCAGCCAGGGGCAGCTTCAACTGAAACAAGAGGCAAGTAAAACAAAGCGAATGCTTCCGAAGCGGGTTTTACTGCGAAGAATGGTCCTGTAGCTGATGCTTCATAAAACTAAGCGAATGCTTCCGAAGCGAGTTTTACTGCGAAGAAGTGCTTCGTAGCCTAAGCTTCGTAAAACTTTGAAGGAGGTGAATGGTCGCTCGAGGCCCCTTGCCAGGGAGCGCCGAAACACCATGGCCGACAAAGCTACAATTGTCCTCTTTTCCCACGTTTCCAATACACGCAGTATAACGGGTGCAGAGAAGCTGCTGCTGTTCTTCGCCCGGGAGCTGTCTTCCTATTTCAACTGTATTCTCGTAGCCCCCCAGGATGGGAAGCTTACCCGTAAGGCCCGCAGCTCCGGGCTGAGTGTACAGGTGATCCCGATTCCTCTGGTCTACGGAATGTATACCCCTTATGCCGGACTGGAGGCGGATATCCGCAAGCTTCAGGAGAGCCGGGAATACCGCGAGCTGACAGACTGGCTTGCCGCACTCCGGCCGGCATTCATTATTTCAAGCACCTGTGTGCATGCTTTGCCGGCGATGGCGGCGAAGTCTCTGGGCATTCCAGTCGTATGGAAGATCTCCGAGACGATCACCGACAACGATTACACCGGAATCAGCGTAGAGCTGATCCACAGGAACAGCGATGAGATACTGGCCATTTCCCAAACGGCAGCGGCTTGTTTTCCGGAGGATATCCGTGAGGGCAAGGTGACACAGATTCCGCCGTCCTGGAATGACCAGGAAATGATGGTGGAAGCCTGGAGTACGCTCCGGAGTGAACGGCGGCGGGAACTGCGGGTAGCGCCCGGAGAACCGCTCATTGGCTATATTTCTTCTTTCATTAATAAAGAAAAAGGACTGGAGCATTTCGTCAAAATGGCGGTCCTGGTGAGCGCGCAGCATCCGGATGCCAAGTTTCTGGTCATCGGCACTCCGGGAGATAAAAGCTATTATGAACGCTGCGTCCGCAAGGTAAAGCTCGAGGGGCTGACCTCCAGGTTTAAATTCTACGGATATGAAGAATCGCTTCCTTCCGCCTATTGCGCCATGGATCTGCTGGTTGTTCCCAGCCTGATCCGCGAAGGCTTCGGCATGACGGCGCTGGAAGGAATGGCCTTCGGCAAGCCGGTTGTCGCCTATGACTCCGGCGGGCTGTACGAAGTGCTGCACGCCGCCGGCTGCGGCGGGCTGCTCGCCCCGGCGGCGGACATCGGCGCACTGGCCGAGCGCGTGAACAGCCTGCTGGCGGAGCCGCATCTCGCCGCCGCCATCGGCAGTCAGGCGCGGGAGTGCGTGGACGCCGTCTACGGACCGGCGGCTTACCGCACGCGCCTGCAGGGGCTCGCGGAGCGCTGGCAGCTCCGCTACTGCCCCGCGCCGCCTGAGCCCGGCGGCGCCGAACCCGCCCCGCCCCTGCTGCCGGCACCGGGGGGCGTCGAACCGGCGGCGGCCGCTGCGAAGCCGCCGCGCGGCAAGGCGCGCCGCGCTGCACGGCTGCGGCGCGCGAAGCTCCGGCGCGGCAAGCTGAGCCGCGCCAAAGCCCGGGCGCGCCGCAGCAAGCGCCGGGGGACGGGGCGGCGCGGGGGAGGCACCGCGCGCCGGAAAAGCAGCCGCGGCCGCAGGCACCGCGGCAAGCGGACCGGGCGGCGCGCGCATAGCCGCCGGTAGCCGCGCCAAGCTGCAGCAGTGCTTGCCGCACCAAGCTGCAGCCGCGCGGCTGCAGCATCCATTCAACCCTGCCCTATTCGTATGGCAGTTCAATATCAAAGGGGAGTGAACCCATGAAGATCATGACGATTTTGGGCACACGGCCCGAGATCATCCGCCTCAGCGTGATCATTCCGCTGCTCGACGAGCATGCGGAGCGGCATGTGCTGGTGCATACGGGCCAGAACTTCACGGCCAGTCTCAGCGGGATTTTCTTCGCGGAGCTGGGGCTGCGGGCACCGGATTATGTGCTGCAGGATAAGCAGGCGGGACTGGGCGGGCAGCTGGCCGCCATGTTCGGAAGTCTGGAGAGCATCCTGCTGCAGGAGCAGCCGGACCGTATTCTGCTCCTGGGGGATACGAACAGTGCGCTGTGTGCCATTCTCGCGGAGCGGATGGGGATTCCGGTAGTGCATATGGAGGCGGGCAACCGCTGCTACGATTTAAAAGTGCCGGAAGAGAAAAACCGCCGTGTCATAGATGCCGTTTCCACCATTAATATGCCTTATACACAGCAGAGCAAGCGGCATTTGGTCAGCGAAGGGTTTCCCAGCCAGCGTATCGTGCTCACCGGCAACCCGATTCATGAAGTCATTACGCATTATCAGGCGCAAATCAGCAACAGTGATATTCTATCCCGCCTGAATCTGACAGCAGGCCAGTATTTTCTCGTGACCGCCCACAGGGCGGAGAATGTGGATGATCCTGAAGCGCTGCTGCAGATTATGTCAGGACTCAATCTGGTGGCTGAGCATTTTGGAATCCGCCTGATCTGCAGTATACACCCCCGCACCCGCTCCAAGCTGACAGAAGCGTTCCCGCTGACTATGAACCCGCTGGTGGAATTCCATGAGCCTTTCGGATTTTTTGATTTTGTCCATCTGGAACAGTATGCCCTCTGTGCGATTACCGACAGCGGAACCGTCCAGGAGGAATGCTGCCTGATGGGTGTGCCAACCGTAACGATCCGCAGGACGACTGAACGTCCGGAGACGGTGGATTGCGGAAGCAATGTAGTATCGGGTGTGGAGCAGAACAGCATTCTGCGCAGTACCCGGCTGATGACGTCGCTGAGTCCAGAATGGGAGGCACCGGAAGGATATTTGACACCGGATGTCTCGGCTAAAGTAGTTAAATTTTTGCTTGGAGGGAACCTGCATGTTTAATAATAAACGGATTATGGTCACCGGCGGCACGGGTTCCTGGGGGCATGAACTTATCCGGCAGCTTCTGCCGCAAAATCCTAAAGAAATCATTATCTTCTCCCGCAGCGAGTCTGCCCAGGTAGCGATGAGCAGGGAATTCGAAGATAACCGCCTCAGCTTCATTATCGGAGATATCCGAGACAAGGATGCGCTGGTGGCTGCCTGCCGCGGGGTGGACTATGTGTTCCATCTGGCTGCGCTGAAGCATGTTCCCGTGTGCGAGGATCAGCCGTATGAAGCCCTCAAAACGAATGTGGTCGGCACCCAGAATGTAATTGAAGCAGCCATTGCCAACAACGTTGAGAAAGCGATCTACATCTCCACTGACAAAGCTGCGAACCCGTCTAACTTCTACGGCATGACCAAAGCCATCGGCGAAAAGCTGTTCGTGTATGCCAATCTGCTCGGCTCAGGCACCCGGTTCGTAACGGTGCGCGGCGGTAATGTGCTGGGAACCAACGGCAGCGTGGTGCATCTGTTCATGAAGCAGATCAAGGATAAGGGCCAGGTACGCATTACCGATATGAAAATGACCCGCTTCTTCTTCACGCTCCGCGATGCGATCACCCTGTTGTTCAAAGCTTCCGAGGTCAGCATCGGCGGGGAAATCTTCGTCATGACAATGCCGACCTGCCGGATTGTCGATCTGGCCGAAGTGCTGATCGAAGCCTCCGGAAAAAGCGATGTCAGCATTATTGAAGCCGGCATCCGTCCCGGGGAGAAGATTCATGAAATTCTGATGAGTGATTTCGAGAGCCTGACTACGGTCGTCTACGATGAGCAGTACCTGGTCATTCTCCCGACGCTGGATATGCCGGAGCTGAAAGCCCATTACCGGAATTATCCGCATGTGTCCTTCAACAGCTTCAGCTCGGAGAATAATCTTATGGATCAGGAGGAGATCAAGAGCATCCTGATCCGGGGAGGGTTCCTAGAGTGAAGCTGCTTATCCTCGGCGGAAACGGTATGGCGGGTCATATGCTGGCGGCGTACTTTCGCCGCCAGGGCAAACATCACGTCTTCCATACAACCCGGGATAAGAGCGATCTTGGCGGGCTGTATGTGGATGCCGACGATATTGCCGGTGTAGAGAAACTGGTCGAAATGGTCTCCCCTCATTGCATTATCAATGCACTCGGGGTCCTTAATCAATTTGCCGAACGTGACCGGATCGGCGCTTATCATGTGAATGGTTTTCTGCCTCACCGGCTGCGCCGGGTTGCGGATGCCGTGCATGCCCGGCTGATTCATATCAGCACCGACTGCGTGTTCGAAGGAACACGCGGCGGTTATACGGAAGAGGATACGGCCGACGGCACTTCCGTCTATGCCATTACCAAAAGTCTGGGTGAAGTCAGAGCACCCGGCCATCTGACGATCCGCACCTCCATCATCGGTCCGGAGATCCGCAAGGGCGGCATCGGGCTGATGGAATGGTTCCTGGCTCAGAAAGGTCCGGTCTCCGGTTATGAGCGGGTCATGTGGAATGGAGTGACCACGCTGGAGCTGGCCAAAGCAGTTGACAAGATGCTGGATTCGGAGGTGTCCGGCCTGATACATCTGGCTCACCCCGAACCGCTTAGCAAATACGAGCTGCTGCTTCATATGCAGCATGCATTCCACAAACAGGATGTCGAGATTATGCCGGATTCTGTTCATGTTCAGGATCGTACACTTGTAAGTACGAGAAACGATGTTCATTTTGAGCTTCCTTCCTATCCGGTAATGCTCTCAGAGCTGGCGGAGTGGATGAACCAGTCAGCGATGTCCACATGAAGGGGCGGAGGCTGCTGATTACCGGAGCCGCCGGCTTTACCGGACGGCATGCTGTAGCTTATTTCCATGCAGCAGGAGCGGAGGTTACGGCGGTGGTACGCCGTCCGGCCGCCTTATCCGCGGGCTTCCCGGAGGGTGTCAGGGTGCAGGAATGCGACCTCAGCGACCGGAAGGCTGTTGCCGCTATGATTGCTGAAGCGGCGCCGGACGAGGTGCTGCACCTGGCGGGCAAGAACTCCGTTCCGGAATCCTGGCGGGATCCGCTGCTCTATATGGAGACCAATGTAATGGCTACCCTGTATTTGCTTGAAGCCCTGCGTGCCCGGCCGGCAGGCCGGATTCTGGTGGCCGGCTCCAGGCTCAAATACAGACCCGGAACGGCCGACGGGCCGCCCCATCCGTACAGCTTCAGCAAAACACTGGAGGAGCTGGTGTCACTGGCCTGGGGGACGCTGTTCAAACAGCCCGTGCTGCTGGCAGAGCCCTGCAACCTGATCGGCCCCGGCCCTTCGACCGGCTTCTGTTCTTTGCTCGCGCAGCATATTGTGCGCAGTGAAGAAGCTGCGGCAGGAAGGAATACAGAGCCGCAGACGTTCAAGCTCTCTTCAAGGCATGTGCTGCGGGACTTTTTGGATGTGCGTGACGCCGTGCGGGCTTACGACTACATTCTGCGTCAGGGCAAGGCCGGAACCGTCTACCGTATTGATTCGGGAACTCAGCGGAGTCTGGGGGATATTGCCGGGAAGCTGCTGGCCCATGCGGAGGCACCAGTCTTAATGGACTGGGGGGCGGATACTGGGGAAGAGCAGACGGTGAAGCCGGCAGGCTCCGGTGAGCCGGATGCTGCTGACGGACCGGAAAAGAACGCCGCTATCCTTGGCTGGAAACCGGAAATCAGCCTTGAGCATTCCATACAGGATATTGTTGACTATTACCGTTCCGGCAGGGGAGGAAGTTTGTCATGAACATGAATTATCCGAAGGTCTCGGTTATTATTCCATTTTATAATTGCCCCTATATCGAACAGGCGCTGCAAAGCGCCTTATCCCAATCCTGGCAGCCTTATGAGATCATCGTAGTCGATGACGGATCTACGGCTCATGCGGACCGGATTGCTCCTTATCTGAACCATATTCATTACCTGGGCAAAGCCAACGGGGGAACAGCTTCTGCCCTCAATCACGGGATTATCCATGCTACGGGGGATTATGTTGCCTGGCTTAGCTCGGATGATATGTTCTACCATGACAAGATCAACAATCAGGTCAAGTTTATGGAACAAAACGGGCTCCTGATTTCGTATACGAACTTCAATTATATTAACGGGGAATCGCAATTGACCGATATGAACGCTTCACTTGTATTTCCGGACCAGCTGGAATTTTTACGCTGCTTCCTGCAAGGCAATCCCATTAACGGCTGTACGGTAATGTTCAAGCGTGAACTGTTCGGAGCTATCGGCTTATTTAATGAGTCACTGCCCTACACGCATGACTATGATTTGTGGTTCCGGGCGATTCTTAATGGTTACCCGCCAGTCATGCTGAACCAGTCCTTAACAGCCTACCGGCGGCATAGCGGAATGGGCACACTCAAGCATTATGACGTCATTATGGCGGAAGCCGCTGCGACGAACAGCCGCTATCAGGGAATGCTGCGCGGACTAATCGCTTCTATGGGCGGATGAGCACATGAATATCATTTGGGGGAGGAGAGCCTATGTACCGGGAAATTCAAGTGTATGACTTCCTGCCGGTTCTGCTGGAGCAGCTGAAATTCTGCGAGAGTATTCTGGATATCGGCAGCGGCACAGGTACACTGCTTGAACGTTATGAGGCTGCTCTGGTAATTGGCCTGGACATTCACAGACCTTATCTGCTGCACCGCAAATACAAATCACCGCATATTATTCCGCTTCACGCGGATGCCGGCCATATTGATAAGCTGTTTCTGCCGGGAACCTTTTCGGCGGTTACACTGATAGATTCCCTGGAGCATTTCACCATGGCTGAAGGTATGGAGCTTCTGAGAAAAGCAGAGATTATTGCCTCTAACCGTGTAGTAGTGTTTACACCGCGCGGCTTTTTTCCGCAGGAAGGAACGGATCACTTTCATTTGCAGGGCGAGTATTATCAGAGGCACTGGAGCGGCTGGGAGCCGGAGGATTTTCTCGGGCTGGGTTATTCAGTTACGGTGCTTAAAGGGTTTCACCATGCTGAGAATCCGGCCTTCAGGGAAGCGTTCGGGCCAGACCACCCGCCGCTGGATGCTTTACTCGCCTGCAAAACAGTCTAGCCTACGAATTCGGGAAGGAGGTGAGCGCATGAATCAGCAATCCAAGGTTTCGGTGGTCATCCCGTTTTATAATTGTCCTTATGTTCATCTTGCGGTGGAAAGCGTGCTTGCCCAGACTTATCCGGATATTGAGCTCATTGTGGTGGATGACGGTTCAACCCTGCATGCCGAGAAGCTTGCTCCGTTCATGGACAAAATTGTATATATACGTAAGACTAACGGCGGCACGGCCTCGGCGCTCAACCGGGGAATACAGGCTGCCAGCGGAGCTTATTTTGCCTGGTTAAGCGCGGATGACCTGTTTCACCCGGATAAAATAGAGCGGCAGATGATAACCCTCGCGCAGACGGGCACCTCTTTTAATCATACGGCTTATTACTACATTAATGAACACGGGGAACGGGTCTCCGAGGTGGTTCGTGTCCTGATAACCGGCCGGAGCGAAATGATCGCGACAATGATGAAGGGCTGTCCGGTTAACGGCAGCTCTGTTCTGCTCGATATGGATATTTTCCGCAAAGTAGGGCTGTTTAATGAGAGGTTCCTGTATACCCAGGATTACGACCTGTGGCTGCGTATTCTGCCGCACTACGAATGGTCTTATATCGAGGAGCCGCTGCTGGATTACCGTATCCACAAGGAGATGGGTTCTGTCATTCACAACGAAGCGCAAACCCGGGAGATTGAAGTCGTACAGGCAAGGCACAACGGGGTTCTCGCCCGGCTGCTGAGAAAGGAGAGAGGGCAATGAGGCTGACATTCCCGATTCTGACGTTGTCCAGGGGAGGCGCGCAGCGGATGCTGGCAGAATTAGCCAACCGCCTGAGCGACATCGGCCATGAAGTGGTGATCCTTATGCCCAGCGGAGGCAATGTGGAGTATGAGATGAAATGCAGGGTAGAATTCGGGCGGGAGATCGAAAAACTGTCAGAGGATGATTTTCCCTTCAGTGATGTCATCATCTCGAATTACTATACTACTGTGCCTGTAGCCCATAGGGCGAGCGAGCAAGGGAAGGGGCTGCATATCAGGCTTGCGCTTTGCTATGAACCAACCTTTCTGCCTCATAATAACCAGTCTTTTGCTTCCTACAGCATTACCCGCAATCTGATGGTGCTGTCACGCTGGCAGCAGGAAGTCGTCCGGCTCAACCATGGCATCAAAGGGAGAATTGTACCGGTTGGCGTAAACGCTGACTTCACGAATATGCATATGCGCGAGGCAGCGGGCAAAAGCCTTGTCGTATCCGCAATCCTGCGCAAGCCGGAAGGCGGATTCTCGGGCCACCGGGAGCAGGAATATCTTCTGGAGCAGCTTAATAGGGTCAAGGAACTGCATCCCGAGGTGGAAATTTATCTGATTACTCCTCCGGGTGAATATGCTGAGTCAGCTGCATTGAAGATGATGCTGAATGATCACCGTTACCATTTGCGCACGCCTTCTAATGATACGGAACTGAGCTATCACTATAATGAAAGCGACATTTTTGTCAGCTCCAGCACCTTCGATTCCGGCTCCCTGCCCGGTCTTGAGGCGATGCGCTGCGGGGCAGCGCTGGTTACGGTCTATTCAGGAGGCAATATGGAGTACTGCAGGCACGGCCATAACTGTCTGATGTCCTACCGGCACGAGAACAGGCTTGGCCAGGATATTATTTCATTAGTCCGTGACAAGGAGCTGCGCGAACGAATTGCCCGCAAAGGGGAGAGCGATTCACTACAGTTCACCTGGGAGAGAAGCGTGCAGATTTTCCAGTCTGAGCTGTTTGAGATGGTCTCGAAGCAAGGATGAACCCGGCCTGCCGCGTGCCAAAAAAGAACCTTCAACCCCCGGAAATGCGTGATCCGGCAGGCTTGAAGGCTTTTTTGCTGATAAGGATTAAAAAATAGAGAAAGAATTCAGCATTTCGCGGAAGGATTGGGCATAACGCTCAGAGCCGAAACGTGAGACCATATGCATTCTGCCCTGGCTCTGGATGCTGCTGCGCAGCTCCAGATTATTCATGAGCTCCAGACCTTCAGTGACAGCGGCCTCAACATTGCCCAGCGGATAAAACTTGCCCGAATAATTATGGACGATAAAGGACCGGACACCGTCGGAGTCGGTGCTAAGTACGGGGCAGGTACAGCAGACGGCTTCCGCAACAGCATAACCGAATCCCTCTGTGATCGACGTTGACAGCAGGAAACCGCCGGAGCTGGCAATAGAAGAATAATAAAGGGGCATAACATGGTTGGGAATATTGGTGAACACTACAAGCCGGTCGTTCAGTCCCAAGGCATGCAATTCTTCATGAAACAGCTGCTTCTGTTCCTCGCTGGCAAGACCAGGATCATGGAACATCCAGAGATGCAGATTAGGTTTGTGGCGGCGGATCTGATGGGCAATCTTCAGATATTCACTCCAGTTCTTGTTGGTTTCCAGGCGTCCTACCCAGGCGATTACCGGGTCGCACGGCGGTTCGCCGGGACGGAACCTGAAGGACTGGACATCGACAATGTTAGGAATGATATAACGCTGCAGCCAGGGGCAGATAGAGATGAATAGTTCCAGCAGATGATCAGTAGGCGGAATCAGTACGGCATTACAATAAGAACGCAGATAAGGAACGGCATCCATAATCATATCCTTCGCATCACTGCGTCTTCCGAGTCCCTGGGATTCGTATATCAGAAGACCGTCATAGCCCAGCAGGC
Organism: Paenibacillus pedocola; assembly: GCF_031599675.1. Classification (NCBI taxonomy): domain Bacteria; kingdom Bacillati; phylum Bacillota; class Bacilli; order Caryophanales; family Paenibacillaceae; genus Paenibacillus; species Paenibacillus pedocola. The sequence continues at coordinate 5,246,735 of NZ_CP134223.1, read as the reverse complement.
GCAGGCGTTCCATCAATAAGTAATCGGAGGTTACAATAATAGCGTCGAAATGCTCTTTTTCAAGCAGTGTGCGGATTTCTTCATCCCCTGAAGCGATGTATACGGGATAGTTCGGCTGGTTTTGGTTTGAGGAACCCGGCATGAGGTACAGAACGTGGCACTCAATGCCCTCGCGCTGCAGACTCTCACACCGCAGCGTGTTCAGGGTCTCCACCCCGCCGCTGGGTACATAAAACGTAAATAGAACCTTCATGCTCACCCCTCCTGAGTTCACCTTGCGGAGCCCTACTGTCTATAGGATACGCGAATCTTTCTCCGCGCGTGACAGTGAACCGGAGCATGTGCCAAATCCTTTCAGGATAGCCCGGTCTGCTGCAGGCTATGCTAAACCTTGTTACGCTGCACATCACAGTCTAGAGATGGAGGATGAATTCATGTTGCGATCAAAGCTTAGCACGTCAGTCACAGCCGCGCTGCTCCTGGGGATAGTAAGCCTTACAGGCTGCGGAACCAACAATTCGGCAAACAGCACGGATGTGCAACCGAACAGTGTACGGGGAACGCATGACGGACGGATTCAGGTGAATTCGGTCCGGAATAATAATTCCTATGACAAGATGGAGATAAGTCAGGAGCTTGCTGACCGTGTTGCCGACATGCCGGAGGTGAGCACCGCAAATGTAATGGTCGTCGGAACAAGCGCTTATGTTGCTGTAAAGCTTGATGAAACAAACGGGAAGCCGAATACTCTGGGCACTAATAAAATTCGTACTTATAATAATGGAAACGGCTTCCAGAACAATACCTCCGGCTTGCTTTCCGGCTCCGGCAGACCGATGAGTAACGGAATGGATGCAGGTAATGGAATTGGCCGAAGAGGAACGGTGAACGGCACTCCCGGCATGACCGGTATGGGCGGATCCATGACTGGCGTGCCGCAGAGCTATACCGGGACAGGGACGGTAGGAGGTACCGGAACGGCGAATCCGGAAGCCTATCCGGGCAACGGCGGAAACGGTGTACTGTCCAGCAGCAATTATACCGATGGAACCCGTATGAAGCGGGATATCGATGATAGTATGGGAACCGGGATCGGCACGCGCAGTGTCGCTCCAAATAACAGCTATCAGATGACGGATAACAATGACCTGACTACAGATATGAAGGATAGAATCGCTTCCGTAGTGAAAAAGCAAAATACGGGCATCAAAAATGTCTACGTTTCGGCTAATCCTGACTTTGTGGAACGGGCCGATTATTATGCGCAAGAGTTCCGTGCAGGCCATCCGCTAAAAGGCTTTGCCAAGGAATTCGGCACCATGGTTGAACGTATTTTCCCTACACGCAGCGGGTATTAAAGCCTGCAGCCGCGCAAGAATGGATTAGGCTAGTATGCCTGGAAATGGTTTGGGCTATTCTTTACGTGCCGGCCCTGCGTCACAATAAAAAGCAGCCATCCTGTGATGGCTGCTTCCTTAGGTTATAAGCGGCATTATGCCGGTTAACGATCAGCAACTTTGCGGCCGTTTATCCATACTCCGCTTAGGTTCAGCGATTCATCCAGCAGCAGAATATCGCCGCGTTTGCCGGCCTCCAGGGATCCGATGGTCCGCTGCATGCCAAGGGAAACGGCAGGTGTAAGGCTGGCCGCTCTTGAAGCTTCTTCGAGGCTGAGGCCCACTTCCTGAATAAGAAAGCGGAAGCCGCGGATCATCGTGAGCGTGCTTCCGGCCAGTGCCTCGGGATTATCCTTCAGTGTGGCAACACCGCCCTTAACAAGCACGGGCAGATCGCCAATCGTATATTCTCCGTCGTCCAGTCCGGTTGCGGACATCGCATCCGTAATCAGTAGCAGATTAGCACTCTTCTTAAGCCGGGCGACAATGCCGATTGCCGCCGGATGCACATGAATGCCGTCAGCAATGACCTCAGCGCGGATCCGCTCGTCGAACATTACGGCACCGGCAGCTCCCGGTTTGCGGTGGTGGAGCGGGGTCATGGCATTGAACATATGCACAGCCTGGTTCAGCCCGGCATCCGCCGCAGCGGTAACTTCCTCGAAGGTAGCGTTGGTATGTCCCAGAGCGGCTGTAATTCCGTGCTTCCTCAGCCAGGAGATCGCCTCCAGCGCGCCTTCGCGTTCCGGTGCCAGGGTAACCTGGCGGATCAATCCCGGGTACTGCTGCTCCCAGGCTTCCAGCCATTCAATGTTGGCAGGTACAATATGCCCGGGATTCTGTGCCCCCGGCCATTTCGGACTAATAAACGGTCCTTCCAGATGCACACCGGCCAGCTGGGCATAAGGCATCTCAGCTGCCCGGTAGGCATTCACCTCGGCCAGCACCCGGTCAATATCCGCTTTGGCAGCGGTCATGGTCGTAGCCAGCATCGTAGTGGTTCCCTGCGAAGCGTGAAACCGGGTAATCGTCTCCAGGGAGTCGCTGTCACTGTACATGAAATCGTAACCGGCTCCGCCATGCACATGTACGTCGACAAAGCCGGGAATCAGCAGGCCGCTGTTCTCTGTACATCCCGCCGGCCATTGGGCATAAGCCTCGGGCAGCCAGGCAGCTTCTCCTGCATACTGGATCACTCCGCTGGAGACAGCGATCACCCCCTGTTCTACCAGGCCGGAAGGAGTCAGCACTCTTCCGTAGAGCAGCTCACCGGAAGGGGTTATTTCAGCCATTTTGCAGCTCCTTTATCCAGCAGCACGACAACATTGGGATGGCTCTGCAGCAGCGAGGCGGGGCATTGGGTGGTAATCGGACCTTCCAGCGCATTTTTAACCGCTTCGGCCTTCTCTTCACCACGCACCAGCAGGACAATCTGCCGCGCTTTGAGGATACCTCCGATGCCCATTGTCACTGCCTGGCGGGGCACATCATCCAGCTTGTCGAAGAAGCGGGCATTGGCTTCCCGCGTTTCTTCCAGCAGGTCGACCACATGAGTTCCGCTGCTTAGACTGGCGTCCGGTTCATTGAAGCCGATATGGCCGTTGCTGCCGATACCGAGAATCTGCAGATCCACCGGACCGTTCTCCTCCAGCATTTGGTCATAGGCCAGACACTCGGCAGTAAGATCGGGTGCATTGCCGTTAGGGACATGGGTACGGGCAAGGTCGATATCCACATGATTGAACAAATGCCCGTTCATGAAGCTGCGGTAGCTCTGGGGATGATCCTCCGGCAAGCCAACATATTCATCCAGGTTATAAGATGAGGCTTTGGCAAAGCTGACGATGCCTTTGCGGTGCATTTCAACGAGCCTGGCATATACGCCGACCGGAGAGCTTCCGGTAGCCAGGCCGAGCACGGCTTTGGGATTGCTCTGCAGCAGGCTGACGATCAGGTTCGCACCGGTTTCTGTGAAATCTTCTTCATTATTGAATTTAAGAATGTTCATTAGGATTGGCCTCCCCGTTTATGACGGTAATGTTGGACATTCAGATAAGATTTCTCAAGCTTAGGGATGAAATCCCCGAACCGGGTACTGACCATCCCGGTAAACAGGATATCAATGATATGCAGCTGTGCGATCCGTGAAGCCATATCCCCCCGGCGCATTCCCTGCTCCAGCGAGGAGGAGAATAAGGGGATGCCGGCCAGCGTAGCCAGTGTGCTGCTGCCGTATGAGGTAAGCGAAATGGTGGACGCGCCGCTGGCTCCGGCACAGGCTAACGCATCGATGGTTTCCGGTGTTTCGCCCGAATAGGAGATGGCAAAGGCTACATCACCCGTGGAGAGTGAGGAAGCGGAAGTGATCTGCATATGTGAGTCAGCAAAAGCAGTGCAGTTCACACCAATGCGGATCAGCTTCTGGTAGAAATCCTGAGCGACGATCGACGAGGTCGCCATCCCGTACAGATCGACCCGGCGGGCGTGGCACAACAAATCAATGGCACTTTGCAGCCGCTCCAGGTCAAGCAGCGAGGTGGTATCCCGGATGGAGGTCAGATGGTTGGCCTGCATCGCTTCGACGATAAAGGGCAGCGGATTTCCGGCAACGATGTCCTGATAGGAGGATCCGCCCTCCTGCGGAGAGGCATCACTATGCGCAAGCTCTGCCGCCAGCTTGACCTTGAAATCAGGGAAGCCTTTGAAATGCAGGACTTTGCAAAAACGTGTAATTGTAGCTGGGCTGATCCCGCACTGCTCGGCCAGCTCTGTGATTCCCATATGAACCACTTCTCCGGGGGAGGACAGGATGCGCTCCGCCAGCTTGCGTTCCATCTGGGAGAAGCTTGCCTGCTCATGCTCCAGGGCATGCAGAATAGGAGACATTTCTCCACCTTCTTTTCTTCATGATGAACGGACAACAACTTCATAATTGAAATTATTTTAATTATTATGTGTATATTAGAGAAAATTATTTTCATAATCAGAATAAAACATATTCCTGCCGGATGCAAGCAAGAGTTTTTGCGGATACTGAGCGGATATTAAAAGGATATAAAATATAAGGTAAATATAAAGTGGATATAGATTTGTTGATCAGCTAACTAAGTGTATAGAAACGAAGGTTCAACGGATGAGATAATAGTGGGAAAACCTCCAACTGATCTCTATTATTTCACCTAACAACGTAATTTAGGTGGAAACTCTCCCGCTAACACTCCAAAAAATGCTGATTTTGAGCCATATGTAAGATATTAGATGGAGAAAATCCGACTAGCGTCTGTCTCCGTCCCGTGGAGAGGAAATTAGATGGAGAAAATCCCATTATTGTGCCTTCATCCAGTTAAAGCGAGCGTTACTCATATAGAGTCCTCATTCCAAAGTAGCTAGGGTAATAAAAGTTGGATTAACAGATAAAAGTTAGTGGAAATTGCATGGATGAATGTTGGATACGTTGGATGGGCGAGTGGGAGAGTGGGAGACATATAGGTAGATGTGGGATAGATGTGTGGATCGGCAGAAGTGTAGAGAGGGGGATTGGGGGGAATAGAAGAACGGATAAACAGCCCAAAAAAGCGGAGAACCTCCCAAACCTTCGGGTAATGGTTCTCCGCTCTTATAACCTCTGATTATCGAGGATTCAGCTAGTTATGATATTAATTGGCTGTACGCGTTTTCCTGTTGGTTCTGCCGCGCAGCATCTCCCAGAGGATAAACACCAGGACCACAAGCTGCGGCAGCAGCGTTTCCCAGGTCGGAAACAGCCCGAGCCAGCTCACGGCAGGTAATGCGTTCTCCACATGCGCCGGCAGCTTGCCGGCCACCTGGAGCGAATGAAGGCTCTCGCCAAGGAAACGGAAGACCAGATAATAGATCAGCAGGGTAGCTACGCGGAAGAACGCAGCGATCGGCAGCTTGGCGCTCAGCGCGATAATGGCATACCCCACGATAATCAGTACGGCCAAGGCGGCCCCAATCCCGAGCAGCAGCTGCGGGGTTGTAATGGAGGAAGCCATCCCGGCATAAAAAATCGTTGTCTCCGCGCCTTCCCGCAGAACGGCCAGGGCCGCTACGAAAAATAGAGACCACAGACTGCCTTTGGCCAGCGCGCCATCCACCTGCCGTCCCACGTACCGGTTCCAGGCGGCAGTGTTCGATTTGTTGTGCATCCAGCGTCCGATGGTGAGCATCATTACTACGGCAACAAGTCCGGTAATTCCTTCTATGAGCTCCCGTGCTCCTCCGGAAGCCGCTTGCGATATCGTAAGCGTAAGGAGGAAGGCAAGACCTATACTGAGGATAAGACCGGAAGCAGCACCTGACCAGACCCAGCGCTGGGTTCTTGGACCGCCTTCTCTTTTGAGATAGGATAGCAGGGCAGACAGCACCAGAATCGCTTCAAGCCCTTCACGAAGCAGAATCAGGGCAGCATCCCAGGCGGTGTAGGTTGTCTCACCGGCCAGCGGCGTCAGCTCCGCCAGCATGTTATCGATCACTTTCAGTGCTTCTTCAAGCTTTGGCGGATCAGAGAGCAGCTTGCCGGTGACGTCTGCACTTTCATTCTCGATATTGGTGTACGTTTTGGGCGAGGCAATTTGTACCTGGCCTTCAGCCGATGGCCAGGCGACGATGAACTGCTCCATGATCCCGGCCGCAGCGGAGCTATCCCCGGCTGTAGCGGCAGCGGATGCTTTGTTCAGGTAGCTGATCAGCCCTTCGATGGAAGCAGGCTCCGCTGACGAGTCTCCCGCAGCGATGGCCTTGCCTTCGCTGTAATCGGAGAGCAGCGTATAAAGCGCCTCTGCTTCGGCTTTGGCCGCTTCTTCGCGGAGCGGCTCGGCCTGCAGCGCGATCCGCAGCAGGCTGATCTTCGTCTCCAGCTGGGCGTAGACCGCCGGATTGTCCACCCGGATGCCGCGCTCCGCCGGCGCCCAGCTGTTCACGACGGTGCGGTAGGCCTCAGCCGCCGCCGTCCAGTCGGCGCGCAGCGCCGCATCCCGCGTCGCCTTCGCCGCGGGCAGCAGCTTTGCCGCGGCTTCGCGCCCGGCGGCGCTGGCGTCACTGCCGCCTGACGCGGCAGTGACGTACGCGTCCACGCTTCTGGCGAGCGTGGACAGTGCCTTAGATGCGGGCGTATCTTCGCCCGCATCTAAGGCCGACGCCGCAGCTGCGAGTGCGGCGTCCACCTCGGCAGCCGGACCGGCGAGTGCCGGGTCCGGCGTGCCTTCGTTCGCGGTGCGCCACAGCGCGGCGAACGATTCCACATCGGCGGCGGCCGCATCCCAGCGGCCCTGGCCGGCTTCGACGAGCGCGCTGCCGACCGGCGGCAGCAGCTCGTCCAGCGCCGGCCCCGCCGCCGCGGCGAAGGCTGCCGGCCTGCCCGGCAGCAGCAGGAGCAGGCCGCCTAAGAGCGCGGCGGCCAGCATGCGGCGCCAAGCGTTATGTAACAACCATCCCATAGGGGTTACCCCTTCCGTTCAATGATATTGGCACTGATCTGTTCACTCTGCATAGGCTGCTCCACATTTAGCCAAGCAGCGTCTCCCCGATATATCCGCCCTCGCGGACACCCGGGAAGCAGGCAAATACGGCACTGCCGGTATGGAGAATGTATTCATTCAGCATGTCGCTTTTGGCGAGGCGCTGCTGGATGCTGACGAACTGCTTCACCAGGTCCTTTTGGAAGCTGATGAACAGCAGACCGGCATCGAGCTGGCCTGTTTTGAGATTCATTCCGCTGGAGTACGAGTAGGAGCGGCGGAGAATCTTGACCGATCCGTCGCCGTGCGACAGCGCGCTGTGGGAATTCGGCGGAACAACCGGCCGCCCGGCCGCGTCCTTCGCTTCCAGATTAAGATCGGCGAATTCGTCCTTGGCACCGATCGGGGCACCGCTCTGCCGGTACCGCCCGAAGGTGTTTTCCTGATCGCTCAGCGGGGAGCGGTCCCATACCTCAACGCGCAGCTGTACGCGCCGTACGGCCATGTAGGTGCCGCCGTTCATCCAGGCAGGACCGTCGCCGCTGCCGCTCCAGACGATTTCCTGCATCGCGGCTGCATCCGTCACATCCGGATTGCCGGTTCCGTCCTTGAAGCCCAGCAGATTGCGCGGCGTGCCGCCTTTGGGATCGGCGCCGCCGGTCCGCTGGAAGCCCTCCTGCGTCCAGCGCAGCACAGCTGTGCCGCGGGCGATACGCGCCAGATTACGGATGGCGTGGAACGCCACCTGCAGATCGTCGGCGCAGGCCTGCACGCAGAGATCGCCGCCGCACCACTGCGGCTCCAGCGCATCTCCCGCAAAAGCCGGAAGATCCGCAAACGTAGACGGACGCTTCGAAGCCAGTCCGAAACGTCCGTCAAAAAAGGCAGGCCCAACCCCAAAGGTAAGTGTACATTTGGAGGGAGAGAGCCCGTCGGCTTCTCCGGTATCGGACGGAGGCAGGTTGGGGTTGTCATTGACGTTGCCGATCAGGCTGCCTGAAGTGAGCGCGGCGGCTGCGGTGGTCCATGCTTCCAGCAGCTGCTTCACCTCGGCGAGCTTGATTGTCGTCAGATCAAAGGCCGCAAAAACGATGAAATTCTGCGCAGGTGTCAGAATTCCGCTCTGATGACTCCCGTAAAACGGGATGATGTCAGCATTCGCAGCCAGTGCGGCGGGGGCGGGCTCGGACGCCTTACGGGCAGCGATGATGCTGCCTGCACCGGTTCCGCCCAGCAGCAGCCCCAGGCCGCCGACGCCGGTAAGCCGCAGGATATCGCGGCGGCTTAATTTTTGATCCATTAATCCTTCACTCGGCTTCGTCACGGGTTTTGCGGATTTATCTTTTTTCATACCGGTCACACTCCTAGAATAGTACCCATATTGGACAGCGGTTCGGCCAAAGCGTCCAGATTCTGGCTCAGCTTGCGGATCTCGTCTTCCTTCAGGGTTTCATAGGAGACATAACCGTCACCGGATTTGAAAGGAGCCAGTTCGTTCAGCAGCGCGGTAAACCGTTCGCCGATCGTCTGGTCCAGTGCAGGGTCTTTTTTCGCCAGCTCCGGTTTCAGCAGCTCGTAGATTTTCTGTGCTCCCTCAACATTGGCTACAAAATCATAGAGGTCCGTATGGGAGTAACGTTCTTCTTCACCGGTAACTTTGGAGGAGGAAACCTCGTTCAGCAGGCCGACGGCTCCGGTAACGAGCAGCGTGGCGTCGATATCGGTAGTTTCTACCTTGGCACGCAGCAGCTGCGCATCCTTCAGCAGCTGGTCGGCGACTTCAGACATCCCGTCAGTCGTCCCGTTTTGCCAGAGGGCCTGTTCAATCTTATGGAAGCCGCGCCAGTCAGCCGGATCTACATCATTTTCCCGGGCATCGATATTCGGATCCAGATCCCCCAGCGCTTCGGCAATCGGTTCGATCCGTTCATAGTGCATGCGTGAAGGTGCGTACAGCGCTTTGGCTTCCTCGAGCTGCCCGGCTTTTACAGCCGTGGTGAAGCTTTCGGTCATTTTGACGAACTCATCGCATTGCTCGATTACATAATTGCGATATTGTTCAATAGCTGAGGTTAAATCGGCAGCAGCGGGTGCGGTTGTTGAGGCGGGCGCACTGGCTGTATTACTGCTGCTCGCAGCAGCGGCCTCATTGCCCGAATTGTTGTTATTGTTGTTGTCATTGCTTGCACACCCGGTGAACAGAATGGAGGCAGCGAGCAGCCCGGCGGGAACAGCGTAATTAAATTTCAATTAGAACACCCCTTTGTTTATGTATAAGTTATAAGAGCAACGTCCCCATGTGTAAATGATAATCGTTATCATTTGTGCTGGATTTATCATAAATCCCTGCATAGGGGCTGTCAACAAAAAAATGTGACGTATATCACAAATACAATCCTGTCCTCTCCCGAAAAAGGAGAAATTAGGTAATTCCGCCACGCTAGATTTGCAGACATAGGATCGAATTCAATGCTTGTCCAAACTGTCTCCTGTATAAATACAAGGTTCCGCCGGAAGAATACAAAACCCTTAAAGAATATGGGTTTATCATACAATGGTCACAAAATATTGTCTTTTTCCTGTGGACACCTCTTTCAAAATACGTTGGTTATGCTATAATGAAAGCGTAAACAAAACAGCTGTTGACTATAGATTTCATCGCTCAAGGAGGATGAACGTAATGCTGGAAGGACTTAAGGAACTTAAAAATTGGGTAGTAGGAATTTGGCAGCCGGGGATGACTTCCGGAGAGGAAGACTATCTGAAGATGGAATACACCGTACAGCGGCATCTTCATACGCCACAATCCCCAAGCCCGCTCACTTATGAGGAACAGGCCCGGATTAAGACGGTCAAATACCATTAATCTTAGCGGCTTCAGATAAAGAAGGAATGAATAACTTAACCTGTAACCAAAGGCCGCAGGCCCGGAGGATGCTCCGGAGCTGCGGCCTTTTATTTGCTTATCTTCAGATCACTCAATGCCGTCGTCGCTTTTGTATTCCAGAATATCTCCGGGCTGACACTCTAAAGCCTTACAAATTGCCTCCAAAGTAGATAAGCGGACCGCCTTTGCCTTGCCGTTTTTCAGTATAGAAAGGTTAGCCATCGTGATTCCAACCCGCTCCGAGAGCTCGGTTACGCTCATTTTCCGCTTTGCCAGCATCACATCAATATTGATTATAATCGCCATTATCTTCACCTCAGACCGTCAGATCGATTTCGGATTTTAGTTCGATGGCCTCTTTTAAAAGCCTTTGAAGCACTGCCGCAAACACGGCGATTACCATGGAGGCAAAAATCAGAATCAGTCCGATGACTATGATCCCGGGTGCATCGTCTTTCTCCGCCATAAGGTAGAAGAGCGGCATCCCCAGTACAAACAAGCTGCTGATGGCAAGCGCAGAGTATTTTATACGCTTCAGAGCCTCTACCGATAATTCCGAGAACGCTTTTTGCTTGTCAATGTAGCCTAACAGCTTAAAGGCCTGATACAGGGCGAAGTAGAAGGGCAGTGCCGTTGCATACAGATCGATCCAAACGAGCACCTTCAAAAAACGATAATCCGGATACAATTCGGCGGCAAATTCCCCAATCTCGGGCACCAGAAAAATGCAAATAGCAAGTACCGGAATGCCAATCAGAATAACAGCCGCCCTTAAAAAGAGTGTAGTTCCCCGTTCCATAAAAAATCCCCCGCTTATTCTTGTGATTAATTCGAATTTAACACAAAATATATCGTTTTACAATAAAAAAGTCATGTTAATGAATATATTATTATTGTTAGATCAAAATATTCCTGTGCCAATAAATTCCTGCAACAAAAAACCTCCCCTCATCCCGGAGGATAAAGGAAGGCATAAACGTGTCACTTCTGAAGCACCTGGGGGCCGCTATTTCCGTTTCTTCCCGACTGCGCCCATATAGATCACAAATTCTTCATCACCGTCTAATCTTAAAATTTCATCAATCAGCTGTTGATCATAGATTCCAATTGCACAAGCACCTGCACCGATGGATTCACTGGCTAAATAAAGATTTTGGCATACATGTCCAACATCGATGAGGATTTTTTTGTGTGCTGAAATATCATATTTCCATTCGGACCGGTAGGGGGTTGTACTCCATGCAAACAGTACAGCAGCCTTCTTGGCAAAGTTAGGGACAAAGGGCTGATCCAAAGTAACCGCATCAATCTTTTGTTCAAGCTCATCCAGTTCAAACATGAATAAGAGCTTGTGTTCCACCGGAAGGTATCTATAGATTCCCTGCTGAATGCCTTCAACCCGCATAATCATTAAATAGGTTTCAAAGGTGTGTGTCGCCCCGCTGCAGGGTACCGTCCGTAGCGTAAGCCCGTTTTTATTCATACCTGTAATCCCTTGGGTTGCCCATAATAAATAGGATAACTCCCCGAGACTTAAAGTGTCCGCAGAATAAAACCGGGTACTTCTTCTTTGATCTATACAATCAAAAATGTTGTCGTTACTAACAACGTCTTTGCTGACCTTTGGCAAATCAATAAGTACGGATTCCGAATCAAAGGGCTTAACAATTGGCGGTTGTGTTATTCCCTTGATCTTATCTGTTTTTATATGTTTGAATTCATGGAAATTAGATTTTAGAAACTGCCTTTGTTGCTCGTATCTTGTCATAACAAATCCTCCTGAGTTGCCTTAATAGCTTTAATTTATCATGTCAGGAATTTTTCACGGTGATCGAACGCACTATCCGCTCTTTTGGTGAGCAAACAAAAAACCTCCTCTCACCCCGAAGGATAAAAGAAGGCTTAAACGTGTCACTTCTGAAGCACGGCAGCTATATCTTCAGCTCCCCAAGCTTGATCAGCTCGACAACCGCTTGCGAACGGCCTTTTACGTTTAATTTTTGCATGACGTTGGAGATATGGTTGCGGACGGTTTTTTCACTGATGAATAACAATCCGGCAATATCCCGTGTAGTTTTGTCTTGCACAAGAAGCTCGAATACTTCGCGCTCGCGGTGCGTCAACAGAAATTTGCTGTGATGTTCGTTCCCTTTCAATGGTGTCACCCCTCCTTGCTCGGGTTTGTTTGGTATAACAAGGTAAAGGGATACAGTCAAATCATATTATGTATGCGCAATGTTAATTGTGCGGTCATTGCCCTAAAATGGGCGGGGAAGCAGACAAGCTGAAGCCTATTCCTAGGAACGTAAAAAAACCGCCCTCCCGGCGGCAAAGACACGTACTGTACCGGTCTGTCACGCCCTTTCGGTCACGCCAGTTTAGTCCGGTAAGCTGTTGCAGAACCAGTGTAGTATATGAAATGGATTCCATAGCAAGCTTTTTTTATGAGAAGGTATTGAAGGCCGATGTGGTAAAATAAAACCAGTATCATCCTATTCAGGAGGAAGCTTGCTGATGGCCAACATTAAAGAAATCGCCCGCATCGCCGGTGTTTCTGTAACGACAGTATCCCGTGTGCTTAATAATCATCCTTATGTCAGCGACAATAAAAGAGCCGCCGTGCTTAATACCATAGAGCAATTAAACTACACCCGGAATATGAATGCCGTGCATCTGATTACCGGGCGTACCGGAGCCATTGCGGTAATTCTGCCGTATATCAATTTATACTACTTCTCGATTGTGATGGACGGGCTGGCCCATGAAGCGCTGAATGCACAGTACCGGCTGATTCTCTGCCAGAGCAACTATGCTGCCGAGGAGGAGCTGAAGGTGCTTGAGATGCTGCGCAATAAGGAGATTGATGGCGTGGTCATCGTCTCTACGGCGCTTCAGCCGGAAGTGATCGAGGAATATACGGAGTACGGTCCGGTTATTACCTGCCAGGACAGCGGCGAACGGCGTTTCTCCTCGGTTTATATTGAGCATTATGAGGCTTTTTGGGATGGCCTGCAGTATTTGAGCAGCAAAGGCTACCGCAAAATCGGCTACTGTGAAGGCCGGCAGAACGGCAGCAGCGCCTCGATCCGGCAGTCCGCGTTCCGCACGTTTCTATCCGAGCATAAGCTTCCCTTCCGGGAGGAGTGGATAGTTTACGACTGTATGACGGAGGAGGATGGGGCGGGAGTTGCACTATCGCTGCTGGACATGCAGGACCGGCCCGAGGTGCTGATCATTACCGGCGACCATGTCGCCGCCGGCCTGATCATCGAGGCCCGCAAGCACGGGCTGCACATCCCGGAGGATCTGGCGGTCATGGGCTTCGACAATCAGCCGATCGGCCGGCTGCTCGACATCACCACCATCGACAACCACCTCTACGAGATGGGTGCCGCCGCCTTCCGCATTATCCATGAGCAGATCAGCACCGGCAGCCGCGTGCCCGTACACCGCAAGCTGGATTACGTGATTATTGAGCGGGGGACGGTGTAGGGGAAAGCGGTAAGTAGTAGGGCGTGGTGTGGTACGGACAGATTTTCTCCATCTAATATACAGTCTATCGGCCGAAATTATCGTTTGAATGGATTTAGCGGGATCTATGCTGCCTGATATAGTCAATATAATCTGCCGCGCTCTGCTCAATCTCTTCATCGCTCACCTGAAATGACGCACCGAAGACAGCGAAATGCGGTAGTGCTGTTGCGCCTACATGGATTGCACTGGCTTTGAAAGGGGCGATAACTTCATCTACCGTAAAAGAAACAGAACCCACGGGCAGATAGTTTTCCTTCTTATCACCGATCGACATCGCTATTCCGAGCTTCTTACCCTGCAGCTTCCTGCCGTTTGAACCATAGGCCCATCCATGGGTAAATACATCATCCAGCCACTTTTTTAGTAAGGGCGGATAACTATACCAGTACAACGGAAACTGAAAGATGACATGGCTGTAGGCTTCCAATAGCTTCTGTTCTCTTAATACATCTATGCTCCAGTCCGGGTATTCCTTATAAAGCTCATGAATCGTAATCCCGTCTGGATGCTGAAGTAATCCCTCTTTCCACCTTTTGTTCACTCTCGAAGCTTCAATATTTGGATGTGCTAATATCACCAGAGTTTTCATCAACAATCACCTTTCTTTTGTAAGCTGATTTGCTTGCTGCAGTTGCTTACATTATTTTTCATGTTCAAAAAAATGTAAATACACACAATGAAGTAACCTAGTTACCTCAAAGTGTGCATTGGACGCAGAGTGAATCTATGCGATTATAGAGATAAGCAGATAAGCTATTGATTTCTAGCGGTGATGAGGTGGTACGAATAACATGAAACAATATAATTTAGGCATAGAAGCAACCCTTGAAATTATCGGAGGGAAATGGAAGGCTCTGATTGTATGTCACTTAATTTCCGGCACCAAAAGGACAAGCGAATTGCAGCGCAGTATTCCGGGGATCTCGCAAAAAGTGCTGATCCAGCAGCTGCGTGAGCTTGAACAGGACGGCATCATCGGCAGACATGTATATTCTCAAATGCCTCCCAAAGTGGAGTACTATATAACCGAATATGGAATTACAGCGAATGAAATTATTCATCAAATGTGTTCCTGGGGCAGAGCTAACATTAAAATGAGGCAGCAGCAGGGGGAAGAGGTCGAGCTATTGGAGAATGAATCAAAATGAATAGTTTGTTTTACTTTCTGTTCTTGTCTATTAAGAGGAAGACGATATAAAGGGTGTTGTGGAAACAAGCGATTACCCGAAATAGGGCATCGCTTGTTTGGATTACGGTGGTTTAGAATTTTGATCCCCGAAGCTGCTCCTCGCAGTCAGCAATCCTCGCCGCCTCTGATTTGGAAAATCCAAGTCTTGAGGTCTTCTTACAGCACCAGCGGCAGGAACAATGGATTTTTCCTTTACTTAAACTTCCTTCATACTTGAAGCTCCATCCCGATGTTCTGAGCAGACGCTTTTTACGTTGAATAGCATGTTTTCTGTAATGCCGGATTAATGCCTGATTCCGGTTGCTCCGGTAAGGCTTCATAACCATCACGCTCCCTTGGGTAAAGGCTCAGCCCGCAGTTATTCCAAGGGGAAACTACTACGGGCAGAGCGTGATGGCGGTCATTGCGGGAAATCTGGGCAAACCAATCACCTCTGGTGAAGATGTAATAACACTATTTTATCACCTGAGAATAATTTTAGCGGGAAATCCTCCAACTAATCCGTCCGTTTTCGCCTGGAAGCAGGATTTAGGTGGAAAACCTCCCTTTAAAATCTCTAGAAACGCTGATTTAGGCCTATACGGTAGAAATTAGCGGGAGAAAATCCCGCTAGAGTCTGTCTTCACCCAGTTCGTCGGAAATTAGATGGAGAAATTCCCGCTACTCTGCCTCCGTCACCCCATAAGATTGAACTTGAAAATATACATTTAGGGAAAAGTGGCGGAGGGGAATTTTGAGCCTTACGGAGCAGTAGCGTCCGCCTGAAAGCTTTCCGCAGGAAAGCTCGCATCATAAGCATAGGCTAGGTTTGGATTTTTATTGCGAATAGCAGTTAAATTCAGGAAATCTAAACCTAACAGCGGCCGGAAGTCCAAACATTCCCTGCAGCCACGGCCAATCCCTAAATGTAGCCCTCCAAGTTCACTCTAACCACCCAAATCAATAATTTTCATAGGATTTTTTCACTAATTATTGGGTTTATTGCCAAGAGGGAAAGATGTTATATTCTTTTAGGTAAGCGGTTACATGAAATGAATGGGAGGTGGCGGGTGTACCAGGCTTGGGGGATTTGAAGAAGATGATCGTTCATTCATAAGGGAGGAATATCGAATTCATGCCTAAGAAGAAATCATTTCTATCACTAGCATTCACCACGCTGCTGATGCTCGCACTGATAACGCCGGGTATATCGGCTGCATCTGCAGACCAGACGGCCAAAGGAAAACCTGCAACAACCGCCATGCAATCCTATGTGGATGCCATGCAGCCGGGATGGAACCTCGGCAATACGCTTGACGCTACCGGGGCTGATGAAACCTCATGGGGCAATCCGGCAGTAACCCAGGAACTGATCCGAAAAATCGCCGACCAGGGTTACAAGAGCATCCGCATCCCGGTAACCTGGGACGTTCATATTGGGGCGGCTCCGAACTATACTATAGAAGCTGCTTATCTCGCCAGAGTTCAACAGGTAGTGGACTGGGCATTGAAAGAAAAGCTGTATGTGATGATTAATCTTCACCATGATTCCTGGCTGTGGATCAGCGGGATGGAGAAGAAGCATGATGAGGTGCTGGCCCGCTACAATGCTGCCTGGACTCAGATTGCGGCGAAGTTTAAGAACTACTCGGATAAGCTGATGTTCGAGAGCGTCAACGAGCCGCGGTTCACCGATGGGGGAACTACCGACGAAGCCAAAGCGACTCAAATGCTGACTGAGCTGAACAAGTCCTTCCACAGTATCGTAAGAAGCTCAGGCGGCAACAATGCGGAACGGCCGCTGGTGCTTCCTTCGCTGGAATCCTCTCCGACCCAGGAACGGATGGATGTGCTCTACCAGACAATCACCGGACTGAAAGATCCGAATCTGATTGCGACGGTACATTATTATGGCTTCTGGCCGTTCAGCGTTAATATTGCCGGATACACCAAATTTGACGCCGACACGCAAAATGACATTATCCAGACCTTTGACAAGGTGCATGCTACCTTCACCGCCAAAGGCGTTCCTGTCATCGTAGGGGAATATGGCCTGCTCGGCTTCGATAAGAATACAGGAACGATTGAGCAGGGTGAAAAGCTGAAGTTTTTTGAATTCCTTGCCAACTATCTGAGGGAAAAACGGATTACCTCTATGCTGTGGGATAACGGTCAGCATTTTGGCCGCACGACATATAAATGGTCTGATCCCCAGCTCTTTACGATGATGAAGAACAGCTGGAGCACACGTTCGGCAACTGCTGAAAGCGATCTCATTTATTTGAATAAAGGTGAAGAGGTTAAGGATGTTACAGTTTCGCTGAACCTGAACGGCAACAAGCTGACCTCGCTCAGCACTACGGGCGGCAAGCTGAAGAAAGGGACGGATTATAGCCTGAACGGAGATAAGCTGACGCTCAAAGCTGCCAAGCTGAAGAGCCTTACCTCTTCCGGCAAGCTGGGCGTAAATGCAGTTCTTACGGCCGGGTTCAATAAAGGTGCCGACTGGACCTTTAATCTCATTGTTTCCAGTAAACCGGTCCTTAGCAGCACCCAGGGAACAATAGCTTCCTTTAAAATCCCTACAAATTTCAACGGTGATATCTTAGCGACCATGGAAGCCGTATATGCCTCCGGCGGCAATGCCGGACCGCAGAACTGGACCTCATTTAAGGAATTTGCCTATACGTTTAGTCCTTCCTACAATACGGGTGAGATCAGCCTGCAGGAGAACTTCTTCAAAGAAGTGAACGATGGCGAAGTCATTCTTAAATTCCATTTCTGGAGCGGTGAGATTGTGAGCTACAAGATTACCAAAAGTGGAACAACCGTTACCGGTGTGGCCCAATAAACTCCGCAAAGAACCTCCGTTACCCTTACCGGGTAACGGAGGTTTTTTGCTATAAATAACCATGCGGTTTCTGGGAATACTACCCCAAAATAGTAGCTGCAGGGAGGGTATTCAATGCGTTCGATGGCGCACAATCCGCTTTCACTTGAACATATTCTTGAAGAGTTCGATCAATGCGCCGATTTGAACCATCGGTCCTATCCGGAAATTGAGACCGATATTGTGTATTTTTCGCATTTGGTGGACACGGCTTCATTCATCAAAGAGATTCAGGAGCCCTTTTCCAAAATCCGGCTGGATGAGGTTGACCAGCTGCTGCTGCAGTCGCAATTCACTCCAGGAAGTGATCCCAAACAGGTAGTTGTCGGCATCCTGGCAGGCAATGTTGCCATTTTTCACCGGGGGACGGTCTGTTTACTGGATGTCTATGGCCCTGAGATGCGCAGTGTGCAGCAGTCGGAGACCGAAACGATTATTGCAGGCCCTCATGATGCTTTTGTCGAGTCGGCGCTTACGAATATATCCTTAATCCGCGGCAGACTCAAAAGTCCCCATCTCAAAATCAGAAAATACGCTGTCGGCGAAATATCCAAAACAGCTGTTTATTTGCTCTATATCAAGGATGTTGCCAATCCTAAACTAGTTGAAGATATGGGGCGGCGGATTCAAAGCATTGAGACAGATACACTTAACGACGGAGGGATGCTGACCCAATTTATTGAGGATATGCCGAATTCGGTGTTTCCCCAATTCCTCATCACAGAAAGGCCGGATGTTGTCGCGTCCAAGCTCGCTGCCGGACGGATTGTTGCCATTGTTGACAACAGCCCGACAGCGATCAGCGCACCTGCTGCATTTTTTGAATTTTTCTCATCTCCCGATGATTACTACCAGCGTTGGGCACTCGGTACAGCCTTGCGGCTGCTAAGATATATGGCATTGCTTATCACCATAACCTTTACGGCAATGTATGTCTCCGTGACCACTTTTCATTATGAGATGATTCCAGAAGCCCTGCTGAGAACGCTGGCCGAATCACGCAACAGAGTCCCTTTCCCTCCAGTCTACGAGGCGCTGCTGATGGAGATCATGATTGAGCTGCTGCGCGAGGCGGGAGCCCGCCTGCCTACCAAGATCGGACAGACCATCGGGATCGTAGGCGGTATTGTAATCGGACAGGCGGCGGTACAGGCCGGGCTGACCAGTAATGTGCTGATTATTGCCGTGGCCTCCTCCGCCATCGCGTCCTTTGTCATTCCCAGCTATATGATGAGCGCCTCGATCCGGCTGATCCGTTTCGGGATTATTATTCTGACCGGAGTCTGGGGCAATATGGGGCTTGTAATGGGGATCGCAGTCATTGTGATTCATTTATCCGGTCTAACCAGTCTAGGGACCTCCTATGTCATGCCCGTTGCACCGATGAAGTCAACAGATTGGAAGGATGTATTCATCCGGGCACCCTTTTCAATGCTCAGAACCCGGCCCAAGCAGGTGGGGACCTCCAACCGGATAAAGCAAAAAAACAGAAAGTAGGAATGGTGTTATGCCGGAAAAGCTTAGTCCCTTTCATATTGCCGTTCTTGTATACATGACTCAGTCAGGAATCGTTATCTTCACCCTGCCGCGCAGTCTGGCGGATTATTTCGGAACGAACGGCTGGCTTGTGCTAATTCCGTGTCTGCTGCTGTCGTCATTTAATATTTATTTGATCACCTTGGTTTTTCGGCTGGGGAAGGGGCGCTCAATCTTTGAAATAATGGAACAGTCGGTTTCGAAGGCGATCCTTTACCCTTTCTATTTGGGCTTGACGGCAGTGTGGTTAGTTTTTGGCTGTATGATCGGTAAAAAGTATGTGCTGCTCTTTCAAATGCTGGCTTTCCCGACGACAAATCCGATGCTGTTTAAGCTGGCTATTGACGTACTGGCTTTTATGATGCTGATCAAAGGGATCTACAGGATGTCCAACGCGGTAACCCTTTTTTTCTGGATGACCATCTGGATGTTTGGACTGCTGCTGTGGTTCTTCCCCTCTTTTCGCTGGGCGAGGTTCACTCCGTTCCTTCTTCATGGCGGACATGATCAGGTGAAGGGGGCGGTAGAAGTGTATGCCGCTTATTTGGGCTATGAGCTGTCCATTCTGCTATTCCCGTATATGAATAAGAGTAAGAGTAAAAAGTCTATGGCCGCCATCTATGCCGCAAATGCCTTTTTGTCGTTCGTCTATATCTGTCTGTCGCTGATCTGTTTCGGCTTCTTCGGCCCGGGTCAATTAAAAAAGCTGCTGTATCCCGTGCTGGACTTACTGGCCTATATCCAGTTGCCTTTTATTGAACGGCTGGAAAACCTGCTCTACGGTTTTTTTCTGTTTTTAGTACTGGTCACGGTTGTGATGTATTGGTGGGCAGCGCAGTTGAGTATACAAAGAATCATCCCGAAGGTAAAAACGCCGGTACTTCTGGTCTTTTTGCTAGGCAGCTCCTATTGCGTCTCTTTTATTCCCAAGACTTTGGATGAGGTAAATGTCTGGATCACCAATTTGGGCTATGCTGTGACAGGTATTGCTTTTGGCCTTCCCATGTTATTGATTATGATCCTGCTTATACAACGGAAAGGAGGAATTTCCCATGCTTAAGCTCAGGCTTATTCCTGTGCTTCTGCTGCTGCTGTTAACCGGTTGCAAAAGCGATGAGCGGATACTTGAAAAGCTGGGGATGGTCCAAACGGCAAGCTATGATCTGCTGGACAATAAACGGCTCAAGGTGACCTACTGCGTTCCGGTTACAGATCCCACCTCGAAGGTCCGCCGTGAACTCATGACGACCGTAAGCGACAGCCTTAAATCAGCCCGGCTGCAGTTCTCCCTGCAAACTGATCTGAAGGTCGTCAGCGGGCAGGTAAGAGAGACCCTATACGGAACGAAGCTGGCAAAAGAGGGCTTAGGCGATTATATCGATACACTCCTGCGGGATCCTTCGATTGCGCTTGGAGTCAGAGTAACCGTCGTCGAGGGGGATGCAGGAGATCTGCTGTCCAAGACGTTCAAGTCGCATAATGATACCGGGCGCTATATCACTCATCTGCTGGATAAGGAATCTTACGGCAATAGTGTTCCTGCAACCACGTTATATGAGTTCTCCAGGGATTTCAACGATGACGGCATTGACCCTGTAGCTCCGATTGTGAAAGACGGGGGGGACAAGGTGGTCATTGAGGGCGTTGCAATGTTTCAGGAGGACCGGTATGTGATGAGGATTCCGGCCGAGGACGGGATTATCTTTGCCCTGTTCCGCGATGATCTCAGGCAGGGGGAAGTTGCGATTAACTTAGGGGACAAGGATGGCAGGCCAGTGGTCATCATGTTAAGCTCCTTGTTAAACAAACGCAAGATCAAAGTGCATCAACTGGGAGACGGGCGCTTTAAGGTCGACATTTTTGCTTCCCTCCAGGGCTCGGTACTCGAATACACCGGAGAAGAGAAGATTAATGAGAGCAAGGCACGTCATGAATTAGAACAGAAGATATCCGAATATATCACGGCCAAAGCTGATTTGATGGTGGAGCAGATGCAGGAGCATA
Source organism: Paenibacillus pedocola (assembly GCF_031599675.1). Taxonomy (NCBI): domain Bacteria; kingdom Bacillati; phylum Bacillota; class Bacilli; order Caryophanales; family Paenibacillaceae; genus Paenibacillus; species Paenibacillus pedocola. Next base: position 5,225,839 of record NZ_CP134223.1, on the reverse strand, counting down.
ACGTAGACAGCCTGGGGATCGGAACGTATGTACGGAACGGGCTGAACTACAAGGAATGGACAAGCTTGAACTGGAGAGAGGTATATCCTGAGATAGAAGTAAAGTGCCATACCAAAGTAGTCATCAAAGACTATGGTAAATATAGCTGAGTGTAGATGCTGGTGTATATCGCGTACACACTAATTTAACGATAGTGCAGAGCCGAGGGAGGCGCTGAATCACTATCGTTTTTTTTATGCAGCCGTTATTATTTAAATTTATAAATATACAAAATAGGGCAATGGGTGTAAAATTGCATTACTTACGCTTCCCGGGGGAGCATAAAGGATTCTCTATGCCCTTATGTGAATAAATGCGCAAGCAAAATATACTAGAGAAGATATGGAGGCAGGAAGATTCATGAAAAGAAAGAATTGGAAACAACTGATGATGCTGTTTATGCTGGTCGCTGCGGTGGGCATGGTTGCGGCAGGCTGCGGCAATAACAATACAGCAAGCGGCGGCAGCAATACAGGCTCGGACAACACAGGGGAAGCGGCAGCTACGGAAACTCCGGCGGAAGCGGCAGTCGTAACACTGGGCCTGCTGCCTTCGATCGACGCCATTCCATTTATCATTGCCCATGAGCAAGGCTTCGACAAAGAGCATAACGTCAATCTGGATATTCAGACCTTCAAGAGTGCCAAGGACCGCGACGTGGCGTTCCAGGCAGGCAAAGTAGACGGCATCAGCGCCGATCTGGTGGCCATTTCGATCTATAACGAAGCCGGTCTGGACGTGAAGATTACAAGTACAACTACCGGTGAATTTGATCTTCTGACCGGTAACGATGAGATTCAGGAGGTAAAGGATCTAAAGGGTAAAACCGTTATTTTGTCCAAAAATACGTCCACTCAATATACAGTAGCGATGATGCTGAAGCAGGCGGGCTTGAGCGAAGCGGATATCACCGTGAGTGAAGTACCGCAGATTCCGACCCGTCTGGAGCTGCTTAAGAACAAGAAAGCCGATGCCGCTGTGCTGCCGGAGCCTTTTGTGACCATGGGGGAATCCGCCGGCCTGCGTGTGCTTAGCTCTACACATTCTGCTGGGATCAACCCGTTTGTGCTCGCCTTTCCGCAAAGCGTAATTGATGCCAAACCGCAAGCCATCCGTGATATGTACGCTGCTTATAATGATGCGGTTGAGTATATGAAATCCCATGAACAGGCGGAATATATTGATCTGATTATTAAAGAAGTAGGCTACCCGGAAACATTGAAAGACGAGATTAAGGTCCCGGAATACCAGCCGGCGAACCAGGTGGATGTGAAGGAAGTGGAAGCAGCCTTTGCCTGGGCACGGGAGACAGGACTGCTGACCAAAAATATATCGGCTGAAGATGTGATCTCCGATGTCCAGTTCAAGAATTAGCGGACTTTGCATCAAAGAGCTCCAGGTTGAGTACAAGAGCGGCCAGGTGGCACTGGGTCAGGTCAATCTGACCCTGCCGGAGCATGGGATTTATACGATTATCGGGCCTTCCGGCAGCGGGAAATCGACGCTGCTGCGGGCGATTGCCGGCCTGCTTCCGGGTTATACAGGAGAGCTGCTGTTTAACGGCAAACCCGTTCATGACAAAGATATACTGGTCGGGCTTGTTCCGCAGAACTACGGATTACTGCCCTGGAAGACCGTTCATGGCAATATCCAAATCGCGATGAAAATTACCGGGTCTGCCGGCGGTGACAGAGCGGAGCGGGAAGCGCGGATTACGCACTGGCTTAGCTCCATGGGAATAGCCGATCTGGCGGACCGTTATCCGCTCTCACTGAGCGGAGGCCAGCAGCAGCGGGTAGCGATCGCCCGGGCCTTTGCCATTTTGCCGAAGATTATGCTGCTGGATGAGCCGTTTTCGGCCCTGGACGCCGTGACGCGTGAAGCGCTGCAGCAGATTTTTCTCGACAATTGGCTTGCCCATCCGGCAACGGCGCTGTTCGTCACGCATGATGTGGACGAGGCTATCCTGCTGGGCCAGCAGATTATCATCCTGCCTGCAGGCAAGGAGGATTCGGTGGAGGTTCTGGATAATACCGCAGTGTTCGGGATGAAGCATGAGGAGAAACGGGGAAGTAATGAGTTCTTTGAGCAGACGAAACGGATCCGAAAGGTAATGCAGGAGAAATGGTGATGAACAAGCGGATTAATCACGTACTGCGGTTGTTGTTTGTCTTTTTGTGCATGAATCTGGTCTGGTATATCGTCTACCTGCTGATGAATCATCCGATTCTGCCCAGTCCGGGTTCGGTCTATAAGGCGATGTTCCAGCTGGAAGGCCGGGAAGTTCTGCTCAACGTCGGCTATAGTCTGCTGCGGATCTTTGAAGGTGTGTTGCTGGCGCTGGTCATCGGTCTCCTCATTGGACTGCTGATGGGGCGCTCACCGCTGTGGAACAAACTGCTTGATCCGGTCGTCTATCTGACCTACCCGATTCCGAAGATTGCCTTGCTGCCGGTGGTCATGCTGTTCTTCGGGCTTGGGGAAACCTCTAAGGTGCTGATGATCATGCTCATTCTGCTGTTCCAGATCATCATTTCCGTACGTGATGGAGTCAAGGCAATCCCCGAGAACACCTACGATGTACTAACCAGTATCGGAGCCGGCACGGTCCAGAAATTCTGGAATGTGACGCTGCCCGGTGCACTGTCGGTTATTCTCAGCACGATCCGGATTTCGCTTGGTACGGCGATATCCGTGCTGTTCTTCACCGAGATCTACGGCACTGAGCATGGCATGGGCTACTTCATCATGGATGCCTGGCTGCGGCTGGATTACCCGGAAATGTACGCAGGCATCATGCTGTTTAGCTTAGTCGGCTTTGTATTGTTCCTGCTGGTGGATCTGCTGGACTACAAGTTTATGAAGTGGCGGCGGTGAGGGAGAGTATTGTAAGTAAATTGTGAGGGCGGCTCAGTGATGAGCCGTCTTTTTTGTTTTAATAACGTAGGAGGAGCGGGAAAAGTCCCCTTGAATCCGGCGTTATCGGGAAAAAGAGTGGAATTAGAGGGAAAACTCCCGTTGAATTTGGCGTTATCGGGAAAACGAGTGGAAACAGAGGGAAAACTCCCGTTGAATCCGGGCTTATCGGAGAAAAGAGTGGAAACAGAGGGGAAAGTACCATTGAATTTGGCGTTATTGGGAAAACGAGTGGAAACAGAGGGAAAAGTCCCGTTGAATCCGGCGCAGGCGCTCAGGGAGTAAGCTGTTAGCCCTTCTTTATCCAAAGAGGGGCTGCTTGGCTTGACCCTATGGGCGAACACAGCGGCGAGGCGTATACGGTTGGTGATATTCCTGTACCCGCAAATACTGCTTTACTTACAGGCTGTCCGCACCGGGCAGTATTTGCATCATGGCCTGAAGCAAGGCCTCCATTTCCGTATCGGTGCCTACAGTAATCCGCAGATAATCATCTATACGCGGTTTGTCAAAATAGCGGACCAAAATACCATGCTCCCGCAGCTTGCGAAAGATCACAGGTGCAGGCATAGCAGGATGGGAGACAAACAGGAAGTTGGCCTCTGAATCCGTTACGCTGAAGCCCAGATGCTCCAGCGCAGACCGGGTGTTCTCCCTTGTCTGCACAATTCTGGCGATATTGCTTCGGGTGTAAGCTTCATCCATGAAGCTTGCCTCCGCACCTGTCAGGGCTAGGCGGTCCAGCGTATAGGAGTTGAATGAGTTCTTCACCCGGTTTAGCCCTTCGATCAGTTCAGGCTGCCCGAGTGCATAACCGACTCTGAGACCGGCCAGCGAACGGGATTTGGAGAAGGTATGAATAACCAGCAGATTGGGATATTCAGCGATTAGCGGGACGGCGGATTCGCCGCCGAAATCAATGTAGGCTTCGTCCACAATCACTACATGGCCCGCATTTCCTTCCAGCAGCTCCCGAATCTGCGGGAGAGGCAGACCTATAGCAGTAGGGGCATTCGGATTCGGCAGAATGATGCCGCTGTTCGGCCTTTGATAATCTGCCGGAAGAATCCGGAGCTGCCCGTCCAGCGGGACAGCGTTATAGGGAAGATTGAACAGGTTGGCATACACGCTATAGAAGCTGTAGGTAACGTCAGGAAACAGCACCGGCTGATCACGGTCAAAAAAAGCCTGGAACGCAAACGCCAGGATTTCATCTGATCCGTTGCCGACGAATACCTCACCCGGGGTTAAAGCGAACCGCGTTGCAATAGCTGCAGTCAACCGGCTTGCGTTAGGGTCCGGATATAGCCGCAGATTGCCGTCCACTGCACGGCGAATCGCTTCCAGCACAGCCGGTGAGGGCGGATACGGATTCTCATTAGTGTTTAATTTAATCATACTTCCCTCTGCAGGCTGTTCTCCGGGAATATAGGGAGTTAGGGCTGCGGCAGTGGAACTCCAAAATTTGCTCATCTCTTTTAATCCTCCTAAAACAGATTCTGATCTAAATCCACTATAATCCGCTTTTATCTTTAATGCAATAAAGTGCTAAAGTAAAATTTAGAGTTAAATGTGAACGTTAGAATTCGTTTCCCCGCGGTAAGCAGCGGCTGATAGTGTTCCTTTTTAGCAGCTGCACAAGATCAGATTCAGCTTTTGCACATCCCTGTAATTTCCTGTCGCAAATAAAATATGGTAAAGATATGTATATTTAATTATAATTTAGAAGTATCGGATTTTTTCATATATTTGGAAAAGTAAGCGTATGCTTTCGGAGTAAGTTTTTGCCGAAGCGCCATCAGGGAGTATACCCTACAAAACTTTAGGAGGATGAAATTTTGAAAAATGACAGGAATCAGTTCATTCATCAGACTACCAAAGCCGCATTGATTACTACTGTGGCGCTCGCCTTGATGCTGCCAAGCGGTCTAGCCGCGGCGGATGCCAGTTACTCTACGAATGGAATCGTAGTATCAGCATCGGCAGGGTTGGGAGCAGCAACAGCAGACCCGGCAAAAGCTAAGGTGACTCAGGAGCAGGCGGTGGCGAAGCTGCGGGAGTTGTTCCCTGCTCTGAAGGATGCAAAGGTCTCTAATGCCCAAATCGGCACGGGCAATTCTTATCCGCCAAATCCTAACCAGCTGGTCTGGAGCATTCAGTGGGAATATCAAATCGGCAGTACAGGATATGGCTTTTCCAGTGAGGTCGATGCCATTACAGGTGACGTGATCTCTACATATCTCTACTTCCCGTTTATGCAAGCCGACAATTATTATCCGCCTAAAGTGTCACGGGCAGAAGCTTTAGAGAAGGCCCGGAGTTTTATTGCCGCAGCAGCGCCTTCGCTGAAGAACAGTGAGCTGGAACTGGAAGAGAATACATGGATGAATGAATCGGCACTCTTTGGCCCGGTTCAATATTCGTTTAGTTTTATGCTGCTGACCAATGGTCTGCCTTCAAACAGTGACTCCGTCCGGGTTACCGTAGACGGCAACGGAAATATCATTCAATTTAATAAGTCTTACTTTGGGAAGGAGTATCCGTCCGCGAAACCTGCTGTATCCAAGGAACAGGCGGAGAAGAAATTTAAAGAGGGTTTTGATATCGCGCTGTACTATACCCCTGTCTATAAGAAAGGCGTAGTAGACAGCTGGGTGCTCGGCTGGAGAGCGCAGGAGGAAGCTTTATATGGGATCGATGCCCAAACCGGTAAACGGATAGACTATGAAGGTAAAGAAGCCGCGCCCACACCGGTTGTCTATGAGGCAATACCTGCCGGTAAAGAAGTCTTCCAGCCGGTAAACACCGGTAAAGAGCTTACGGTGGAGGAAGCTGTCAAACGGGTCAAACAGGTAGCCGCAATTCCGGCTAACCGTAAGCTGGTCTGGCAGACGCTAAACTCTAATTATCAGAACGGTAAACAGAAAGTCTGGACGCTGGGCTGGAGTGATACTGCAGAAGCTGCGTATTCAGGAATGCCAGGACGTACGTATGCTGAAGTGAACGCGACTACCGGCGAGGTGATTCAGTTCCAGATTGAGCAATATGGCAATCCAGCAGACATCAAGACACAGCAGCCCGTAGCTGCCGGAACGAAAAAGCTGAGCCAGGCTGAGGCGAAGAAGCAGGCGATTCAGCTGATCAACCGCTTGTATAACGGAGCGGGCAGCAATCTGAAGCTTGCCGAGCATGGGGGAACCTGGAGTGTTCTGCCGGAAGGGAATGGATACCGCTATCAATTTATCCGTTATTTTGATGGTATACCGGTAAGCAACAGTATTGTTTCACTTGAACTCGACAGCTACGGCAGGCTCCGGACATATACAAACTATGGATATTCTGACTTTGCCCTGATTACCAAGCAGCCGGCTCCAGTAATCACCAAAGCGGAGGCGCTGCAAAAATATCTGAACACCTATATCCTGAAGCTTCAATATAGTCTCATTGGCGGATCTTATGGAACGAGTGTGTATGTTGAGCCTAAAGTCAAACTGGTCTATGCGCCGCAGCCGGCAGATACCAGTAAGCCTTACGAGGTGCTGAATGCACAGACCGGTAACTGGGCCTCGGTCTATGAGATGTACGGACAGGTGAATACTTCAGCAAGCGCGGTCGACGTGAAGGGCCATGCTGCGGAACAACAATTAACAGAGCTGCTGAAATACGGGGTTATTACACCGGACGCTGACGGAAAAGTGTATCCGGAACAGGAGATCACTGTAGGAGAATGGCTTAACTTCATTGCGAAAGCTTCAACGCCGTATTATACGCAATATTCCAATATGCAGGATCGTAAGACCATAGCCGGTGTAAGTATGGATAGCCCGTACTACGATGCTGTAAACTTTGCGGTTTCCCGAAGCTGGCTGGACAAGGATGCTGCAATTAAGCCGGAGGATAAACTCACCCGTGAGGAGCTTGCGGTTCTGGTATCCTCATTCTTGAAATACAGTAAGCTTGCGGCCTTCCTTGGCAATGATAATACGGTAACCAGCTTCAGCGACAGTGCCAGTATCACTAATAAAGGTGCTGTAGCGCTTGTTGTCCGGCTGGGACTGCTGCAGGGTGAGAACGGCAAGTTCAACCCGCAGCAGCATATAACAAAAGCACAGGCGGCGTCCATTATTATGAAGCTGGTAGAACTGCAAGGCAAAACCGACCAGCCGATTGGCCAGCAGTAATCTCCAGGCAGAAGCTGCCGGAGCAGTTAAGATAGCTGTGAATGTATTTATATAAAGCAAGACCGGCACTTTTCCCAAAAGTGCCGGTCTTGCTTTTTCTTTGTGGCGGCGGCAACAGGAGGCTTAACTGTAAAAGGCTGAGTCTCATGTTATGATGAGAAGCGTATTTCTGCAAAAGGTAAAGAGAAGATACCGAATGTAAATGCATACCACTCGAGCTGTTAACGCTTTCTTTATACAATGAGGATGTAGAATAAAAGGGAGGTTCATGAGATGACAAGCAAAAGCAGAAAGTTTCCTGTAATGGCAGCAGCACTGGTTTTATCCATTGCATTTAGCGGCTGTTCGAACAGCAACGCAAATAACAGCACGACTGCCAAAGAGGCTAATGCGGCCCCGGCCGCGGCTACGGCCGCTGCAGAGGTGCAAGGGGGACCGCTGACCAAATACGATCCGCCGATTACGCTGACCTCGACCATGAATGAAACCGGCAAGGAGACGCTGGCAGAGGGTGATACCCACGCTAATAACGTATGGACCCGGGGGTATGAGGACGAGCTGGGCATCAAAGTTACTTACGACTGGATCGTAGCCGATGCCAACTATAACGATAAAATGAATGTTACCCTGGCCAGCGGCGATTTGCCGGATGTGCTGAAGGTAAATATGGTGCAGTTTGAGCAGCTGTACAAAGCAGGCATGCTCCAGGATTTGACTGAAGTCTACGACCAATACGCTTCTGACCTGGTAAAAGAGTATTACAGTGAAGAAGACGGAGCAGCCCTCAAGCCTGTAACGAAAGACGGCAAGAAGTACGCAATGGTAAGCTACGGGGGCTCGCTTGATTCCTCGGATATGGTCTGGATCCGCAAGGACTGGCTGGATAAGCTCGGGTTGGCTGAACCGAAGTCCATGCAGGACATCATCAAGATCGCTGAGGCTTTTGCATTTAACGATCCGGACGGCAATGGCAAGAAGGATACTTACGGGATTTCACTGAGCAAGGATCTGCCGATTAACGGCTTCCTGCTGGGCTACCATGCCTATCTGGAAACTTGGATCAAGAATGATCAGGGAGAGATTGTGAACGGGACGATTCAGCCTGAGGTGAAGGCAGGCCTTGCGGAACTGCAGCGCCTGTATAAAGAGGGTGTAATTGATCCGGAGTTTGGGGTAAAAGATTTCGCCAAGCAGATGGAGGATGTCAATGCAGGCAAAGCGGGGATGTTCTTCCTGCCGCAATGGGCGCCTTTCCAGGTCAAGGATATGATCAAGAAGGATGCGAATGTGAACTGGGTTCCGTATCCGGTACAGTCCATTGACGATCAGCCGGCCAAGACCCAGAACCACCTATCCCTTGGCGGGGTATTCGCTGTACGCAAGGGCTACGAGCATCCTGAAGCATTGATCAAGCTGCTTAATTTCCAGGCTGAGAAAATGTTCGGCGAGTCGGCAGCTACAGAGCGGGCCAAATATTTGAACGGCGATACAGGACTCGGGTTCCAGAATGCGGTTGTATCCAACCTGCCGCCGAACAAAAATGTGAAGGCACAGGATGAAGTAGAGCAGGCGCTGAAAACGGGCGATACCTCCAAGATGGGACTGGAAGCCAAATTGTTCTATGACGATATTCAGGCCTACCGCGGCGGCGATCTGGATAAATGGCATATGGAGCGGATTTTTGGACCACTCAGCTCACAAGGGGTCATCAAGTATTACCGGGATAATGATCTGATCGTGATGAATGAGTTCATTTATGCGCCTACCAAGACTATGAATAGTAAATCAGCCACGCTGGATAAGCTCAGGGCAGAGACCTTTGTGAAGATCATCTACGGCAGCCTGCCGGTTGATGATTTCGACAAGTTTGTGGCCAACTGGAAAAAGCTTGGCGGAGATGAGATCACCAAAGAGGTAAACGAGGTTGTAAAAGGACAATAGAGTTTGAATCTACAATAGGACTGTCCGGCGGTTTGATTATGACCGCTGGCAGTCCTTTTTTGCATCCAAGTCAACAGGTCAATAGAAGATACCCAAAGTCAACACGCTACACTATAAAGCCGATTTAGGGCTGTCTTATAATCAAGGTAACAAGGAGGAGACAGCATATGCACTTTAATCCCAGGCAGTTTCTGCGCAATATTCCGCTGCACTTAATGATTCTTCCGGCCTTATTGCTGGTCATTATTTTCAGTTATATCCCGATGGCGGGACTTGTGATCGCCTTTCAGGACTTTTCCCCCATTTCCGGATTTCGCGATATGACCTGGACGGGACTGGAGAACTTCCGTTATTTATTCGATCTTCCGGGGTTTAGACAGGTGGTATGGAACACCGTTATTATCTCCGTACTCAAAATCATTGCCGGACTGACTATTCCCGTGATTGCAGCACTGCTGCTGAACGAGGTCCGTGCGAACAGCTTTAAACGATCCATCCAGACGATCATTTACATGCCCCACTTTTTTTCCTGGGTCATCCTCGGCGGAATCATTGTCGATGTGCTGTCTCCGAGCAGCGGAATCGTCAACATGCTCCTGAAATCACTGGGCATCCAGCCCATTCAATTTCTGGCCGATAATCACTGGTTCCGGTACGTTCTGGTCATTACCGACCAATGGAAGGAATTCGGCTTCGGAACGATTATTTATCTGGCCGCTCTGACCAGCATTGACCAGTCGCTCTACGAAGCCTCGATCATTGACGGTGCCGGACGCTGGAAGCAGACCTGGCATATTACCCTGCCGGGAATCCGCCCGATTATGATTCTGATGCTGACGCTCAGCCTGGGAAATGTACTGAACGGCGGTTTTGACCAAGTATTCAATCTGTACAATCCTCTGGTATACGAATCAGGCGATATTCTGGATACGATGATTTACCGGATTGGTTTGCAGGAAGCACAATATTCGGTCTCCACGGCGCTGGGCTTAATTAAATCGGTCGTATCCTTTGTGTTTATCGGCCTTGGCTATTATCTGGCCTACCGTTTTGCTAAATACCGGATTTTTTAGAGAAAGGACTGGGCTGAATGCATCATACCTCTAGCGCTTACCGCTGGTTTCTCCGTTTCAATTATGTAATTCTTACTGTGATTGCACTGCTCTGTCTCTTTCCGATTGTCAATATTCTGGCCATCTCCTTCAGTTCAAGTACGGCGGTGAACGCCGGAAGCGTGACGCTTTGGCCGGTTGACTTTACCTTGTCCTCCTACCGCTACATGCTGGAGAACAATCAGTTCATTCATTCGTTTGGCACCAGCCTCCTCCGTGTTGTCCTGGGCGTATCCGTCAACCTGCTGTTCACTATCCTGGTTGCCTACCCGCTCTCCAAAGAAGCGGCGACCTTCCGTTCACGTACAGCGTATGCCTGGATTTTCGTGTTTACGATGCTGTTCGGGGGCGGGCTGATTCCCGGATATCTGGTCGTTAAGGAAATGGGGCTTTTGGACAGCGTATGGGCGCTTGTTCTGCCGGGGGCGGTGCCAATCTTCAACGTGCTGCTGATGCTGAACTTTTTCCGCGGGCTGCCCAAAGAATTGGAGGAAGCGGCCTGGATGGACGGAGCCGGACATCTGCGCACCTTATGGAGCGTCTATCTCCCGGTTTCGCTGCCGAGCATTGCTACGGTGACACTGTTTTCGCTGGTCGGCCACTGGAACGCCTGGTTTGACGGAATGATCTACATGCGCAGTCCCGAGCATTATCCGCTGGCTACTTATCTGCAGTCGATTCTTCAGCAGGTGTCGGTGCAGAATGAGAATGTTACCTTTGAGCAGGCTGCGCTGCTGAATGAAATCTCCGACCGGACGACGCAGGCCAGCCAGATCTTTTTATCCATCCTTCCGATCCTGGCGATCTATCCGTTTCTGCAGAGATATTTCGTGCACGGTCTGGTCGTTGGAAGTGTGAAGGGGTAAACTGTAATAAGCCAAAAGCAGGAGCCGCGTATTGCGGTTCCTGCTTTGTGCCAGTTTTGCAGGAGAGGACCATTACCCGATGAAACCATTCGCAATCCGCTGGAACCCGAATTCCATCGTAATTAAACTGATCGGCGCCTTTTTATTGGTTATGCTGCCGCTCTGCGTGCTTAGTATCTCGATAACCTATTACAGCTCTAACCAGATGCAGGCTGAAGTCGAACGGGCCAATGAATCGAAGCTTCACTTTTACTACAGCCATCTGGAATTCGAGCTGCAGCGAATGACCGCGCTGGTTACTGAATACTCCCTTGACGATGCGCTATCGACCTTCAGCACACGTATTCCAATCATGAGCCGTTATGAAATCGATTCCAATTTGAATGATATTCTCACTAAGCTTCTGCAGGTAAAAGAAACCAGTCCTTACATCAGTGACGTCGTCTATTATGTTCCGCAGATCAACAAGCGGGTCAGCGCCGTGGACGGCATCAGAGAAGTTACGGACAGGGAGTGGCAGAGCCTGCTTGGTACGATGGGTAATCTGAACGGAGCGTTATCCAAATATCAGGACGAGCTGTATCTGCTGCGCAGCAATCCGTTTAATCTGGACAGTAATGTCCCGCCGAATTTTCTGCTGGGGATCAAGCTCTCCTCGGCGGAGCTCAAGCTGCGGCTGAAAGAATTCGCCGCCTCGGGCGGAAGTGATATTACGCTGGCGTTCGGCAGCCGTAATGAATATGTCGTTTCTTCCGCAGAAGAACTGCCGAAGCTCCTGCAGGGCAGCATCCCCGTGGTCGGAAAGGAGGCGGTGAGCGTTCAGCGGTACCGGATTGAGGATTCATTTTATTATTCGCTCTATGATCAAGCTAACAATTTTACACTGACCGCAGATATCCCGAATACGGTTCTAATGAAGCCGATTCATATTTATTCGCAGCTGCTGCGGCTGTTAACAGTGGTCTCGATAGGAATCATCGTTCTCTTCTCTTTCTGGACTTACCGGACAATCCACCGCCCTATGGCCGTACTTATCCGAGGCTTCCGCAAAGCGGAGCAGGGACAGACAGGCATCTTCATTACCCATTCCCGCAAGGATGAGTTCGGGTATATGTATTCACAGTTTAATGAGATGCTGAGACATCTGCACACCTTAATCCAGGAGAATTACGTGCAGCAGATCCGTACGGGGGAAGCCGAACTGAAGCATCTGCAGTCGCAGATTACACCGCACTTCCTGTACAACAGCCTGTTCAGTATCAAACAGATGGCTGAAGTGGAGAATGTGGAGCTGATTAAGGAATTTTCCGATTATCTCGGTCAATATTTCCGTTATATCACCCGTGATTCTGCCCAGGAGGTTACATTGCAGCAGGAGCTGGACCATGCGCTTGTGTATCTGGCGATCCAGAGAATCCGCTTCGGATCAAGAATCGGGGCCGAAGTCGACGATATAGAGCCGGGATGGCGCGGGATTCAGGTTCCCCGCGTACTGCTGCAGCCGATTATTGAGAATGTGTTCGAGCACGGGCTTCAGCATAAAAGCAAAAACGGCCTGCTTAAGATGAGCTATGAGCAGGTAGAGGACCGGCTGTCGATTAAAATCGAAGACAATGGCGACAGCCTTAGCGAGGACAAGCTGAGACAGCTCCAGCGGCAATTCGGCTCTGGGGAGAGTGCCCAGGGCGAAATTACCGGACTGCTGAATGTAAATCAGCGGCTACGCATTAAGTTCGGTTCAGGCTTCGGGCTGCAGGCGGAACGAAGTACGCTCGGCGGGCTTTGCATACGGGTTAACATCTCAATAAGAGGAGGCGGCGGAAATGCAGCGGATGATGATAGTAGATGACGAGCCGGTTATTCTGGACGGATTGTATGAGTTTTTTTTGAAGGCGGATATTCCCGATCTGGAGATTATCAAGGTGCATTCCGCAGATTATGCCATAGACTGGCTGAATGCAGTCAAAATAGATATTGTCCTTAGCGACATTTGTATGCCCGGTATGGACGGCATGGAGCTGATTCAGGAAATTGTCGGCCGCTGGCCGCGCTGCAAAGTAATTCTGTTAACGGGACACGATGAATTCAATTATGCGCACCAGGCGATCCGCAATCCCTGTGTAGTGGATTATCTGCTCAAGACCGAGGGGATGGATAAAATCCGTTCCGCGGTAACCCGGACCCTGGAGATGATTGCCTCGGAGGATGTGGAGCAGTACCAGACCCAATGGCTCCGCGATAAGCTTCCCCGGGCCCTTCCCCAATTGCAGCAGCAGCTGCTGCTGGATATTCTAAGACGCTCCGAGGGAATTGACCGTCAGGTTCTGCAGGATGAATTCGATGCGATTCAGCTGCCGTTCCGGGCGGAACAGCAGGTCCTGCCGGTTATTTTGCGGATTGAAGCCTGGAGGAATGTAGAGACGGCTTCAGACCGGAGTCTGATCCGTTACGCCGTCGCCAACATTGCAGAGGAGCTGTTCAAGGGCAAGTCCGAAGTGAAGGCGGTTGATCTCGACCCGGGAACGATTGCTTGCTTTGTCCAGCCTGAGTCTGATCATCACTTGCCTGTGACAGAAGCCGAGCAATGGTTAAAAACACTCCGTTTCGTACACGGCACGATGGAGTCGGTTCAGCAGGCCTGCGGTAAATGTCTGCAAATGTCCGTATCCGTTATCGCCAGTGAAGAGGCGGTAGCCTGGCCTCAACTGAACTATACCCTGAATCGCCTGCGGCTGGCGGTCTATGATCAGCCCGGCCTGGGAATGGAGAAGCTGCTGAGGGTCAATGTTACTGAAGCTGGTGCGAACCCAGGCGGAGTAATCAACCGCTATGCGGCTGCTGAACTGCTGCTCGATTATTTGAAGCAGCGGCTGCTTGAAGGGGATGCCGAATGGAGCGGATTCTTCCGGAAATGGGCAGAGCTGTGCGGAGACGAAGGGCCGGAGGATCCTTTTGTCCGGCTGAGACTGCTGTCCGGGATCAGCAGCGCTTTGCTCCAGACGCTGCAGGAGCTGGGCTTGACGGAGGATGCCCTGGGCGAAATGGACCTGTCGAAGCTGCTGCATTTCACTATTCATACCCGGTGGCCCGAGGTCATCACGTTCTATCATGCATTCTTCGAATGGGTGGTTTCCAAACGCAGCGCCTCGTACAGACATGACGAATCCAGCATTCTATCGATGATCCACCAGTATATCAAATCTCATCTCGGGGATGATTTGTCGCTGACCCGGATTGCGCAGGAGGTATCCCTTAATCCTTCCTATCTATCCCGCTGGTATAAGCGGACCACCGGCAAGGGCATTTCCGATTATATCCTGGACAAGAAGGTGGAGCTCAGCAAGGAGCTGCTGCTGGGAACAGCGCTGAAAATGCATGAAATTTCCGGCCAGCTGGGTTTCAGTGACCAGCACTATTTCTTCCGTTTTTTCAAAAAAACCGTCGGCTGTACGCCGCAGGAATACCGGGAGCACAGGAAGGTTCAAGCCTAAGCTCAAGTCCGTTATCCACATAAAAAGATCGTTCTGAGCGCCTGAACAGCAGCGCATGCAGAACGATCTTTTTCAGTTATAGCTGAAAGGTTCCCCTTTGTTACTGGATTGCCGGTGCTTTAAGGATTGTGATGCTGTATTCCTGCCTGGTTACATGGTCTTCAGCTTTGACGGTCAGGTTGACCTGTGTGCTATTCTCCTGCAGGAAGACGGTCCTTGGTTGTGTGTCTTCAATTAGAATGTCTCCGCAGTAGATTAAGGCATTTTTGTGTGCCGGCACGGCGCGCAGCTCAACGGTTTGTGTACCGGCCGGAACCGTCAACGTATAGCTTGTAAGATCGCCTGCGAACGGCTGATCAAGTGATCCTGTATCAAAGCTCAGACTGTGGAGTGCTGCACTGTGATCGAAGTCTGTCATCGTCCGCAGCAGGTCGAATATACCGTTCATCTCGCCCGGAATGACAAATTTGACCTCAAGCTCGGTGCTGTCTTTGATAGTGTCTGCAGGAATCAGATAGCTTTTCGTATAGAAAGACCGCGCCTTATCGGTCATCAGCGTATCGCTTACCAGCAGCTCGCCCTGTACATAAATGTCGATGGTTCTGCCGTTGCTGCCGGAGAAGTAAGTGACCGCCAGGTAGTTATCCTTGTGCGGAAGAACTTTAAGCTGATAGCTGAACCAGCCGTTGTTCTCCGCCTGTCTGATGTTATATCCGTCCCAGGTAGCGACCGAGGTGTTCTCACCTTTGATTCTGTGCTCCAGCTCGTACTGGTCGTTACCGACAGGCAGGCTGTCGATAGTAGCTTCCTGTATGCGCTGACGCTGCTTGCTCTGCAGAATATGCTCCTGCAGCTCCGTTGAATCGGCTTCGACCAGATTCCAGTAAATCCCGTACCGCTCAGCATGCTGCTTGTAATGCGGGGTGAATTCCAGCCGGTTATCTTCATCGGTATTGCGGAGAACAAAGGTCAGCTCCCCGCCCTTCTGGACAAAGTTCTCTTCAAACTTATCCAGCCAGCTGCTTACACTTTGCTGTGCAGGGGTGATGAAGTCCTTCACCAGCATGTTGCGGGTCGGCACACTGACTGCCACGCCGGTAGCGGATTCTGCGAGGTCCTCGGTTCCCAGTGCAGCGCTCAGTACAACCGGGCCATATTTGAAAGCTGCCACATTAGGCGCATCCGGCAAGGTATGGTACGACGGCTTCATCGGCAGGCGGATACTGAGCGTATCCCCATCAGTCCACAGTCTGTCCAGAACGGTATAACGTCCCGAGAGATGAAGAGGCTGCGGCTGCCCGTTCAGCGTAATCTCAATATCTCCGGCGGTCCAGTCCGGCAAACGCAGATGCAGAGCGAAGGACTGTTCACTGCCCTTGAGCGTGCGGATCTTGAATTCAGCAGTGTCCTTGTACGGAAGATTTGCTGTTTGAGTCAGCTCAATGCCGTATTCCTCAGAGATCAGCTCGGAGCTAATATATTGGTTCACATAAATGCTGCTGCCGCCATAGAAATAGATGCTGTCATTCAGTTTGGTGAAACTCTCCATGCCGGTTCCGGTGCAGCACCAGAAATGGTCGAAGGGGGAGCTGTACACCTTGAAGTACCCCGTAGCCATCGGCTGAAAATACATCGTCATTCCGGTATGCGGGTTCTGCGAGGAAAGAATCGCGTTAATGAACGTATTTTCATAGAAATCCATATACTTGGCTTCCCCAGTTATCTTGAACAATTCCCGGCTCAGCTTCAGCATATTGTAAGTGTTGCAGGTCTCGGCCGTGAAGTTCGAGCGTTCCGCATCCAGAATATCCGGGTCGCCGAAATGCTCCCATTCGCTGTTCCCGCCTGTAATATAGCTGTGATGGAAGACGACCATTTCCCAGAACTGCTGCACAGCCTCCAGGTAAAAGCGTTCGCTCTCACCCAGCACCCGGTACCGGTTCAGCGCCCCGAGGAATTTCGGGATGGTGGTATTGGCATGCTTGCCCTTCAGAATATCCCGGCCCTCATGAACCGGAGTGAACAGGGTCAGCTCGTCGAACATGTGGGCGGCCTGTAAGTGGCGCTCATCCCCTGAGATTTTGTACAGCTCATAGAGGCAATCATTCATCCCGCCGTATTCTACTGACAATACCCGCTCCTGAATTTCCGCCGACCAGCCTGAGCTGCGCTGATGCACCCAGTTACCAAGGCCGGTGACAATCGAATAGGCAGTTTTACTGCCGGTGGCATTGTATACAGCGGTTAATCCGGCTATGATCTTGTGCATTGTGTACCAAGGCACCCAGGCAGGTTGTTTGTTCTCAACATTATCAAATAATTGTTCAGGAAAAGCCGACAGGTAACCGCTCTCAAATTGGCAGAGCGCAAGCTCTCCTATGACATACTCCAGCCGCTCAAGAAGGTGGCCGTTACGGGTGGTCTGGTAAGCCTGGGACAACGCAGTCAGATAATGGCCCAGCGTATGGCCGCGGATTTCTGTGCTTTCCCAGCCGGGGTATTTTTCGCTTTTTGCCGGCAGCCCCCGGTTCTCGCGGAAGCCGGCAATCAGCCGGTCAAGGTCATAGCTTTTGAGATAAAGCACCTCTTTGGAGAAGGCGTTAACACAATAGGGATCGGTAACCTGAACCTGATCCATCCGGAAATCGTTCAGCCAAGAAGGGTCTTTCGTTATTGGGGCGGTGCCCGGTATAGTCATTATTTTAGCTCCTGCCTGTTGAATTATAGGGCTGACAGTCTGCTTAGCAGACAAGCCTTCATGCTCATAACTTAGCTTATATTTTCATACGATCAGTGGTAAATAGTGCAACGTTCGAATTTGTGTGAAAAGGTTAGAATTATCCATAATCCGGGGACAGGCTGCAGGGGAATAGGTATACTGAACCAGAGAAATGTGAATGTAAAAAAGTCAGATCGCTGTCATTGGTATGGTTAAGGGGAAGTTGATTAAGCCGTTTGAGTGAAACCTGATATTTATATACATTTATTTAATATATTTCATTCATATATAAAACAATAACTCATATATTCTATAACGGGCCCTTTTTTAGAGTTTTTTTCGACTTAAAAGACTAATGATTAGTCGGTATTTAGATTGTGTTTATAAAATTATTAATAAATTTATATTTACAAGAAATAAACGTTATGATACCTTGAGGACGGAAACAGAGGCAAGCTTAAGAGCCGCTATTGAAAAGGAGAACTGATCATGCCTAGGAACCAAGAGTATGTCAATCCGCTGGTAGAGCAACGCGCTGATCCTTGGGTGTATAAACATTCAGACGGTTATTATTATTTCACGGCTTCGGTACCGGAGTATGACCGGATTGAGGTAAGAAGATCGCTGACGCTTGAGGGATTGCCTGATGCGGTGCCGGCAGTAGCCTGGCGTAAGTATGAGACCGGGATGCTTAGCGCCAATATTTGGGCGCCCGAAATTCATTACATCTCCGGCAAATGGTATATTTACTTTGCTGCAGCGCATACAACGGAGACGAATGAAGGGCTGTTCGATCACCGCATGTATGTGCTGGAGAACGATGCTGTGAACCCGCTGGAAGGCGAATGGACTGAGAAGGGCCAAGTGAAAACTGCGTGGGAATCGTTCGCGCTGGATGCGACAACCTTTCAGCACAAGGGTGTATTGTATTATGTCTGGGCGCAGAAGGATCCGGAGATTCCGGGGAATTCTAATCTCTATATTTCTGAAATGAGCAATCCGTGGACCTTGCAGGGGAAGCAGACGATGATTTCCACTCCGCAGTATCCCTGGGAGGTTATCGGCTTCAGCGTCAATGAAGGGGCTGCGGTCATCAAGCGTAACGGGCGGATCTTTATCAGCTACTCGGCCAGCGCTACCGATTACAATTATTGTATGGGGCTGCTGGCAGCCGATGAAGACAGCGATCTTCTGGATGCAGCATCCTGGTCCAAATCACCGGAGCCGGTATTCTGCACATCCGAGGAGAACGGGCAATACGGGCCGGGGCATAACAGCTTTACCGTCAATGAGCACGGGGAAGATGTGCTTATCTACCATGCCCGGAACTATAAGGAGATTACCGGCGATCCGCTGTATGATCCGAACCGCCATACGCGGGCCCAGGTCTTCCGCTGGAACCCGGACGGCACTCCGGATTTCGGAGTGCCGGTCAAGGACAGCCAATTGAAGCGGTAAGCAAATAACCCGGAAGATTACACCTGTGCTGGTGTGTATCTTCCGGGTTATTGTTTTAACGGGATATTTTTTTATTTGCCAAGCTGTTGATCAACCTCTTTAACCGGATTCTCGCCTTCATGCTCTTCAACTTTGTGGTTACTCATGAACCAGCCTGTAGCTGCGATGATAACAAGCACGACATAGAAGGTTGCTTTCCACCAGGTGCTGTGGGCGAATTCCTCGGACAAAACACCCAGGGAGGGGTGAGCCAGTGTAATAACAGCCAGCTTAACGCCGACCCAGCCGACGATGAAGAATGCAGCCACTTCAAGACCGGGACGGGAATGCAACAGCTTGACGAAGAAGGAAGCCGCGAACCGCATAATTACCAGACCGATGAAGCCGCCGGCAAAAATAACCAGGAACTGTCCGCCGTCGAGTCCGCCGATGTTGCGGATACCGCTGGCCGGAAGCGCAACCGCAAGGGCTACTGCCGCCAGGATCGAATCGACCGCAAATGCAATGTCTGCTACTTCTACCTTCAGAACAGTGAACCAGAAGCTGGACTTCTTTTTATCGACGGCTTCAGAAGTGCCGCTCTCATTGGCTTCATCCGTAACTGGCTTCTTAAACAGCACTTTCCGGAAAATGTGATTCCCCGCTATAAACAGCAGATAAATTGCGCCAATGGCTTGTACCTGCCAGATGTCCACCAGATAAGAGATGACAAAAAGCGACCCGAATCTGAAGACAAACGCCCCGGCCAATCCATAAAACAGTGCTTTTTTACGCTCCTCATCAGGAAGATGTTTTACCATAATTGCCAGTACGAGTGCGTTATCTGCGGCGAGCAGCCCTTCCAGTGCTACGAGAACGAGCAATACCCATCCGTATTCCAATAATAATCCCCAATCCATTGCTGTTTCCTCCTCATTTGGATGTAAATATCATCAAAAAAATACCTACAGTACCTTATTTTGACCAAAATATATATAAAAAAGACCTTTACCAAACAGATCAGCCTTTGGAATAAAGGTCTAACCTGATTGGTAAAGGTCTCGCTAACAATAATTCATTGCCGATAGAGCCGGAGAATATCCTCATATTCTCGTACTGACGACTTTATCTGATATATAAGCAAGTACAGGTCTCTCACCTATACTACAATCTTATATTTCTCACAGAAACGCACACATCTTCATAAGAAGACGGCAACCGGTATCTGCTCGAACAGCTACTCCCCTTTACGGGATATATTAAATTTTATAAGTTGTGTTATTGACTTAGAAGTATCATATATGAGCAACGGGCGATTGTCAATGGATATGAGAATAAATATCAGTTGAAGAGTGGACTAAATGGAAACGGAAACATGATACATATAGGTTATGAAAGTTAACATACGATATGGCGATACTGCAAACATGAGGAAATTAAGGGCTTTTTATGCTTGGATGTAATTGACGATGCCGGGTGTTGAAAATATGATGAAAGTAATTCAAGCGGTCAAGCGAGGTTGTTGTTAGATAAACTAACACAAGCGAGATTACCCTTAGCTCAACTGTCGTGTAGTCGATTCAGGAAAGCGGAGGCTAGTAAAACTAAGCGTATGCTTCCGAAGCGAGTTTTACCGAAGCTGAATCAGTGAAGTAACGCTAGTAAAACTAAGCGTATGCTTCCGAAGCGAGTTTTACTGCGAAGAGTTTTCAAAAGAAGTTAAGCTCCGTAAAACTTTTAGGAGGTGGGAAATGATGCAGCCGTCGTCGTGTCTATCAAAGGAAGCTGAGGAGGAGATCAGCCGGCACCCTTGCTACAGCGAGGAAGCCCACCGGTTCTATGCCAGGATGCACATCCCGGTTGCTCCCGCCTGTAACATCCAGTGCAATTACTGCAACCGCAAATTCGACTGTGTCAACGAGAGCAGGCCGGGCGTGGTCAGTGAGGTGCTGTCGCCGGAGCAGGCAGAACGCAAGGTGAAAGGCGTTGCGGCGCAGCTCATGCAGCTGTCGGTGGTTGGTGTAGCCGGTCCCGGCGATCCGCTGGCGAATCCGGAGCAGACCTTCGACACCTTCGCAAGGGTGAAGCGGCATGTACCTGACGTCAGCCTATGCCTCAGCACGAATGGACTAACGCTTTACAGGCATGTGGATGAGATTGTAGAGCTTGGCATCCGTCATGTTACCATCACGATTAACGCCATTGATCCTGATATCGGCCGTGAAATTTATCCCTGGGTGTTTGATGAAGGGGTGCGGTACGAAGGAAGGGAGGCGGCGGAGCTGCTGATCAGCCGTCAGCTGGCAGGGCTTGAGATGCTGGCGAAGCTGGGGATTCTCGTCAAGGTCAACTCCATCATGATTCCGGGGGTCAACGATCATCATCTTCCTGCAGTGTCCAAAAGAGTAAAAGAGCTCGGGGCCACACTGCATAACGTAACACCGCTGATTATCGCACCGGGCAGCCAGTATGAAATGGACGGCCGCAAAGCGCCCCGTCCGAAGGAATTGCACAATCTGCAGGAGCTGCTGGGGCGTGACGGAATGAAGGTCATGCGCCACTGCCGGCAATGCCGGGCCGATGCCATCGGACTGCTGGGCCAGGACCGCAACCAGGACTTTCCGCTGGAGGCGATGGAAGCCGATCCGGTGATCAATCAGGAGGCACGCGCACAGTTCCAGAGTGATCTGGATTCCAAGATCCGCGAACGTGTCAGCGCCAAGCAGGCCAGAGCCAAAGGGCGATGGGAGGAAACACCGAGAACAAGAGTTGCAGTGGCCACCAGAGGCGGCGACAAGGTCAATCAGCATTTCGGCCATGCGACAGAGTTCCTGATTTATGATACTGACGGAGCTGATGTCAGGCTGGTCGGTGTCCGCAAGATCCAAGCTTATTGTCACGGCAAAGCGGATTGCAACGGCGACAAAGCTGCTACGCTGCAGGAAATCATAACCATTTTAAATGACTGCCGTATACTTCTCTGCTCCGGTATCGGAGACGGCCCCCGGGCCAGCCTGAACAAAATCGGTGTATTGCCGCTAGTCCGCAAAGGCGGGATACAGGAAGCCATTCTCGAAAGCGTGAAGTACAGCTCATATTTTGAAAATATAAACATTTCGAAGGGATGATGAATTATGAGACAAATAGCTTTCTACGGTAAAGGCGGTATCGGTAAATCGACAACTTCACAAAACACCCTGGCTCAGTTAGCTACAAAGTTCGGACAACGCATTATGATCGTTGGCTGCGACCCGAAAGCAGACTCCACCCGCCTGATCCTGAATACTAAAGCTCAACAAACCGTGCTTCATCTGGCTGCAGAGCTTGGCTCGGTAGAGGATCTGGAACTGGATGATGTGCTGCAAACCGGGTTTGGCGACATCATCAATGTAGAGTGCGGCGGACCTGAACCGGGCGTAGGCTGCGCAGGACGCGGTATCATTACCGCCATCAACTTCCTGGAGCAGGAAGGTGCTTATACCGATCTGGATTTCGTATCCTATGACGTACTCGGCGACGTTGTATGCGGCGGTTTCGCTATGCCGATCCGCGAGAACAAAGCGCAAGAGATCTACATCGTCTGTTCCGGTGAAATGATGGCTATGTATGCAGCCAACAACATTGCCCGCGGGATTCTGAAATATGCCACCAGCGGCGGTGTCAGATTGGGCGGCCTGATCTGCAACAGCCGTAACACAGACCGTGAAGATGAGCTGATTATGGAGCTTGCCCGCCGGTTGAATACACAAATGATTCACTTTGTGCCGCGTGACAATGTGGTTCAGCATGCCGAGCTGCGCAGAATGACCGTTGCCCAGTACAATCCGGAGCACAAGCAAGCCAAGGAATACGAAATTCTGGCTGAGAAAATTCTGAACAATAAAATGCTGACCATCCCTACCCCGATTTCCATGGAAGAGCTGGAAGAGCTGCTGATGGAATTCGGTATCATCGAAGATGAAGAAGCTGCCATCCAGAAGCTGCAGGCTTCCGGACAATAAGCAGCAAACCGGTTAGTCGGGAGTTACCGGTGAACGGGAGTGGAGAGACGAAGGTTCACCGGAATGGCTCACAGTGGCATGAGAAGTAATGTAGGCCTAGGCGGCCTGCACCACGAAAAGGAGGGTCAACAATGGGACTGGATATCGAAGCGAATAAGAAGCTGGTTGAAGAAGTGCTGGAAGCCTACCCCAAAAAAGCGAAGAAAGACCGGGAAAAGCACTTCCAGATCAATACGGAAGAAGCGCAAACCTGCGGCACATGTGCCCTGAAGTCCAATATCAAATCGCGCCCCGGTGTCATGACGCCGCGCGGATGCTCATATGCAGGCTCTAAAGGTGTGGTCTGGGGACCGATCAAGGATATGGTTCATATCAGCCACGGCCCTATCGGCTGCGGACAATATAGCTGGGGTACCCGCCGCAACTATGCGAGCGGTACACTGGGAATCGATAATTTTACCGCTATGCAGGTTACAAGTGATTTCCAGGAGACGGATATCGTCTTCGGCGGTGACAAAAAGCTTGAAGTGATTATGCGTGAAATTACCGAAATGTTCCCGCTGGCTAAAGGGATTTCGGTTCAATCCGAATGTCCGGTCGGTCTGATCGGCGATGATATTGAAGCGGTGTCCAAGAAAATGTCCAAAGAGCTGGAAATGCCGATCGTTCCGGTACGCTGTGAAGGTTTCCGCGGCGTCAGCCAATCGCTGGGCCACCATATCGCCAATGATGCCATCCGTGATTTCGTGCTGGGCAAAGCTGACTTAGCCGAAACCGGACCTTACGATGTCAATATCATCGGTGACTACAATATCGGCGGCGATGCCTGGGCTTCACGTATTCTGCTCGAAGAAATGGGCCTGCGTGTCATTGCCCAGTGGTCTGGTGACGGTACCCTGAACGAGCTCGAAATCGCCCATAAAGCGAAGCTGAACCTGATTCACTGCCACCGTTCCATGAACTACATGGTTGAACATATGGAGAAGGCCTACGGAATTCCCTGGATGGAATACAACTTCTTCGGACCTTCCAAAACGTATGAGAGCCTGCGCGCGATTGCCGCTTTGTTTGACGAAACGATCCAGGAGAATTGCGAGAAGATGATCGCGAAGCACAAGCCGGCAATGGATGCCATTATCAATAAATACAAACCGCGTCTTGAAAATAAAAAAGTGCTCCTGATGATCGGCGGTCTGCGTTCCCGCCACACAATCGGCGCTTATGAGGATCTCGGTATGGACATCGTGGCTTCCGGTTACGAATTTGCCCATAAAGACGATTATGAGAAGACCTTCCCGATGATGAAGGAAGGGACGATCATTATGGATGATCCGACCGCCTACGAGCTGGAAGAGCTCGCCCAGAAAATGAATGTCGATCTGGTAGGTTCGGGTGTTAAAGAAAAATACGTGTATCACAAAATGGGTGTTCCGTTCCGCCAGATGCACTCCTGGGATTACAGCGGTCCTTACCATGGCTTCGACGGGTTTAAGATTTTTGCCAAGGACATGGATATGACTGTAAACAGCCCGGTATGGAATCTGATCAAGAAGAAGGAAACCGTCCAAAAAGAGGAGGCGAGCATATGAGTAAGGACAGACTGGACATTCCGGATTACAACACTCTGTTCTCGGAACACCGGTTCGTGGAGCAGCGGCTGAACAAGCAGCAATTCGAAGCGCCCTGCAGTGAGCAGGAAACCGCAGAAGCGCTCGCTTACTCCCAATCTGCAGAGTATATGGAGAAGAACTTTAACCGTAAGGCGGTTGTCATTAATCCTCATAAGGCGTGCCAGCCGCTTGGCTCGATTATGGCGGCGCTTGGCTTCGAGAAAACCCTGCCCTTCGTTCACGGCTCGCAAGGCTGCAACTCGTATTTCCGCAGCCATTTGAGCCGCCATTTTAAAGAGCCTACACCGGCCGTTTCATCTTCCATGACCGAGGATGCAGCCGTATTCGGCGGCATGAGCAATCTGATCGACGGTCTGGAGAACAGTATCGCACTTTACAAACCGGAGATGGTTGCACTCTGTACCACTTGTATGGCTGAGGTTATCGGGGATGACCTGTCCTCCTTTATCGGGAATGCCCGCCAAAAAGGCGTAATCTCCGAAGATTTCCCGGTTGCGTTCTGCAATACGCCGAGCTTCGTCGGTTCGCATATTACAGGCTATGATTCGATGCTGAAAGGCATCTTGAGTTATCTGTATGAACGTTCCGGCCTGAAGGCAGCCCCGGGCAGCGGTGAAGAAACGGGAGAGAAGCTGAACGTGATGCTCGGATTTGAGCCTTACACCGGCAACTTTACGGAGATCCGCAAAATTCTGGATGCTTTTGATACCAAGTATACGCTCCTCGGTGATCACAGCGGCAACTATGACTCGCCGGCTACCGGTGAGTACGAATACTACTATGGCGGAACGAAGCTGGCGGATGTTCCTTTGGCAGCGAACGCACTTGGCACACTGTCCCTTCAGAAGTACACGCTGAAGAAAACCCAGGACTTTATCAGTGAAACCTGGAAGCAGCAAGTCTCCGCACTGTCTACACCACTAGGCATTGCCGGAACCGACAAGCTGCTGGAAGCGATTAGTGAACTGACAGGCCTGCCGATTCCGGCTTCGCTTCTGGAAGAGCGCGGCCGGGTAGTGGATGCACTTACCGACAGCCATCCGTATCTCCACGGCAAGCGGGTAGCACTGGTGGGCGATCCGGACCTGCTGATCGGACTTATCGGATTCTGTATGGAAGTAGGCATGGAGCCTGTGCATATCGTCTGCTCAAACGGTGATGTGGATTTCAATGATGTGAAATTCAAGGAAGAGGCCGAAGCGCTGCTGGCCTCGAGTCCTTACGGCTCAGAAGCTACGGTATATGTCGGAAATGACCTGTGGCATATGCGCTCGCTGCTGCTGACGGACCCGGTGGATCTGGCTATCGGCAGCTCGCATCTGAAATTCGCAGCCAAGGATGCGGTGGTTCCGCTGATCCGTGTAGGGTTCCCGATCTTTGACCGTCATCATATGCACCGTTATCCGATCCTCGGATACCAGGGTGCGTTGAATCTGCTCAGTCAGATCGTTAATACCGTTCTGGATGAACTGGACCGCAACAATTCCGGCTTCAACTATGATTTGGTGCGGTAAGCCGAAAATCAGGATTTTTACAGCTTAAATTGTATGCGTACGTGATGAAAATTACTGAAAGTTTCTGTAATGATATTTTATGATTAACATACATGATTTTGAATAAATGTAAAAAGTGATATTGTGCCCGGCGTTCTCTATATCCGCTTTCGCCTACAGTTTCTCCCAAGCGAAATGCAGGAATAGAGTAGGCCGGGATTCTTGCTAGTGATGTGCAATTGCCGTTTCTGATGCAGGTTAGCATGTAGGTAGAGTCAGCATCCACCTTTAACGAAGGAGATGAAAGCCGATGGACCCTATTCGAAAAGACGAGTTTGATTCCGAGGCCTGCGGGAGTAAGGCACCCAAATCCAAGCCTTGTCCGCGGCCTAAGCCCGGTGAAGCAGCCGGAGGCTGCTCTTTCGACGGAGCCCAAATCACACTGCTGCCGATTATGGACGCTGCACATCTTGTCCATGGTCCGATTGCCTGTGCCGGGAACAGCTGGGAGAGCAGAGGTACGCTTTCAAGCGGCCCCTCGCTTTCTCAATACGGTTTTGCCACGGATCTGAACGATTCCGATATTATTTTTGGCGGAGAAAAGAAACTTAAAGAGAGCATTGACTACATTGCCGGGCGCTTTGCGCCTCCGGCAATATTTGTATATTCAACTTGCGTGACTGCACTCATAGGTGAAGACATGGATGCCGTATGCAAGGAAGCAGGTGACCGGCTTGGTATCCCGGTTATTCCGGTCAACAGCCCCGGCTTTGTCGGCAGCAAGAATCTGGGCAACCGGCTGGCGGGCGATGCCCTGCTGCAGTATGTGATCGGTACAGGTGAACCGGAGCCGGAGTTACCGCCGGGTGTCAATCTGATCGGTGAATACAATATCGCCGGTGAAATGTGGGATATTGAGAAGCTGATGAACAGTGCGGGCATCGCTGTAACATCACGCATTACAGGCGATGCCAGATATAAGGAGATCACTTGGGCGCACCGTGCCAAGGTGAATATGGTCGTCTGCAGCCGCGCCTTGCTGGGTCTGGCCAAGGAGATGGAATCCAGGTACGGGATCCCGTATTTCGAGGGTTCCTTCTATGGGGCCAAGGAGACAACGTATTCCTTGCGCCAGATGGCGTATCTGATGAATGACCGTGATATGGAGCGGCGGGTTGACCGTCTGACCGAACGTGAGGAGAGCCGTCTGATACAGGATTTGCGCCCGTACCGCAAGATTCTGAAAGGGAAAAAAGCCGTACTGTATACCGGCGGTGTCAAGAGCTGGTCCGTAATTTCCGCTCTGAAGGAGCTCGGTGTGCAGGTGGTTGGGGTCGGTACGAACAAAAGCACAGAGGATGATGTGCGGCGGATTGCCGACCGGGTAGGGGACGACACCGAATATATCCCGGAAGGCGGCGCAACCCGGATTCTCAAAACCGTCAGGGAACGCAAGGCCGACATCATGATCGCCGGCGGGCGCAATATGTATGTAGCCATGAAAGAACAGATCCCGTTCATTGATATCAACCAGGAAAGACATAAGGCTTATGCCGGCTATGAAGGTCTGCTGCGCCTGGCCAAGGAGCTGACTTATTCACTCGCTAATCCGATCTGGAAGCTTGCAGCGAGCCCGGCTCCCTGGGATAAGGAGGTGCCTTATGACCGTTAACAGACGGAACAAGCCGGCGTCAGTTAATCCGATCAAAATCGGCCAGTCACTCGGTGCTGTACTTGCCCTTCAGGGCTGCTACCGGGCCATGCCGCTGATTCACGGCTCGCAAGGCTGTTCAGCTTTTCCTAAGGCGCTGCTGACCCGGCATTTTCGTGAGCCGATTGCCGTTCAGACCTCTGCGCTTCAGGAGATGGATGTTATTTTTGACGCAAACCGCAATCTGGAAGAAGCGCTCAATATCGTGCTGAGCAAACACCGCCCCGACATTATCGGGATTATCGGCACGGAATTGACCGATGTTGCCGGAGTGGATTATGCGACGATGCTCAAGAGCTACAAGCGGGAGCGGAACATGCGGGGCGGGCTGGCTTTCTCCGTAGTGCTGCCCGACTTTCGCGGTTCGCTCGAATCGGGCTTCAGTGCGACCGTGGAAGCGATGATTGACGAAATGATCCAGCAGGTAGGGCACCGGGGCTCAAGAACGGTAAACACCCGCCAGATCACCCTGCTGCCGGGATCCTTTCTGACCCCTGCGGATGTGATGGAGCTTAAGGAAATGATCTCTGCCTTCGGGTTTGAGGTCATTGCGGTGCCCGATATTTCCACTTCATTATCCGGACATCTGCTCACCGGCTTCTCTCCGCTGACCCGGGGCGGGGTGCCGCTGGATTCGATGCTGCAGAGCCTGCAGTCTGGATTGACCATCGCCGTTGGGGCGAGCATGGAACGCCCGGCAAGAAGATTGCACAACGCGCTGGGCACGCCTTACAAAGTATTCAGCGGAGCGATGGGCCTTAAGGCTTCAGATGAAATGCTGCATTTCCTGCACCAGATCAGCGGTGAACCGGTACCGCTGCGGTACTGCTGGCAAAGGGAAAACCTGCTCGACAGCATGCTGGACGCGCACTTCCAGTTCGCTGGGATGTCTGTAGTGTCTGCGCTTGAGCCGGATCATCTGTACTCTATATCCGCATGGCTGGAAGAATTGGGTGTAGAGCAGAAGGCACTGATCGCCTCTTATGAGACGCCGGTCGTCGCCGGTATGGAGCGTGAGGTCTGGATAGGCGACATGGATGATGCCGAGGTACTGGGCAAAGGTGCAGACCTGTGGATCAGCAATTCGCACGGAATTGCCGGCGCGCAGCGGGTTGGAGCCGCGTTTATGCCTGCGGGATTCCCGGTCTGGAACGAGCTTGGAGCTTATATGTCCGTTTCAGTAGGCTACAGGGGAGCAATGGAGTGGAGTAATAAGGCAGGGAATTTGTTAATGCAGAGGGAGGCAAAACACCGTGAAAGTAGCGTTCGCCACAGATGATGGAAGCCGGGTAAATGCCCACTTCGGGCAGAGTCCGATGTTTGCTGTATATAATGTGACCAAAAATGGCGGCGATCTTGTAGAGCTGCGCAGGCTGCCGGTGGTTCTGAACCAGGATGAAGCCGGGAAAATTGAGAGTCGTCTGGAAACCGTAGGCGACTGCACCCTGATCTTCATTATGCAGATTGGTGCTTCGGCCGCTGCGCGGGTAACACGGCGCAAGATCATGCCGGTAAAGGTTCCGTTCGGAAGTCCCATAGATGAACAGGTCAAACGGCTGGTTGAGATGCTTCAAGGCAAACCGCCGATGTGGCTGGCCAAGGTGCTGCGGGCGGAAGAAGAAGGCACAGGGGAAGAGGGGGAATCCAATGGAACCGATGGCTAAGGAGAATTCAACTCCGCTGGAGGGGGCACTCCGGGATGGAGGGAACCCGAAACGCCGCAGCCGAACAGGCCGGAAGGAGCCGGATCAGGAGACGGCGGATGCCTTTATCCGCCGGTTATGCAATCTGCTCGATACGGAAGATTTCTTTGGCCGCTATGCCGCACTGTCGCCGCAGGAGAAGATTGTGCAGCAGTTCCTGGCTTCTTCTGAGGATAAAAGCCAGTCCGATTTCAACTGTGCCGTCTCTCCGAAAGTACGCCAGCAGGTTCCGCTGCTGTTTCAGGCCATTGCCGGCGTGATGGAAGAAAGAAGCGGCACTATGATCCAGAGTACGGCCGAGATTAACCATGAAGGCTTCGGCCGGGGGCTGCTTTACAGCGGGCGTGTCATTCTGGTTCAGAAAAGCCTGCGGGCCGGTTTTCCCTTCCCGTTCACCTCAGAGGAGAAGGTGATCCGGTACGGGGTGGAATGTGTGGAGGAAGGTTTGGCCTTTCTGGCTAAATACAAGGAAGTGACCGCTCTGCACGGCTTGCTTAGCCTGGAGGGCTAGGCGGTAAACAACAACTAATTAGTCACAGGGGGCGACAGGTATGGAGCAGCTTGCCGGAGGGTTGGAGCTTGAACGGTATGGCCGGCAGCTGAAGCTGCTCGGAGAGAGCGGACAGCAGGCGCTGAAGGAAGCAACGGTGATGGTAGCCGGCATTGGCGGGTTAGGAGGCACGGCTGCGCTGTACCTGGCAGCGGCAGGCGTTGGAAAGCTTATTTTGGCTCATGAAGGAATCATCCTTCCGCCTGATCTTAACCGGCAGATTCTGATGGATAGCGATTCCTTGGGCATGGAGCGGATCAGCACGGCAACAGCGCAGCTGAAACGTCTGAATCCGCATGTGGAAATTGAGGGCTACAATGCCAAAATCGAGTATGAGCTTGCTAAACCCTGGGTGGAGAGTGCAGATATTGTGATCGACGCCCGATACGATTTTCCGGAGAGATATGCCTTGAACCGTCTCTGTGTGGATACCGCTACACCGATGGTGGAAGCAGCGATGTACGGCTTCGAAATTTCACTTACGACAATGATCCCCGGCCTGACCCCTTGCCTCGAATGCCTCTACCCGGATGTGCAGCCGCAGTGGGAGCCGTTCGGATTTCCAGTTTTGGGTGCCACCTCCGGGATTGCGGGTTGTCTGGCAGCGCTGGAAGCCGTAAAATGGATTACAGGGGTAGGGACAACTTATGCGGGCGTAATGCATCGCTTCAGCTCACTCGACTTCGCCTGTTATAGCGTCCGTATTTCCCGTAATCCGAATTGCGCTTGCTGCGGAGAAGGAGGTAAACCGTGAAAAGTCTCAAGCTATGTGACACGACACTTAGGGATGGTGAACAGGCGGCTGGAGTTTCATTCACGCGGGCAGAAAAGCTGGAAATCGCAAAGTTGCTGTCGGAGTGCGGAGTAGAGCAGGCAGAGGTAGGGATTCCTGCAATGGGCAAGCGGGAGCAGGAGGACATCGCGGCGGTTGCGGAACTGGGGCTTCCCATGAAGCTGATGACCTGGAACCGTTCGGCCCTAGGCGATATCGACAAGGCGCGGAGCACCGGGGTGAACTGGAGCCATGTGTCCATTCCGGTCTCGGAAATTCAATTGCAGGGCAAGCTTGGGCTGTCGCCGCTGGAAGGGCTGAATAAGCTGCTTCATGCGGCAGAATACGGGCTCAGGCTGGGCATGACGGTGTCGGTAGGTATGGAGGATTCCTCCAGGGCGGATATGGGTTTTTTGGTTCAGCTGGTGAATGCTTTATATAAAGAAGGTATCCGCAGGTTCCGTTATGCGGATACGGTATCCGCTCTTCATCCGGGGCAGATGGCCGAGCGGGTTCATACGCTGCTCGGAGCGGTTCCCGCCGATGTGGAGCTGGAGGTGCATTGTCATAATGATTTCGGGCTGGCCGTTGCCAACACACTGAGCGGAATTGCCGCCGGTGCGGTCTGGGCCAGCACCACAGTAGCCGGTATCGGCGAACGGACCGGCAATGCGGCCATGGAGGAAGTAGCCATGGCCTGGCGTCATTTGTACGGCGGTGAATGCGGCGTACGGCTGGATATGCTCAAAGGCCTGGCGGATAAGGTCATTGCCGCCTCCGGCCGCAATGTCGGTGATGCCAAGCCGATTGTGGGACAGCTGGCGTTTACCCATGAGTCGGGCATTCATGTGGACGGGCTGATGAAGGAGAGGGCAACGTACCAGACGTTTGATCCTGAGGAGGTCGGCCGGGCCCACCGCTTTGTGCTGGGGAAGCATTCCGGCAGCGGCGGTGTCGCGCATGTGCTGGAGCAGCGCGGCCTTGAAGTCAGCGCCGATACGGCGGGACGCCTGCTGGAGAAGGTCCGTGAATATGCTGAGGCCCGAAAAAGCAACGTTCCGGAGGTCATGCTGATTCAGTGGCTGATGGAAGAGCAGCAGCGGGCGCAGAATGTGGTCTGAATGAAGTGGAGATAACTAAAGGCTGAAGGCTCCGAAGGATGCTGAGGTCTTGCAGATTAGGCAGCGGCTGTTTCCGTTAATGGAGACTGGCCGCTGTTTTTTTTCAGAAAATTGACGTAACCGGAAATGAAAACTTGCATAGCTTGCAGCAAGCATCTACAATTTTGGCAGGATGAAACCAAAGAGACAGCTAGGAGAATGGAGAGCCATGATGAAGAAGACGATCTTTTTTGATATTGACGGTACAATTTATGATGAAGATAAGGTAGTGCCTGCTTCCACGAAGGAAGCCATTGCCGAACTGAAACGGCTGGGCCATAATGTTGCCATTGCGACCGGAAGAGCCTCTTATATGTTTAAGGAGCTGCGCGAAGAGCTGGGGATCGACTCTTATGTCTCACTCAACGGGCAGTATGTTGTTTTTGAAGGGAAGGAGCTCTACCTCAATCCGCTGGATACCGGAGCTCTGAAGGAAATTACGCTGTTCGCCGAAAAAAATGACCATCCCGTTGCCTACATCGACGCGCTGGATATGAAGGTGAATGTCGCGGATCATGAATATATTCATACGAGCATCGGTTCGCTGAAGCTGGCTTTTCCCACGCATGATGCGGAGTATTTCCTGCAGAATGAGATTTATCAGGCGATGATCTTCTGTCCGCAGGAGAACCAGGCGATGTATGCTGAAGCATATCCCGGGTTTAAATTTGTCCGGTGGCATCCGCTGTGTATGGATGTGCTGCCCGGCAACGGCTCCAAGGCTAATGGCATAGCCCAGATGATCAAAGCGCTCGGCGTGGCGAAAGAAGATGTCTATGCGTTTGGCGACGGGCTCAATGATGTGGAGATGCTCAGCTTCGTCGGTCATGGAATCGCAATGGGTAACGCGGAGGATGAGGTGAAGGCGGCCGCCTCTTACGTAACCAGTCATGTCAGCGAGAACGGAATTTATGAAGGGCTGAAGCTGGTGGGGCTGCTGTAGACCATTCAACCGCGAACTATATATCTATCAAAGGGAATTGTCCACCTATACTATATGAAGTTTTGCGGACTAGACGTGACAAGGCGGATCAATCATTTGCCGCAGGTATAGATGAATTTAGCTCGTCCAGCTAGTAAAATAACCTAAGTTTCGGAAAATATATTATGCCTACAAGATGAATGACCATGCCCTCCATAGGTAAATGGAGTACTATACACCATCAAGTCTGCTGGAGGTGTTGAACATGGGGAATGTATGTCTTAAGAAGAAGGAACGGAAGCCTAAGGAAGAGCCTGTTTACTGCCCTCTGCCGAGAAAAAAACCACGCAAGAGTAAGTGCGCAGTAAAGAAAAAAATCCGCTGCAAACAGATTATTGTTAAGAAGCAGATTGTCCGCGTTAATATTCCGCTGGGAGCATTAGGCGCAGCGGGAGCCGCCGGAGCGCTTAGCGCTGCCGGAGCTGTAGAAGCGCTGGGTGCCGCTGGTGCGGCTGGGGCAGCAGGAGCACTGGGAGCAGCAGGAGCTGGAGGTGCTTTGGGTGCTCCCGGTGCAGCAGGAGCGCTGGGAGCTGTCGGCGCAGCAGGAGCGCTGGGAGCTGTTGGCGCAGCAGGAGCACTGGGAGCTGTTGGAGCGGCAGGAGCGTTAGGGGCGCGAGGAGCTACCGGGGGGTTAGGTGCTGCAGGCGCCGC
Source organism: Paenibacillus pedocola (assembly GCF_031599675.1). Classification (NCBI taxonomy): domain Bacteria; kingdom Bacillati; phylum Bacillota; class Bacilli; order Caryophanales; family Paenibacillaceae; genus Paenibacillus; species Paenibacillus pedocola. The sequence continues at coordinate 5,192,483 of NZ_CP134223.1, read as the reverse complement.
CGGACTTTTGGGTGCAGCCGGTGCAGCTGGTGCCTTAGGGGCGGTAGGAGCAACAGGTGCGCTTGGAGCAGCCGGAGTGGCAGGAGCACTGGGAGCCGCTGGGGCAGCCGGTGCGGCTGGAGCATTGGGCGCCATCGGTCCGGCTGGCATTACAGGCTTGGCTGGTCCGGCAGGACCCGCAGGGCCAGCAGGACCCGCGGGAGCTGCGGGTGCAACGGGAGCGGCTGGCCCAGCTGGACCAGTAGGACCCGGCGGGCCAGCGGGACCAGTCGGCCCAGCGGGAGCCTCCGGACCAACGGGGGCAGCAGGACCGGCTGGAGCAGCGGGGCCTGCAGGTGCAACAGGTGCAACAGGTGCAACAGGTGCAACAGGTGCAACAGGTGCAACTGGCGCAGCTGGCCCTGCAGGAGCTACCGGGGCTACTGGAGCCGCAGGCGGAATAGCCCAGTTTGGGTATGTCTATAACCTCGGAGCACAGGTCGTGCCGATTGAAGCCGATGTTTCTTTTGATACCAATGGCCTGCTTACGCCGGGAATTACACATGCTCCCGGGACGACAACGATCTCGGTTACCAATGCCGGTATTTATGAGGTTAACTTCTCTGTATCGGGCGTAGAACCGAGTCAATTCGCATTATTCGTAAATGGCGCCTTAGTTCCAGGTACGGTTTACGGCTCGGGTGCCGGTACCCAGCAGAATACGGGTCAGGCCATTATTGCCTTATCCTCCGGTGATGTGCTGACGCTGCGGAACCATAGCTCGGCTGCTGCAGTTACCTTGCAGACTTTGGCCGGCGGTACGCAGGCTAATGTGAATGCATCGATTGTGATCAAACAATTGGGCTAGCCTTTGATGAAATCAGGTGTTTGAGCTGAGCTAATAGAAGAGCGGGAACGACTCTGGAAAGAGTTGCCCGCTCTTTTTATTTTGACATATATAAGAAAATTTGCGCAACTTAGTCAGTAGAGGTGCCGTCTATTGGAGAAGATGGGAACAACACAGGGGGATGAATATGCGGAGAATGATTTTGCTGATGCTGTTCCTGGGTTTAGGGCTGCTGCTTACCGGCTGCGGCCATGGAAATGACCCGGTCAAAGTTGAGTCAAGGGAGCTTAGCGCAGATGAGATTTCTGCTTATTTTGCCAGGCAGGGTCTGGAATTGCACAGCGTGGAAATGCGCCCGGAGAATATATTTCAGGGGGAACTAAACGGGAGGAAACCGCTGGTTTTCCTGCTGGATGAGCAAGAACTGGTCATTTATCAGTTTGCCACGGCCGGGGAACGTGAAGCGGGCTGGGCTGATTTTGAACAACATACAGCTACGGCGGATCTAGTGCCATATAAAGCTTATCAGAAACAGTCACTGCTGGTTTTTTATATCCATGATGAAGGAGTAATCGGCCAGGAGCTGTACAGACGGGTTGAGAAAGTAATTCCGGGAGTGCTTGAGCTTAAGGAGAGCGGAGCCTGACAGCCCGGGAGCTTTATTTTTTAAAAGGGGCGTGTGATTGTCTTCCTTCAGGGTGGTTAAGATATATTAATATATCTAACACGGGCAGGAGCCGGAGAAGCGGAGGAGAGTCCAAGTGAATCCAAAATGGTGGAAAGAAAGCGTCGCGTACCAGATTTATCCGATCAGCTTCATGGACAGCAATGGTGACGGGATCGGTGATTTGCGCGGGATTATTTCGAAGCTCGATTATTTGCAGGACCTGGGTGTGGATGTCATCTGGGTATGCCCGATTTATAAGTCGCCGAACCATGACAACGGCTATGATATCAGTGATTACTGCGACATTATGAAGGAATTCGGGACGATGGAGGATTTTGACGTGATGCTGCGGGAGATGCATTCCCGGGGGATGAAGCTGATGATGGACCTGGTGCTGAACCACACTTCCCATCAGCATCCCTGGTTCATAGAATCACGGAGCTCGAAGGATAATCCTAAGCGGGATTACTATATATGGCGGAAAGGCAAAAACGGTGGCCCCCCGAACAACTGGGAATCCTATTTCAGCGGCTCGGTATGGGAGCTTGATCCGCAGACGGATGAATATTACCTGCATCTGTACTCCAAATATCAGCCCGATCTGAACTGGGAGAACCCTGCGGTGATCGACAAGTTGCATGAAATGGTACAGTGGTGGCTCAAAAAAGGCGTCGACGGCTTCCGGTTTGACGCAATTGCCCATATCGTGAAGGCAGAGGGCTACCCTGATGCGCTGAATCCCGGTGGAACGGCAACTGTGCGCGCCTATGATATGTTCTCGAACCTTGCGCATGTGCATACACTGCTGCAGAATCTGCATGACAAGGTGCTGTACTTCTACGATATTATGACCGTCGGGGAGACGTCGGGCCTCGGACCGGAGCAGGCGCTGGATTATGTCGGCGACGGACGCCGCGAGCTGAATATGACCTTCCAGTTTGAGCATATGAATCTGGATTGTGCGGCTCCGGGCGGAGGGAGATGGGATACCATCCCCTGGAATCTGCGTGATCTCAAAAAAATCATGAGCAACTGGCAGACCGTTCTCCATGACCGGGGGTGGAACGCCAATTATTTGTGCAACCATGACCAGCCGCGGTCCGTCTCACGGTTCGGAAATGACCTCTATTACCGTATTCCTTCAGCCAAAATGCTGGCGACCTTCATTCACATGCTGGAAGGGACACCGTATATTTACCAGGGTGAAGAAATCGGCATGACGAATGTGGCTTTCGAGTCCATCGACGATTACCGGGATGTGGAAACGCTCAATTACTATGAGGAAAAGCGTACCCAAGGCGTCCCAGAGGCTGACATTATGGCGGCGATCCACAAAAAAAGCCGGGATAACGCCCGCACTCCGATGCAGTGGGACGCCAGTGAGGATGGCGGCTTCACCACAGGCGTACCGTGGATCCGCGTGAATTCGAACTTCCGTGAGATCAATGTGGCCAGTGCGGTTAAAGACCCTGATTCGATCTACAACTACTATAAGAAGCTGATTCAGCTGCGGAAAAAGCATCCGGTCATTGTCTACGGTGAATACGCCCTGCTGCTGGAAGATCATCCGGAGATCTATGCCTATACCCGGACGCTGGAGGATCAGCGCCTCCTGGTCATTCTGAATTTCTTTGAGCATGAGCCGGTATTCGAGCTTCCTGCGGATTTTGCGGCCGGGAAGCAGGAGCTGCTGATCTCTAACTACCCTCCGGCCAAGGAGGATGATCTGACCCGGCTGAAGCTTCGGCCTTATGAAGCAAGGGTGTACCTAGAACGGCATAGATGAGTTTCATCAGAAGAGTTACCTTACCGTGTGAAATATGGCGGAAAGGCGACTCTTCTTTGAGTTTACAGGGAAAAGGGGGTACAATCGTAACCATATTGTACATAGAGAGATGATTGCTGGACTGCGGGAGGAGAAGGAAGATGACTGAATGGTATGAGAAAAGCTTCGGGGAAGACTATTTGATTGTATACCGGCACAGGGATTTCTGCGGAGCCCGGCATGAGGTGGAGCAGATGATCGGCTGGCTGGGGCTGCCGCAGGGAGCGAAGGTCCTGGATCTGTGCTGCGGTATGGGCCGCCATTCGCTGGCGCTTGCCGAAGCGGGTTATGAGGTAACTGGTGTTGACCTGTCCGAAACCCTGCTGCGTGAAGCCCGTGCCCAGGCTGGTGCCGGGGCAGTGACCTGGGTGCAGTCCGATATGCGCAGGCTGCCGCTCACCGGCGGTTTTGATGCAGTAGTTAATCTGTTTACTTCATTCGGCTATTTTGAGGAGGACGAGGAGCAGGTGAAGGTGCTGCGCGAAATTTACCGGATGCTGAAGCCTGGCGGCAGGTTCATTATAGATTTTCTGAATCCGGCGTATGTCATCCGCCATCTTGTGCCGCATTCCTCACGTGAGGACGGGGATAATCTGATTGACGAGTCCCGCCGGATCGAAGACGGTTATGTGAAGAAGGACATCATCCTTACCTCCCGAGGGAATGATACGCCCCGCAAATATCACGAGCGTGTGAAGCTCTATCCGCAGGAAACGTTCCGCAGGCTGATTGCCGCCGCCGGGCTGCTGCTCGAGGATGTGCATGGCAATTACGATGAAGGGGAGTACGATGAGGAGCATTCGAAACGGATGATCTTCGTTGGTGTCCGTCCTTAGATGGTTTCAGGCAGAAGACTCAAAGAGGGCGGTGAAGGGGCCATGCGGAAGGCACAGATAAAGGTTTGGGAGAGCGGCATCCTTCAGGTATCCATGCCGATGGATCCGCCGCTGCGTCAGGTGAACTGTTATATTGTGACAGAACCGGAGGGCGGCATCACGGTGATTGACCCCGGTCCGCATACGCAGGAGGCGGAGCTGGCCTGGCAAGGCGTGCTGGATGAGCTGGATTTATCCTGGGACCATATACAGAAAATTGTGGTTACCCATCATCACCCTGACCATTACGGCCTGGCGGGCTGGCTGCAGTCCCGCAGCGGCAGCCGGGTATGGATGTCGGAACGTGCCCACACCGAGGCCCGGATGTCCTGGGGCGCAGAGGCGAGTCTGAATACGGCGCTGCCGCTGCTGTTCCTCCGGCACGGTATGCCGGAGGATTGGATCCGGGGGATCCGGGAGCATCTGGTGAGCTTCCTGCCCCAGGTTACCCCGCAGGCAGAGGTCAGCTATATTGACCCTGCGGTGCCGCTTGTAATGGGCGGCCGGGAGTGGACGCCGGTTCTGACCGGCGGGCATGCACCGGGTCACGTGTCTTTGTATGAGGCCGGCAGCGGGCTTGTGTTCTGCGGCGATGCGATTCTGCCGCAGATCTCGCCCAATGTCGGCCTGCAGCCGGGCAGCGATCCGCAGCCGCTGCAGACGTTCCTGGATGGTCTGCGCGCGCTGCGCAGCCTCCGGGTGAGCCGTGCGTTCCCGGGCCACCGGGAACCGTTCACGGCGTGGACGGAGCGGGCGGACAGCCTGCTCCGGCACCATGAGGAGCGGCTGGACACTGCCGCTCAACTGCTGGACAGCGGACCGCTCAGCGGGTTCGCGGTCTGCGAAGCGCTGTTCCGCAGCCGCGTGTCCAGCGCGCATCAGATGCGCTTCGCCATGAGCGAGGCGCTGGCGCATCTGGCCGAGCTAGTGCGCCGGGGGCGGGCAGCGGAGCATGCGCCTTTGCCCGGCGGGCCGGTCCTGTTCGCGGCTGCGGACAGGTAGGGCGGGCTGCGCTCTACCCGGTGGCGGCCCTTGCCACGCGCGGCAAGTATACATGCACAGCAAAAAGCCATGCCAACATGAAGGCAGGCGGGATGCTCCCGCTGCTCTGTGGCATGGCTTTTTAGTTGGCTCCGTCTGCCATAGCGCTTAATCGGGTCCAGCTCCTGCGCTCGTCTGCCTACTCCAGCCCATCCTCAGCCGCCAGCTTTCTGGCGGCTTCTTCGGTATCCTCCGGCGCATGCGGGAGGCCGAGCTCCTGCTCGCGTTCTGCTTGCTTGCGGTGGGCAATGCGGCTGCTGGCGGCAGCGGCCACTGCGCCGACGATGTCGTCCAGGTAGGTGTGAATTTGCCCGGTGGTTTTATCGTTCAGCCGCTCCAGCACACCGGGTTTCAGCTTGTCCACGTAACCATAGTTGGTGAAGCCGATGCTGCCGTATACGTTCACAATGGAGAAGGCGAGGATCTCATCCACTCCGTATAAACTCTCATCATTCTCGATCATTTCCTGCAGCGGGGTGAACAGCTTGCCTTCCTCTGCCAGCACATCCAGCTGAATCCCGGTCAGTACCGCGTTCTGTACTTCGCGTTTGCTCAGCACCATTTCTACGTTATGGATACATTCCTCGATCGTCAGATTCGGATAGTATTTTTGCTGCAGAAACAAAACAAGCTCAGCGATCTCTTCCAACGTCACGCCGCGCTTATGCAGCCAGTACTTGGTCGCCTCTGCAACCGCTTTGCTGTTGAGACTGTAAGGGTTTTTGATATTCGCCATTGTCATCAGTCACCTCATCGGAAGGATAGGTTGATTATTTGAATTGCCACTATTATAACGGCTGCTGCTGCGGTTGTCTAAATTGCCTGAGGCTTAGTGAAAGCTTGCAGGCACTTACAGGCATCAGTCTTTGGAGCTTGTCCGTGTAATAGGATCTGCATTGTCCAACAATTTAGGATAAGCCGTTGTTATTTTTTGGGCATAGGGCTCGTATACATAGCAGTACAAACTGATCTTAGTGTTGAAAGGGGTAATTATTCATGAAGCATATGAACACTGTCCGCGGGCTGTCTGCGGCTTGTCTGCTCACGGTTCCCATTCTTTTGTCCGGCTGCGGCCTGTTCGGCTCGGAATCGGCATCGGTTGATCCGCCGCCGGGAGAGATTGAGGCGCAAATGCTGGAAGTCAGTGACAACACCACGCTCGACACCGGGGTATTTGAGCCTGTTGCAGAAGAAGGAACCGCAGCGGAAGGCAGCACTACGGATAAGGCGGAAGCTGCTGCACCCGGGGAACGGACTACCGTGTTTCTCAAGGATGCTAATGGTCTGCTGGCTCCGGTATCTCTTGCCCTTCCGGACGGCAATAGTGCGGCAATGCTGAAGGATTCACTCACTGCGCTGGTCAGCAAAGGCCCGTATGCATCTTCATTGCCGGAAGGCTTCCAGGGCGTACTCCCTGCAGGAACTGAAGTGAAGAATGTCTCAGTGGATAAAGACAAACTGGCCGTAGTTGAATTTAACTCGGCGTTTAACGACTACAAGGCTGCCGATGAACGCAAGGTCCTGGAAGCCATCACATGGACATTGACCGGCCAGGAAGGCATTCAGGGTGTACAGCTCTGGGTAGACGGTAAAAAGCTTACAGAAATGCCGCTTCTGGGCACACCGCTGGATCATCCGCTCTCACGCGCCTTCGGGATCAACCTGCCGAAGAATGGCCCGATGCAGATGAACCTGAGCGCGGTTACGGTATATTTTTCCGCAGCTACGCCTGACGGTACCCACCAGTATTATGTTCCGGTCACACGTTTTGTACCCGCCGGAGAGGACAAGGTGAAAGCGGCACTGGGAGAGCTGATCGCCGGACCGGAGTCTGCTAACGGCCTGGAGACGGTAATGACAGGGGGAACGGTGTTAGATTCCGTGGAAGCCGGCCAAAATGGGGTAGTAACCGTATCCCTGACTGACGATATGTTCACAGACGGCAAAAATGTGCCGGAGGAAATGCTGGAATCCGTGGTGCTGACAGTAGCGCAAAATACCGAGGATGCTCCGGTCCAAATCCGTCTGAACGGACTTGATACGGTCACCGGAACCAACAACGTGGACTATGGCAAGCCGGTTTCTGCCCCGGAATATGTGAACGCGCTGCCGCTGTAAAAGATTTTCTCAGGGCTAAAAGATGCTTTTGTGCCTGCTCTTTGATAGAATAAAGTTTGCTTAGCAAAAAACGGATAACGTCCTTCCCTGGATGTTATCCGTTTCTCGCGCAAAGTAGAGAATATACATCCCGCTAGGCGGGAACTTACATCACAACTTTAGCTATTCAAGATGCAGGAGGAAGAAAACATGAGATCAAACGGACGTAACGACGACCAGCTCCGGCCGCTGACAATAACTACCCAAACGAATAAATATGCTGAGGGTTCAGTTCTGATTGAAATGGGAGACACGAAGGTCATCGTCACCGCAACGGTGGACGAGAAGGTCCCGCCGTTTCTGAAAGGACAAGGCAAAGGCTGGGTAACTGCTGAATATTCCATGCTTCCCCGGGCGACCCAGACGCGCAACCAGCGTGAGGCGGCACGCGGCAAGCTGACCGGACGGACGATGGAGATTCAGCGGCTGATCGGCCGGGCGCTTCGTTCCGTAGTTAATCTGCAGGCGCTCGGCGAGCGCAGCATTACACTGGACTGTGACGTCATCCAGGCGGACGGCGGCACGCGGACAGCTTCGATTACTGGCGCTTTTGTAGCGATGGCGTTTGCCATTAACAAAATTGCGCTGCAGCATAAGCTGAGCGTTTTCCCGATTACAGATTATCTGGCCGCGATCAGCGTCGGTGTGGTCGGCGACAAAACGCTGCTTGATTTGAACTATGAAGAGGATTCCAAAGCAAAAGTCGATATGAACGTAGTCATGACCGGAAGCGGGGCTTTTGTTGAAGTGCAAGGCACCGGTGAAGAACGGCCGTTCACCCGCCAGGAGCTTGACCAGCTGCTTGGTCTTGGGGAGAAGGGGATCTACGAGCTGATTGCCGTGCAGAAGGAAGTCCTCGGTCCGATCGCGCTCAAAATCCCTTCCGGCCAGCCTGGCCAAGAGGTGTAACATGAACGCCGGCGGTGGAATTCTGATTGTAGCAACCAAAAATAAAGGCAAGGTCCGTGAGTTCCAGCATGCTTTTGCGCCGCTTGGACTGACCGTGAAGAGTATGTTCGACTACCCGCAGCTGCCGGATGTTGTGGAAGACGGGACAACCTTTGCCGAGAATGCCTTCAAAAAATCCAAAGCGGTCGGCGAGGCCCTCGGGCTGCCTGTGCTGGCCGATGATTCCGGTCTTTGTGTCGACGCTCTGGACGGCCGACCGGGGGTATACTCGGCGCGTTATGCCGGAGAGGACGCCCGTGATCAGGACAATAACCTCAAGCTGCTCAGCGAGCTGGAAGGGCTGAAGCAGGGGGAGGACACCGGCCAGCCGCTGCTCAGTCCCGCCCGTTTCGTCTGTGCCTTGTCGCTTTATGATCCGGCGGACGGCCAGGAGCTGACGGCGGAAGGCACAGTGGAGGGCTGGATTACCTCTGAGCCCGCGGGCGGCGGAGGGTTCGGCTATGATCCGCTCTTTTACCTTCCGGAGTATGAGAAGACGATGGCTGAGCTGACGCTGGAAGAGAAGCAGATGATCAGCCACCGGGGAATGGCGCTTAGGCTGCTTACGGATAAGCTGGCCGCGAAGCAGCGGAAATAGCCGGTTGTCACGGCTTGCGGCAAAATTACAGTAGTGTTGCACCATAATTCAATCGGAACCATTAGAGGCCCTATCCGCAGTCTTTGCGGGTGGGCCTTTTTGTGCTGTGCGGCTGCAAAATAAATTGGTACCAGCAATGGAGCATCTTATACTTGCCTCCAGGCGCACACCTCACTGGCGGGCTGGGAACCGGCGACCACACCGGCTCTCTGGAAACTGAACTAATCCCGCTTACCCCGCATCCGCTGGGTATATCATTATTATTCAAGCGGCAATGAAGCTTGCGGAGAAGGAAAACTTCTCTGCAGGCTTTTTGTTGTGGTTCACGTATAGCGTGATCATCACCCCCCCCCGCTGCTCCCAAGCCCGGTATTTTTGCCGAAGTGCGGTTCTGTATTCATAAGCTTCCACAAGCTGAAATATAATGATGATGCCGCTGCCCGGTTTTTAACATTTATGGAACGTAAGTGCCTTGGATTTCGTTATAGTAGTATATAGCGGAAGGTGGTGGGTCACCGATGGATGTTTGGGCGTTATGGTTAATCATTGCCGGCGTCTTGTTTGTCGTAGAGATGTTTACGTTTACATTTTATTTGTTATGGCTCAGTATCGGAGCTTTGGCGGGCGGTGTGGTTGCAATCTTGTTTCCGGAGGCTATATTCCTGCAGGTGGTGGTCGGTTCACTGGTCGCTTTGGGTCTGACGGTATTTACCAAACCTCTGGCCGCCAGACTCCGGAGCTCCCGGGGGTTCAAGGATACCGGGACAGAGATCGTCGGCAGACAGGGGCTGGTCGTGGAACCGATTGTGCCGGGGCGTTACGGGCAAGTCAAAGTAGGCGGTGATACGTGGAGTGCAACGTCCACAGAAGCGCTGGGCAAAGATCAGAAGGTTATCGTTGTTAAAAGAGGTACCACAATTATTGAAGTAGAACGATGGGGGGACACGTACTGATGCAATTAGCCATTTTAGGAATTATCGTTGTCGTTGTCGTAGTATTTATCGCACTGACGATCAAAATCGTTCCGCAGCAAAGGGTAGGCGTAGTTGAACGGCTCGGGAAATTTAACCGCCTGCTTACACCGGGTCTGAACATCCTTATTCCGGTTATCGACCAGGTACGGACCTATCATGATTTGCGGATTCAGCAGGCCAATGTGCCGCCGCAAACGGTCATTACGAAGGACAACGTGCAGGTGCAGATTGATACGATCATCTTTTATCAGGTGGTAGGCCCGGAAGAAGCGACTTATGGGATCTCTGATTATGTATACGGGGTACGCAACATCTCCACGGCAACAATGCGGCAGATTATCGGGAAGCTGGAGCTGGATGAAACCTTGTCCGGCCGTGAAAAAATTTCCTCGGATATCCGGCTAGCCCTGGATGAAGCGACGGAAAAGTGGGGAGTACGGATCGAACGCGTGGAGGTCATTGATATTAAGCCGCCGCTCGATATCCAGGAAGCGATGGATAAGCAGATGAAAGCAGAACGCAGCAAACGTGCGATTGTCCTTGAGGCGGAAGCCGCCAAGCAGGATATGATCCTGCGCGCAGAAGGCGACAAGCAGAGTAAGATCCTGAAGGCTGAAGGTGACAAGGAAGCACGTATCCGTCAGGCGGAAGGCTTGCGCCAGGCGCAGGAGCTGGAAGCGCTCGGTCAGGCCAAGGCGATTCAGGCAGTGGCGGAAGCCGAGAAATCGCGCATTCAGCTGATCAGCACCGCCGGACTGGATGAGCGGGTACTGGCCTATCAATCCTTCGATGCGTTGACGGAAATCTCCAAGGGTGCAGCCAATAAAGTGTTCCTGCCAAGCAGTGCCATTGAAACGCTGGGTACACTGGGTGCTATTGCTGAGGTGTTCAAAGCCAGTAAGGAGAGCAAATAAGCGGGAGGTTTTACAATCGCGGCACATTCCGTTAAAGTAAAAGCAAACCTAAATTAACTGTGGATGCTTATGCAGCACAACTTTAAGGAGAAGATATTGTGACGCAAAAAGAAATTTCTCCGCTGGTGGAAGCGTTGGGGCTGCAGCCTCACGTTGAAGGCGGATGGTACAAAAGACTTTGGAATTCATCCTTCGAAATTCCGCACGAAACCCTTGGCGGCAGCTACTCAGGGCCAAGAGCCTCAGCGTCGTCCATTTACTTCCTGCTTCACCCGGGCGAAGCTTCGGAATGGCACACCGTGCTCTCCGACGAAATCTGGCTGTGGCATTCCGGCAGCCCGATTGTGCTCAGCCTCGGCGGCAGCGGCGAACAGCCGGAGAACGTTACCGAGGTCATTCTCGGCATTGACGTCGCAGCCGGCCAGCAGCCGCAGGTGGTCATTCCGGCAGGTGTCTGGCAGGCGGCACGGCCGCTTGGCGATGAGCCGGTGCTGGTCTCGTGCATCGTATCGCCGGAGTTTCATTTCGACGATTTCAAGCTGATCGACAAGTAAATAAGTTGGGTGGAGCGTCTACTGTGATTGCAGTGGCGCTCTTTTTTTTGAAATATAAGAACTTATAAGTTTTACGCTATAAATTATCCTTCTATTTTTCGCAGAAACGATCACCGTCCCTGAGAGGACGGCGAAGCCGTTTCTTCTTATTGCTATCCGCGCTTTTGGCGGCACCGCAGCAATCTGCTATACTGTTGTTTGCATCCGGCTGATTACACAGTCTCTATTAAGGTTAAGGAAGTTTGATCAAACTATTCAAGCTTGGAGGGTGAACCATGAGCGAAATGAACGGACCGTTTACAGGCGGGCCTACATTGAATGACGGAGTAACGATGCCGTGGCTGGGTCTTGGGGTATGGCAGACCAAAGACGGCGAAGAAGTCATCCATGCGGTGAAGACGGCTATTGAAACAGGGTACCGCAGTATTGATACAGCGGCCGGATATAATAATGAAGAAGGTGTCGGACAAGCGATCCGGGAATGCGGGGTGCCCCGGGAAGAGCTGTTCATCACAACCAAGGTGCGTAATCCCGATCAGGGCTATGAATCCACGCTGAAGGCCTTCGAGGTGAGCCGGAAGAAGCTGGGGCTGGATAGGGTTGATCTGTACCTGATCCACTGGCCGGTGGCCGGCAAATACCGGGAGACGTGGAAAGCACTGATCCATCTGCAGAAGGAGGGGCTGGTCAAATCGATCGGCGTCAGCAACTTTCAGACCCATCATCTGCAGGATATTATTGATGACACCGGAGTGGTGCCTGTAGTCGACCAGATCGAATTCCATCCGCTGCTGACCCAGCGTGAGGTGCTGAAATTTGCGAAGGCGCATGACATTCAGGTAGAGGCCTGGAGTCCCCTCATGCAAGGCAACCTGGATGTGCCGCTGCTGAAGGAATTGGCGGAAAGATACGGCAAAACTGTCGCACAAATTGTGCTGCGCTGGGATTTGCAGCAGGGTGTGATCACAATTCCGAAATCGGTGCATGCCGAGCGGATCGTCGAAAATGCCGGATTCTTTGACTTCACCCTGAGTGACGATGACGTCAAAGCGATTGAGGATTTGAACCAGAATCACCGCTTCGGTCCAGACCCGGACAACTTTAATTTCTAAACCTGATAAATAGCGGCTGTAGGCTGCAATAAAAGATAAAGAGCAAGTCACATTCCTGTGACTTGCTCTTTATTTTGTGGGGATAAGTATAGTATTTGATGAAACAGCAGCAGTAATGCTATTTAATCAGGTTTTATCTGTTCACCGGCCGTTAAATTCTGTTCCTATGCCGTTTACAGCCCGGGCGGTTGGCTGCGGCGTCTGCCAAGGGTCCGCATCAGCAGGATGCCATGAAGGATGACCAGCATACTGCAGACCATTGCCATTACCTCAGCAGCCTGGTCACTGGCGGTCAGCAGATCAAAAATGCCGTGCCATACGATGACAGGAAGGATGCTCCAGCGGCTTCCCGCACAGATCCAGGCCAGCACGACTGAACCATAAGTCAGGCTGATTGCCCAGCCTATGATCCCAAAGCCCATTCCGAGGTAGCTTTCGTTGAACCAGAATGCAGGCAAATGCCAGGCCATCCAGATCAGCGCCACCAGCAGAGCAGAGGTGAACAGGGAGTAGCGCTTGTGCAGTGCAGGCAGCAAATAACCGCGCCAGCCGCTCTCCTCCCCGATACCGAAGGTCAGCATCCATACCCCTGAGGTCATCCAGATGTTAAACTGCGGCGGCAGGTCAGAGGTGAGGCCGAACTTGTGCATATCCGGCATACTCCCCGTGATCAGCGTGTGGGCCAATACAGCGACCGCCCCGTAAGCGAGCGGCAGACCTGCGGCAATGGCCAGCCACTTTTTGGAGAAAGCAAGAGAAAATGCGGTTTTGCTCCAGGTGGTAATCCCTCCTTCACCGGGCAGCCGGAGGCTGACCAGTGTGCCGAGCAGCGGCCCGAAGGAGCCTAGATAGAATTGACCGGGCAGCACCGGCATACCAGCTTCGAACTGCTTATTGAGCAGGAGCGGCAGCCAGCACAGCCAGGTGAATCCAAAGGCGACAAGCATGAAGGGAAGCAGTTTTTTTGTGGGCAGAGCAGCCGGTTTTACAGAGGTTGGCATCAAGGACAATACCCCTTTTACGAAGATATGTTTATCTATAGTTGTAGAGGTTTTTATCCTATCCTGCTGTGGGAATAATCACGGGCATCCGCATTTAACCGATCGAAACGTTGTACGTTTTCAGCCAGAGATTTACCTGAGCCAGATAAGCGAACAGCTGCGGTCCGGACATCAGCTGGCCGAACCAGGGCAGATTGCTCGACGATTCCGGCGATGCTGCGATTTCGCGGATTTTGGCCGGATCGATGAACGGCAGGATCGGAGAGGAGGAATCATCGAGAATGCTCAGCATTTGTGTACGTACGGCGTTTAAATAAGCGGGATTATGCGTTTTGGGATAAGGGCTTTTTTTACGGTAGAGCACATCATCCGGCAGTACACCCTCGAGCGCTTTGCGGAGAATGCCTTTTTCGCGGTTACCGACGGTTTTAATTTCCCAGGGAATGTTGAACACATACTGTACCAGCCGGTGATCGCAGTAAGGGACACGGACTTCAAGCCCTACACCCATGCTCATCCGGTCCTTGCGGTCCAGGAGCGTAGGCATGAACCGGGTAATATTGAGGTAGGACATCACGCGCATTTGCGCCTGTTTGCCGGTCTCCCCGTCAAGCTTCGGAACCTCAGCCACGGCATCGCTGTAACGGTCGCCCAAATATTCCAGCGGACGTATCCATTCCCTGACTTCGGGCGACAATAGTTCTGCGCGCATTTTGGGGGCCACTGACCAGGGGAATGTCCCGGAGGACAGCATCTCTTCCCGGTGGAACCAAGGGTATCCGCCAAAAATTTCGTCTGCCGCTTCGCCGGAGATGGCTACGGTCGCATTCTTTTTAATTTCCCGGCAAAATAAATACAGCGACGAATCCACATCGGTCATCCCCGGCAAATCGCGCGAGTAGAGGGCGTTATCCAGCGCTGTCACCAGCTCAGGGGTGTCAAAAGCAACGTAATGGTGATTCGTATTCAGCTCATCGACCATCCGCTTAATCCACGGCCCGTCTGCTCCGGGCTGGAAGGTATGGCTTTTGAAATGCTTATCGTTATCGACATAATCGACGGAATAAGTGTCCACCTGTCCTTGGCCGCTGCGGTTGTAATAATCAACGGCGAGTGCGGTCAGGGCGCTGGAATCAAGACCGCCGGACAGCAGGGAGCATACCGGAACATCGGAGACGAGCTGGCGCTCCAGCGTATCCTGCAGCAGTTCACGCACTTTGGTGGCTGTTTCATCGACATTATCGGTGTGATTATAGCTCTCCAGTTCCCAGTAAGCATACTTTCGGATTCCATTCCGGTTATAAATCATGGCATGACCCGGGCGAAGCTCGAATATATCTTTGTATACACCCTGTCCCGGTGTGCGGGCCGGACCGATGATGAAGATTTCTGCCAGACCTTCCGGTCCGACCTTCGGCTGAACCTTGGGATGCTGCAGCAGCGCTTTGGGTTCAGAGCCGAAGACAAATACATCATCCACCTGGCTATAGAACAAGGGTTTCACGCCAAGCCGGTCACGTGCCAGAAACAGATGCTCGCGTACGCTGTCCCAGACAGCAAAGGCAAAGATTCCGTTCAGCTTCTCAGTGCAGTCAGGTCCCCATTCCATGTAGGCGTGGAGCAGAACCTCCGTGTCACACTGGGTCAGGAAGCGGTGCCCGCGCTGTTTGAGTTCGCTTTTGAGCTCGCCCGCATTATACAATTCGCCGTTATACACAAGGGCATAGACCTGTTCGTCATGGCGGGCGATCATCGGCTGTGCGCCGTTCTCGGGGTCAATCACGCTGAGTCTGCGGTGTCCAAGGGCACAAGGCCCCGATATCCACGTTCCGGCCGCATCCGGTCCGCGGTTGGATAAGGTTTCAGTCATTTTTACGAGCAGCTGCGAGTGCTGTGTAAGATCGCCGCGCCACTGGATAAATCCGGTTATTCCGCACATGTTGTTTCATCCTCTCTTTTTGTGCGATTGTTGTCCAAATATAAGAATGGATATGCTTTACGCAAAAAAATGATCCTTATATTCTGGCTGAAACGGTTGTGGTCCTTTGGAGACGGCGCAGCCGGTTCCACTTGTTTCTTTTTTGCCAAGTAATACAGATATATGCCGATTGAAGGGATAAAATGTATGTCCTTATCCGAACACTAGGGAGAGGGAAATTTGCCAGGAGGGATGATGACAAGTGTATTACATTAAAGACGCCAAAATCCGCAGAATGACCGAATATGACGGTGCGCCTTGTGCCGAAGTAGGGGTATTGCCGGGAGCCGTAGGCGATTCCGCGCTTTTGGTGTACATTGTTGAAGACCAGCGTGAGGAAGGGTACGAAATTGTGCGCATTCTGACGAATGATGCGGACACCGAAACCGATTGGTTTGATAACAATATGCATGATGCCTTCCAGGATGTGACAGTCAGCGCGTTTACCGGCAGTATTGTCATGAGTCCGGAGGATGAACGCTCCAAGTTCCAGCGCGAGCTGCTCATCTTCGGCCATCTGAAAAAACAGCTGGAGGAACACTTCCGGCAAGTTACGCCAGGACGGCATTGAGGGCTGCAGCAGAGATGCTGCTGCCTCTGCTCCGGCGGCGGAAGGCGGGAAAGTGAGCGGCGTTCTGCGCCGTTTCATCCGCTGCCGGGGGCAGAAATTGTTTTTCTTCGTCTCCAGCCTTGAAAAATTATCTCAATGAGGTATAATAAATAACGTTGCGTTAATACATAGTGTTAATAATCAGTCCTGTCGTCGACATGTCCCGGTAGCTCAGTTGGATAGAGCATGCGCCTTCTAAGCGCACGGTCGGGGGTTCGAATCCCTTCCGGGACGTCACTAAAACAGCCTTCCTTCGGGAAGGCTGTTTGTGCGTCCGGGGATGAGGAGCCCGGATGGGGGGGCGTTGAAGCATAAGCATCGTTAGGATTACATCGCAATCAGCCCGAAAGGGCTGCATCCCTTCCGGGACGTCACTAAAACAGCCTTCCTCCGGGAAGGCTGTTTGTGCGTCCGGGGATGAGGAGCCCGTGTGGGGGGACGTTGGAGCATAAACATCGAAAATAAAGGTGCGAGCATGTTCTATTGCACTTTCTGCAGCAGATACAGCAATAATCGGCCCGAAAAATGCATCTAATGTATTTTGTACAGCAGAATACTGTGATTCTGGCCTTTTTCATCCATATGACTGAATTCTATTGCACGAAATACAGTAGAAAGCGATTCGTTACTAATTTAGTAGAATTCTGTTGTACAAAGTGCAATCAGGTAACAAATTTTCTGTAATTCCGGACTTGTACGCTATCACAATCACAGCAACTGACCAGAGAACTGCTTCTATTATTCAGCACCTATTGCAGCTTTGGAAAGAGCTGCAATAGGTGCGTGATACATTACATCCGTTCCGGCTTCGGCAGTCCCAGCACCTCCAGTACATCCCCCAGCGTCTGCTGAAATTTGTACGTTAGCCAGAGGCGGAAGGAGACCCGGGCAGGTTCACCTTTCAGGATCGGGCAGGCTGAGTAAAAGTTGTTAAACAGTGAAGCCAGAGTATGTGCATAGTTGCAGATTGAATTCGGCGTCAGCAGAACGCTTGCACTGTAGAGAGTATCCTGCCAGGTGCTGAGATGTCTAAGCAAAGCAAGCTCCGCTTTTTCCAGCAACGGCGGGAATTCCGGGAGAACGTCCGCTTGTTCAACAGGAACTGCAGCTTTGCTGAGCACACTGCCTGCACGCGCATAGGTGTACATCAGGTAAACTCCCGTATTGCCGGAAATCTCTGTGGCCTGCTTGAAATCAAAAACAATCTCTGTTCCCAGATTGAAGCGCAGCAGATAATACCGGATGGCTGCGGTGGCGATGAGCCGGCTGGAGAGGCCGGTTTTATCAGACCGGCTGGTTTCAATGGTATGCTCCATCAGCTGCACCAGCTCGGTGACCTTGATGCCGATACCCTGGCGGCCGGACATGGCGTAAGAGGATTTGCCCTCCGTGGTGTCGATGCCAAGCTCCGCTGCGGAAGCGGGACTGAGTGAAACAACGCCATAGCTCACATGATGCAGCTTCTCAGCCTGCTCCTTGAACCCCAGCACCTCCAGGGCCTGCTTAACCATCGCCTGCGGATATTCCTGTCTGTAGTCAATAACATTGACCACCCGGTCCGCCCCGCCAAAAGGCAGCTGCTCCCCGGTTAAACCCGTCGTCCAAAGCCCGGCATTAAACTCACTGTAGGTGAAATCTTTATCCAAAAGTCCAAACTTCCAGAGATGATAGGCAATATCCTTGGCTGTATAGGTCAAAATTCCGTTCGAGCGCACCAGCACCTTATCTTTGTGATGCTCCTCAGAATCTGTCCCTTCTTCCTCCTCTACAGGCTGTTTCAAAATCCAGCAGCCAGCAAGCTTCCCCTCATGCTCCTGCACAAACACTTCCGTCTGTTCCAGCAGCGCAAAGGCAGATGACCAGAAGCCCTCCTTCAGAATGCTGCTCTCCCAGACGAGCAAATCATAGCGGATGCCGAACCCCTTCATCTCCTCCACATGCTCTTTGACAATCCGCTCCGCAACCAGTTTACCCAGCCAGGCCGTATTGCCGTTCCCTTCTTCCAAAGCATGGAGAATCTCCGTCCGTTTGTGCACAGTCTCAGGATGTAGTGTGTATTCCTTGTTCACACCGGCATAAATATCCCAGCAATAATCACCAAAACGCACATGTTCACCCGCAAGCGGCACATTCAATAGCCCGACCACCGTATCCGCCAGCTGATTGCCGAGATCGTCCACATAATTATGGACCTCTACGTCGTACCCGGTTCTACGCAAAATTCTTACCAGCGCGTCCCCGATACACGAGTTTCTAAGGTGGCCTATATGCATCGATTTATTGGGATTGACAGAGGTGTGTTCGACGATGACCTTTTCCCCTGCAGATGTGGGCAGTTCAAACCTTCGTCCGGCCCATCCACGCCAGTCAATGTACAGATTAATGAACCCCGGTGCCGCGATATCGATTTGTTGAATTAATCCTCCTAAACGTCCTGACTGACTTAACTCAGTTGTTATCAGCTCTGCAATGGCCATAGGGGCTTTGCGCAGTATCTTAGCCAGCTGCATGGCAATGTTGCTGGAGTAGTCGCCGAAATCGGGATTCGCGGGCTGTTCAAGCACAATCGTTATCTGTTCTGCACCGCCAGCGCCGAGGGCTGTAAATACATGACTTACGCTCTTTTCCAAACTTTCTTTGATAAGCTGGCTTAACATGGGTATGACCTCCTGAAATGTTGAATCGTAATGTATGCATAAGAAAAAGCCCTCATCTCAAAAAAGAGACGAAGGCTTATTGCGCTCGCGGTACCACTCTCGTTGCTAAACCGCCGGTTTAGCCACTCATAAGTTAACGGTCTTCAGCCGGGGCTTCCTACTGTCAGTTCAGAAGTCCATCTCCCGGGTGCGCTTCATGGGTTGGTCTGTACCGGTTTCCACTCTCCCGGCTCGCTGAGGACTAGATCCAAAACACTACTATCCCGTTCATCGATTGCATATTGATTTTTTTCAGTATAGCGAATTTTTGGGAGAAAGCAAGGGGCTATCCCTTAATTTTTTCCTTTTTTTGAAAAATATCAGGTCCGGCACCTGGGGGAGGAGAGGTCTTAATCCGAGGCGGGGGCAGCGGTCAGATCTTTAATATCCGTGGAGCCATAAATCAGCAGGGCAATTACGATTACCAGCAGCAGGGCACCGGCAAAATTCTCCCCGTCAAAATCCAAATTTCCCATAAGCTCTTTTGCCCCCTTGATCGTCAACATTTTTTATGAGAGATCGGCTTTTTTCTTTAAGGCGGTCATAATTTCATTTAACGTCAGGCTGCTGTTATCATCGAGAAAGCTGACCAGCTTATCTACATTGCTCTCGCTTAAATGATCCAAGGTTGTATATTTCCCGACCAGGCTCACGAGCAGGGAGGCGTCTCTAAACATCTGAATGGAGTCTACCTTCAGCTTGCCTGTCAAAAGGAGCGCAGCGACCGCAAATTCCAGCCCTTTCGGGCTTTGTGCTTTGGGGTTCGCCGGTTGTTTTTTAACACCCGTTTTCTTTCCTTTTCCAGGAGGGGGCATGGAACTCCCTTCTTCCGTTTACATTCTTTCAGGAAAGCGGAGCTCCCTGAGCATGCTCTCCTTTGAACACCATATGCGTATTTAGAGGTATCGGTGAATGGAGCTGCCGGATGTCCACACCGACAATGCAGCAATCGAATATTAGTATATTGTGCGATTCATTAGAAGCGCCGATAGAGTCAAAGTTTAGATTCATAGAGCGGAGAATGAAAAGGAGGAATGAAGGAGCATGGCTATATTATCCACTGGACCGGTAGAAAATAATCCTGTATCCGGGGTTAGGCCTACCCAGTCTGTAACAGTGAGAATCGTCAACCTGTCTTCGGTGTCCACAGCCGGCCTTTTGATTGAAGGCCACTATCTTAATACATTAAGAAATTTATATGTGAGTGAGGTACTGAGTGTTGCTCCGAATGAAGCGCTGAGCCGGGACTATTTTGCAGATCTGGATGCTTTCGAATTTATGTTCACAACCAACGGGAACGTTGAAACGGAGCTCGGCATTTCAGTCTGGGGCAAACAAGCGGATGGTCAACTCGCAGAGGTCCATCGGGTGGTGGCACACGAGAAATTGGCCTAGTATGAATATGAGCAAGAGGGACTTCCACAGCCAAGCGGCTTTGGAAGTCCCTCTTTTTGGTAAACCATTCTATACCAGCTCAGAGGAAGCATAGTCCCCGAACCAGCGGTCTATCAGATCATGAGAATCTCGCGGATGTCCTGCTCGCTCAATGTGGATAGTGCTTCTTCTCCAGGCTGGATAACTTCGTCAATCAGATTCTTTTTCTTCTGCTGCAGCTCATACATTTTGTCCTCTACCGTGCCTTGAGCAACAAGGCGGATTACCTGGACTACTTTTTTCTGCCCGATCCGGTGGGCACGGTCAGCAGCCTGCTGCTCGACAGCAGGATTCCACCATAGATCATACAGGATCACCGTGTCTGCTCCAGTCAGGTTCAGACCGGTTCCGCCCGCTTTCAGGGATACCAGGAACAGGTCCCGTTCACCTTCATTGAACCTGTTGCACAGTTCAACGCGCTGCGAAGCAGGTGTCTTGCCGTCCAGATAGAAATGCTGGATGCCCTGCAGGGCAAGCTCACGTCCGATCATTCCGAGCATCTCGGTGAATTGGGAGAAAACCAGCATCCGTTTGCCGGAGCTTCGGCATTCCTCAATAATTTCGAGCAGCTGCTCAAACTTGGCGGAGCCCCCGTCATAGCCTTCAACGAAAAGTGCAGGGTGGCAGCAGAGCTGGCGCAGCCGGGTAATCCCGGCCAGAACCTTGATCCGGCCATGGCCGAAGCCTTCGTTATCCAGATGCTTCAGTGCTTCTTTCCTAAGTCTCGCGAGATAAGCAACGTACAGCTTTTTCTGCTCCGGCAGCAGCTCGGAGGCCTGCAGCGATTCGATTTTATCCGGCAGCTCCTTAAGCACGTCGCTTTTCAGGCGGCGCAGCAGAAACGGCCGGGACCGCTTGGCGACTGTTTCCCTGGGCAGGTCATGAAACGCTTTTTTGCCGGGGAACAGCCCGGGGAACACGACGCTGAAAATGGACCAGAGATCCTCCAGCGCATTCTCCACCGGTGTTCCGGTAAGTGCGAAGCGGTAGCGTGCCTGCAATATTTTTACCGCTTGCGCAGTCTGGGTGGCATGGTTCTTGATCATCTGGGCTTCATCCAGAATCAGCGTATGGAAGGAGAGCCGGGCATACAGCTCAATATCCCTCCGCAGCAGCGGGTAAGACGTAATGATCACGTCAGCGCCTGCGGCATTACGCACGGCTTTGCTCCGCTCGTTCAGATTCCCGTCGGCGATGGCCGCCTTAATTCCGGGTGCGAACTTCTTCAGCTCGTTCTGCCAGTTGTAGAGCAGGGAAGCTGGAGCAACGATCAGGGCGGGCTTGCCCCCTTCGCGGATATCTGCCAGCTCCGAGAGCAGAAAGGCGATTGCTTGCAGGGTTTTGCCGAGCCCCATATCATCGGCCAGAATGCCGCCGAAGCGGTAGTGGGCCAGGGTCTTCAGCCACTGGAATCCGAACTGCTGATAATCGCGGAGAATGGGAGCCAGACTGTCCGGCACTGGGAAATCCAGATTCTCGGGGCTTGCCATATTGGCCATCAGCCGGCGGAAGGAGCGTCCGATCGTGACGGCATCTCCATGTTTTGCATCTGGATTCAACTGCAGGCCATGAACTAGAGGCAGGGAGAACTGGGGCTTGTTGAAAGGAACGCTATGTACCCCCAGCTCGTTCATAAACGCTATCACTTCTAAGAATTCTGCACTCTCCAGCGGCAGCAGCGCTCCGTCCGGCAGCCGGTAATATCTGCGCTTTTCCTGCAGCGCTTTGAGGACCAGCACAATTTCACCCTCCGGTATTCCCTGCATCCCGAATTTGAACTCCAGCCAATCGGTCTTTTCGTTCCAGGTCAAAACCGCCTTAGGCGTGAAGGTATCGGCAGCAATTCGGCCTTTGACGGCAGTGGTGGCATACACCTGAAGCAGCGGCTCCAGCAGCGGAATCGTGTGGTAGAGGAAATCATATTCTCCCTCTTCATCGTTCATGATATAGCCGCCCTCCGTCCGGGCAAAAGACTCATGCTCCATCAGCTCGAGAATCCGCCGTTCGGCCTCCCCGTCACGCACCAGAATGACCTCGCTGCCCCGATCACGGCTCTGTTCATCAAGCGGATTAATCACAATGCCGCCGTATTGAAATTCAAGGCCGGCCAGCAGCCGGTCTCTGACCCGGTCCAGATAGAGTCTGGCCTGCAGCTGTGTCTGGACAATGCGGTCCGCAATTGCTTCGGCAATATGCACGTGCCCCAGCTTTTTTAGACCGGGAATGACTTTGTCCATAAAAGGCTCCATCTGCTCCGGGGCAATCGCGATTCCGTCTTTGCGGGCGGCTGCCAGCATCCGCTTCAGCTCGGCGAGCCTGCGGCATTCCTCAGCCGGCAGCTTCAGCAGCCTGCCTTCGGACAGCACCAGCCCGTAATCCTCCAGCACCATAATCTGCGCCATCCCCTGAATATCCAGCCGGTAGCCGTCCTCAGATGCCTGGTCGAACTGGAAGCTTAGCGGCGGCGCCTCCGTGGAAATCTGCAGTCTTTCCATGGACAGGTTGCCTTGCTGGAAATAGGCAGAGGGGGCAGCGGTCAGCGCCGGAAGCACAGATTCCCAGAAGTAAGGCGGAACCGCCAGCAGTCGTTCCCCGCCGATTCCTCCGGAGAGTGCTGCATAGGGATTGACGGCTGCACGGTAGATCTGTTCATTCTGAAAAATCTCAATCAGCTTCAGCAGCACTGTATTGTCTTCTGTATTGAACGAGTGCAGGGCGGGATCGTAGATGAAATGCCTGGAGAACTCAAACGGCTCGCCGCGTTGAAGCCGGTCCAGGAACATTCTGATTTTTTGCACAATATAGAGGCGTTTTGGCCCGATTCTGAGTTCAATGCCGAGCATAGGTGCGCCATAGCTGAGTGAAACCGGCTTGCAGATGAACTCTACCTGCAGCGGTGTTCTAAGATCGATATAGGTCCCCGTCCCGCTTGGGCGCGGACGGCTGCTGCCCTCGAACACGCCCAGCATGCTGTTTACGAGCTGGCGGTCACCGGAGCGCTCCGCCGAGCCGGCGCCCGGATAGCGGGGTGGAATAACACCGGCCGTTTCCGGCAAATCTCTCCGGGCCAGAAGACTGGAAGCGGCCGTCCGTCCGCCGGTGCCCCCGCCCTCTTCAAGACGGAGAATGCTCACGAGCACAGCTGCAATATGCTGGCAGAATGCTCCGCCGCGATAGTAAGCAGGACAGGTGCATTCCGCATTCACATCACCGTCGCTGTCGACCGTAAGCGCTACGTCGTAATTTTCCAGGCCCTGAACCTCAGCCCGGTACTTAGAATATTCAAGCGTGTCGTCATTCTCTATATAAGTTAACCGGACCATGTCTGATTCGTGGTAGGCTATTCCTTTGTCCAAGGATGCGCTGCCGCATAGCAGCTTGATCACCCGTTCCGGCACATAAAATCCCATGCTTACTTCACATCCTTAATCGCTTTAATACCGCCGTTCGTTTCTTTTATCATAGCAGAACAAGCGTACGCCTCAAAGTGCGGAGTGAATCAGCGGGGAATCCTCCGACCAGTGTGATATTCTCCACAAAAAAGCAGCCCGGAAGAATTCACTTCCGGGCTGCCCCAAGGTCTATCATACGGTTACTCCGCCGTTGAACTACAATCCCCACCGCTGATGCTATAAGTCCTGCCGCGGAAGGTGCAATCCCCGGCGTTCGAACGCCTTTACTGTTCTGCTTGCTGTCCTGGTCCGCCAATGCCGTGGAGCATAAAGCTCAGGATCAGGTTGATCTCTTCTTCATCATTCCAGTCCTTCTCAGGCATCAGCAGCAGGCGGGTCACCAGATAACCGATCACCGAAGAGACCGTGAAGCGGATAATAGCTGGCGTAGGTGCCTCGATAATTTCGCCTTTGGCCTTGAAATGCTCGGTAATAGCGGTTACGCGCTCCAGCACCTGGCTGAGGATGTTCTCGGAAAAATGCTTGCGCAGTACAGGCTGGAAGGGAATCTCTTGAATTAGAATCCGTATAATTTTAAAGTTGTTGCGGGCAAATTCCAGGCGGTTAAGGATAAAGGCCCGCAGAAACGCCTCATAGCTCTCAAAAGACATATCCAGCACACCGTTAAAATTGCGCATCACGAAGGGAGCAATCATACGGCTCATGGTCGGTCCTACAATAGACAGCAGCAGATCCTTTTTCGTCTTGTAATAGCGGAAAATCGTCCCTTCAGCTACTCCGGCCTTTTGGGCAATTTCACTGGTGGACGCTGCCGAGAAGCCTTTATCGGAGAAGATTTCGACCGCCGCCTCCAGAATAGAAATCTGCTTCGGCGTCATTTGCTTGTCTCCATCAATCGCCAGCAGCTCCTCCATCCATTGCTCTATTTCGTGCTGCTCAGCACTGTCCTTCTTCATGTTGATGTCCTCCAAATTTATGCTATCCCTTAATAGTATCACGGGCGCCGGGCAAATTACACCATGCTACATCTTCCGGTGCTTGCGCAGGGCAAGAACATTCAGTGCCATGAACAGGAGCGAGAACCCGATCAGCACATATACCTCCAGTGCAATAGCGCTCCAGCCTTTGCCGCGGATCATGATATCCATCAGCGCCTGTGCACCGTAATAGATCGGTGTGGCCAGCCCGACCCGCTGCAGCCACAGGGGAAGGGTATCAAGCGGGAACAGTCCGCTTAAGAAAATCTGCGGCACAATGACCAGCGGGATGAACTGGATCATCTGCAGCTCATTGGCGGCAAATGCGGAGAGCAGTGTACCCAGAGTGAGCGCTGTTACCGCCAGCAGCAGCGTCATCAGCAGCACATAGCCGAAGCTGCCAGCCATCATAATGCCGAGCACCTGGATGGAGAACCAGGAGATCAGCAGCGCCTGAATGACGGTAAAGATGCCGAAGCCGCAGACATAACCGAGTACAATCTCCCAGCGCTTCAGCGGCGTGGAGAGCAGGCGCTCCAGTGTTCCGGTCGTCCGTTCGCGCAGGAAGGAGACGCCGGCGATCAGGAAGACGAAGAAGAAGATGAAGACGCCGATCATAATCGGACCGAAACGGTCGATTGTGGTCATATCCTCAGCGCCGTACAGATAGCTGACAGCCGGCTGAATCTGTCCGGAGCCTGAAGGCTGCAGCCGCTGCATAGCTTCCTGCAATACCTGCATGACAGCCCGGTTGGCCGTAGGGTTGCTGCCTTCCAGCATAACACCGGGAGCGGTTCCATCCATTGTGATTAGCGCATCAATCTCGCCGTCCTTCAGTGCAGCGTTCCCCAGCTCAGCTGTAGCGAATGCGGTAACAGCCGCCTCTTGCGCTTCCAGGTCAGGGGTGAAGACAGCCGCTCCTGCGGTAACGCCGATATTTGGTTTATAAGCGTCGCCGTTGAACACCAGGCTCATTAAGCTGAGCACGATCAGAGGCGCGATGAACATCAGCGCCATTGTCCGTTTATCATGAATAAACTGCCGTAGAATTCGAATTGTAATTGCCCGGATTCTCATTTGCGGGCACCTCCATAGTATAGAAAAGCTTCCTCAATCGTTGCGGAGCCGCTCGCCTGCATCAGCCCGGCCGGAGTATCTACAGCGAGCAGCTCACCGTCACGGATCATCCCCAGCCGGTCGCATTTCTCGGCCTCGTCCATCACGTGAGTTGTCAGCACAATGGTAGTGCCCTGACGGTTTAGCTCCCGCAGCTCCCGCCAGATAGACTGGCGCAGCACCGGGTCAATGCCAACGGTAGGCTCGTCAAGAATGAGCAGCGGGGGCTCATGCAGGAGAGCGATGGCCAGCGACAAGCGCCGCTTCATGCCTCCGGAATATTGATCCACGCGTTTACGAAGATGCTCCTGCAGGTTCACCAGTTCCATGACATCGGCAATCCGCCGTGTACGGTTTCCGCCTTTAAGACCATAGAGGGCGGCGAAAAACTCCAGATTTTCCTTCGCGCTTAGCTCCGTGTATAAGGCATCGGACTGGGCCATATATCCGATTTGCTGCAGCATCGGCAGTGAGGGGATCTTTACCCCCATGACCTGCACTTCGCCTGAGCTAACCTCATCAATGCCGGTAAGAAGCTTCACCAGTGTTGTTTTGCCGGAGCCGGATGGGCCCAGAAGGCCAAAGGTTTCTGCCTTATTTACCTGAAGATTAATATTCCGAAGTACCTCCTTGCTGCCAAAAGCTCTGCTGACATGGGTTACTGTAATAACCGGAGTGTCTTGATTCATGTCGATCTCCTCGATTCTCATCATTATGAGTGAGTACTCACTCATAATATAGGATATTCTTTTGGAAAAGTAAACCGTTTTTTTTACGGTTTCAATAAAGAAAGAGCTTGTATTTTCTATTTATGAAAAGGTTTGTGACTATAGAAAATATGTGGATCTCTGTCTATCTTCAAAAAGTATCTAAATTAGAGGATCAGTATGTAGCCTCGGAGAGAATCAAAGGGAAAAATCCCGTTGATTCCGCCACTCCGGCGCGACATCGCAGAATCAAAGAGAAAAATCCCGTTGATTTCGCCACTCCGGCGCAATATCGCAGAAACAAAGGGAAAAATCCCGTTGATCTCGCCAATCCGGCGCAACATCACAGAAACAAAGGGAAAAATCCCATTGATTCCGCCAATCCGGCGCAACATCGCAGAAACAAAGGGAAAAATCCCTTTGATTTCGCCACTCCGGCGCAATATCGCAGAAACAAAGGGAAAAATCCCGTTGATTCCGCCAATCCGGCGCGACATCACAGAAACAAAGGGAAAAATCCCGTTGATTCCGTCAATCCGGCGCAACATCGCAGAAACAAAGGGAAAAATCCCGTTGATTCTGCCACTCCGGCGCAATATCGCAGAAACAAAGGGAAAAATCCCGTTGATTCTGCCACTCCGGCGCGGTATCACAGAAACAAAGGGAAAAATCCCGTTGATTCCGCCAATCCGCCGCCCCCCACTCCTAATGTGGAAACATAAAATTTTCACTAATTCCGTTTGCACCCTAA
Organism: Paenibacillus pedocola; assembly: GCF_031599675.1. NCBI lineage: Bacteria > Bacillati > Bacillota > Bacilli > Caryophanales > Paenibacillaceae > Paenibacillus > Paenibacillus pedocola. The sequence goes on along the minus strand of NZ_CP134223.1, from coordinate 5,165,309 downwards.
TCAAAATGGTTAAATAAGGGTATATGCTGCAATCACCGTAAGCTCTGCTTATATCAAACTCAGCTTGTATCTCTCTTTAAATCAAACTCAGCTATATCTTTGTTTAAATCAAACTCACCTTGTATCTCTCTTTAATTCAAACTCTGTTTATATCTCTGTTTATATCTCCGTTTATATCTCTGTTTATATCATAAAGGAGGTTTCTGTATGTGGTCTGCCAAGAAACCTGTTTTTTCCACGCTGGTTCTGCTAGCCACCGCTGTTTCACTAGTTGCCTGCAGCCGCACGGAAACAGGGGATGAGAATTTCCATACGTTGGCTCAAGAGCAGATTCGTGATCCACAATATTTCCCCGGTGATTTGCCGATCCCTGAGGGGGCGGGCATCACTTTTACGGAAGGGGAGCTTGTCGGCGGCAAGAAATCATCCATGCTGATCTATGAGACAGAGGAAAGTATGGCGAAGCTGGGCACTACATATATAAAGTATATTCAAGACAAGGAATTAGATAGTAATACGGAAATTGTGGATCAGAACAACCTGATTATTAGCGGAAAAGCCCCGGGCAGCTACTCGTATTCCATTATAGGCAGCAGCTCAGCAGCGAAACCCGGCGGTGCCGAGATTATAGTCACGTGGATTGAAAATTAACATTTACAGTTCTTTTTTAACGTTTTACTCCGGTTTTTACACTGAGTTTACTCATGGGCCGACCTCGAAGCATTTCGGGGCCGGTCTTTTTATTTACTTAATATTTCCATAACATTCCTCTTGAACAGAATTCACACTGGTAGATGAAAATAACATTAGCAGTTACCTATAGGAAAAGGGTGAATCTAATTGAGAAATAGTAAATGGTTCGGCGCGGCTTTGGCTTCAGCACTTCTCGTAACAGGGGGAGCAGGCAGCATTGTGGCAACTAGCAGCAATGTGAGCGCCGCCGCAGCCGTCAATACATCAGCAGTCAAAACAGCTAAGGCGACATGGAAAGTCAACAGCCTGCCGGTTGCGTTCAGCACAATAGACAGCAGAGGCTACAAGCTGTATTCCCTTAGTGAAGTGGCCGGGGAGCTAGGAGCCAAAGTGATCCTCAGCAGCAACGGTTTTGAATTGAATGACAGTAAAGGATTACATACCGTACAGCTTCAGGCGGGTGCCAAAAGCTATCTGGTGGACGGAGTATCGCAGCAGTTCACGGTAGCCCCTGTACTCTATAACGGAAAAGTATACGTAGAGCTGACCAAGCTGGTTACTGCCCTTGGCGGTGAGCTTACGGCTGAAGACCAGTCGATTCTGAGCTTTGCCCGTCCGGAAGGCCAGTTCGATACGCTGCACTGGAACGCCGATGGAAGCATCATTGCGAACCGGAGCGATTCGGAAACCGCCCAGCTGCTCAAATTCAGCGCCTTCCCTGGCGTATATGATGTTTTCTCTTCTAATGAAAGTGCACTGGATTTCGCTGTATCCCCAGATCAGAAATGGGGTGCGTTCACCGATGACAAAGGCCAGCTGAATCTGATCAGCCTATCGAGCGGCGCGATCTCCCCTCTGGGTACGGATACGAGCGTGAAGGTGGATCTGGTCTGGTCGCAGGACGGCAAAACGATCTACTTCATCCAGGGCGACAAGCAGGAGAAGATTGGCCAAATCTCTGTAGAGACCGGAGCCGTCAAAACCATTCTTGAAGATAAAGTGGAGAATAAATCGGAGCTTCGGCTGTCTGCTGATGCGAAAAGCGTGGTCTACATTGTCAATGTAACTGGTGTTGCCAAGAATGATGCTGACAGCACGGAAGATTCACTGACCGTAGACTTCAGCAAAGCCGGAGAGCAATTGTACAAGCTGGACCTCTCCACTAAAGACGCGAAGCCGGCAGCTCTGACTACAGCGCTGGATAACAAACTGTATCCGGAAATTTTGGCAAATGGTACTGTAGCCTACCTGAGCGCAGATCCGGACGGAAATGCGGCGAACACCCTGAAATCCATTGCAGCGGACGGTGCCATTACCAACATCGCGCTTGATGTGGAGCCTTCCTGGTCTACCGGCGTAGCCACTGGTCTTATTGTGTCCGGTACGGCAGCTGACGGAAGCACCACCATTTATTCGATCGACGCAAACGGCAGCAAAACGTCGCTCTTCCACACTACCGAAGATGTCTCGGAAGTAGCGGTTTCCCATGACGGCAGCAAGCTGGCTATCGTAAGTGACGGCAAAGTGCTCCTGATCCAGAACGGCCAGGCACTTCAGCTCACCAAATAAGCAAGTCCACCCACACCCACACAATATAACGGCGCAAACGCCGGGAGGAGAATTATTTCATGAAGGTTTTCAAAAAATTAACGGTAACAGCACTGACAGCGGTCATCGCGGTAACAGCATCTTTTGCAGGGATTGCTGCAGCGGCTGACAGCCTCAAGGGTAAAATCACAGTCAACGGCTCCACAGCACTGCTTCCGCTCACGCTGCAGGCAGCCAAAGAATTCCAGAAGCTGCATCCAAAAGTGAAAATCGCCGCTTCCGGCAAAGGTTCGGTTACCGGACCACAGGCCGTGAAGAAAGGCATCGCCGATATCGGCGCCTGCGACTGGGATGCCAGCATTGACGTACCGGGCTTCAAAGCATTTGAAGGACAGGTAGCGAACAAAGTAGCGGTCATTCCTTTTGCCACTATCGTGAACAAAAATGTCGGTGTAGACAATCTGACTACCGAACAGCTGGCAGGCATTTTCTCCGGCAAAATCACCAACTGGAAGGATGTCGGCGGATCGGATGCCAACATCGTAGTGATTACCCGTTCATTCGGTTCCGGTACACGCGTTAACTACCAGGCTAAGGCACTGGGCGGCGGAGATATCGTGAAAAAAGAGAAAAATTATAAGGAAACCGGCTCCAGCGGTGACATGAAAACGGCGGTTGCAACTACACCTAACTCCATTGGCTACATCGACCTCGTCTATGTAACCGGCAGCGACATCAAGGCTGTTAAATTTAACGGTGTGGCCGCTACTACGGATAACGTAATCAACGGCTCGTACAAGATTTGGGCATACGGCTACTACATGACCAAAGGCCAGCCGACCGGCGCAACCAAAGAATTCATCGAATATGTACAGAGCAAGAAATTCCAGAACGGATCGCTTAAAAAGCTTAAGTTCATTCCGATTGCAGCAATGAAAGGCTAAACCAAGCAGCTTCATTATATTGAACGGTAACAGCGGCCAGCTCCGGAATGTACGGGGGTGGCCGCTTACAGGAGGGAAAGTATGGGGGCACCAGTCCAAAGCCTGGCATCAAAAACACCTAAGCGTGCAGCTCAAATGCAAAGCAGCGTAAATGAAAAGCGCCACCGCAGACATCTGCTCGGCAATAAATTATCCCGCTTTTATTTCTTATTCAGCATCCTTGCACTTTGTTTTGTGCTTGGACTAGTAGTTGTATTCATCGGAAAAACGGCGCTGCTCCTGTTCGCACACGTCTCTCCGGCAGAATTCTTCCTGTCCTTCAACTGGACACCGGAGGAGGATGCTTTTGGAGCTGCAGCCTTTATCGTAAATACATTGTCCCTGACCGCACTAACCCTGCTGATCGCGGTGCCGGTCTCGGTCGGGATGGCCGTGCTCTGCGCGGAGATCGCTCCGAAGTGGCTGAAGAGCTTTATCCGTCCGGTGCTTGATCTGCTCGTCGGCATACCTTCCATAGTATACGGCTATCTGGGCCTCACGGTATTGCTTCCATTTCTGCGCAGGGTCAGCGGGGAAGGACTTGGCGACGGGCTGCTGGCGGCTGCGCTAGTGCTTGCGCTAATGGTGCTGCCAACAATCTGCCGGATCAGCGATGACGCCATTATTGCCGTTCCGCGCAAATACCGTGACGCTGCCTACGCCCTGGGGTCTACCCGTCTGCAAGTGATTATGCGTGTAGTGCTGCCTGCGGCTAAACGGGGAATTATCTCGGCTATTATCCTCGGCATGACCCGTGCAGTCGGTGAGACGATGGCGGTTGTCATGGTTATCGGCAATACGCCGCAGCTGGCCAAAACCTTGTTCACACCGTCCTCGGTGCTGACCAGCAATATTGTCATGCAGATCTCCAATGTGGAGTTTGATTCCTCCTGGAATTACGCGCTGCATATGATGGCCTTCCTGCTGCTGCTGATTTCGTTTGTGCTGATTTTTGTAATCCGCGTGCTCGGCCGGAAACGGGGGGATGCATAATGACCGGTTTTACCCGTACACGTTATACTGCACGTGCGCAGCGGCGCAACAAAATTGCAACCATCGGCTTCTATACACTGGGAGCGCTGGTCATGCTGCTGATTTTCTGGCTGCTCTTTACCATTCTAAGCAAAGGTTTACCTGCGCTTAGACCCGATTTCCTGATTAAGCAGCCGGAGGAGATTGATCCCGGAGGCGGAATTGGCCCGGTACTGTTCAATTCCTTCTACATTCTGTTTATCTCCCTGCTGATTTCAATTCCGATCGGTGTAGGGGCCGGAATTTATATGGCAGAATACGCGCCGGACAACCGTTTTACCGGTGCACTGCGCATTTGTGTGGAGTCGCTGTCCTCCGTGCCTTCGATTGTATTCGGGATGCTGGGCCTGGCAATCTTCGCCGAATATTTCAATATCGGCCTGACCATTCTCGGTGGCGGCGTCTCCCTGGCGCTGCTTAACCTGCCGATGCTGGCCCGCGTAACGGAAGAAGCCGTGCGCGCGGTTCCCGGCGACATCCGCGAAGCCGGCTACGCACTGGGGATGACCAAATTCCACGTCATCCGCAAGGTGGTGCTGCCGGTGGCTATGCCTGCCATTGTCACAGGCATCTGTCTGGTGGCCGGACGCGCGTTCGGGGAGTCTGCGGTCATTATCCTGACCGCAGGCCTCAGTACCTCCGGCGAAATGTGGGACTTCAATCTGTTCTCGCCGGGTGAGACTCTGGCGGTGCATCTGTGGTATGTACAATCCGAGGCGATCGTCGAGGATGCGCGGCAAATTGCCGACAAGTCGGCGGCAGTGCTTGTCTTTGTAGTCCTGCTGATCAATTTCATTTTCAGGTTCCCGTTGTGGCTGGGAAACCGCCGCAAGGGGCGGTAATGCCGCACCGGACCAGCTAGCTGTACGAATTTATAGGCCGCCGGGCTCATCCGGCGGCCTGTTTTGTGTTTGGAAAGGAGCTAGCGGAAGCACATAGGGAGTTGTACAATGGGAGGGCGGTGAACGTAACAGGAGGGTGGACCGGCATGGTGCGATTTGTACGTTTTTATCAGCATTGGAGCGTGACCTCGAAATTTGTCATTATTTTTGTTTCCATATTGTTTGTGTCGCTGCTGCTGACCGGCTATACCCTCTACCGGCAGGCGGCGGAATCGGCGATTGAGCAGGCTCAGACCATCATGGAGCAGAACCTGCTGCAGACCAAGAGCAGCATTGAGGAGAAGGTCAAGATGACGGAGAATATTTCGCAGATCATCGCCTTTGACTCACGGATCCAGACGCTGCTTGACAGCGATTTTATCAATGAGAGCTTTCAATTGCAGGATTACCGCGACAATGTCGCGCCGACCATTGACAATATTATGAGGCAGAATCCTTACATCCACTCCATCCATGTTTATATGACCAATCCGCAAATTCCCGAGCTGTACGGAGGGTATGACGGGTTTTTCAGTATCCGCCGGATCGCAGAAGATGACAATTACCGCTCCCTGCTGAACGATAACAGCACCAAATCCGAATGGCGGAGTATGCACAAGGAGAAGCTGCTGCTTGAGCGCCCGGATGTATCGCCGGTGGCGGATGTACTTTCATTTAACCGGAAAATCTATTCGTTCCATGATTTCGGCATCGCCGGGATGGTGGAAATTGAAATTACGGAGAGCGAGCTGTTTAAGTCGATGCGGGATGCCGTCTCAGGCACTATTGGTAACGTATACATCGTGGACGGTGGCGGGCGGATCGTCTCGGATAATATCGCCGAAGCGTACGGCGCCAACGCTGAACAGATGGGTCTGGGCGCATGGACCTCAGGCGGATCCATCAACCGGCTTGCTGACGTGAGCGGGGCCCGGTCGATTGTCATCTCCATTCCGCTTGCCGGGCCCGAGCTGCGGATTATCGGTGTGTTTCCGGTCAGCCATGTCGTGGATAAGGTACAGGATTCGCTGTATACCACCTTAATTGTGCTGGCTGCAGCGCTGCTGCTGCTGAGCCTTCTCGTTTATTTTGTTACGGTCAAGCTGCTGTCCCGGATGAAGCTGTTGCTGAAAGCCATGAAGCAGGTGCGTGAAGATTCGCTTAGCGTTTCGGTTCCCGTCACGGGCAATGATGAATTTTCACAGATGACCCACAGCTTCAATCATATGACCCGGCGGATTCACGATCTGGTCGAACGGGTGTACAAATCCGAGCTGCTGGAAAGAGAGGCGGAGGTAAAGGCACTCGAAGCGCAGATTAATCCGCACTTTTTGTACAACACGCTGGCGACGATCTCCTGGGCGGCACGCAAGGCGAACGCTCCGGATGTTACCCGGATTTCGGATTCGCTGGCTAAATTTTACCGGCTGGTGCTGAATAAGGGGAGCTCGGAGACGCTGGTCGCGGGTGAGCTGGAGATGGTCAAGGCCTATCTGGTGATTCAGAAATTCCGCTTCGAGGAGCGCTTTGATGCGGTATTCGAAATTGAGGACGCCGTCCTGGAGTTTGTCACGCTGAAAAATATTTTGCAGCCGCTGGTGGAAAATGCGCTCGTCCACGGCATCGAACCGAAACGCTCCCACGGTACCATCATCATTAAAGCGGGCGTGGAAGACGGCTGGGTCGTGCTGCGGATTATCGACGACGGTGTGGGCATGGCGCGGCAGCGGCTGGCTGATGTCAGGGAAGAACGTCCGCTAGAATCGGCCGGCAGCGGGTATGCGCTCGCGAATATTACGAGCCGGCTGCGCTCGCATTACGGGGAAGAATACCGGCTGGAGCTGTTCAGCAGGCCGGGAATCGGTACAGTCATTACCATCTCCTTCAAAGCCAGGAGGCTAATCTAATGTTTACAATGCTGATTGTTGAGGATGAACGCTGGGAGCGCGAAGGGCTGGTAGAATTTCTGGACTGGCCCGCACTTGGAGTAGGGACCGTAGAGACTGCCTTTGACGGTATCGACGGCCTGGAAAAAGCGCTTCTGCTGCAGCCTGATATCATCGTTACGGACATCCAGATGCCGGGAATGAACGGTCTGGATATGGCGAAGCAGATCCGGGACAAGCTGCCGCAGGTGCATATCGTCATTTTGACCGGCTATGACGACTTCGAATACGCCCGTGAGGCGATTCGCTTTCATGCGGCGGAATATCTGCTCAAGCCCGTTGAAGAGCAGGAAATGCTCGCTGTGATGACACGGGTAGTCGCCAGATGTCAGGAGGAACGGCTGCTGCGGCTTGAAGAAGCGCATAAGCTGGACCTGCTGGAAGCCGGACATTTGGCGTTTCTCCGCCATGCACTGGGCGATCTGCTGTCAGGCCGGACAGAGGGGCTTGGGGTGGCAGCAGAACTGGAGCTCTACCTTACCCGGTATGGGGAGCAGACACCCGAAGCCTATGCGCTTGTAGCGGTGCGCACTCCGGCTGATATAGGGAATGAACGGCTGGAACGCCGGGCGGAAGAAGCGCTGGGCTTACCGGTACTGGCAGTGGCACTTCCAGAAGGCGGGAATGCCGGCTTCGCGCTGCTGTACGCGCTGGATGCGGGGGAAGAGAAGCGGCAGCAGGAGCTGGCGCATTTGCTGTGGAGCGGGCTGGCCGGGGAGGAGGGGACAGACCCGCAAGCACTGGGGAACAGCGCGGACGGAGGCTGGATTTTGGTATGCGGGTATTCCGCGCAGCTGCTGGAGCAATTGCCCGAAGCCTGTGTACAGGCCGCCCGCTCGCTAAGACATGCGGTATGGAACGGCCTGTCTGGTATTGTCGCTGCCGAAGAAGAGGAAGCAGCGCGTATGAGATTCGCACTGGATCCGGAAGGGCTGAGCCGCGGATTCAAGGAGCTGGAGAAGCGTATACGCTCCGCTCTGGGAAACGGCCGGTTACAGGAGGCTGGGGCGGTAACCGAGGAAGTGTTTGACCTGATCGCCGCGTATCCCGGAGCCGGACGGCCCTATGTCGGGGGACTGCTGAGCGGGCTGATCGATCATCTGCAGGCGCTGGCCGCTCCGGGTCATCCGGGCCAGCCGGATAAAGCGCCGGGCAGCCTGGAAGAGCTGCTGGCCTGCGAGAGCCGGGAACAGATGAAGAAGCAGATGCTGTCCCGGCTTCAGGACATTGCTTCCAGGCTTCAGGAGAAGCGGGAGCACAAAGACGAGTATGTGGCCCACCGCGTCATCCGGCTGGTGGAAGAGCGTTATGGCAACCCTGAGCTCAGCCTGGCCTATCTAGCGGCAGAGGTATTCGTCTCCCCGAATCATCTCGGCATGCTCTTTAAGAAGAATACGGGCCGGACCCCGATTGAATATATCCAGGATTACCGGCTGTCGCGGGCCGAGGATCTGCTGCGGACGACGAAGCTGCGGGTTTCCGTGATCGCCGAGAAGGTCGGCATCCCCAATACCTCCTATTTCGGGACCCTGTTTAAGCAGGCCTACGGCATGTCGCCGGGAGAATATCAGATCGTTTCACAGCGCTAAGCTTTTTGCATAACTGTTAATGAGGCACTGCCATTTACCCTGTCCGCTTAGCGGATGGGGTTTTTGCGTCAGGAGGCAAAATAAGGCCAGGAAAAAAGATAACGCTTTCAAACATCGTTCGTTTTTGATACCTGCGTGTATTTTTTGTATATCTCGGCGTTGAAACCGTTTTTATAATAAATGTATAGACAAAAGAAACCACACTGTAGGAAAGGAAGTAGGACCATGAGCAGCATACCCGCCAAGCACAGGCTGAGAAACCGGATCTGGCAGCAGCGCTATTTGTTGATTTTGACATTGCCTGTCGTTTTATGGATGATTGTGTTCAATTACATTCCGATGTACGGCCTGATCATCGCCTTTCAGGAATACACGCCGTTCCAGGGCTTTATTCACAGCCCATGGCTCGGGTTCGGCAATTTCCGTGAGCTTTTCGCCGACCCGACTTTCAGAGACTCTCTTTACAACACATTTAAGATTAGCATCGCTAAACTGGTGTTTGGCTTTCCGGCCCCGATTATTCTAGCCTTGCTGTTAAATGAACTCGTCTTCAAGCGCTTCAAGCGTATTGTCCAGTCACTCACCTATCTCCCTTACTTTGTCTCATGGGTGCTCGTTGTAGGCTTTATGTATACGCTGCTTGATCCGGATACCGGCGTAATCAGCAAGCTGCTGGTCAATCTCGGTATTATTGGAAGCGATACCATGCTGATGGGGGATTCACATTCCTTCCTGGTGCTCGTGGTATTTACGGAAATCTGGAAAAATATCGGCTGGAACTCCATCATCTATCTGGCAGCCATCGCCGGCATTGATCCGCAGCTTTATGAAGCGGCTGTAGTGGACGGAGCGAACCGTTTCCGGCGGGTCTGGCATATTACTTTGCCTGCGCTCAAGCCGACCATTATTATTTTGCTCATCCTGTCCATCGGCGGGCTGGTCAACTCCAACTTCGACCAAATGTTCATGATGCAGAATTCCCTGACACAGGATGCGGCTAATGTACTGTCTGTCTATTCCTACAAAATGGGGCTGGTCGCCGGACGCTTCTCATACGGAACCGCCATTGGACTATTCCAGTCCATTGTCGCCTTTGTCCTAATGTACATCGCCAACTTCACATCAAACAAAATCACCAAAGAAAGCCTGTTCTAGGATAGGAGGAGAGTAAGCATGCTAACCCATTCACGAAGCTTAGGCAGCAGAGCCTTCGATGTGTTCAACATCATTGTGATGCTCGCCCTGTGCCTGATCACCCTATATCCGTTTTATAACATCCTGATTACGTCATTCAATGATCCTGCGGATGCGGCGCGGGGCGGCATTACCTTCTGGCCGCGGGTATTCTCCATCGACAACTACCGGATTGTGTTTCAGGACGAGAACATGCTGCGTGCCTTCATTGTTACGCTGGCCCGGACCATTCTCGGCACGGCGACCGCCGTGTTGTTCACCGGCGCCTTCGCTTACGGAATTTCGAAGACGGAGCTGGTCGGCCGGCGGGTTTTCCTGATCATGGCAATTGTTACCATGTATTTCAGCGGCGGAATTATTCCCTACTATTTAGTAGTGGCGAAATACCTTCATCTGAAAGGTCATTTCCTTGTCTATATTATCCCTAATCTGTTTAATGTGTTTAACGCAATCATTATGCTTACCTTCTTCAAGGCTTTGCCGAAAGAAATCGAGGAGTCGGCCAAAATTGATGGGGCCAATGATCTGCGGATCTTTTTCCAGCTGGTGCTCCCGGTATCCAAGCCGGTGCTGGCGACGATTGCGCTGTACAACGCCGTGTTCCACTGGAATTCCTGGTACGATGCGATGCTGTTCGGCGGAGACAAGCTGCTGACACTGCAGCAGATTCTAATGCAGATTATCAGCTCCAACAGCAATGTCAGCCAGCTGGCCAGCCAGCTTGGCTACGGAGCCGTCTCGGCAGCCTCGCTGAAACTGGCGACGATGGTAATTACGACGCTTCCGATCGTATTTACGTATCCTTTCGTCCAGAAGTATTTTGTCCAAGGAGTCATGATTGGCTCGGTGAAAGGGTAAGCCGGAAGAATTCCGGACCGGGCGTTCATGTATAGAGCAAGACCAAATATCAAGGGGGTTAGAGTATGAAAGGGAAAGGCTTAAAGATAAGCGCGCTTGCCATTCTGGCTATGAGTATGCTCGCAGGCTGCGGTTCCGGCAACAGCGCGAATAACAACACGAATACACCAGCGGAAACCGCTGCGGCGAACAGCGGCAATGCGCAGGCGTCTGCACCGGCAGAGAGTAACGGCCCATCGTGGCAGAAGGATACATCCCCGTTCACATTCACCCAATATTTCTATGGCAACTGGGCATCCAATTATCTGTGGAAAGACCAATTTGCCATGAAGCTTGCTACCGAAAAAACGGGCGTTACCATTGACCGCAAGCTTGCAACCGGCAGCGATGATGACTACCTGAACACGATGATTGCTTCGGGAGATCTTCCCGATACCATCATGCTGGACTGGAACAATCCGGCCGTGACGAAGCTGATCAAGAATGGCATGGTCTATTCCATGGATGAGCTGATGGAGAAATATGCGCCTGACTTCAAAGCTCAGCTGGACCCGGATATGGTTAAATACCATTCCATCGACGGCAAGCTCTGGTATCTGCCGAACCTGTACGAAACCGCAGACCGACTGACCAGCGGCGTACCGATCACGCCAATCCGGCCTTGGTTTATCCGCTCCGATATTTATGCGGCGATCGGCAGCCCGGCCATTCAAACACCGGATGATCTAGTGAGTGCGCTTAAGCTGGCCAAAGAGAAATTCCCGGATGTCAGTCCGGTGGGCGTGGAATTTTTCGATGTGGCGAAGAATGGCTTCCACGGCAGCAACTCTATGGACTATTTGATCTATTCCTTCTCCCCGCATCTGCTTGAAGAGCAAGTGAAGGACGACCAGCAAATCGTGCAGTACCCGATGCGCAACAAAGGGTTCATCGACGCCTTCCGTTTCCTGAACAAGCTGAGCCTTGAAGGCCTGTTCGATCCGCAGCTGCTGATTTACAAGCAGGAGCAATACGAAGAAAAGCTGTACGGCGCGCAATATGCAGTCGCTTCCCAGTACATGAACAACATGTATACCCAATATAATCCGAAGATCGAAAGCACACTCGGCAAGGAACAAGCGTACACAATTCTGGACGGCCTGAAGGTTAACGGCCAAGACCCTCGTTATCCGGCATCCCGCCTGATGGGCTGGCAAGGTCTGTTCATCACCAAAAATGCCAAAAATCCGGAACGCATCATCCAGTTCGCCGAATACGCCTGGTCGGATGAAGGGCAAATGGATATGAGATACGGTACCGAAGGTGAAACCTATGATATGGTTGACGGTCTTCCAAAGTACAAACAGGATATTCTGGACATGTCGGTAAAAGACAACGCCACCTTCAATTCCAAATATGGCTTCAACGACTCCACACTGCTCTTCAGAGCCGGCAAGCTGTGGGATGACGCTTCTGCCCGTGATTTGAAGGAAAGCCAGCCGGTACAATATGAAGCGATGAAGATGCTGGAGAAATATAACTTCGACAACTATTCACTCGGCATGGAGAATCTTGAGCCCGACGGTGCAACCGCCGAAGGCACTATCAATGCGAAGGTTAAGGATCTGTGGAACAAAACAATTCCGAAGCTGATCCTGTCCAAATCTGATGCAGAGTTCGATTCTGCCTACAATGAATTCGTGAAGCAAATGGATCAGGTCGGCGCGGAAAAAGTAGAAAAAGTGATGTACCAGCGCCATCTGGAGGACCTCAAGAAAAAAGGGTTGTAATCGAATAGCATAACGCCACTTGCGGGCGGCCGGATTTCCGGCCGTCTGCTTTTTAATGTCATACGACGGGAACGGAAAAGGGCAGCCTTATTATGAAGAAGAGCGACACAATTATGTTACCGGAAATTCTTTAGTGCTGTCTCCCGGCGTGAGGCTTGCTGAGAAGCAGGTGTCTGCCCCCGCCCGAACATATTTGCCCCCAGTACCCCGGCAATAATCAGTGCGGATCCGATCCAGTGGTATAGGGTTACCTCTTCTCCCAGGAACAAGGCTCCCGCTGCGATTGAGACCAGAGTCGAGAGATTCGTGAAGACACTCATCCGCGAAGCTTCGATTTTGGACAAAATATAATTGGACGTCAGGGTGGTCAGCAGCGATGAAATTACGCCTAAGTATAGGATTGCCAGCGTGAAGGTAGCGCTCTTTAGCGGGGTGAACAAGTCTCCCAGGGTTCTATCCGCCGTATGGCTGATGAGCGATGTGCCGAAGAATACGATGAAACCGACTGCCATCATCAGGTAGCTGATTTCGGACGGGGTGAACTGCTTAGCAAGCGAACGGGCCAGTACACTGTATCCGGCAAAAGCCACACAGGTCAGGAACAGCATGATTATTCCGGCCATGTTCGACAGGTCAATGCTGCTGCCTTTCATGATGAAGATGAACACTACGCCGAAGACCGACAGGAAGATGGACAGCTTTTGCAGGAATGAGGTGGCTTCTTTGAGGAACAGAGAGGCAATAATCAGCGTCACCACGGGGGTAAAGGAATACAGAATTCCTCCCTCGGCGGAAGTCGCATGCTGCAGTCCGAACACCTGGAGGGTGAAGAAGCCCAGCGGGTACATGGCTGCCAGCAGCAGCACTTTATGCAGCGGCTTGCCCCGGTAGCTCAACTTGACCCAGCCGCAGGCCACTGGAACAGACATAACAATGAACGAGCCGGCAAACCGGAAGGCCAGTGTATCGAGCGGGCCGGAGAACTCCAGAGCCATTTTGGTAAAAAGAAATGAAAATCCGATAATCGCCGCATTCAGTACGGCAAGCATATAGGCGGTCTTAACACCCGGTTGTTGTTTCATGATGGCAGCTTCCTTTCTGTCTGTGCAGTTTGAGATACGGGGACCCAACGCCGCCCCCCCATCTGTTATTTTAAAATTAATGGGATTCGCACTCAGCCACAACGGGAGATTATCACAACTGTACCGGTACAGTTAGGAGGTATACGTTATAATGGTGATATCGGAGGAGGGGAAGGGTATGCGCAAGTATGATAAAGTCCTGATGGAGATGGAGCAACAAATTAGCGGCGGCTCTTATCGTTCCGGCCATAAGCTCCCGTCAGTCCGCAGCGCCGCCGCCCGCTACGGCTGTAGTGTCAGCACGGTAATCCGGGCCTACCGGGAACTGGAACAGAAGCATGTAATCTACTCCATTCCGCAGAGCGGATATTATGTCGTAGAGCAGCCCGGGGAGGAGAGCGTGGAGGCAGAGGACGGAACCATTGATTTCGGATCGGCTTCGCCCGACTTGAATGTGTTCCCTTATCTGGACTTTCAGCACTGCCTGAACCAAGCGATTGACACCTACAAATACCATTTGTTCACTTATGGGGAGACACAGGGGCTGGCAGCCTTGCGGCAGACGCTGGTGCCGCATTTGGCAGATGCACAGGTATTTGCTGCACCCGGGCGGATCTTCATTACCTCAGGGGTGCAGCAGGCGCTGGGGATACTTGCGAAGATGCCTTTTCCTAACGGAAAAGAGACGGTGCTTGTGGAACAGCCGAGTTATGATATTTACCTGAGATTTTTGGAAGCGGAGGGGATTCCGGTCAGCGGTATTCCCCGCTCCGGGGACGGGATAGATCTGCAATTGCTGGAGGAGTATTTCCGCACAGGCGGTATAAAGTTTTTCTACACGATGTCGAGATACCATAATCCGCTGGGAACCTCTTACACGAAAGAGGAGCGCCAGGCAATAGCCCGGCTGGCCGGCAAATATGACGTGTATGTGGTGGAGGATGACTACATGGCTGATCTCGGGGACAGCAGACCTTTCGATCCCATTGCGGCCTTCGACCGGTCCGGGCATGTGATCTATCTAAAAAGCTTCTCCAAAATCATTTTCCCGGGTCTCAGCCTTGGAGCCGCTGTCCTGCCGGAGACGCTGCTGCCAGTCTTCCAGGCTCATAAGAGCTACATGGACACCTCGCTCTTGTCGCAGGCCGCGCTGGATATCTATATCAAAAACGGTATGTATGAGCGCCACAAGCATAAGATCCGCAGCCTGTACGCGGAGCGGATGGCCCGGCTGAATGAAGCCCTGCAGCGTTATAATTCTGCCGGTCTGATCGAGGCACCGGGCGTAGACTCCGGGATATATATCCAAATGAAGCTGCCCCAGACTGTAAATCTGGAGCATCTAGAGAAGCGTCTTCACAAGCGTAAGATCCGCGTGGTTTCCGGAAAGGGATTCTATTTATCAGGCTATTTGGAGCGGGAGAAATTCCTGCGTATCAGCATTTCACGTGCCCGTCCGGAACAGATTGCCACCGGTGTTGCAGCGATTGTGGAGGAGACGGCAGGCGGGGGATGGTGGTAAGCCCCAATTTCCTAATCCTGCCATGATTCGTAATTGCTTAAAATTAATATTAATAATAGAATGAAAGCAGTTACGTACAGAGCGCAGCCTTTCTACCGTTGTACATTAACCAGGAGGTGCAGCGAGATGCCCGATCATATGTCCGAACAGGAACTGAACAAGCTGATTAATATGCTGGAGCTTTCGCAGAATGACGATGAGCCCCTGCAGACCTTTATGGAGCCTGAGTATTTTGAGAATGACCTCGGCGGACGGGTTCTTGTCCGTACGGGCAAAATATTTGTTCAGGACCCCCTGCCCGGCGGAACACCTGCGGTGATTTCGGCCGCTCCTCCAGTGGTAATCCTTGTCAACGGCCAGCCCGTTTCAGGCCCTGCTGAAGTGACCTCACAGGATATGATTGAGTGGGAGATCATAGAGCCGCCGCTGTATACGATTACGGTGTCCGAGGATCGTCTGCAGGCTTTTTTCACCTTATATTCCCCAAAACGCTATCAATGGAAATTGAATGACTATTATTCGGCCAGTATGGTAGAAGTAGAGGCCGCATTGGATACAGAGACTGTGGTTGAACAGCTGGGTCTGAACCGGATCATTACAGATTTCGAGCATCGGGGAATTATACAGAACCTGAATATATCCGGAATTCATGCCGAGCTGCAGAATCCCACCTATCAGCCGATAACTGCTGCAAAGGGAAGGGCTGCTGTCCCGGGAGAGAATGCGCAGCTGGAGCTGTTTTTCTCTGAAACGATAGAGAATGAGTTCAGTGAAATTGAAGGGCAAGTGGATTTCCGCAGCCATCTCCGCATTCCTTCAGTGATCAGGGGAGAGGTCATTGCCCGTAAAATTCCCTTTGTGGAGGGGATTCCCGGCTGTGATGTATACGGGGAGATATTATATCCGCCGCTGCCGAACGATGTGAATATCATTGCCAAAAATAACACCGTGGTGCTGATCAATAATGAGATCCGGGCGCTGCGTGAAGGCCGTCCCCGGGTAACCGGTGACAAAATCAAATATTTTGACATTACTACGACCTATATCGTTCCCGGCAATGTGAACATCAAGACCGGCAATATTCTTTTTTCCGGCGATGTGATTGTCCGCGGCAACGTGGAAGACAATATGATTATTGAGTCGCTGGGGAATGTATATGTGGACGGCAGCATTTACAATTCGACGATAACCGCAACCGGCAGTATTCTCGTCAAAGGAAATGTGGTGAACAGCAAGCTCTATTCCGGCTATTTTGGCGTGCTGTACAACCGGATTTTCAATTGCTCCAAGCTGTTGATTGAAGAAGCACTGCTGCTGAGAACAGCCGTCCGGCTGCTCATCCAGGCGGTACAGGCCCGCAAACAGAGCGTGAAATACGGACAAGCGGTAGTCCTGCTGCTGGAGAGTAAATTTCACAAGATCCCGCAGCTCACTAAGGAACTGCTCTCCGTGCTCGCGACGGTACAGGCTTCGTATCATCAGGATCTTCAGCAAACACTGCATTTTCTGAACTTGCTGTTAAAGCCGGCCCAGCTGGTCGACTTCATGAATGAGGCTGCGCTGAATGGAGTGATCGGCATGCTGGAAGAGCTGCACACGGGCGTGGCCCGATTGCAGGAGACTAAGGTGGAGGTCAATATCGGAAAATGTCAGAACAGCACGCTTAAATCCAATGGCGACATTATGATCCACAGAGACGGCATTGTGCAGAGCGAGCTGTTCTCCTCAGGCAATATCTCGTTTCGCAAGACGTTTTCGATGTGCCGCGGCTCCAAGCTGGAGGCGGGAGGCAGCATTTCAGCCTTTTATGTAGGCGGAGAGAGCGGTGCGCAGTCTTATCTGAAGGCGAAACAAAGCATCTCTGTCCACAAAATGTATCTGGGCAGGGTCACGATCGACCGCTACACGGCAGATATCACGGAGCCGGTAGAGAATATGGTGTTCAACATCGACAATATCCGCACTATTAAGCTGCGGATGGAGTCGAATTAAAGCTTGAGGGGGTTCTCATCCCCCGGAACGCAAAAACAGCCCTCCCGAAGGAAGGCTGTTTCTGTAGGACGTCCCGGAAGGGATTCGAACCCCCGACCGTGCGCTTAGAAGGCGCATGCTCTATCCGGCTGAGCTACCGGGACATGAGATAACAGTGAAAAGCAAGCAAAAATTATGTTATCATAGATGAATAACTTTTTCAACTTGTTTTTTTGAAACCTTAATAGGTTATGCTATAATCTACAATTAATCATGGTTCGGAGAAAAGGAGGTGCCCTCATTAATCAATTCAATTCCCCCGCCAAAGAGAATATCGTGCTGTTTCCGAAAACGCTGGATTACTATCAGATCCAGCTTACGGTAATGCTGGAGAGTGAACGCTACGGGGAAGCGATGGAATTGCTGCGGTTCCTGCTGCAATGCCAGGGTCAGGAAGAGCGGCACTACGAGGAATGGCAGTCGCTGCTGGGCTGGCTGGAAGCGGCCTTTCCGGAAGCTGCCGAGAACACAGGCAGCGATCATACCGCTTCCGGTGCGGAACAGGATCTTAAGGAAGAGGATATGGCCCGGATTTTGGCAAAGTCGAAGCTGGAAGAGGATGCGGATTATCCCGACAAGCTGCTGCGGAAGGTGATGAATGAACCGCTGTCGGAAGCGACCATTCTGGCACTGGAGCAGCTCTCTTATCTGGAGGGCGGTCAAGTGGATGAGAAGCTGACTGCCTGGCTGCAAAAGACTCCGGTGCATCCGCTGCTGCAGTTTCGTACGCTCCAGACACTGAAGAAACGCGGAGCGCAAGGCATTGTGAAACTGGGCCGCGGTCATGAGGTGGCGCAGATTGAGATCGAAACCGTCCCGCTGCAGAACGACGAGTTTCCGCCCCAGATCAGCCAGGTCATGGAACGGGTGGCGGAACAGGCAGAGGTGCATGAGCCCACCCTGTATTATTTTGCACAGGAGCTCTGGGGACAGTTTATTATGTCGATTTATGGGTCCTCTGAATATCACAAATTGCTGGAAGGTGAGGATGCCCTGCTGGATATTTGGGCGGGGGCGCTGCATCAGATGGTTTCGGAGAGCCTGAACGGGAACCGCCAGGAGGAAGAGACGCGTGTAATGTACGGCATAACCGACGGCATGCGCTTTCAATTCGAAGGAGCCTATCGGTCTCTCAAAGGATTTGTTAAGAGTTCTATACTTGATAAATAAAGCGATGTTGTATATAATATAATGGTTATTCTGTGCGTGAATTGCGTGATTATTTTGCGTAATTATTTGAAGTAAACATGTAACCTATTTTGGAGGGAAAAGTATATTATGAAAGCAACTTGGGAAAAAATAGAGAAGAACCTTGGAGTTCTTGAAGTCGAAGTAGAAGCAGAACGCGTAGCTGCAGCCCTCGACAAAGCATTTAATAAAGTAGTTAAGAAAGCAAACGTACCTGGTTTCCGTAAAGGTAAAGTGCCGCGGCCGATTTTTGAATCCCGTTTTGGTGTAGAGAGCCTCTACCAGGATGCAATTGACATCCTTCTTCCAGAAGTATACGGCGAAGCTGTTGAACAAACAGATATCTTCCCTGTAGACCGTCCTGAAGTGGACATCGAGCAATTCGCAAAAGGCCAAGCCTTCATCTTCAAAGCGAAGATTACCGTTAAGCCTGAAGTGAAACTTGGCCAGTACAAAGGCCTTGAAGTTCCGGTTCAAAAGGCTGAAGTTACTGAAGACGAGCTGAATGCTGAACTGAAACGTCTGCAGGAGCGTCATGCTGAGCTGGTTGTAGTTGAAGAAGGAGCAGCAGCTAACGGCGATATCGCTGTTATCGACTTCGACGGTTCTGTTGACGGTGTGCCATTCGAAGGCGGCGCGGCTGAGCGTCATTCCCTGGAGCTTGGCAGCAACTCGTTCATTCCTGGATTTGAAGAGCAGGTTGTAGGCATGGCTACTGGAGATTTCAAGGATGTTGAAGTTACTTTCCCTGAGGCTTACCATGCAGAGAACCTTGCCGGTAAAGCAGCAGTATTCAAAGTGAAGCTGCATGAAATCAAACGCAAACAGCTTCCTGAACTGGATGATGAGTTCGCTAAGGATGTAAGTGAATTCGATACGCTGGAAGAATACAAAGCAGACCTGAAGGCACAGCTGGAATCCCGCAAACAGGATGAACTGAAGGGCGTTCGTGAAACTGCAGTAGTTGACAAAGCGGCAGCTAATGCAGAAGTTGAAATTCCTGAAGCAATGATCAACAGCGAAGTTCAGAACATGGTTCGCGATTTCGACAACCGTCTTCGTCAGCAAGGCATGAACATGGACATGTTCCTCAGCTTCTCCGGCCAAACCCGTGAAGATCTTGAAGGCCAGATGAAGAGCGATGCCGAGAAGCGCGTTCGCAACAACCTGGTGCTTGAAGTGATTGCGAAGGAAGAGAACATCGAAGTTTCCGAAGAAGAAGTAAACCAAGAGCTTGCGACTATGGCTGAATCCTTCAAACGTTCACCTGAAGAAATCCGCAGCATCCTGGCAGCTAACGGCTCCCTGAGCAGCTTGAGCGACGAAATTTCTCTGCGCAAAACCATCGACCTGCTGATTGCAAGCAGTGTGGAAGTTGAAGCAGCAGAAGAAGCTCCAGCAGCAGAAGAAGCAAGCGCTGAGTAAGATTGTTCCATAAGTCCATTTTACCTAGAACGGCCAAGCAAGTCGGCCTCCATAAATAGCAATCAATAAGGCACGTAAGTTCTGTTACGTGCCTTATTTTTTATCGGCGGCTGCACGTCTGGGTGTACATAACCGGAAGCGGGTTGGCATTCTGTCTGGAAGTGCGCTATAATGGCAGGCACGCGGGGTATTACGTTATTTTCGAACCAGTGAAAAAATGACATCCCGCCCCGAACGTGTTAAAATATTTCTGAAACGGAAAGACTAATCTGTATAGAGAAAAGAGGTTGGTGGCATGAGTTTGGTACCTATGGTTGTGGAATCAACAAGTCGTGGAGAACGCTCATACGATATCTATTCCAGATTGCTTAAGGACCGCATCATCTTCCTGAGCAATGCGATTGACGATGATGTCGCCAATCTGATTATTGCCCAGTTGTTGTTCCTGGCAGCAGATGACCCAGAAAAAGACATTCACCTGTACATCAACTCTCCCGGTGGTTCTGTAACAGCGGGCATGGGTATATATGATACGATGCAATATATTAAACCGGATGTTTCAACGATTTGCGTAGGGATGGCAGCCAGTATGGGTTCGCTGTTGCTTACCGCTGGAGCACCAGGCAAAAGATATGCGCTGACCAACAGTGAAGTCATGATTCATCAACCGCTCGGCGGTGTTCAGGGGCAGGCATCCGATATTTGGATTCATACGGACTGGATTCTCAAAACGAGACAGAAGTTGAATCAAATTTATGTGGATCGCACGGGTCAACCCCTTGAAAAAATCGAACGGGATACGGACCGCGACAACTTCATGAGCGCGGAAGAAGCGAAGGAATACGGGCTTATTGACCAGGTACTCTCTTCACCGATCATATCTTAAAGGGGTGGTAAGATGTTTAAATTTAACGATGAAAAAGGGCAGCTGAAATGTTCCTTTTGCGGCAAATCACAAGAGCAGGTTCGTAAGCTTGTAGCCGGACCTGGTGTTTATATATGTGACGAATGCATCGAGCTGTGCACGGAAATCGTGGAGGAAGAGCTCGGTCATGAAGAAGAGCTGGATCTGAAGGATATTCCGAAACCGAAGGAAATCCGTGATATTCTCGATCAATACGTAATCGGCCAGGAGCAGGCGAAGAAGTCGCTCTCCGTTGCCGTATACAATCACTATAAGCGCGTCAACAGCCAAAGCAAGATTGAAGATGTCGAATTGACGAAGAGCAACATTCTGCTGCTCGGACCAACCGGCTCCGGTAAAACCCTGCTGGCCCAGACGATGGCGAAGATCATCAACGTTCCTTTTGCTATTGCGGATGCAACCTCCCTTACGGAAGCGGGCTACGTCGGCGAAGATGTTGAGAACATTCTGCTGAAGCTGATCCAGGCTGCTGATTATGATGTCGAGAAGGCCGAACGCGGCATTATCTATATTGACGAAATTGATAAAGTAGCACGCAAATCCGAGAATCCGTCCATTACCCGTGACGTTTCCGGTGAAGGTGTACAGCAGGCGCTGCTGAAGATCCTGGAAGGCACAGTTGCTTCTGTACCTCCGCAGGGCGGACGCAAGCATCCTCATCAGGAGTTCATCCAAATCGATACAACGAACATTCTGTTCATCGTAGGCGGTGCTTTTGACGGTCTGGAGCAAATGATCAAACGCCGTATCGGCAAAAAAGTCATCGGCTTCAATGCTGCAGTTGAAGGCCAGAAGGATCTGAAAGCCGGAGAATACCTCTCCATGGTATTGCCTGAGGATCTGCTCAAATTCGGTCTCATTCCTGAGTTTGTCGGCCGTCTGCCGGTAATCTCCACACTCGAGCCGCTTGATGAGAATACACTGGTCCGCATTCTGTCTGAACCGAAGAATGCATTGACCAAGCAGTACATCAAGCTTCTGGAAATGGACAATGTGGCGCTGAAGTTTGAACCGCAGGCTCTTGAAGCTATTGCCAAGGAAGCGATCAAACGCAACACGGGTGCCCGCGGTCTGCGTGCCATCATTGAGAGCATTATGCTTGATGTGATGTATGAGGTTCCTTCGCGCGATGATATTAAAGACTGCGTGATTACAGAACAGGTTGTGCAAGAGAAGGCTCTGCCTGAGCTGGGGCTTAAGAAAGACAAGAAAAAAGAGGAAAGCGCCTAAGACACGCTGACCTTACAATAATACAAGTCATAGTCTCCACCGTTTCCGCTGATCCCGCTTCATAAGGTGGGCGGAAGGGGTGGAGCTTTGATCGTTATGGGGGAGAAAACCATGTTCTTGAGACACCAGACCCGGCCCGTCAATGTCGGCGGAGTTATTATCGGGGGTAACAACGAGGTTGCTATTCAAAGCATGTGTACGACCAAGACCGCTGACGTGGAAGCTACAGTGGCTGAAATTCTGCGGTTAGAGGAAGCGGGCTGCCAGCTCGTGCGTGTTACCGTCAACAATGAAGAGGCGGCTGCAGCGATCAAAGAAATCAAGAAGCAAATCCACATTCCGCTGGTGGCGGACATTCACTTTAATTATAAACTGGCACTGCTGGCGATTGAGAACGGCATCGACAAGGTGCGGATTAATCCCGGCAATATCGGCCGCCGTGACAAGGTAGAAGCGGTAGTCAAAGCCTGCAAGGACAAAGGAATTCCTATCCGTATCGGCGTAAACGCCGGTTCCCTGGAGTCGCATCTCCTGGAGAAATACGGTTATCCGACACCGGAAGCGATGGTTGAGAGTGCCCTTTATCATATCGGGATTCTTGAGGAACTGGACTTCCATGATATTATCGTATCGCTCAAAGCCTCTGATGTGCCGATGGCCATCGAAGCTTACCGTAAAGCGGCCGAAGTCATTCCTTATCCGCTGCACCTCGGTATCACAGAGTCGGGTACGCTGTTTGCCGGAACCGTAAAGAGCTCCGCCGGGATCGGTGCACTGCTCTCCATGGGGATCGGCAGCACTGTGCGCATCTCCCTGAGCGCTGACCCTGTCGAGGAGGTTAAGGTGGCGCGTGAGCTGCTTAAGACCTTTGGTCTGATCTCTAACGCACCTACACTGATCTCATGCCCGACCTGCGGACGTCTGGACATAGACCTCTTCTCCATCGCCAATGAAGTAGAAGAGTATATCTCTAAGCTGAAGGTGCCGATCAAAGTCTCGGTACTGGGCTGTGCCGTCAACGGTCCCGGAGAGGCACGTGAAGCTGATATTGGTATCGCAGGTGCCCGCGGTGAAGGGTTGCTGTTCCGCTACGGTCAAATGATCCGTAAAGTTCCTGAAGCGGAGCTCGTATCCGAGCTTAAGAAAGAAATTGACGCCATTGTTGTCGCTTTTGAAGAGACCGGTGAGATTCCGGGCCGTAAGCATGCCGGATTGGCTCCGGCTGTAAGCGTGGGTAATCCGGAGCAATAGTAGAACTTATTCTATATTTGTTACCCTACATTTGTATAAGCAGTAGTACCTCAGGATAGTTACACCGCTGGATCAGCAGTGCTGAAGTTAACTAAAGGGAATACTCCCGTTAATTTAGCTCGATTCAGGGAAATGAAGAATATAGAGGGATTTCCTCCCTTTAATTCAATCATCGTAGGACGATTCGAAGATATAGAATGAATTAAAGGGCGATATTCCCTTTATTGCTTGAAAAACATGCTTAATGGGTATTATAGCGGGTGTATTTCCCTTTAGTTGTAGAGAGAAGCTCTAATTTTAATAGCATAAAAGTTAGGTGACGATGAACGTCCCATTATACCACGGGTGATCCGGCGGTGAATGGGGCGTTTTTTATTTTTATAACTAAGGAGATATGCAGATATGAATCGCAAACAGCTTATGGATGAATTTATTCAGTATCATCTGGATTCCAGAACCGGAGAACGCAAGGGGAGGCTAGAAAGAGGTCACCGCTACGCCGAAGCATTATTTCTTCAGAATGTGTGGTGGCCGCTGCGTGGTGATTTCTGTGATCTTCATCCTGAGTATGAGGTTCTGGACTGGCGCGGCCGCTCCTATTTTGCTGATTTTGCCTTTTTGCCGGGAACAATCAGACTGCTGCTGGAGATTAAAGGCTACGCCGCACATGTAAAGGATATGGATAGACAGAGGTATAGCAATGAACTGAATCGAGAAACTTTTCTGTGTGCTATGGGCTATCAAGTGATTTCCTTCGCCTATGATGATGTGGAGCAGCGTCCGGATTTGTGCATTACTTTGCTCCGCATGGTGCTCAGCAGATATATGGCGGCAGTTGTTCCGGTTGAAAAATTACTGCTTGGAGAAAGAGAAATCATGCGTTTTGTCATGCGTCAGTCTGGATCCGTACGTCCACAAGATGTTTCTGAATATTTTTCAATCGATGCTAAGACCGCGCGGCAAATATTATACAAACTGTGTGACAAAGGCTGGCTGAATCCGGTAAAACGTGGCGAAGGGATCCGAAAGGTGAGGTATGAGCTGGCTCGTAATGTTCTTAGCTATTGGGACTAAGGGGCGATCGCAAATTCCCTTGTTGGTATGTTGACACCACTGTCCTTGCTCCCAGTGCTCCCAGTGCTCCCAGTGCTCCCTATGCTCCCAGTGCTCCCAGTGCTCCCAGTGCTCCAGTGCTCCAGTGCTCCCTATCCTCCCTGTCCTCGCTGTCTCCCTGTCGCCCGGTCCATGGACTTACCCCCCGGTTTTTATTCAAAGTTAAGGCCTATCTTTCATTATTCCTGCACCGGAGCGTTTATGAATGACCGAAACGGCTATACTACCTAGTAGTAGCCAAAAGGCCAGGACAGATAGACTGAATGAAACAGGAGGGTGACCTATGCAATTAGGAATATTGCTGATGATCGTGCAGCTCTTTTTCGCGCTGGTTATCGGCGTTTATTTTTGGAATCTGCTGCGGGGACAGAAGACGAATAAGACGGCGGTGGACCGGGAATCGCGCAAGGAGCTGGACAAGCTGCGGAAAATGCGGATGATCTCTCTAACGAAGCCGCTCTCAGAAAAGACACGGCCGGCCTCCATTAGCGATATCGTCGGGCAAAAGGACGGGCTGCGTGCCTTAAAGGCCGCGCTGTGCAGCGCGAATCCCCAGCATGTGATCATCTACGGACCGCCGGGAGTCGGCAAGACGGCAGCGGCCCGTGTTGTGATGGAGGAAGCCAAGAAGAATTCACTTTCCCCTTTTAAAAGTGATGCCAAGTTTACAGAAATTGATGCGACTACAGCACGCTTTGATGAACGCGGGATAGCCGATCCGCTGATCGGCTCTGTGCATGATCCGATATACCAGGGAGCAGGAGCAATGGGTGTGGCTGGCGTGCCGCAGCCGAAGCCGGGAGCAGTGACGAAGGCACATGGCGGAATATTATTTCTGGATGAGATTGGAGAGCTTCATCCGATTCAGATGAACAAGCTGCTAAAGGTGCTGGAGGACCGGAAGGTGCTGCTGGAGAGTGCTTACTATAACTCCGAGGACAGCAATACGCCTGCTTATATCCATGATATTTTTCAAAATGGCCTGCCGGCTGATTTCCGGCTGGTTGGAGCCACTACACGTTCGCCCGAGGAAATATCGCCTGCACTGCGTTCACGCTGCATGGAGATTTATTTCCGTCCGCTGCTGCCTGATGAGATTGCCGTTATTGCCCGGGATGCCATTCAGAAGATCGGCCTGAAGCCCAGCCCGGAAGCCGTGACAGTAGTACAGCAGTATGCCACGAACGGCCGGGAAGCTGTGAACATGATCCAGCTCGCTGCGGGGCTTGCACTGACGGAACAGCGCGATACCTTGAGTGCGGCAGAAGTGGAGTGGGTAGCCGGCAGCAGTCAGCTGCCGCTGCGTACAGAACGCAAAATCCCGACAGCCCCGCAGATCGGGCTGGTCAATGGACTGGCGGTCTACGGACCGGGGATGGGCACTTTGCTGGAAATCGAAGTATCCGCAGCGCCTGCGCAGAACGGCCAGGGACGGCTCAATGTCACCGGTGTTGTTGACGAAGAGGAGACCCGAGGCGGTTCGCGGACGATCCGCCGCAAGAGCATGGCCAAGGGATCAGTAGAGAATGTACTGACCGTTCTGCGGACAATGAACCTGGAGCCGGATCGTTATGACATCCATGTGAACTTCCCCGGCGGCACGCCAATCGACGGCCCCTCTGCCGGGGTTGCCATGGCCGTGGCTATTGTCTCCGCGATCCGCCACCTGCCAGTGGACAACACCGTAGCCATCACCGGGGAGATCGGCATTCACGGCCGGGTGAAGCCGGTCGGCGGCGTGATCGCCAAGGTTGAGGCAGCCTTCCAGGCCGGCGCGACAACCGTGCTCATTCCGAAGGACAACTGGCAGTCCCTGTTCGCCGACCTCGCACCGCTGCAGGTCATTCCTGTGGATACCGTAGAAGAGGTATTCCGCCACCTGTTCGGAGCTGAAACTGCCGATGTGCGGCTGCCGGCGGTCTCGGGCGAGACCTTTTCTACCGGGCCTTCGCTGCTTAAGGCGGATGCTTCGGGGGAGAGTGCGCAGGGGTAAGGGCTGCATATGAGGTTTTTGAACCGTATTTTGTGAGGATAAAAGTGAAGTAGGAAGTTTAAAAGCGCTCCCTCATCAACAATTTGAGGGGGCGCTTTTTTACGCGAAAAAAATTGCAACTTTTTTACAATGGGATCGTCTGTAATACCGTGGATTATTGATGAAAACATGGATATTATATACAATTGAATAGCGTGATAATCTTTATAGGGGGAGAGTTGTATTTTGAAAAGGCTATTAATCTTAAAAATTATAGTTGCATCTATGCTTTCTTTTTCTGCCAGTGCAAGTAGCGAAGGTGTGGGCACTAAGTTCATACAAATGAATAAGTCCTACCGAGGATGGCAAGGAGTAGCTGCAGATAAAGAAAAGGTATATGTGACTTCTGATCGTGATGTGGATTTTTCCCTTTCCAATACAATATCGGTCTATGGAACTTCCGGTAAATATTTAGCAGAGAAAAGAAAGGCCTACACAGGCAAGGATAAAAAAATGCGCTTCATGTCATTTGGCGATTGTTTTGCAACCAATGGATTTCTGTATGCTACGGTCTATAATTTTAATTCGTGTCCGCCGGAAAAGGAACGTATTAGCCGTGTGGTGAAGTATAGGCTCCCTGATTTAAAGCAGGTAGCGCAATACGATATTGGACAAGGAACAGCTGAATCCCTGGCTACTTATAAAGGCTCTTTTTGGGTGGTATATCACGATAGGAATGAAATCAGGCGGTTTGATAGCAAATTTAGATTTCAGGCTGCTTATCCACTGTCTGCTCAATTTGGTGGTGAGGGTGGATATCAAGGCATCTTTTTCAAGAAAGAAGATCTTTATGCAAACCTTCATGGATCGAATGAATACGGAAAGGCGTACGCCCAAGGGCTGGATCATTATAGGTTCGATGGGCATTCTTTTAAATTCATTGAAAGAATTAAACCTCCTACATATGGGGCTGGTCAGGGCGTTGAAAGAGTAGAATCAAATGTATTTTGGGCAGATCGTCCAGGGAACAAAATCATAATAACCAATGAAGATGCGCTGTAAAGCGCTTTTTTTATTTTATTATCTAATAATTATTCCTACTGGTTTGAAAAATCTGTTGAAACATATTCTGCAGAAGAACCACAAATACTAAAGGATGTGTAAAAAATCTGCTTCGGGCAATTGTGGCCTTCAAATGTCCGGTAACAGATCAAAAACCTTTGTATCGCGAGCCGCCAGTTGGTGTTTTGATGCCGCTTTTGTTAGAATGAATGCATATGACATAACTTGAGAACCATGGGAGGTGCGAAAGCGATGATACCAAACAAATCCAAAGGTCGTCGTTTTCCTTTATTGCCGCTTAGAGGTCTTCTTGTGTACCCTAGCATGGTTCTTCACCTTGACGTAGGACGCGAGAAATCTGTTCGTGCGCTGGAAAAAGCTATGGTTGAAGATAACCTGATTCTCCTCTGCTCCCAGTCAGAAGTGAATATTGAGGAGCCTGGACAAGAAGATATTTTTCGGGTCGGCACCGTCGCGAATGTGCGGCAGATGCTGAAGCTTCCGAACGGCACGATTCGTGTGCTGGTAGAGGGAGTGGAACGGGCCGAAATTATTCATTATACGGATAATGAGGAGTATTACGAGGTTATGGCACGCGAGCTGCCGGAGCAGGAGGATGTCGATCAGGAGAGCGATGCCTTGATGCGGACGGTGCTGAGCCAGTTCGAGCATTACATCACCTTATCCAAAAAGGTCACCCCAGAGACGCTTGCTGCCGTGTCCGATATTGAAGAGCCTGGCCGTCTGGCAGATGTCATCACAAGCCACCTGGCACTGAAGATTAAGGATAAGCAAGAGATCTTAGAGACCATTGACGTCAGCAAACGTCTGGAGAAGCTGCTCGATATTCTCAATAATGAACGCGAAGTGCTTGAGCTGGAGCGTAAGATCAACCAGCGGGTGAAGAAGCAGATGGAGAAGACACAGAAGGAATATTATCTGCGTGAACAGATGAAAGCGATCCAGAAGGAGCTCGGAGAGAAAGAAGGCCGGGCAGGTGAAGCTGATGAGCTGCGCTCACAGATGCAGGAGAAGAATCTGCCGGAGCGGGTGCAGGAAAAGATTGAGAAGGAAATCGACCGTCTGGAGAAAATGCCTGCCAGTTCGGCTGAAGGCAGTGTCATTCGTAACTACGTCGATTGGCTGCTTGGTCTGCCTTGGAGCGAATCTACGGAAGATGATCTGGATATTCTGAAAGCGGAACAGGTGCTGGATGCTGATCACTACGGTCTTGAGAAGCCGAAGGAACGCGTGCTGGAATACTTGGCTGTGCAGAAGCTGGTCAAGAAGCTGAAGGGTCCGATTCTCTGTCTCGTAGGGCCTCCGGGCGTCGGCAAAACCTCACTGGCGCGCTCCATCGCCCGTTCCCTGAACCGCAAGTTCGTCCGTATCTCACTCGGCGGCGTGCGTGATGAAG
Organism: Paenibacillus pedocola; assembly: GCF_031599675.1. Lineage (NCBI taxonomy): Bacteria > Bacillati > Bacillota > Bacilli > Caryophanales > Paenibacillaceae > Paenibacillus > Paenibacillus pedocola. The sequence goes on along the minus strand of NZ_CP134223.1, from coordinate 5,136,598 downwards.
CTGAGATCCGCGGGCATCGCCGCACCTATGTCGGTGCTATGCCGGGCCGGATTATCCAAGGGATGAAGACAGCCGGAAGCATTAATCCGGTCTTCCTGCTCGACGAAATCGATAAAATGGCGGCAGACTTCCGAGGCGACCCGTCGGCAGCACTGCTTGAAGTGCTGGACCCGGAACAAAACAATACCTTCAGCGACCACTTTGTGGAGCTGCCGTTTGATTTGTCGAACGTAATGTTCGTGACAACGGCGAATGCCGTGCATAACATTCCGCGTCCGCTGCTCGACCGGATGGAGATGCTGTTCATTCCCGGCTATACGGAGCTTGAGAAGCTGCAGATAGCCAGCAGGTATCTGCTGCCGAAGCAGCGTAAGAACCACGGGCTTGAGGATCCACAGCTGACGATTGAAGATGATTCGCTGCTGAAGATCGTCCGTGAATACACACGGGAATCCGGGGTTCGTAATCTGGAACAGCAGATTGCTGCACTGTGCCGGAAGGCCGCGAAGCAGATTGTATCCGGAGAGAAGGAAGAAGTCAGCATCCTTCCAGGAGAGATCAAGGATTATCTTGGAGTCTCGAAGTACCGCTATGGAATGGCGGAGCTGGAGGATCAGATCGGTACGGTTACCGGGCTGGCGTGGACGGAGGTTGGCGGTGACACATTGCTGATCGAAGTGACGGTAGTCCAGGGCACCGGCAAGCTGACGCTGACCGGACAGCTGGGCGATGTAATGAAGGAATCGGCACAGGCCGCCTTCAGCTACACCCGCTCCAAAGCGGAAGAGCTGGGGTTGGCGCCTGATTTCCACGAGAAGAATGATATTCACATTCACATCCCTGAAGGTGCGATACCGAAGGATGGCCCGTCTGCCGGGATTACCATTGCTACCGCGCTGATCTCTGCACTCACGAAACGGTATGTCTCGAAGGATGTAGCGATGACGGGTGAGATTACACTCCGCGGACGTGTCCTGCCGATTGGCGGACTTAAGGAGAAATCGCTGGCAGCCCACCGGGCCGGCTACAAAAAAATCCTTCTTCCGAAGGACAATGAACGCGACCTCAAGGATATTCCGGAGAGTGTGCGTAATGATGTGGAGTTCGTACCTGTATCCCATATGGATCAAGTACTGCAGCATGCGCTGGTAGATCATCATACAGAAATAAGCAGTGAAGCGCCGAGTAGTGTGCATTAGAAAGGAAGTCCTATGAAAGTTAACAATGCCGAATTTATCATCAGTGCCGTAGGCCCTGATCAATACCCAACGGACGCCTTGCCAGAGATTGCTCTGGCAGGGCGCTCCAACGTCGGGAAGTCCTCTTTGATTAACCGTATGATTAACCGCAAGAACCTGGCCCGTACCAGCTCCACCCCGGGCAAAACCCAGCATATGAACTATTACCGTGTGAATGAAGATATGTATTTTGTCGATTTTCCCGGATATGGTTATGCCAAGGTATCCAAAACCCAGCGGGCCTCATGGGGCAAAATGGTTGAAAAGTACATGGCAGAGCGTGACACGCTGAAGCTGATCCTGCTTGTTGTAGATCTGCGCCATCCGCCGACCGGCAATGACAAGATGATGTTTGACTGGCTTAAGCATTATGACCTTCCGTTATGCGTGGTGGCTACTAAGGCCGATAAAATTCCTAAGACGCGCTGGCCCAAACATATCAAAGTGATGAAACAGGAGCTTGGTGTGCTGCCGGGGGATAACTTCATTCCATTTTCGTCGGAAATCGGTCTTGGCAAGGATGAGCTGTGGGCGTTAATCGAAAATTACAGTCTGCAGTCTGCAGAAGAGGATGCGGATGAGATGTCTGCTCCGGATGATCTTAATGCTCAAACTGAGCAGATAGCAGGAACTGAAATTGTGCCTGAAGAAGAGCAGGAATCCTGAAACAAGGCTTTATCCTGTGTATAAGTTAGCAATAGAGCGCAATCCTTGGACTCTCCTCCTATTCTCAAGGTATAGGTTGAATTATCAGCTTACAGTCTGTTTCCGCTCATGAGAAAACCCACACTCATCGATGTATAATCATTGTAAAGGCCTTACAAAGAATAGAGGGATGGTTATGGCTCAGCGATTGGCTACAGAATATGTAAATGCGACAATGCAATTGACGGAATTTCAGATGAACCAGTTTCTGCTCACAGCCGATACCTGCTATATCAGCCACCGGGTGAAGGTTCTTGGAGGCGGGGAACAGATGATTGTTCTTGAGGAAGCCGGGGGTGAGGAGGTATGCCTGTCTGTAGAACGTAAAGGCGACATCCATTGGTGCACGCTTTCCTGCCGGGTGGTGAATCCCCATCTAAACAATGCCGTCCGCAAGCTATTCGTCACCTATAAAGGAACGGGGACTGTGAATAGAATCTATCATGAGTTTACCATGATCTATTATTATGAGAGAGGTTCTGTCCGCCGGATCTCAGAATTGACGTCCACTGGCAGCAAGCTGATCTATCAGCATAAGCACTCTCTTTCAGAAATGATGAATCTGTATAAGTCAGATGCTATAGAACGAGAGATAGAAGAACTGCGCCGGAGTGTTGATCGTTTGCTGGATCAGCGCAACGCCCTCCAGTCTGCCGAGAATCCCGGTGATATTGATGGGGAGCTTGCATTCATAGCTCATAGATTGCTATTTTTGGAGGCTTGAGGATACAATAGCTATATACTTGGCAATCATTTCCTAGTGAAATGGTTGTATTTTTTTGGGAAGCTATATAATTTTAGTGGAAAAGGACCGATAAAAAGTATATGATAGATATTCATAGCCACATTTTGCCTTATATGGATGACGGAGCCACCGACTGGGAAGCGGCCCTCTCCATGGCACAGGATGCCGTACAAGATGGCATTTCCACTGTTGTTGCCACACCACATCATGCTAATGGAGTATATATGAACCCCGCTCCAACGATTGGACAAGCCGTGCAGCTGCTCAATGAGAGAATTCAGCAGGCTGGACTTCCGCTGCTTGTGCTTCCCGGCCAGGAGATTCGCCTTTACGGGGATTTGCTGAATGATTTGGAGCAGAGTCAATTGCTGACCCTGGCGGGTTCGAAATACATCCTGCTGGAAATGCCTTCTTCACGTGTGCCGCGCACAATGGAGGAGACCTGCCACGAGCTGGTTATTCAAGGCTTCGTTCCGGTCATCGCCCACCCGGAGCGCAATGCTGAGGTTGCCGCGAGTCCCGCCAAATTAGAAAGATTAATAGAGCTGGGAGCAGTGGGTCAGGTAACCGCCCAGAGTCTGGCCGGAACCTTTGGAAGCAAACTGCAGAAGCTGTCGCTTGATCTGTGCCGCAGGAACGCTGTCCATATTATTGCATCGGATGCGCATGACAGTAGTCATCGTCCGTTTGGATTAAGTGAAGCTTTCAAGGTTGTGGAGAAAGAGCTGGGGACAGTAGTATCCGACAAATTCCGCCAAAATTCGCAGAAAATCATCGCAAATGAGGAGCTAATCCGGGTCATTTATACGAGTTCTGGCAAGAAACTTCATAGAATGTTCGGTTTTTTTTCTCGTAAGGGATGACCAACCTCTCAAATGATGGTAGAATGGGTATTACTGGGTTATTGTTATATTTTATCAGATTAGTTTGAGTTAGGGCGAAGCTTCTCTGATAGCGCAGCAGTATTAGAAACATAACTACATACAAAGAGGTGGATGAAAAGTGTCTTTGAAGAAGAAACTGGCAGTATCAACATTAGCAGTAAGCATGGCAGCAGCATCCGTAGCAGGGTTTCCGTTCAGCAGCGAAGGATTGGCTAAACATCTGACTGGCGTAGCATCTGCAGCAGCAGTCGATCACAATGCAGTAAAGACCAAGATTAAGGCGATCTACAGTAACCTGACTGCAACAGAAGTAACTTATTTACAGAACTATTCCAAAGAAGTTGCCGGAATTGATCAGGCGAAGTTCGAGGAAATTTTTGCACCAGTACTCGGCAAACTTCAACTTAACAGTGAAGATAAGGCGACTTCCTTGAAGCTCTTCAAGAGCGTATCCAGCGTAGTTTATGATGTATATGCAAATGATTTCGATGTTCTTAAAAATATTCGTTATGATGTTAACAATGTTAAGCTGTTTAACAACATTGCAGCCAAAGCGAAAGTGGACAGCCTTAGCTTCGACGATATTCTTGACTTCTTCTTCGCTACTAACGGCGTAGAGGCAGAACTTCGTGCGTTGCTTGGAAGTAAGTCTACTGCAGATATGATCAATCTCATCGGTAACCCAGAGTCCCAGAAGACCTTGGTTAAGGATGCCGTTTACAAAGTGCTTGAGCACAAGACTGGCGTAGGTGCACTGACTGTTAGTGATGCAGTATACAACCTGGGTATCACAGCTGATGATCTGGTGAAGACATTTGATAATGTAAATACACAGATCAAATCCGCGAAGCCTGCTGCACAGGCACTTGCTCTTGCCTACATCCGTACTTATCCGCTAGTTTCTGGTGGTGGTACTGGTGGTACTGGAGGCGGTACTACAGTTACTACCCCAGTTGCAACCCCTGGCGTTTATGATGTATCCGCTTTGGTAAGTATTGTTAACGGTAAAGCAACCTTGAAACTGGTAGACGCTGATGTACTCAAAGCCTTTGATGCACTTTTGGCAGCTAACCCAGGCAAGACGGGTCTTACACTTACATTGAACTTGGGTACAGTGAACGCAACGACTGTAGAAGTTCCACTGTCCAAAGCGATCATTGAAGCTGCTAAAGCTAAAGGCATTGCCAATATCGCAGTTACCTTCAATGGCCTGACTGTTACAATTCCAGTTGGACAATTCAGCGAAGCAGTAACTTTGACAGTTACTACAGAAGCTGACACCACAGTAACTTCGATCACTAGCTTGAAATTGGCTTCAAAAGTGTATTCCTTCGACCTGACTGTTGGTGGAGTAGCTACAACAACCTTCAAACAGCCACTGACAATCAAACTTCCTCTGGTTGGTGCAGCATCGCTGGATAAAGAGCTTCTGTCTGTATCGAAGATTGTTTACGGCAAACTGCAGTTCCAAGGCGGCGTTGTTGACGGTGATTTCATCGTTGAGCCGCGCGACACCTTCTCTTCCTACGCAGTAGTAGAGAACAAAGTAAGCTTCAGCGATACTGCCAGCGTACAAGCTTGGGCTGGAAGACAAATTCAAGTTGTAGCTGCTAAAGGCGCAATTGAAGGTATCGGCTCCGGCAAGTTTGCTCCTAAGAGCAATGTTACCCGCGCTGAGTTCGCGAAGATGCTGATCCGTGCACTGAACCTTGAGAACAGCACGGCAACAGAAAGCTTCAGCGATGTAAGCTCTACAGCTTGGTATGCTCCATACGTTGCTGTTGCAGCTGAGAAGGGCATCATCACAGGACGTAATTCTTCCACCTTTGATCCGAATGCAACAATCACACGTGCTGAGATGGCTACAATGATCTCTCGTGCAGTGAAAGCACTCAAGCCTGCTGCAACTACAGATGCAACAGCACTCAGCAAATTCTCGGATGCAGCGAAGATCAGTGCTTCTTTGAAAGACGGCGTAGCCTTTGCAGCCAGCAATAACCTGGTTATCGGTAATGCAGGCAAGTTCAACCCTAACGCTACTGCTACCCGTGCAGAAGCAGCTGTAATCATCTATCGTACAATGAACTTCAAGTAAGAATTAAACAAGCAAGTGGAGAGCCTCCTCTCGTTAATGTGAGAGGGGGCACTTTTTTAGCGTGAATTGAAATATTACAGAAACAGCTTGGAGGGAAATTCACTTGTCAGCACAAGAATTGGATCTTCGCGATTATTTTCAGATTGTAAGAAAGAGACTGTGGATGATTGTTAGTATTGTTATCGTCGTCTGTCTTCTTGCCGGTGTGTATAGTCTGTACATTAAGAATCCGGTATATGAAGCGTCAACGAAGATTATTGTTAATCAGACACAGCAAGTGCAGTCAATAACATCACAGCTGGATTTGAATCAGATTAATACTAATATTCAATTAATTAACACGTACAAGGAAATTATTAAGACACCAGCCATTCTGGATGTTGTAGCCAAGGAATATCCGCAATTTAACACTACTGCAGAAGAGTTGCTGAAGAAGGTAAATGTGAGTTCCGTAAATAATACGCAGGTGATGACACTTGTCGTTCGAGATAATTCTTATCAGAGAGCAGCAGAAATCGTGAATGCCATTTCACTTGTGTTCAAGCAGGAGATCCCTTCCCTGTTCAATGTACAGAACGTATCCATTTTGAATGAAGCCAAGCTTAACCCTACAGTTGCACCAGGACCGGTTGAACCTAATGTAGTGATGAACCTGGCGATTGCCTTTATCGTTTCGCTGATGATCGGCCTGGGGATTGCCTTCCTGCTGGAGTACATGGATGACACCCTGAAGACGGAAGAGGACATCGAAAAATACCTGGGTCTGCCAACTATAGCAATGATAACCAGACTCGGACAAGAAGAGACCAAGTCTACAGAAACGCAAGCACAGAAGCTATCCAGAAAGGCAGGGGATCTCGAACATGTCACAGCAGCCAAATAAACAACGCCATCTGATTACCGTGACGAATCCGCGTTCGCCTGTATCGGAAGCATTCCGGGCTTTGCGGACCAATATTGACTTTTCTTCGATTGATGAACAGATTCAGGTCATTATGGTGACTTCCTCCGGACCTGAGGAAGGGAAATCCACGGTAACTGCGAACCTTGCGGCCGCCTATGCACAAGCTGATAAGAAAGTGCTTTTGATTGATGGAGACTTGCGGAAGCCTACAGCGCATAAAACCTTTTCTTTAAGCAACCGTTACGGGTTATCTTCTTTGTTGTCACAGCAGGCGGATTTGAATGAGGTTATACAGGAATCTGGAGTTCCTAACCTCTACCTTATGACTTCTGGTCCGATTCCTCCGAATCCGGCGGAGATGATGGCTTCTAACCGGATGAGTACGGTCCTGCAGGAGCTTCGTCAGCAGTTTGATGTGATTATGTTCGATACCCCGCCGCTCTTAGCAGTTACGGATGCACAGATTGTGGCTTCCAAAAGTGATGGTGTGATTATGGTAGTCAGCTATGGCAAGGTGAAACGTGATATTGCTGTTAAGGCTAAGGCCAATCTTGATCGTGTAGGGGCGAAGATGCTGGGGGTAGTGCTTAATAACGTCAAGCGCAAAGCTAGCGAAGGCTACTATTATTACTACTACGGAAATTGACAGTGTTCGGTAGAGAAAATGTTATTTTTGGAGGCACTAAAAATGACAGCAAAATCTAGAGTGTTCGTGTTGTTCTTCGTTGATCTGGCCATCATTTGGTTCAGCATTGCTACCTCGTATTGGTTCCGGTTCTATGACGGTATCCCTCATGATTATGTAGTCCAGATGCTGCAGTTTGGCATCATCTCGACGATTGTCCTAGGGGGAAGCTTAATCTACTTCGGTCTTTACCGGCGGATGTGGCAATATGCCAGTATTGGAGAAATTGTCTCCATCCTTAAGGCGATTGTCATTGGTGCTGTCATCTCCTATGTAATTGCACTATTGCTTCTTCCGGCGCGTGTACCATTTGGAGTGGAAGTCCGCTCGATGGAAACAATTCTAGTCTTGGTTGGGGGAGTGCGGTTCTTATGGAGAGTGTTTCGTAATGATCGGGTAACCAATAAAGAAACCGAAACCCATGCACTGATTGTTGGAGCAGGGGATTGCGGCATGCTGATTGCGAAAGAAATGATGGGGCCTTCCTTTGCTGGTACGAGAATGATAGGTTTCATAGATGATGATCACAACAAATATCACATGTCAATCTTAGGTTTGCCAGTGCTAGGGAATCGGTATGACCTGCCAAGGCTTGTTAAAGAAAAAGATATTCATGAGATCATTATTGCGATGCCATCTGTATCGAGAACCGAGATCTCAGAGATTATCAATTTAGCCAAAACTACGGGTGCTAAGCTTAAAATTATTCCCGCATTTAATGATCTGATTGCCGGGAAAATCTCTGTGAAGAAGCTTCGTGATGTTAGCGTGGAAGATTTACTCGGACGTGAGCCGATTATAGCAGATTTAAATGGCATTCTTGGCTATGTTCATAATAAGACAGTTATGGTAACAGGTGCTGGCGGATCTATTGGCTCGGAGTTATGCCGGCAGGTGTCCCCCTTTGCTCCAGAGAAGCTTCTATTGTTGGGTCATGGTGAAAATAGTATCTACACCATTGAAATGGAGCTGCGTAAGAAGTTTCCTGATCTTGAGATCGTTACGGTAATAGCTGATGTACAAGACCGCAACCGAATGATGGATGTATTCCGCACGTTCAGACCGCATGTTGTCTTTCATGCGGCAGCGCATAAACACGTTCCTCTGATGGAGCGCAATCCATCGGAAGCGATTAAGAATAATGTCTTCGGAACAAGAAACGTTGCCGATTGTGCTGATCGTTATGGAGTAGAACGTTTTGTCATGATTTCATCAGATAAGGCGGTCAACCCTACTAGCGTAATGGGAGCAACCAAGCGGATTGCAGAAATGTACGTACAGAGTCTGAATACTACAAGCCACACTAAGTTTTCTGCTGTAAGATTCGGAAATGTCTTAGGCAGCCGGGGCAGCGTAATACCGGCCTTCAAACAGCAAATTGCAGCTGGTGGACCTGTGACCGTTACCCATCCGGAGATGGTACGGTATTTCATGACAATTCCTGAAGCTGTGCAGTTAGTTATCCAATCCGGTTCTTTCGCCAAAGGCGGGGAGGTCTTTGTACTGGATATGGGTGAACCGGTGAAGATACTAACATTGGCTGAAGACCTGATAACCTTGTCTGGATATGAGCCTTATAGGGATATCGATATTACATTCTCAGGTATCCGCGAAGGTGAGAAGCTCTATGAAGAGCTCTTAACAGATGAAGAGAATCTAGGATCGACTCAACATGATCGTATATTTATAGGTAAACCAAATGTAATCAGTCAGAATCAGCTAGAGCTGGAATTTAAGCGGCTGGAACGTGTATTAACCGAGGAGCCAAGTGCGATCCGCGAAGTGATTAATCAGATTGTTCCCATGCAGCCTGTTGCTCAAGCCGCTATTAGCTAACTATTGTGAAAGAAGGGATTACTATGTTCAACAAGAGATGGAAGAAGATACTGGCGTGGTCTCTGTCTATAATTATAGTATTAGCAATCGGTGGATTGTTCGCTGCAAATTATGCAGTAGATAAATTAATGACCTCTATGGCGGGTGGTTTGGATTTAGAATCGGATAATACGTCCAGTAGTGAGGATGTAATCGTTGAACCTACAATAGCGCCTGCAGAAACTGTAAATCCTACTGGTGCTATTACGGATAATCAAGTTAACGATACCAATGCCCCTGCCCCTGTTGTAACTACAGTACCTGAGTCATCATCGTCTGCTGATATCGAAAGTAGTCCGCCCGAGACTACTAAGGAAACTACCGGGAATAGTCAAACCACTAATTCTCCAGCATCAACCCCGCAACCATCAAGTAGTCCATCTTCGGACAGGGATGCGGATATCGGTGGATATTCTGCACAGGTCTCAGCTGATAAAGCTAAAGAAATACAAGAAAATGTTACGGTTAAGGAAAAAGCAGATGTAGCATCTATTGTAATGAGTCAGCTAAGTGTATCGGATATCAAGCGTTTACAGGAGTTAGCATCAGGTGGGTTAACCTTAGATGAGAAACGTGAAGCACGAAGTATTATTCTTGGTAAGGTATCAGAAGAGCAATATAATGAACTGTCACAGATTGCCAAGAAGTATGGTGTCAGCGAAGGGAAAACGCAAGAACAAGTGTTGGCTGAAGAAGAACAGCTTAAAGCACAAGAAGAAGGAAGTGAACAGCAATGAGTAAAGTCAAGATTCCTGCAGCAGCTCTCCTGCTCCTCTTATCTATCGGGTCTGCTCCATTAACGGCTTCGGCTCCTCTATCTGCATCAGCTGCGTCAGTAGCTGTTACCACAGCACCAACAATTAACACTAACTCTAACTCGATTAAGGTTCGAAATATGAATGTCAAAATGATCTTTGATGGTGTAAGTATGGTGCCGCCTTCCGGTCAACTGGCATTTATTCATAACAATACGACTTATGTACCCGTAAGATTTATGTCTTATGCACTGCAAAAAAGCGTAACCTGGGATGCTAAGAATCTCAGGGTCACCGTAGGTGAACCAAATAGTTCTGAACTGGTTGTAATCAAAGAATACATTATGAATGCAGCGAATACTAACGCGACCTTCTCTGCTTCTAAAACTATAACCTTAACTTCGGTGAAGGCAAGCTTTGTATTTGATGGCGTTGTCAAAAGTCTGCCTGCAAATCAAACCAGTTATATATTAAATGGAACATTATATGTACCGCTTCGCTTCCTTTCAGAGTCGGTAGGGAACGAAATTAACTGGAACCAGAAGGCTAAAGTTATTACTGCTGTGTCCAAAGTCTATCAAGAACAATTGAATGAAGGAAATACTGCGGGGAATACAGCTGGTAATGCGGGACAAGAAACACCCTCAAAAACGGGGAGTTCAAATAGTAACACAGAGAAAGACTCCTATGAATCGATTACTAGCGCAACAGAGGCAAAACTTAATGCTTTGAAATCACAAAGTCAGTCAGCATTATTCAGTACGGCTATGGAGTATCTTGCTGCTCAAGATGATGCGTCTAAACAGAGTATTATTGCTAAAGGAAAACAGCAACTTTCTTCTTTTACTGCCAGTTTTAATAGTATAGTAGCAGATGCTGAACAACAACTAAAGGCTAATGGCTATAGCACAGATATTATATCCCAATATAGAAGTGCATTTGAGTCGGAAATTCAGAATGGACTACAAGCAGTGGCAGGTATGGCGGATTAATCTCCGCCTCTTATTCTATATAGAAGAGGTTGAGGGTGAAATGAAGCCGTATTTAATTGTTAAACGAATACTTGATTGTTTCTTTGCATGTATATTACTTATACTTACATTTCCTATTATGATGATAGCGGTAATAGCAATAAAACTAAGTTCTAGAGGTCCTATTCTATTTCGTCAAAGACGCCCTGGGAAGCACGCTAATATTTTTACGGTGCTTAAGTTTAGAACTATGTCATTAGAAAGAGATACGGAAGGGAATTTACTGCCCGATATTGAGAGAATGACACGCGTTGGATCTTTTTTGAGAAAAGGTAGTATAGATGAGTTGCCCCAGCTAATAAATGTTATTAAGGGTGATATGAGTTTTATTGGTCCAAGACCGCTCCTTGTTGAATATTTAGATTACTATTCTAAAGAAGAACTCCGGAGACATGATGTAACTCCGGGGATTTCGGGATGGGCCCAAGTAAATGGGCGGAATGCAATATCGTGGGATGAAAAGTTTGAATTAGATCTTTGGTATGTAGATCATATAAGTTTATTGCTAGATTTAAAAATAGTTATAAAAACACTTCTAAACGTTATTCGCAAAACAAACATAAATAATTCAGAGGTCGTTACTATGTCTTCTTTATCTTCTTTAAGAAAACATAACTTGTAATTCTTTAAAATTCTCGTATGGAGGATTCTATGCTAAACATCAAAATAGTGACAGTTATAGGGGCTAATGGTGCTATGGGAGCAGCTGTAGCTGGTATTTTTGCTTCTTTTGGAAATGTTAAAGTAAATATGGTAAGCAGAACACTTAATAAGTCTATGGACGGAATTGAAAAAGCGGTTAAATCTGTTAGGGCGGACTCCATCAGGAGTAATTTGGTTGCTCGTACATATGAAGACTTAGCGGTATGTATCCATGAGTCTGATTGGGTATTTGAATCAGTAGCAGAAGATTATGAGATTAAAGATGAAATTAATAGTGTTATTGCTAGATATAGAAAGCCGGGGACGATTGTTAGTACCGGTACATCAGGGCTTTCGATAGAAAAATTAAAAAATGTGTTTGATGAAGAGGCTAAATCTTTGTATTTTGTCACTCACTTTTTCAATCCTCCGTATAGTCTGCCATTATGTGAATTAATACCTAATGAGTCTGCCGATCAGGAAACTATCGAATCACTTAAAATTTATTTAGAGCAAGTTTTAATCAGAAAAGTAGTTGTACTAAAGGATGCCCCAGCCTTTCTAGCAAATCGTATAGGATTTCAATTTATGAATGAAGCACTTCAATTTGCGGAACTCTATGAAGATAGAGGTGGCATTGATTATATCGATGCTATTTTAGGCCCTTTTACAGGAAGAGGAATGGCTCCATTAGTGACAGTTGATTTTATAGGTCTTGATGTTTATAAAGCAATTACAGATAATCTCTATCATAGTATTTCGGATTTATATAGTAACTCATTTATGTTACCTCAATTTGTAGATAATCTTATTAACGAGGGTAAGCTGGGAAGAAAATGTGGCCAGGGATTATATAAACTAGATAGAGACAGTACTGGTAAAAAGCATTTATTCGTTTACGATATTAAATCGCAGACTTATCGACCTAAAATTAAATATTCATTCTATTTCGTTGAGAAAATGGTTGCTGCAATAAAAGAGTCTAAGTACGAGGAGGCTATTAAAATACTCCTTGATAATGACTCCGAAGAAGCGAAAATATGTAGTTACTTCTTGATAAAATATGTTGTCTATTCTGTATATGTTACGAATGAAATCGCTTATGGTATCCATGATGCAGATACGGTAATGGCTTATGGATTCAATTGGGTTCCGCCACTAGCATTACTTGAGTTATTTGGTGGTAAAGAAGCAATAATTGAATTTATGAAAACAGACAACAGGCTGATCCCGTTCATACCATCATTCAATACATCGGAAATTTTTCCTTCAAAGTTAAATTACAGAAGATATTTAAGAGCGAAATTCTAGATATATAGTGGGGGACAAGAATGAGAAGAGTATATGTACTCGGTGGAGAACAAAGTGACTATGAAAGAAATTGGAGTAAAGAGGGTAAGTCTCTTACGGGGATGTTTAGAGAAATAATAGAGGATGGATTGCTATCAACTAATATTTCAATTGAGGAAATAGATAAATTAAATGTTCAAAACAAAATAGGCGCCTTCATAGGAAACTTTGCAGCAGAAAACTACCTGTCGCAAGGCCATCTAGGAGCATTCTTAACTGAAGTTGATGATGTGTTCTATGGTTTACCATCTGCACGATATGAAGCAGCTTGCGCATCAGGTTCGGTTGCCATTGATGCTGCGATGGCCAAAATTAAAAGCCAGGAGTATGAATTGGCTATTGTCGTGGGTATCGAGATGATGAAGACTGTTAACAGTAAATTAAGCGGATCTTTTCTTGGAAGTGCTGCTTACTTTGAGAAGGAAGCAGAAGGGATTGACTTTCCATTTCCAAACTTGTTCAGTAAATTAGCTGATGTGACGATTGAAAAATACAATCTTGACCCAAATCGTTATATGGACAATCTTGCTGAAATCTCTTATATTAACTACTCCAATGCTAAGAGAAATCCAAAGTCACAGACGAGAAACTGGTTCATGAATAAATCACAATCCAGCCAGAGAAAGACGGACTCCAACCCATTGGTAGGAGGAAGATTGGCTGTTAGTGACTGTTCTCAAACAACAGATGGAGCCGCTATAGTGTTTCTTGCTTCTGAGGAGTATGCAAGGGACTATTGTAAGAGAAATAATCTTCAGTTAAGTGATATGCCATACATTAAGGGGTATGGCCATAGAGTTGCTCCACTCACTTTTAATTCAAAAGTTAGGGAAAGCATCAATGAACCCTATCTTTTAAAATGGACTAGAACCGCAGTTCAAGATGCGTATGTGAGATCGGGGTTAAACGTTGAGGATATGGATTTATTCGAACTCCATGATTGTTTTACATCAAGTGAATATGCGTCTTTATCATGTTTGGGACTAACTCAACCAGGAAAAGAATTTGAAGTTATAGAATCAGGGCTAATATCGTTCAAAGGTTCACAACCTGTGAATCCGAGCGGTGGACTTATTGGTGGCGGTCATCCTGTTGGTGCCTCGGGGGTAAGAATGTTGTTAGACTTATATAAACAAATTTCTAATAACGCAGGAGACTACCAAGTTGATGGTGCCAAGAATGCAATGATGCTAAATATTGGCGGTTCAGCAACAACAAACTATACCTTTATCGTAGGTAAGGATTAGAGGGGGAGAACATGCAAGATCTTGTTCTTATCGGTGCAGGGGGATTTGGAAGAGAGGTTGCTTGGCTCGTAAGCAATATTAACAAAGTTCAAGAAACCTGGAATATAATTGGATTTATTGATGAAAACCCTAGTCTAAAAGGGAGTACTATCAATGGTTATCCAGTATTAGGCGGAATAGAATGGTTGGAATCAACAGATAAACCAATTTCCGTATGTTGTACAATCGGAAATACAATACTGAGAGAGAAAATGATTACGAAAGCTTCAAACTCTTTGAATGTAAGTTTTGCAACGCTCATTGATCCTTCTGTTATATTGTCCGAATGGGTAGAGATTGGTGAAGGCAGCATAATTTGTGCAGGCACAATTTTAACTGTTAATATCAAAGTTGGTCGTCATGTTATTATTAATCTTGATTGTACAATTGGTCATGATGCTATAATTAATGATTTTTGCACATTGTATCCTAGTGTAAATGTCTCTGGAAGCACCATAGTTAAATCTAATGTTGAAGTAGGAACGGGTACACAAATCATTCAAGGTATTACTATAGAAGAAGGAACAATAGTTGGAGCAGGTGCCGTGGTTGTGAAAAGTTTACCGGCGAATTGCACTGCAGTTGGTTCTCCAGCTAAACCTATTAAGTATAATAAATAAAAAGGTGACGAGCATATGACAAACGATCGAATTTATCTCTCTCCCCCACATATGAGTGGCAATGAGATGAAATATATCCAAGAAGCTTTTGAGAGTAACTGGATTGCTCCACTAGGAACTAATGTAGACAAATTTGAGGAAGAAATTTGTGAGTACGTTGGTGTTAATCATGCATTAGCTTTATCTTCCGGAACAGCCGGGATTCATTTGGCGTTAAAGTATTTTGGAGTTGGCCCAGGAGATTATGTGTTCTGCTCAGACTTGACTTTTGCAGGTAGCTGCAACCCGATTTTGTATCAATATGCCAATCCGGTGTTTATTGACTCAGAACCCGAAACTTGGAATATGTCTCCGATCGCTTTAGAAAAGGCTTTTGAATGGGCTGTAGAAGAAAAGAAAATGCCCAAGGCAGTTATTATTGTCGATCTCTATGGTCAGAGTGCAGATTATGATCAATTGCTACCGATATGTAAGAAATATGGGGTTCCAGTTATTGAAGATGCTGCGGAGGCGCTAGGTGCAACATACAAGGGGAAAAAGTGTGGTTCGTTTGGTGATATCGGTATTTTTTCTTTTAATGGAAACAAGATCATCACTACATCAGGTGGAGGAATGGTTGTCTCGAATGATGAGGATGCAATCAAGAAAATGCGCTTTTGGGCTACACAATCAAGAGAAAACGTTAATCATTATGAACATAAAGAAGTAGGTTATAATTATCGAATGTCAAATGTTTGTGCTGGTATTGGAAGAGGTCAATTAGAAGTTTTAAATTCACGTGTCTTGAAGAAGAAAGAAATATATCTGCAATACATAAATAAATTAAAAAGATTACCAATTAAATTTATGCCTATTAATGAAAATGGTGATCCAAATTATTGGCTAACAGTAATGACTATTAATACAGGATATTCAATATTACCTAGTATGATTGTTGCTGAATTGGAAAAGAAAAATGTTGAATCTAGACATACTTGGAAACCAATGAATATGCAAGAACTATATAAAAACTGTTCGTTTTTTTCTCACGCGCATGTTTCAACAAGTAAGTGGGTTTTTGAGCAAGGGATTTGTTTGCCTTCCGGTAGTACATTGACTAATGAGGAACAATCTCAAATTATCAAAGTTATTGAATATCTATTTTAGTTTTAATCTTTTCCAATTATTAATAGTAGTTTATATATACTAGTTTGAGGAATGATAAAATGAATCTTTTGAATTCAAACGATACCTACAAGAATCAATTTAACTTTCTTAGGTTGTCGTCAAGTATTCTCTTAGGGTGTATGCCCTTTTTTCCCTTGATTAAAGAATGGTCTCTTAATTTGGGGAATATGCTTGAAATAATATTTATTTTACTTTTATTTATAGCACTTATCAGAACAATTGCTACAAACAACACTAAGTTTATTATTAACGTAGTTATATTATATAGTGCAATCATTACTATACTAGTACTTTTTACACTAGGGTCAAAGGACATTATAGATTCAATTTCTGCATTGAGATTATATATTGAGCCTTTGATCATAAGTCTCTCAATTATTATTCTATCTAAGTATTCCTGGACAGATGCTTTTAAAATTTTAAAACTGAGTCTATTAGTATTATTGACTATTAGCTCATTAGCCATTGTACAGTTTGTATATCCTAAATTAATAGTTAATATTCATAGCCCTGATTATTATTCTATCCTTAGATGGAAAACTGATTTTATTGCCTTTTCTAATTATAATAGGTCAATCTCAGTTTTTAATGATCCCAATGTTCTTGCTCTCTATTTATTGATTTCATTACCCTCAATTTTTTTATTTGATAAAATAAGAAAAATTGGTAATTTAAAGAAGTATTTATTTGTGTTATTAGTAATTGCAGCGATTATCTTAACAAATTCCAGGCAGGCTCTAGTTATATTATTATTTTATTTTGTGATTTTTTTAATTAAAAATTTTAAGGGAAATATGTTTTTAATATCATTTGCCTCCGGAGGAATATTAGTTAATATTTTATATATCCTTGGTAAGAATGAAATTAGAGAAAGAATTTTTGATTGGTTAAGATTTAGAAATGATACTGTTGGGTTAAATGGAAGATCAGAAGATTGGACTTACTTTTTTAATAATATAGATAAGTCTATTTTCTTTGGGAATGGCTTAAATACTGGCCGAAGTATATCAATGGAAAATTCATATTTACTATTAGTTAGTCAAATAGGTGTGATTGGGTTAATATTATTGTTTATTTTATTTGCAGGATTTATTTTTATTTTGACTAGTTATAATTATCCGATTAATGGTTATGCGATATATCCTTTAATAGCATTCGTATTATCATGCATAGTAGGAGATTATATATTAATATCTGTTATTTCTTCTATAGCTATTTTCTTGGTTTTATTTGGATATAAAAGGGATGAGGAGGTTTTTAATTGAAGATATTACAAGTTAGCGATGCTTTAGCTTTTGGTGGTGCAGAACGAGTTCAAATTGAATATGCGAATACTCTAGTAGTCCTAAATCATGATGTCACATTGCTTGTTCCTGATTCTGTTGAGACGTCATTCAAAGAATTTACAGATAAAAAGGTGCAAGTAGTAAAGTATAAAAGCGGAATTTCTTTTTTTAAACGATTAATTTTGATAAAGAATTTAATTAATTTATATAAGCCTAATGTAATTCATACTCATGAAAGTAAAATGGCTATATCTGTGCAATTTTTATTAAAGTTCAAACTAACTAAAGTTAAACACGTTCACACTCAACATTTAGTCGAGTCGTGGAGAAAGAACATTGTTCTTTCTCTAGAGAAGATTTTGGTTAATACTACTTCTCAGTTTATATGTGTTTCTTCAGAAGTGAAAGAATATATGCACGAAAAAAAAAGTGTTCCAGTTGAAAAGATAACAATTTTACCAACTATATTCTCTGGAGAAAAGATAATGAAATCTGAATGGCGGGAGGTGAGCAAACCTACAATTCGTGATTCTTTAAATCTACAAGAGGGCATATTCATTATTTTATGCGTAGGAAGATTGAGTCCTCAGAAAGGGTTTGAAGATGTAATCAAAATAGCCAACTTACTGAAAAAAAAATCCGAAAATTTTTGCTTTATAATTGTAGGAGAAGGTTTAGAGCGTGAAATGCTGGAAAATGGAATTCTTGAAAATGATCTAGGTAAATATGTGAAATTAATAGGAAATCAAAATGATATTGCGAAATATTATTTTGCCGCAGATCTCTTTATACTAACGTCAAGATATGAAGGAATGCCAGTAGTGCTGTCAGAGGCTATGGCTGCAAAGTTACCTGTTGTATGTTATGAGGTAGAAGGTGTAAAGGATGTAATTTCTCATTTGCGCACTGGTATTGTAGTTAAAAAAAATAACTATAGGGATATGTATGAAAGGATATTAGAGGTTTTAGATAATAGTATTGATTATAATTCTATTTCCGAAGCTGGTTTTAAAAGCGTTGAAAAATTCATAAATAACCAAACTCAGGGGAAAATACTTATACAAACATATAATAAATAATGAAAGTCGGATGAAATATGAGAATAGTCTTTATAAGATCTAACCCAGTTAATCCAGATCCTAGGGTTGAAAAAGAAGTAGAGACTCTTATAGAGGGGGGGTATGATGTTACAATAATTGGATGGGATCGAAGTTTAAATAGCAATAATGAAGGAATCTTACACCTTGGTGGAAAGAAAATATATATCAATCGTATAGGAGTCAAAGCTGGTTTTGGGAATGGTCTAAAGACTTTAATCCCTTTGTTTATATTTCAAATAAAACTTTTATTTTGGTTATTAAAAAACAGAAAAACAATTGACACAATTCATGCCTGCGATTTTGACACAGTACTTCCTTCTCTTATAATGAAATATGCTTTTAAAAAGAAATTAGTTTATGATATTTTTGATTTTTATACCGATGCTTTTAGTGTACCAAGATTTTTAAAATCAATTATTAGATTTATTGATTTAAAGGTGATCACCTTGAGCGATGCTGTAATAATAGTTAATGAGGCTAGAAAAGAACAAATTAAGGGGAGCCAGCCGCATAACTTGGAGATAATACATAATTCCCCAAAGAAAATTAGTACTATTCAGAATAATTATCAAAGTTATAAATTTAAAATCGTATATATAGGTATACTCCAAAATGGTAGATATCTTCTCGAAATTATAGATTTTGTTAAAAAAAATGAGGGTTGGGAATTTGTAATAGCGGGATTTGGACGATTAGAGCAAGAAATATTGGAAAAAATCAAAAATTCAAATAATATAAGTTTCATTGGTAAGGTGAGTTATGAAGAAGGATTAAATTTATCGAAAGATGCAAGTGTATTATTTGCTATTTACGATCCAAGCATACCTAATCATAAATTTTCAAGTCCGAACAAATTATATGAAGCTATGATGTTGGGGAAACCTATTATCGTTGCGAAAAATACAGGAATAGACATTTTAGTTGAGGATAATGAAATTGGATTATCAGTTAATTATGGAGATGAGGAAGGTATTCGAAAGGCATTTGAATACCTTGCTAATAACGAAAATATTGCAAAAGCGATGGGAATAAAAGCAAATCTATTGTATGAAAAAAAGTATTCATGGGATATTATGGGTATTAAGTTGTTGGAATTATATAAAAAACTTGTTTAAATAAAGAATATTTACAATATTATTGAACGATAGGAGAATATATGAATAGAAAACAAAAAAAAGTAGCATTTGTAGCTTCAATTTACGGTCATATTAAGGCTTTTCATATTCCTATTATTAATAGACTTCGAGATAGAGGTATTGAGGTTCATGTTTACGCTTATGACGATGGGAATAAGGAAGAGTTGCTTGCTTTAAATATAATCTGTCATGATATTGATTTGATAAGGAATCCGTTTAATAAAAAAAATTTTAGAGTTATTTTAAGATTAAAAAAAAGTTTTCAGCAGGAAAAATTTGATATTGTTCATGTTCACACTCCTGTAGCAAGTGTATTAGGAAGAATAGCTGCAAAGTTTGCTAAAGTGCCAACAATTATTTATACAGCCCATGGTTTCCATTTTTATAAAGGTGCGTCATGGTTTAATTGGATAACTTTTTATATAATTGAATACTGTTTATCATATTTAACTGATATTTTAATTACGATAAATGAAGAGGACACACTAAGGGCCAAAAGTTTTAAAGTTAAACAAGAGGTACTTTATGTTCCTGGTGTAGGAGTAGATATACAAAAATTCAGTAGTAGGAAATCAATGGAAGTTGAAATGGAGTTAAAAAGTGAATTAAGTATTAATGAAAAGCAATTTGTTATACTAACAGTAGCTGAACTTATTGAAAGGAAAAATTATGGTCAATTAATAGATTCAATACTCGAATTGAAAAATAAAGGGTATAGTGTTAAGTGCTTGATTGTAGGTATTGGTGATCTCAAAGGAGTACTTGAAGAAAGAGTAAATCACCTTGGCTTAGAAAATATAATCTCTTTTCTTGGATTTAGAAGGGATATTCCTGAATTAATGAGTTTATCGGATGTGGTTGTGTTGTTGTCTAGACAAGAGGGGCTTCCTAAAGCCTTATTAGAAGCTTTAGCCTCTGGAAAACCTATTATAACCACAGATGTTCGTGGGAATCGTGAGTTAGTCGAAAACGGAGTGAATGGTTATTTGGTAAATGTAGATGATGTTATCTCTACTGTTCAAAGACTGGAAGATATTATAAACAATAAAGAGTTACAGAATGAAATGGGAATTAGAAGTAAGAGTAGATCTAACGAATATGATATAAAAAATGTATTAAGTATTTTGGAGAATATTTATATAAAAGCTCTTAAGATGTAATTCGTGTGCTTTTTTTATAAAAGAACTTTATTGCAATAAAATATTGATTCAATTATAAGTTAATATATTTAGAAATTTAAAAATTTAACTGCTCTGTCAGAATAGCTCTGGACATAGTTTTATCACTAAATGAAACTTGTGAAGTAGAATTCACACAATAATTCATGAAGAATGAGGAAGGCATTATGGAATCCGGAAGCACAAGGTTAAAGAAAAATATATTATCATTATTTACATTACAAGCATTTAATTATTTATTACCTCTTATAACTCTTCCATATTTAGTTAGAATTATTGGACCTGAGAAATTTGGATTAATAAATTTTGCACAGGTATTTATTACATATTTCATCATCTTTACTGACTACGGGTTTAACTTATCTGCAACTAAAGAAATTTCTATTTTTAGAGATGACAAGAGTAAAGTTAGTGAGATATATTCTGCTATTTTAATATTAAAATTATTGATTATGATATTAAGTCTTACTATTTTCATTGTACTGATATTTACTCTTCCTATGTTTAAAGATAATATTTATATCTATATTAGTACATTTGGACTGGTAGTTGGTAATGTACTCTTTCCAATATGGTTATTTCAAGGTATTGAACGAATGGGATATATTACATATATGAATATGGTTTTAAAGACTATTTCTACCATTTCGATTTTTTTGTTGATTAAAAAAGAAGAAGATTATTATTTATTACCGTTAATAAATAGTATATCATCCATTTTGATCGGAATAATTAGCTTATTTATAGTATCAAGAGTATTGAGGATTAAATTATTGAAGATATCGGGAAATGAACTTCTGAGGCATTTAAAAGAAGGGTGGCATTTATTTATATCGACTATTGCCGTTAGCATTTATACGATAACTAATACATTTTTACTTGGATTGATAGCAGGCAATATATATGTTGGGTATTTTACTGCTGCTGACAAAATTACTAAAGCATTGCAAGGAATATTAGCACCTGTTTCTCAAGCGGTTTATCCTTATGTAATAAAACTTTTCAATACAAATACGAATGGTCAAAAAAGTAAAGCTTTTCAATTTTTGAATAAATATATAAAGATTGTTACCTTCATAAATGTGTTGATTTTTCTTTTAGTTCTTATTTTCTCAAGCGATATTGTTCATTTAGTTTTAGGAGAACAGTATGAAAATTCTATTCTAATTTTGAGGATTTTATCAATTGTTCCATTGATCTTGTCCTTAAACCATACATTCGGAACTCTCATTATGATACCTCTCAATTACAAAAAAGAATTCGCAAGAATCATAGTCTATGGCAGTATATTTAACATTTTCTTGTCACTATGGTTAATAAATGTATTTGAAGCAAAAGGTACCGCCTTGACAATAGTGTTAACAGAGACATTTGTTACAGTTTTTATGTACTATTTTATTAGAAGAAAAGGGATATTAAAAAGGGGGAGCTTTAATGTTTGATTATATTATTGTTGGATCGGGGTTTGCAGGTAGTGTTATAGCCGAAAGGATTGCAAACCAACTTCAAAAAAGAGTATTAATTATTGAAAAAAGACAACATATTGCAGGCAATGCTTTTGATTCATACAATGAAGCAGGCATATTAGTGCATAATTATGGCCCACATATTTTCCATACTAAAATCAAAGAAGTGTGGGATTACTTGTCGCAGTTTACTGATTGGAATATTTATCATCATCAAGTACTAGGTGTTATTGATGGAGTTAAAGTTCCTATTCCCTTTAATATAAATAGCCTTTATGAAGTGTTTCCCAAAAGTATTGCATCAAAATTAGAAGAAAAATTAATTCAAAGTTTTGGTTATAATGTCAAAGTTCCAATTTTAAAACTTAAAGAAACCGAAGATGAAGATTTAAAATATCTAGCGGATTTTGTATATGAAAAAGTTTTTTTGAACTATACATTGAAACAATGGGGATTGCAACCTGAAGATTTAGATGCATCTGTAACTGGAAGAGTGCCGGTATATATAAGCAGAGACAATCGATATTTTCAAGATAGATACCAAGGAACTCCTAAATTTGGTTATACTAAGATGTTTGAGAGAATTCTGGACAACGAGAATATTAAGGTGTTAACAAACACTGATTATAAAGAAATAGTTGATATAAATACTAATACATCAGAGATAAAATTTATGAATAATAAATTTGATGGCCAGCTAATATATACAGGGCCTATTGATTATTTTTTCGATTATAAGTATGGTGAACTACCTTACCGGTCTATAAACTTTAAATTTAATGATATCCATCAGGCCTCTTATCAACAAGTAGGTACTGTGAATTATCCTAATGATTATGACTTCACACGTATAACTGAATTTAAACATCTTACGGGTCAGAGAAATGAATCAACTTCAATTGTTAAAGAATTTTCTGAAGCTTATATACCCGGAGTAAATGTACCTTATTATCCAATAAAGAATGATTCGAATTTTGATAATTTAAAAAACTATAAAACTCTTGTGCGTCAACTCGATAATGTACATTTTATTGGTAGATTAGCTGAGTATCAATATTATGATATGGATGCAGTTATCGCAAAGGCCCTTAGAGTATTTAATGAAAAAATTTTAAAAAGTGGTGAATAATAAGTGCATGTAATTTATTTTGATGGAGAAATGAACAAAAGAAAAGGCGGTCCATCTGGATATTTAGCCAATCTACATGAAGGTTTAAAACTAAATAATAATAGTGATTGTAAATTTATTACTAAAGAGAAAACTGATAAAGGTATATATCAGAAAATAGATGATTTAATGCCTCAACAAATATCTAAAAAACTAAAATTATTAAAGAATAAATATTTTGATTACGATAAAGAATTGAGATTTTATAAAAATTGGGAAGAAAATTTAATAATTCATGAAAGTAATACGAGAAATTTTAATGATGTCTCGATAAACTCAATGCATGCGCATTCTCCAATTGATTATATTAAAGCAAGTAATTTTCTGAAAAAAGAAAAGAAAGATACTTTAAAGATACTGACCTCTCATTCCCCAGAAGCTCATTTTTTAGAAATGTATAAATATTACGAACTAAGATATGGTATGAAAAGGGCAGGAGATTTTAAAGATATACATGAAAAATTAAATGTGAAAGCTTTTAGTGAAGCAGACGTATTGATTTTTCCTTGTGAGGAGGCCATGGATCCTTATTTTGAAACTTGGCCTTTGTTTGAAAAAATCATAAAAAACAAACAAATAAAGTATATTCTTACTGGGACTAATGAATTAAATTATGAGACAAACAAAGAGGCATATAGACATAATAAAAATATTGGTGCAAATGAGTTTGTCGTTTCATTTGTTGGGAGACATGAATCTATAAAGGGATACGATCTTCTGAAAGAGGCCGCAGAAATAGTTTGGAGAAAAAATCCATTAGTGAAATTTTTAATTGGCGGTTTGGTGAGTCCGTTAAATCCCCTAAAAGATAAAAGATGGATTGAGGTAGGCTGGACAAGTGATCCAGGTAGTCTCATAAATGCATCAGATATTTTCGTATTGCCTAACAGAAGAACATATTTTGACTTGGTACTTTTAGAAGTAATTTCGCTAGGTAAAACAACGGTAGTCTCAAAAACAGGCGGAAATAAAAAGGTTGAAAAAATGTCCGAAGGTATAATTGGTTTTGAAAATGGGAATGCAAATGATTTAGCTAATCAAATTTTGATGTTGTCGTCATTAAATAGAGATTCAATTGACAAATTAGGACGACTAAATAAACAGGTGTTTAATGAGAATTTTAACAACGATAAGTTTGCATCTTCGTACACTAACTTGATCAAAGAAATTAATAATGAAACCACCCAATGATTGTGCAGAACTATCCTGACTTGAGGAATTACCAATGAGTAGACAAATCGTGAAATAACAAAAGAGCGAATTTCTGATATTCAGGCGATTCGCTCTTTCTATTTGTAATAGTTTCGTCCTGTAAGTGAGTGTCATCTGCATTATAGCATTAAATAATATATTATAAATTGTTTGAAGAGGAAGGGAGGGATTGATAGTTCTTATTGAATTTGCTGCTTATTTCAGGAAATGCTTGGTTTGGATCGATATAGCGTTTGACTTCGCCTATTCTTGCTCCAATATCCTCCTCAGCTATAATCTAATCGGTTACAACATAGGCAAAGTTATTCCATATCACTACGTCGGGATATGGAAGCAACGGGTACTCGGTTGAAACATTATCCTCGGAGCATGCCGTCAGTATTAGAGTGAATTATATACGTAGCACCTCCGATTAGTGATGGATACAATCAATCCTCCATCATAGCTCAGACTTCAGTTCAATGTCCTCCGTACCTCCGTTCCATTCTACATGCAGCTTCACGATAGGATCCTGATCGGCCACTACGCCGTTACCGCCGCTGCCGCCCATTCGAAAAGCAGCCATCGGGTGAAATGAAATATGTGGTAACACCTGAACGATGAACTGGTGAGCAGCTATGGCTCATTTAGTGAAACAGTAACCCTTAAGGAAGGCGATAATGTCTTTACCTTCAAGGCTACGAATAGTCTGGGCAAAAGCTCTGCTGTAATTACCAAGACGATTACGTTCAATGTAGATGGACCGTCGCTGACACTTGATTTTATCCCAGAGACAAGCAGCAGCAAGACGCTTACTCTGAGCGGTAAAGCTACGGACAAGAATGACAGTTATCCAAAAATCTATATGAATAACGAATTGGTAAGCAGCTACGGCTCGTTCAGCGAATCGGTAACTCTCAAGGAAGGCGATAATGTCTTTACCTTCAAGGCTACCAATAGCTTGGGTAAAAGCTCTGCTGTAGTTACTAAGACGATTAAGTTCAATGTAGGCGGACCTGCGCTAACCCTCGATTTATACCGGAGACAAGCAGCAGCAAGACCATCACGCTGAGCGGCAAAGCTACGGACAATAATGACAGTTATCCAAAAATCTATATGAACGACAAGTTGGTAAGCAGCTACGGTTCATTCAGCGAATCGGTAACCCTCAAGGAAGGCGATAATATCTTTATCTTCAAGGCTACCAATAGTTTAGGCAAAAGCTCTGAGCTAATTACGAAGACAATTAATTTCTCTGTAGGTTCACCTGTACTGACTCTGGATTATATTCCTGAGACGACCAGCAGCAAGCAGATAACGCTGAGTGGTAAAGCTACAGATGAAAATGATAGTTATCCAAAAATCTACTTGAATGACGAATTGATAAGCAGTTATGGAAGCTTTAGCGAATCAGTTACTCTTAAAGAGGGTAGCAATACCTTTGTGTTCAAAGTTACCAATAGTTTTGGAAAGGTGACAACCATTGAAAAGACGGTAGTTTATACTCCAGCACCGGCTAAAGAGTAGTCTTGCATTTATTTTCAATACAGCATAGATGCACGCAGCTGAAGGCGAAGCAGAGAATGTCTCTGTTTCGCCTTTTTGGATATTTAAGATGACAAGAATCTACACCCAGAATGTCTTTATACCTGCATAAAGAACTACATCAGTCATAAATCCAGAAATTTCGACATTTTAGTGAAAGTATTATCCTGGAATTAGTTCTATTCAGCTTCCTATTAAGGAATTAATAGACACGTGAAAGAAATATATGTAGTATTTCGTCTAGGAGTCTGAATTTTTAGGGGCTCAGTTCAGAAGGGGGGAGTGGTTGTACGGCTTGAATAATTACGAATAGGCAGGATATGAATTTACTGGGGAGTAGGAGATGGGTTATGTATTTAAAGAGATTTCGAATGGCTGTTTCGGTAGTTTTAGTTTTATTATTAGCTTTTGTTAATGTACTTGGGGTGTCTGCTGCTTCTCTTAAAGCGGGAATGGCATCCAATGAACTATCGCCGGATGGCAAGCAAAAGATCACTGTCAACAGTGTAGTAGACGTCACCTATAAAGATCTTAAGGTTCTGCAAGAGGTTAAGTTTATCCTTACTAAGGGTGAAACTGAAATTGCACGCCAGGTGAAGCCTAAAAGCGAGGCGAAGCAAACCGTACTGGATGCAGTATACACTTCGCTTGAGTATAGCAGCATTCCTTTTGAAGGATTGACAGCCGGTGAAGAATATTCCCTGCGGGCAGAATTTGAAGGGGAGCAAGGTTCGGTGGTTACCCTGCCACAGATCATCCGGGTACCCTCGACAACGGGGATAAACATTGCTGTGGAAGTAATGGCCAAGGATTCTAATACATATGTAAGTGCAACTAATGGAGAGATACGCAGTGATGATAAGAATGTAAGACTTACCATCCTTAATAATGGTGTTCCGCTAGCGAAGGAAGCAGTCGCTGTTTGGATGAATTACACCTCTTACAACTTTACAACGGATGCAAATGGACAGATTCAATTGAAGGATAAAATAAATTCGACCATTAATGCTCCTGTTCTGTTCGTGCTGTTGAAGCAGGGAACTGATAAATATGAAGCTAAGCCAATCTATGTAACTGATCTCCAGCAGGCAGGAACATACACTGTTGCTATTCGTTACCTGGATGCAGGCGGCAAGCAGCTGCGCAACTATAATTCCAACACTTCTTGGCCAAACGGAATTGTTAACCGCTATGGAGTTTCGGGAATAGATGTGCTGGTGCTGAGAACGGGTGAAGTATCAGGAAATTATACAGGCTACGTTACTTCGGACACCGGAACGTATTTATTCCAGACGGGGCAAGCGGCATTATATTCCTCGGTTAGCGGAGTTCACAAGGAGGTCATTGAGGATGGCAGCGATTATAGCCGTCTGAACCTTCATTACACATGGGATAATAAGCCGGTGCAGCTGGAATCTTATTCTGTGATTGATAACAACCAGTATAAACAGATTAACGGTGGATACAACAATATAAAGTTAACTTCACCTGCTGTCTACGTCAAAAAGAATAAAGAATATGAAATCACTGCCATCGGTACCGTTCAGGGTGTAGACGGCAAAGTGGTTTTCCGCAATCGGGTTAAGCCGACGGAAGCTGCGGTTGAAGTAACAACGGTTGCGAACCCTGCTGATTACAGTGCCTTGAAGCTTCAGGTGCCTCAGCAGAGCGCAGGTGTAGGCCAAGTGCTGGTGTCTTATCTCAATGACAAGCTCAATTATAGCCAGATCAGTACCACTCTTCCTGCGGGCAACGGTAAGTTGTATGTGCGGAAAGGTGAAGAAATACATCGTCTGACTGCCACTGTCGCGTCAGCTGCTAACAGCCAGAGTAACAGTGCGAATCAGATTGTACTGAAAGCATTCTTTAATCCGGCTGAGAGTGAATATACGCTGAAGGGCGGCAGCACCTATACAACCGCGATTAATGTCGTGGTACCGGACACGTCTTACTATGGCGAAGATGAAATGCGGAATCAGGTTGTACTGGGTGAAAGTGTCCAGAACCAGGTTGTTATGACAGATGAATACGGCAATATTATCGATCTGAACGGCAGCTACAGGTTCTCGATTGTGGATGAGAGCGGCACAGTCTTAGCGAATGATTCGCTGTCTTGGACGACCAGGGAGAAGGACGGCCATCTGGAGCGCATTAATATGCGGGACTGGAAGCCTGTTACTGCAGGGACTTATAAAGTTCAATTCTCACCTTCTACCTATACCAACGGTCAGTATGTCAATGGAGAACCGCTGGCTGAGGCAGTACTGAAGGTTCTGCCGAAGAATGAATTTGATGTAGAGATCAGAGGCAAAGACGGTAAATTGGTTGACCTGGTGGAGAAGCCTTATTTAACTGTAGACCAGGCACAAAATGTAACCATTACTGTGCGGCAGCATGTCACTGGCGGACAAGGCGAACTGCAGGCCGGTGTAGAAATTAGCCGTTATGGTCAAGTGCTTGGAGTTACGGATGCTCAAGGGAAGTTCACGATACCTTCAGAACAGACCTATTATATCGGTGAACTCATGTTCAAGAAACCGGGCTTCTTATTTAAAAAGGTGAAGGCAGCGGTTATTAATCCGCAGACCCAGGCGGTAATTCGCGTGCGCGGGTTGGACAAGGCCGAAGGAAGCAGTTATGCCGGGGGCGTTCCACTCGATTATGCCAGCGTCCAGGCCATTGTTAAGAGTCAGAATGGTTCCTACCAAGGAGATTCTTACTTCATTAATACTTCTGAAGCGCAAGCTATTCTGGTTGTGGATTCACCTTCTGTAGTGGGTGTTGACTTCATCCGCTACAACCGGAGTTATACAGGTGTAGAATCTAAATTTGGCTACTATATGTACGGTTCTGTCCGTACGGAGCCAGGCAAGGATTACTCGCTCGTGCTGGATGCAAGACAGGAACTGCAGGAAGTAAGTAAAGTGTTATTAGATAGACCAGCAGAGGATTTATCTGTTGTAAGAGCTGACTTGGCTGGTGCAAACAATGTTCCATTTGTAATCGACAGCAATAAGGTGGAAGAGAACTACTTCTACGCCACGCAGGGGACTTACAGTATGCTGGCGCAAACTGCATCGGACACCTTTATCTACCGTGACGGCGTTGTTATTGGAGCGGGAGATAATACACTTACGCTTGATGATTCCGCTTCTGGGCTGGCTACCTTGCTTGCACCAGAATCCGGATCGATTTACAGCGTTGAATATTCAACACCGAATCAATCGACACTAAAGAGTTATGCCTATAATGCAGATCAGGTACGGCTGACTCCGGGTGATGTCACAGTACAGGTAGACAAAGCTTTTGGTACAATTGAGTATCAGTATGATATTCATTTTGCGCCTGGAACGCTGAAGGCGGGGACTCTTACTGAGCTTGCGCCGCAGACCATACAGGGGCTGGATATCGTTGGGCTGAAGGATGGAAAGCTGACTCGCCCAGCCGGAGTGAACTGGCTGACAATCGGACTCGTGGATACTGCCGGTAATCAAATCGGACAGATTAAGAAGCCGCAGATTTTGGTAATATCCAATGGTGGCTGGTCTAACGGGTATAAATACGTTACTCCAGAGGCAGCTTCCTATGAAATTCAGGATGAGTCCGGAAAAACACTATACTCAACGTCTTCTCTCAACTATCCGCTGACTGCCTATACGTATGACACTTCAAGTGAAAACTTCGGCTATCTTCCGAATGGAACGTACGTCATTAAGGCTTCCCTGACTATTGATGGCCAGAGCTACACTCTTAACAAGAAGATTGTGCTTGAGACAACCACAGGCACTGTAGTAGATCCGGGTACAGATTTGCCGGGAACAGATGTAGGTAATGGTAATGGAAGTGGAACTGGCAATGGTAATGGGAACGGCAATGGAAGCGGAACTGGAACCGGAACCGGGACTGGAGGAACTGGAACTGGAACTGGAACCGGATCGGTTACTCCAACTCCAACCCCAACCCCGGCTGCTGCGAATGCTGCCGAGAATGTGCAGAAGCAGAATGACAAGCTTCAGGATTTATTAACGAATACCACGGGAACAGCAGTGGAGCGGGCTGCAGCAGCACAAACGGCCCTCACAAGCATTGCGGACTCGCTCAAATCTGCCACTACTTCCGCGGAAGCCGAGCAGAACAGCAAGAGCCTCTCAAAAGCTATGGATACGGCAGCAGGGTTGCTCGCAACGATCCAAGATTCTGCAGCGAAGCAGAAGATTGTGGACTCGATTACAGAGCTTGTTGGAAGTGCGCCATATCTGCTGAATAAAATGGACAGCTCCGACAAGGCAGTTTCGCTCGCCCATACGCTTATTGAGAATGCAGCAGCTGTACTCAATAATGTGCAGGGTGTGGCAGCGGAAGACATCCAGAAGCTGAAGAACAGCGTAATCTCCTCAAGCCAGACCGCTCTTAATAAAGCAGGAGAAGTAACGATTGCCAAGGCAAATGTAACAGTGGCAGGCAATACTGTTTCTTCGAAGCTTGATGAGACACTAATTAGTACACAGATTCAATCTGCGAAGCTGGCGCTGTCCGATCTGTCCAAGGATCTGACAAGCAAGCTGGGTTCAGGAAGTGCAGCAGATCTGAAAGTGAGCATCACCGTCAACGTGCCTCCGGTAGAAGAAGGAATTCATAAGCTGAATACCTCGCTCCCGTCCGAAATCCTTACGCTGGTCAAAGAGAATGATGTTGCCGGCTTGAAAATTCAGATGGATCAAACGGCATTTACGCTTGAACCGGATACCTTCGGTACTGTAGAAGCAGGTCAGACGATTAATCTGGCGGCAGAAGTTGTAGAAAATGCTGTAGTAAGTAAGCCTAGCGAGGCTGAACCGCTGGCCAGCATTCCTGTGATGGAATTCAGCGCGTCTGTAGGTGGTCAGCAGGTTAAGAGCTTCGCCAAACCTATTGAGGTTACTTTTGATGTATCTTCGATCGATACCTCCAAATATTCCGGGGCTAACTTGGAGAATTTGACGGTATATCTGCTTAATAATGAGAGTCTTACATGGGAAGCTGTCGGGGGCAAATATGACCCGGTTACTCAAACCGTAACAACACCAAGAGGACACTTCAGCCGATATACGGTAATGTTAGGTAAAGCTTCTTTCACAGATGTCTCTGCTAATCATTGGGCAGTTCAGGAAATTAATTATTTGTTGAACAAGGGAATCCTGGATCAGAGTGCAGTGTTCCGTCCGTCGGACAAAGTTACACGTCAAGAGTTTGCTTCTATGATCGCCCGGGCTTATGGTTTGAGCGGTGAGGGATTGCTTCTGCCGTTCAAAGACATCTCATCATCCAATCCGTATTATGATGAGATTGCCGCTGCTTATGCTGCAGGGATTATTACCGGCAAATCAGCAAATGCTTTTGACCCGAAAGCAACTATCACCCGTGAAGAGATCGCGACAATGCTTGCACGGGCACTCACAGCCTATAATGGCAAGCAAGCTGTCTCCCAGCCTGAATCCGTAAATGCAACCTTCACAGATAAGGCTAAAATATCGAAATGGGCAGCAGCAAGCGTAGCATTGACCAAGAGCATTCAATTATTCGAAGGATTTGAGGATCATAGCTTCCGTCCGGCTCAAACCGCTAGCAAAGCGGAGGCGGCTGCGCTAATCTATCGTTTATATCAATTAAAGTAGTAGTTTAAAAGAAAAAAACATCACAAAACCGCAGGGCAGCGATTATTCCGTTACGGATAACCGCTGCTCTGCTTTTTTGCATGGGCTGCCCATGTAATTACTACAGTTCAGGCTTCAGCTCAATGTCCTCCGAACCCCCGCTCCACTCCACATGCATCTTTACAACAGAATCCTGTCCGGCTACTGAGCCGGTTCCGCCGCTGCCGCCCAGGTTGTATATGACGGATGGTGACTCCGCTTCAGATAGGGTTCCGCTCCCGCCACCGGCGCCTTCTGCAGTATAAGCGTATTTCATTTCACCTGACGGACCGGGTTCCTTGCCGATATATTTCAAAAACACTCTGGAGACATGACTATCGCTATCCTTTTTCTGATAGACGTAATAGGTCGAAGCCCAGTTGTCAGTATGTCCTTTGTACGCGTAGATGTAATCCAGTTCTTTGGCAGTCTTAATTCCCGTAAGATCCTGCTTTTCAATGCCCGAATAAATATTGTCCTTCCCGCTGCAGCCGCCGACTAACATAGCACTGAGCAGCAGTAGAATCGTTAACCGCTTCAAGGCCATCACCGTTCTTTCATTCCAATTTGATTCAATCCGCTCGATCACGGCGTAATAACAGACAAGTAGGGAGGGGAATCATCTCATGGGCCTAACATCAAAAGTATTGCTGAAAGCTCTGTTGGCGCTAAGTCCGAGTATCCTTTTGCTCCTGATTTTAATAGATCAATTTCCGCACACCGGACTCGGAAGAATTGTTGCATTGCCCATCATTATTATAATGAATCTGCTGCTCATCGTTCTAAGTTTGGTGATGCTCGGACGATTGCAACTTCGCTATAAGGTCGTTCTGTGGGTCTTCATAATTATGGTCACTTTATGTTTTGCCCTGCTGATGTATCCACAGGAATATGGTCCGAGTGTTGCTGAGGTGCTATGGGACAGGATCTCAGGGTGATTTGAAAAAACAACGGACACTTCTCCTGTCCAGTTATTCTGAGTGAATGCTGGCGGGAGAGGTGTCCGTTGTTTTAGCGGTACCTGGTGCTACTGCTGTTCCTCAGTCTCCACAATCCATACCTCCGGCAGGTTGCGGTACTGTTCGGCATAGTCGAGGCCGTAGCCGACGACGAATTCATCGGGGATCTCGATGCCGCAGTAGTCGATGGGAATATCGGCCAGACGGCGGGAGGGCTTGCTGAGGATGGTGCAGATAGACACGCTTGCCGCTTCGCGGAGGGCGAACAGCTGCCCCAGATGCTGCAGGGTGAGCCCGGTGTCGATCAGATCCTCGACGAGCAGCACATGCTTGCCGCGGATATCAGTGTTAATATCCTGCTTGATCGTTATTACGCCTGATGTGGTAGAGCTGCTGCCGTAGCTGGAGACGGACATATAATCAATGGCCACGGGGAAGGTGATTTCCCGCATCAGGTCGGCCATGAATACGGCGGCGCCTTTCAGGATGCCAATGAGCACGAGCTCTTTTCCTTCATAATCGCGTGAGATGGCTGCGCCCAGCTCCTTGACCCGGCTCTCAAGCTGGGCTTTGCTAACCAGTACCTTGCGAAGTTCCTTCATTACCACTGCTCCTTGTGAATCATAATCAATGCTCAGGATGTTCGATCCTTCTCCTTAAGCATAACATCATGTGCCCCGCCTTCGTAGATGGTAGTCGAGGAGACGAGGGTAATTTTGGCATGCTCCTGCAGCTGGGGAATGGTCAGCGCGCCGCAGTTGCACATAGTGGATTTGATTTTGCTGATGCTGAGGTCCAGGTTGTCTTTGAGTCTGCCGGCATAAGGGATGAAGGAATCCACACCCTCTTCGAATTCAAGCTTGCTCTCTTTGTCGGCGTTGCCGAAGTCGTATCTTTGCCAGTTCCGGGCCCGGCTGGAGCCTTCGCCCCAATATTCTTTGACGAAGTTCCCGCCTACGAGCAGCTTACGGCCCGGGCTCTCGTCGAATCTGGCAAAATACCGGCCCAGCATGACGAAGTCAGCGCCCATAGCCAGGGCCAGCACGATATGGTAGTCATGGACGATGCCGCCGTCAGAGCAGATCGGGACATAAATGCCTGTTTGTTCATAATATTCCTGGCGGGCTGCCGCCACCTCAATGACGGAGGAGGCCTGGCCGCGGCCGATGCCTTTCTGCTCACGGGTAATGCAGATCGAGCCGCCGCCGATGCCGACCTTGATGAAGTCCGCTCCGGCTTCTACCAGGTAGAGGAACCCTTCTTTGTCGACGACATTGCCGGCTCCCACCTTCACCGACTCCCCGAAGGTTTCCTTAATATAATGGATCGTCTCCGCCTGCCATTCGGAATAACCGTCGGAGGAATCGATGCAGAGCACATCCGCTCCCGCTTCGACCAGCGCTGGTACCCGTTCCTTGTAATCCCGGGAGTTAATGCCCGCGCCTACGATTAGCTGCTTGTTACTGTCATGCAGCTCCAGCGGATATTCCTGGTGGCTGTCATAGTCCTTGCGGAAGACCAGATGCACCAGATGTCCGCTGCTGTTCACAATCGGCAGGCAGTTCAGCTTATGGTCCCAGATCATATCATTGGCTTCAGTTAGCGTGATCCCCTCTTCGGCGTAGATCAGGGCGGACAGTGGTGTCATGAATTCAGTAATCGGGCATTCCTGCGGCAGCCGGTTCTCACGGTAGTCGCGGCTGGTGACGATGCCCATGAGCTTGCCGGTTGGCTCCCCGTTATCCGTGATGGCGATGGTGGAATGACCGCTGCGGCTTTTAAGTGCCAGCACATCCTTCAGTGTATCCTCCGGACGCAGGTTAGAGTCGCTCAGGACAAAGCCGGCTTTGAACTTCTTGACCCTGCGGACCATCTCCACCTGCTGCTCCACGGATTGGGAGCCATAGATGAAGGAGATTCCGCCGCTTTTGGCCAGGGCTATGGCCATATTATGGTCGGAAACCGCCTGCATCACCGCAGAGGTAACCGGCAGATTCATTGTCAGCGCCGGAGTCTCGCCGCGCCGGAATTTGGTCACAGGGGTTCTGAGATCTACATTCCCGGGAATGCATTCTTTGGTCGTCAGGTTCGGAACGAGCAGGAACTCGCTGAACGTTCTGGACGGCTGATCATAATAGTAAGCCATGGTTGTTCACTCCTTAAAAGTTTTGTCGGCCTCTGCAATCATTGTCTTGTATCCGCCCGCTTACACCTTGGACAGCACCCGCACCGGGATTCCATAGTCTGTTTCCAGCTGTTTATAGTGCTCACCTTTGGCCAGAATACCCTGCACCCCGACGAGCTCTACCCCCATATCCGCCATTTGCTGGGCGATGCAGCGGATCGTTGCGCCTGAGCTGATCACATCATCAAGAATAAGTACCCGATCTCCGGCCGTAAAACCGTCAAAATAAATATAGTTCTCGTTATAAGCCGTCTCCCGCTTAATGCAAACCTCGTAATTCTCGTACAACTCGGTGCTGAGGCGTAGAATATTCATCGGCTTCATCAGCTTGTAGGCTGCCAGCATGCCCCAGGTGTGACCGCCCGGCTCGGGCGAAACGATATAATCAAAAGCGGGGAACTGCTCTGTAATGCTGCTGGCCAGATTATCGGTAATTTCACTAATCAGCTCGGGATCGATATACGTGCCACGTTCGCCAAAAGGATACAGCTTGAAATCATAGGCGGTATCTTTATTTTTATAAATCCTCACATTTTTGGCCTTGCTGATGGATTCGCTGAGTCTTGCAAGAAATGCGCTCATCGCCTTCACTCCTTTTGTCTGGATATACAAAACCCCAGAATACAAGAGACACCTGCAGAACAAAAGGTCACCAGAGAAGAGCGGGCACATCAAAGTCGGCGGCTGCTCGGCCTGGGATTCTTCTGTCTTGCGGTATCTCTTGTAGCCTGGGGCAATTTACGGTTGCCTGTAGAAACGCTCAAACCAAATTAATGAGCTTATACAAGAGGTATGTGATTGTGGGCTTCATGTAAGGAATCATAACCTTGATCATTTTGTTATATGCTATCACCCGCAATAAAGTGTGTCAATCCTAGAATTTGTGTTATGAAACATAACATAAAATAGACGCATGTATTAATTTGTCGCGAAAGAAGGGGAATTGAGGTATTTTAGTGAAATAGTTCAATCAATCGGTACATTTCGCGTGAACCAGCAGAAGTAATTGCTTTTTTAGGACTGGATTCCTGATACAGAAAGGTTGAGAGCTATGGACAGCATGAGCCAGTGGAAAATGGAGACCTATTCATTACAAGGAGACGGCGAGTGGAATGAGGATGCGCTGGTGGTCAATGAGCCGGCGTATATCTACGGAGTGGTCGATGGGGCGACTTCACTTTCACCTTACCGTAATCAGGAGGGATTTACCGGGGGATATTTGGCTGCCCGGCTTGCTGCCGAATATTTTTCAGCGATCGAACAGCGGCCGTTAGAGCTTGCAGCTATTGAAGCCAACGAGCGTTTGCGGGAGGCGATGGTAGCGGAAGGTGTGGATATTACGGATTCTTCTTCACTTTGGTCTGCTGCTTACGTCATTATCAAAGTACATGCGTATTCCATAGAATATATACAGTCCGGAGACTGCATGCTGCTGTGCAGGTACAGGGATGGTTCGGTGAGAGTGCTCACCCATACCCAGGTAGCTCATATTGATCAGAGGACGCTGAACCGGATGGCAGAGCTGCGTGCAGGAGGGGTAACAGATCCGGTGGAGCTCCGGAGGCTGCTTACTCCAATGCTTCAGGATAACCGTAGAAAGGCTAACACGCTGGAAGGATACGGAGTGATGAACGGCAGTCCGGAGTTCCCGCTTTTCCTGGAGAAAGGGACGTTCAACCGGGCGAATGTGGAGAGCCTCTATTTAATTAGTGATGGTCTGTTTACAGGTGCCGGGGGCTGGGAGGGTCTTATTGCCGATATCGATCGCAAAGGGCTTCAGCAATGTGCAAATGACATTTATGCTGCTGAACAGGAAGATGCAATGCTGCAGAAAGTTCCCCGCCTGAAAATATCGGATGACAAAACAGGTCTGGTGCTGCGCTTTATCTGATTCATAAATAATGAAAAAATAACCCATCATAAACCATAGCGCTTTTATGGTTTTTTATTTATAATTATTATTATCTGGATGTCATAAATAGTTCAAAGGTTATACAAAAAGTCACATTTTGATGTGATATACTTAACACACGTGATTTGGGGACTTGTGAAAGACGACCCAATTAATCCGATCAAATTGTAACAGTGCCTGCACCACTGAATAGAGACTAGGATGGTGAACAAGCGATGCATATTGTCGTCGTTGGCCTGAATTACCGTACGGCTCCCGTTGAGGTGAGAGAGCAGTTCGCTTTTGCCGAAAGGGACTTGCCCGGAGCGCTTCATCAGCTGATGAAGACCAAAAGCGTGCTGGAAGGGGTCATCGTGGCCACCTGCAACCGGACGGAAATTTATGTGGTCGTAGACCGGCTTCATATGTGCGGATATTTCATCCGCAGCTTCATGGAGCAGTGGTTTCATGTGAAAAGTGAACAATTTACGCAGCATATGTATATATATGAAGATGAGCAGGCGATTGCCCATCTGTTCCGTGTGACCTGTGGTCTGGATTCAATGGTAATTGGTGAGACGCAGATTCTGGGACAGGTGCGCAATTCTTTTTTGACTGCACAGAGTGAGGGTGTGACCGGTACCTGGTTCAACCAGCTGTTCAAACAGGCGGTGACTCTTGGCAAACGGGCGCACAGCGAGACCTCCATTGGAGAGAGTGCCGTTTCGGTCAGCTATGCGGCTGTCGAGCTGGGCAAGCGTATCTTTGGCATGTTTACCGGCAAAAGAGTGCTGATCCTCGGCGCAGGCAAAATGAGCGAGCTTACGGTGAAGCATCTGTACAGCAGCGGCGCGGCTGAGGTTATTGTCGCCAACCGTACCCTGGCACGGGCAGTGGAGCTGGCGGAGAAGTTCTCCGGCAAGCCAAGTACCATTGATGAAGCCCTGAAGCATCTTGATGATGTAGATATTATTATCAGCTCCACGGGAGCGGATGGCTATATACTGACTGCTGATCAGGTGGCCGCCGGTATGAAGCGCCGCCCTTCGCGGCCGCTGTTCATGATAGACATTGCCGTTCCGCGTGATATTGATCCGGCGGCCTCGAGCGTCCCGGATGTCTTCCTCTATGATATTGATGATCTGGAGGGCATCGTGGAGAGTAATCTTGAGATGCGCCGCAGCGAAGCCGCGAAGATCGAAGTCATGATCGCAGGCGAGATGGACGAATTCCAGGTGTGGCTGAAGACACTTGGGGTCAGACCTGTGATCCGTGCGCTGCAGGACAAATCGAACGGAATTTATGAAGAGACGATGGACAGCCTGTTCAATAAGCTGCCTGAGCTGGATGAGCATCAGCGCAAGGTAATCCGCCGTCTGACGAAGAGCATCGTGAACCAGATGATGCATGACCCGATTAACGTCATTAAGGAATTGTCCGGCGGCAGTCAGGGGAATGAAGCTCTGGAGTATTTCACGCAAATCTTCGCCCTGCAGGAGCAGCTTGAAGCCGGCCCAGGCGGAAGCAGTAATGCTCCGGTGCAGCAGAATGACAAAGAACGTGCATCTACCCCTGATTTCAATGTGCCTAAGACCGTCTTTGCTCCGGCAGGCCTGCTGGGCGGGTGAGTAGCATGCAACTGCTGAACGGAATATATGATACTGCTCTGCTGCTATATGCCCTGAGCCTGCTGTTTATTTTCTCGGATTGCCTTCGGCGTAATCCGGGCGGAAAGCGGATAGGCACAGGGCTTCTTGCCGTTGTGGGTATTTTGCAATCCGGCGGGCTTGCCGTGCGCTTTTCCCAGGAAAGGGGCCTGCCGATTTTTACTCCCTATGACTTCCTGTTCTGGTTTTCCTTCAGTATCGTTGTGACATCGCTGGCCGTTGCGTATACGCGCGGCGGTGAATTCACCATTCTGCTGCTCAGCGGAGCCGGCTTCAGTGTGTTTTTGCTGAACCGGGTATGGCTGACGGCGGCAGATCATAGCCTAGAAAGCTGGAGTGCGGTGCACGGCTGGCTGGCGATGCATATTATTTTGGCCAATCTGAGCTTTGGCGCACTGACACTGGGGACCGTATTTGCGATAATGTACCTGTTCCTGCACACGAAGCTCAAAAATAAAAAGTGGGATGACCGTATCCGCCGCCTGCCGAGTCTCGAAACGATGGACAAATATTCGTATTCCGCAATCCTTGCCGGAGTGCCGCTGCTGATCGTCTCCCTGCTGCTGGCTGCTACGTCGATTATCGCTGAGGGGCGGACGCCGCTGTTTCAGGATTCCAAGGTGCTGACGACACTGCTCGGGCTGGGGGTATATGTTATTTATATTGTCCTTAAACGGTCCGGACGGAGAAGCGGCACCATTATGGCCCGCTGGGCCATATCGGGCTACGCCTTCATTATCCTCAACTTCCTGCTGAATTCGTTGTCTGAATTTCATGGCTGGGGCGGGAGGTGAGCGGGATGAGCTATTATATGCCGGTTATGCTGGATCTCAGGGGACAGAAGGTAATTGTTATCGGCGGTGGAGCCGTAGCGGAGCGCAGAGTGCTGGCGCTCCTTGATG
The DNA here is from genome assembly GCF_031599675.1 of Paenibacillus pedocola. Taxonomy (NCBI): domain Bacteria; kingdom Bacillati; phylum Bacillota; class Bacilli; order Caryophanales; family Paenibacillaceae; genus Paenibacillus; species Paenibacillus pedocola. The sequence goes on along the minus strand of NZ_CP134223.1, from coordinate 5,097,270 downwards.
CTGAGGCGGCGGTCGTTGTTGTCAGCCCCTCGCTGAGTGCGGCGCTTAGCGCGCTTGTTGAGGCCGGCGGGCTGAACTGGTTGAACCGCAGCTATGCACCCGGTGATCTCCGGGGGGCTTTTTTGGTATATGCCGCGAGTAGTGATGATGCGGTGAATGAGCAAGTGGCTGCGGAGGCGCGTTCGCTTGGACTTCCGGTGAATGTGGCCAGCCGGGCTGAGGCGGGGAATTTCATCACACCCGGTGTTCTGCGCCGGGGAAGACTGACTGTAGCCGTCTCAACTTCAGGCGCAGGGCCGTCTGCTGCCGCCAGGATTACGGAGCAGCTGAGCGAGGTACTGGGTGAGGAATACGAACCGTACCTGGATTTTTTGCATCAGCTGCGCACCGAGATCAAGCGGCGCGAGCCCTCGGCTGAGGTGCGGGGGCGGCTTCTGCGCAGGCTTAGCCGGCTGGACGTGTTGAATGAGATGCGGCAGGGCACCTTTATAGAATGGACTCCGCAGGATGTGGAGGCGTGGATCGCCGGGAACCGGGGCGATTAGTGCCGGGAGGCAGCCGGGGGGTACTAATGCCGGGTAGTGGCCATGGCGGAACCGGTTTTATGACCCGGCTTAACGGATTTTAAGGAAATTGTTGTAGAGATCATCTGCAGCTCAAGCTAAGTGGAATTACTCCACCTAATTCTCAATTTAAACTTGAAATCAGAGTGCTAGTGGGAATAACTCCACTTAAATGTATCGAAATTGAGCCCAGATGGATGTGTGGACCGAATTAGGTGGAGGTTTTCCAACTAATCATCGTAAATATCGGAATATGATGGGATTAGATGGAGCAAATCCAATTAATTATTGGATAATACTTTTTTGAAACAAACTATGCCATGCAGCCCTCTAGTTTGCGGCATATACACCATTATTTATCCCTATGATTACTGTGGGAGGTAACTCCACACCGGACAGCTCCAGGCAGATAGTGTGGATAGTTAGAAGCAGCTGCTCATAGCAGGTAGACGGATGAACGGCAGGCTTGCCCCGGATTAGATAAGAGTACAATGATTGGGAGAGCAGTAAGACAGAGCGATGTTACCGGGAGGAATGAAAGAATGCGTAAAATTATTGTAGGCAGCAGACAAAGTGCTCTGGCGCTGACCCAGACAGGGCATGTCATTGAGGATCTTACACGGCTAAGTGCGGAGCATGGCTTCGATTTCACCTTTGAGGTGCACAAAATCGTGACCAAGGGCGACCGTATTCTGGATGTGACCTTATCCAAAGTAGGCGGCAAGGGACTGTTCGTGAAGGAAATTGAGCAGGCGATGCTGGCCCGTGAAATCGATATGGCAGTACATAGTATGAAGGATATGCCTTCCGAATTGCCGGAGGGCTTAATGAATGGCGCTGTTCCGAAGCGGGTGGATCCGAGGGACTGTCTGATTGCTTCCGGGGGATCGAGCCTGGAGGAACTGCCGCAGGGCGCGCGTGTGGGCACAAGCAGTCTGCGCCGCTCCAGCCAGCTGGCTGCCCTGCGGCCGGATCTTGTGATTGAGCCGGTGCGCGGTAATATCGACTCACGGCTTAAGAAGCTGGAGAGCGGCGAATATGACGCTATTCTGCTGGCTGCCGCCGGACTGACGCGGATGGGCTGGCAGGACCGGGTAAGCGCCTATCTGCCGCCTGAGGTGTGCCTGCCCGCGGTAGGCCAAGGTGCGCTCGGCATTGAGTGCCGCGAGGATGATACGGAGCTGCGGAAGCTGCTTGCACTCTACAATGATGAGCAGACGGCGCTTACGGTTGCGGCAGAACGGACCTTCCTGGGCGCGCTGAACGGCGGCTGCCAGGTACCGATCGGCGCTTACGCGGTGCTCGGTGCAGGCGGAGCTGCGGCTCTAGAAGCTGGGGGAACAGAGCGGACAGCTGAAACTAAGGGGCAAGTGATTACACTGACCGGTATGGTCGGAACACCGGATGGCTCGGTAATCCTTAAGGAAACCTGCAGCGGCGAAGACCCGGTGCAGCTGGGCGAAGAGGTAGCCCGCAAGCTGATTGCCAGGGGTGCGGAGAAGATTTTGGCGGATGTAAGGGGATGATAGAGATGACGGGGAAAGTATATCTGGTAGGTGCGGGTCCGGGAGATGCGAAGCTGATCACTGTAAAGGGCTTGGAGTGTATTCAAAAGGCGGATGTGCTGGTCTATGACCGGCTCGCAAGCCCGAGGCTGCTGAAACATATGAAACCCGGCGGTCAAAAAATCTACGTTGGCAAATTGCCTGACCGCCATACCATGAAGCAGGAGGAGATCAATCAGCTGCTGGTTGATTTGGCGCTCGAGGGGAAAACGGTAGTGCGGCTTAAGGGCGGAGACCCGACGATTTTTGGCCGGGTGGGTGAAGAAGCGGAGCTGCTGCGGCGGCACGGCATCTACTATGAGATCGTGCCTGGCATCACGTCGGCGATCAGCGTGCCGGCGTATGCCGGCATTCCGGTGACACACCGGGATTACGCCTCCTCCCTGTCGATTATCACCGGTCATGAGAGCCCGGATAAGCTGGATCGTTCCATTCATTGGGATAAAGTCACGAATGCCACGGGAACACTGGTATTCCTGATGGGCGTAGCCAAGATCGGCTACATCAGTGCCCAGCTGATCAAGCACGGGCGTCCGCCGGAGACGCCGGTGGCGCTGGTCCGCTGGGGCACGCGCGCCGATCAGGAGACGCTTGTGGGCACGCTCGCCGACATAGAGGACAAGGTCAAGGCGGCTGATTTCCAGCCGCCGGCGGTGATCGTCGTCGGCGACGTGGTGCTGCAGCGTAAGCAGCTGCAGTGGGTAGAGGCGCTGCCGTTGTTCGGCAAGCGCATCGTCGTGACCCGCGCCCGCAGCCAGGCCAGCGAGCTGGTGGACCGCATTGAGGAACTCGGCGGGGAACCCTACGAGTTCCCGGTCATTGAGACGGTCATGCCGGAAGGTGCAGAGAAGAAAGCCGCCATTGCTTCCGCGCTGGGCGCGCTGGATGCTTATGATTGGGTTTTCTTCACGAGCGCGAACGGCGTGGAGTTCTTTTGGCGCCACCTGGCGGAGCTCAAGGTGGACATCCGCGGCCTGCACCGCGCGAAGATCGGCGCGGTGGGGCCGGCCACAGCCGCGGCGCTGGCGGAGCGCGGGCTGATGGCCGAGGAGCTGCCCGCCCGCTTCCAGGCGGAAGGGCTGCTCGAAGCCTTTGGCCCGCGGCTTGAGCCGGGGCAGAAGGTGCTGCTGCCGCGCGGCGATCTGGCGCGTGAGTGGCTGCCGGACAAGCTGAGGGAGCTGGGGCTTGAAGTGACCGAAGTGGACACCTACGAGACGGTGGTGACCGGCGAGGATGATATCGAGCTGATCAGGCTGCTGGAGGAGAAGCGGATTCATGCGATTACCTTCACCAGCTCTTCGACAGTGCGTAATTTCATCAGCATCCTGGAGCGCATGGGGCTGGAAGATCCGCTTCAGCTGCTGGCAGGGGTCACAATCGCCTGCATCGGTCCGGTGACGGAAGAAACCGCAGTCGAAGCGGGCCTCACCCCGGGGCTGCTTCCGGAAGAGGCGACGATTGAAGGGCTGGTGCAGGAGCTGTGCCGCTGGAATGAGTCGACGAGACTACGATAGAGACAGGTCATCTGGTTGCTGTGATCCGGGAGCAACCGGTTCTGTGTCTGGTGTTTGTGTTTGCTTTTGTGCGAAGTAACTTTGAGCTCTTATGAGCTAACTGCATTCTGTACAGTTAACAATGCCATATTTGTGCTTCCTGCCAAGTAACTGTATTCTGTGCAGTTATATTTGCTCAATTGGGATTAAAATAGCTTCATCCGTAAAAATAACTGTATGAAATACAGCTAGACTGGTTACTCAAAGGCAAATCGGCGATTTAACTGTACAAAGTGCAGTTGCGGTTAGTTGGAGAGGTGCAGGTTTACGAACAGGATTACTGTTTACGGAAGCAGAGTGATAATGCGTCTGAGCTTATATGCACAGAATCATGTGCAGTGTGATGAACAAAGCAACAGATGAATGCTGCTGCAACTGGCGGGTAAGCATTAACAGCGCTGATTGCTTTCGGATTGTGTTTACATATCTACTATACAGGAGGACATACCAATGAGTTTTCCAATTACCCGGCACCGCCGTCTGCGCGGTACTGCCGGAATCCGCGGAATGGTGCGGGAGACGGTGCTGAATACGCTGGACTTTATCCAGCCGATTTTTGTGACTTATGGAACAGGAGTGAAGAGTGAGATCGGCTCGATGCCGGGCGTATATCATTTTTCACTGGATATGCTGAAGGCCGAGGTGGACGAGATTGCAGCACTTGGCATTCCGGCTGTCCTGCTGTTCGGAATTCCTGAAACCAAGGATGCCATCGGTACTTCCGGCTTCGCGGATGACGGGATTGTGCAGGAAGCGACGCGGCTGATTAAGCAGTGGTATCCTGAGCTGCTGGTCGTTGCGGATACGTGCCTGTGCGAATTTACGGATCACGGCCACTGCGGGATGGTCCATACACATGTGGTGGATGGTGTCGTGCATGGCGATGTGATCAACGATGCTTCGCTGGAGCTGCTAACCCGGACTGCGGTATCGCAGGCTAAGGCAGGCGCGGATATTATCGCCCCTTCGAACATGATGGACGGGTTCGTGCAGGCGATCCGTACCGGGTTGGATGAGAACGGATTCGAGCATGTGCCGATTATGTCCTATTCGGTGAAATACGCTTCTGCTTTCTACGGCCCGTTCCGTGAGGCGGCTGATTCCGCACCGCAGTTCGGTAACCGCAAAACCTATCAGATGGACCCGGCCAACCTGCGGGAAGCCATTCGCGAAGCGGATTCCGATGTGCTGGAAGGGGCAGATATGCTGATGGTCAAACCGGCGCTGGCTTATCTGGATGTGATCCGGACCATCCGCGACCAGTTCGATCTGCCGCTGGTGGCTTATAATGTGAGCGGTGAATACTCTATGGTCAAAGCAGCGGCGCTGCAAGGCTGGATTGATGAGCAGGCGGTTGTACTAGAAATGCTAACCGGCATGAAGCGCGCAGGCGCGGATATTATCATCACTTATTTTGCGAAGGATGCCGCCCGCTGGCTGCGCGGTTAAATTAAGAGAACAGAACAGGAGTGATTAAGCATGGGCAATGTGCCATTGTCGCGCCGGGAAGAGGCTTCCAGGGCGGCTTTTGAAGAAGCAAAGCAGTATATTCCCGGCGGGGTGAACAGTCCGGTGCGGGCGTTCAAATCCGTGGGTCTGACACCGGTGTACGTGGATCACGGGATCGGCTCGCGCATCTATGATATCGACGGCAACAGCTTTATCGACTATGTCTGTTCCTGGGGGCCGCTCATTATGGGGCATGCCCATCCTGAGGTAGTCCAAGCGCTGCAGGAGACTGCGGTAAAAGGGACAAGCTTCGGGGCGCCTACCCTGCTGGAGACGGAAATGGCTAAAACTGTAGTGGAGCGCGTACCCTCTGTCGACATCGTGCGGATGGTTAACTCCGGTACGGAAGCTACGATGAGTGCCATTCGCCTGGCCCGGGGCTATACCGGACGTAGCAAAATCCTCAAGTTCGAAGGCTCCTACCATGGACATGCTGACAGCTTGCTGATCAAAGCCGGTTCGGGTGTGGCTACGCTGGGTCTGCCCGACAGTCCGGGAGTGCCGGAAGGCGTTGCGGTGAATACAATCACTGTGCCATATAACGATCTGGAAGGTGCCAAAATCGCGTTTGAACGCTACGGCAATGAGATCGCTGCTGTGATTGTCGAGCCGATTGCCGGAAATATGGGCGTTGTGCCGCCGCAGCCGGGCTTCCTCGAAGGCTTGCGCAAGGTGACGACGGGGTACGGGGCCTTGCTGATATTTGATGAGGTGATGACCGGCTTCCGGGTGAACCGGGGCTGTGCGCAGGGGTTGTTCGGGATTGATCCTGACCTGACCTGCTTCGGCAAAGTAATCGGCGGCGGTCTTCCGGTTGGTGCGTATGGCGGCCGGAGAGAAATTATGGAGCAGATCGCGCCTTCCGGTCCGATCTATCAGGCGGGAACGCTCAGCGGCAATCCGCTGGCAATGGCTGCCGGTTACAGCACGCTGAAGCTGCTGACACCGGAGGTGTACGGCCGGCTGGAAACGCTCGGTGCGCGCTTGGAAGCAGGACTGAAGCGCAACAGCGAAGAGACCGGCGTTCCGCTGACGGTCAACCGTGTAGGTTCGATGGTCTGTCCGTTCTTTACCGAAGGGCCGGTTTACAACTTCGAAACGGCGAAGACAAGCGACCTGAACAGATTCCGTACCTACTTCGGCAAAATGCTCGATCAGGGCATCAGCGTTCCGCCGTCGCAGTTTGAAGGCATGTTCGTCTCTGGTGTGCACACCGAGCAGGATATTGACGATACGATCGAGGCCCATTACCAGGCCTTGAAATCGCTGTGACGGCTGGCGGAGAGGGCGCCAGCTTCAAGGGCGGCGGCGCCTGGACCCGGCGGGGGGAATGGCTGGAAGCCATGCCCGGCCGGGCTGTCACCGGAGCTGCCGACAAGGAAGCAGCCATAGATCTGTGGCTGCTGGAGACCGCCGGGATGCCGCTGAAGCTGCACACGCGGCTGCGCCGCGAGGGCGGCATCCAGTGGCGGGGCGACCGGCTGCGGCTGGCGCTCTTCCCGTACCGGGAAGCAGGGATCGAGCCGATATGGCAGGAAGCCGGCGTGCTGTATGAGGACGACTTCTGCCTTGTCGTCCATAAGCCAGCGGGCATGGCCGTGCACCCGGACGGCAGCGGAACGGAAGCTACGCTGGATCATCTGGTGGCCGGACATTATGCATCTTCCGGCGGAGGTGTGGCAGTACGCCATATTCACCGCCTGGACAAGGATACAACGGGACCTGTGCTGTACGCGAAGAATGAATATGCCCAGCTTGCACTCGACGAGGATATGCGCGGCAAGAATATTTCGCGCCTGTACGCGGCTATCGCCGAAGGCATTGTGCCGCCCGCGCTTACCGTTATCGACGAGCCGATCGGCCGTGACCGCCATCATGCGTCACGCCGGCGGGTCTCGCCCGGCGGCCAGCCGGCGGTAACGCGGATCATCGGGCGTGAGGTACTGCGCGGCGGCACCTCGCTGAAGGTCGAGCTTGAGACCGGACGTACGCATCAGATCCGCGTCCATCTCAGCCATGTCGGCCATCCGCTCATTGGTGATGAGCTCTACGGCGGACCGCGCTGGGGTCTTGCAGAACGCGGCCGCCAGGCGCTGCACGGTGAGTCTCTGGCTTTCCGCCATCCCTGGAGCAAAGAGCAGATCCTGGTGGCCGATCCCTGGCCGGAGGACATGCTGCGGCTGCGGGAGTCGCTCGGAGGTCCTCAGCTCTAAGCAACCTATGGCGTCGCATATCTCGGATTCAGTAAACATATTCTATCTTCGGCATTATAGACAGTTAAGGCCGGGGGAAACGCCTGTAATCTGGCGTTTCCCCCGGCCTTTATGTTTGCAGAGAATACAATCAAAATCAACTGTGCACAATTCAACAGGAATTTTTATTATTTTTCCAGTACGTATTTTTTCAGATCATCAAATTTAGCCTTATTCTCCTTAGTCCATTGTGCTGAATCAACTGGAGAAATTGACTTGCTCAGCTCCCCGCTGTCTGAGACTAAATATTGAATTGCCGGAAATAATTCAGTTTTACCAGCCTCGACTTGGTCGATTATAAAGGGTACCGCAGGAAGTCCAAGCTTTGTTAATGATCTGATTTTATCATCATCGGATTGCTCAGAAGAAGACGCAATTTTCTCAACATTTCCTGGAATGCTTTCTAATTTCACCTTCCATTTTTCGGAGAATTTTTCGCCGGTGTCCCAGGGAGTCGGATCGTCCTCTTTTAAGTTTACTTTTGCAATCTCTTCAATTGCAGCGGCGTATATATAGTCAAAGAGACCACTGCCTTCGCTTTCATCAATCTTCTTCTCCAGTACCGGGAAAGCTTTATATCCCAGTTTCACTATATTTTCATATTCTTCGCTGTCCTTGATATAGTCATAAGGATTGCTGCTGAGTGACAATTTTGTCTTGTTACTAATTTCATTTTGGATTTGCTGAGCGAGCAAAGTAGTGTTGTCATCAATTTGTTTCTCAACGGATGCCTCTGCATTCTTGGGATACAAAGTAAACAAGGCAGTAGCGGTAAAACCAAGGGCGAACAATCCCACAATCAGCTTCTTCATTGTTTCACCTCCATGTTTAATTAATTATATTTCTCTAATGCTGAACCGTATACAAGATTAGTGTAAGGATCCCAGCCCAATGACTGTAATCTTTCCCAGCCGCCCCATTTTGCATTTGAATGATTTGCGTCTGCTACCTTAGAAAAATGTGTAACATTACTGGTTGATGTACCATATGCAATTATTTTCACATTTGATGGTGTTGAAGAATAGGGATACGGGTTGTACATTTGGGAGGTCATATAGTTATTCGCCTGTTGTAAAGTTGGGTTAGAGCTTCCCCAAGGCCAGACCCAATGACTGGTATCGCCTAATGCATATCCCAAACAATTATAATCCCCTGTAGCTGCTGCTAAATAGTAATAATTTCCAGATGTTTTTACCATAGCTTCATACTCTGCTTTAGACGCATAAAAATAACTTTGGTAACCGGCGAATGCTGTTAAACTGCCTGCACAAAAAACGGATGCGGCAACTAATCCAGAAACAATGGTTTTTTTTAGTTTCAAATTTCACTCTTCCTCTCATTTTAAATACAAAATGTTCAACTAATAACATATTAAATTTTACATGGGAAAAAATACTATTTCTAAAAATTAAATGCCTCTTTATTGGACGAGTTTTCTATTGTAACTCTGAAATATAACTCTGAAAATTTTGCAGCCAACGATTTCCCATTCCAGGTCTTCCTCGACCGCAAACCCAGCAAGTGGAAGTGAGCTTCTGCAGATTTTGGGTATAACACTATTAAGAGTTCTGTTCACATGAATCGTTTAGTGTAAATACGACTGGGGGGCTCACCTATGAAATGGCAGGGTAGAAGAGGCAGCTCGAATGTGGAGGACCGCAGGGGCATGGGCGGCGGCGGCAAAATGGTCGGCGGCGGGATCGGCGGTATCATTCTGGTGGTGATCGTAACGCTGCTCAGCGGCGGCAATGTCGGTGATATTTTGGGAGGTCTGACTTCCGGCGGCACTACCTCCAATGCTCCTTACCAGGAGACGGCGCAGGACAAAGAGCTAGCGGAATTTGTCTCTGTCGTGCTGGCAGATACGGAGGATGTATGGACAGAGGTATTCGCACAGCAGGGATTGACCTATACGGACCCTACGCTGGTGCTCTACAGCGGCAGTGTAGATTCAGCCTGCGGGACAGCTAGCTCGGCGGTTGGGCCCTTTTATTGTCCGGGCGACAGCAAGCTGTATATTGATCTTAGTTTCTATGATGAGCTGCAGCAGCGTTTTCAGGCCCCGGGCGATTTTGCGATGGCTTACGTTATTGCCCACGAGGTAGGGCATCATGTACAGACCCTGCTTGGAACCTCGGAGAAGCTGAATGCGCTCCGCCAGAGCCTGAGTGAAACAGAATTCAACAAATATCAGGTCCGCTTTGAGCTGCAGGCCGATTATCTGGCCGGTGTGTGGGCTAATCATGCCCAGGGTATGAATCTGCTGGAGGAAGGCGACTTGGACGAAGCATTGACGGCAGCCAGTGCAGTCGGAGATGATACGATCCAGAAGCAGACCCAGGGCTATGCGGTACCGGACAGCTTCACGCACGGAACCTCGGAGCAGCGGAAACGCTGGTTCTATAAAGGCTTCAATTCCGGCACGATTGCTGGCGGAGATACATTCAATGCCACTGAGCTGTAAGAGAACAGAAGGCGGAGCTGCACTCCGCCTACGCAAAGAGCCGTTTCAGCCGGACTACCCGGTGAAACGGCTCTTTGTCTGATTTCTGCCTCGGCATTAATCGGCCAGCTCATTTTTGTGCGTGAGCCGGTTTCTGCCGAGTTTTTTGGACTCCAGCAGCAGCTGGTCCGCGCAGACATAACCTTTTTGCATAGAGGTGTTCTGATCTGTCTTGTAGTAATAGAGGCCGAAGGAAGCTGAATACCTGACTTTGATCATCTGATCCTCATACTCCGCCGCAGCGGAATGCTCTGCAATATCATTCTGAATTTCTTCAATTATGGACCGGCACTCCACGAAGGATTTATTTCTCAGGAACAGAGTGAACTCTTCTCCACCGCTGCGGAAGAGAGTATCGTCTTCTTGCAAATGCGATTTCAGGGTGTCGGCAAAATCGACGATGACTTTGTCGCCGACGGCATGATTGTAGGTGTCGTTGATTTTTTTGAACCGGTCGATGTCCGCCACTACGATGCCTATACATTCACCGCTATGATCCAGCTCTTTCATCATTTTGTCCATATGGGCACGGTTGAAGCTGCCGGTCAAAAAGTCCCGGTAAGCCATCTGCTCGAATTTGTCCCGTTCGAACTTATGCTGGGCGCTCTGCGACTTCGAGAAGAAGGAGAGGCTGACGATGTAATTCAGCAGGAAAAGAGCGATCAGCATCTCCCATTTTTCCATTTGAAGCAGGCGCAGCAGCAGGGCATTGGTTAGTGCGACTTTGCTGAAGTCCAGCAGATTCCGGCTTTTTAACAGCAAATTCAGCGCTTCTTTCCGCGTCTTAATATCGCCTGAGAGTGCAAAGGTGATCACCAGGAAGCCTGAGGACAGAAAGGTTGTAACACAGACTACCAAAAGGAACAGCAGCCAGTATCCGGCCGGGAAATTGGCGGCAACCGGATAGAGAAGCGTGTACAAATAATAGGCGGAAGTACCGCCGAGCGTGAAGGAACCGATATTGTAGAAGGTATCCAGGAACTCTCCGGGATCAGCGGTTTTCGTTTTCTTTTTGTAGATAAGTACGGTAAACCGGTAACAAATCTCATAGATCAGCGTACCCAGCGGGCCGGCAAAAATACCAAAGGAGGAAGTGTAGCTAATCGCGTAGTCAATGGTTGAGTTTCCGCTCCGGGTCACAATACGCAGCTGGAAATAAAAGCTGGCGAATACCCAGTACAGCAGCATCGCTTTGAGATATGTATAGTTCAAGGCTACATCGGGATGTGTCCCGATTGCTATGCCTACAGCAGCAACAAACAGTGACAAATCGAAAATTCGCGCTTTTGACATCATCGCCTGACTTCCTTTCCCAGAGTTATACCGATTATACCCGAAATGGCGAAGTGTGATAAAAATATATTTTGAAAATTTACAGGCTATTTTCTTTGTTGTACAAAAGAGACTCTCACCCATGTCGGGGAACCGGCGCCGGTCATATAATACTTTGTTCATTAGTGAATTCTATTAGCCGGGGAGAGGGATTCATGAGGATATTGCTGGTTACCTACTGGGGACTCACCAATATGGGGGGAATCTGGACGTACATGAAACAACTCTCAGACAAACTGGGCGAGCAGGGGCATACGGTAACGCTCATGGGCAGCCATGTGGAGAGCAATACCTTATATCTGCTGAACGAGAACGCTTTTTTTGACAAAAAAGCTTTTTATACAGCGCTGCTGCCTTATCTGGATCCGCAGAAGTTTCCCCATTTGCATCAGGAGCATGGCATTTTCAGCTTTGAGCTGGGGCGCTATGTATTCGAAGGCGGGGCTGCGGCGCTGGGCCTGGAGAATTATGATGTGATCCATGCCCAGGATCTTATTTCCTCTTATGCGCTGCGGCGGATTATGAAGGTTCCGGTACCGCTGGTTTCCAGTGTTCATGGGGCTCTGGCCCGCGAGTCGTTTTATGAATACAAGGGGCTTGAGCCGGGGCTGACAAAGCTGGAATATGAGCGTCGGCCGATCTGGAGCTATTTCCGCCGGATCGAACAGCTTGGTGCGAACGCTGCGGACCTGATTATGGTCTCATCGGAATGGATCGGGCAGCTGGTGGTGGAGCTGGGAGTGGAGCAGAAGCGGATTCACCTTCAGCCCTATGGAGTCAATCTGAAGGAATATGAGGTAAAAGCGGCAATGCCCTCACCGCTCCATCTGGATCACGGGCGGAAGGTCATTATGTATGCCGGACGTCTTGAATATATCAAGGGAGTTCATGTATTGATCAGTGCACTTGGCATTGTGAAGCAGCAGCGCCGGGACTGGATCTGTGTGATCGTCGGGAACGGCAGCCTTATGGAGGAGCTGAAAGGGCAGGCGCAGGAGCTTGGCATCCAGGACTTTGTTTTATTCCCCGGCAAAATAGACAATATCCCCGCTGCCCTGGCAGAAGCGGATATTTATGTCCAGCCCAGCCTGCAGGATACGCAGCCCTTTTCGGTTACTGAAGCGCAGCTTGCCGGCATTGCCCCGGTTGTAGCCGGTACGTCAGGAATGCCGGAAATGGTACAGCACGGGGTAACGGGCTGGATTGTGCCTCCGGAGAATCCGGAGGCGCTGGCGAAACAGCTGGAACAGCTGCTGGAAGATGACGAGCTGCGGGCCAAGACAGGAAGTGAGGCGAAGTGCTGGGCTGGGCGCAGCCGTTCACTGGATGCGATGGTGGAAGGGACACTCAAGGGATACCGCTTGGCTGCAGGGATGCAGGGATGGCCGCAGCCAAGCGCTGCTGCCGGTATATTGCATTTGATCAAACGGAAAGCCCGGCCTATTCCCGGCGCTTTTCATCCTGCAGATATCCTCAGTCTCACCGACCCCGGTAATCCTCTGGAGCAGATTTTGCGCAGCAGACTTCCGGCAGAATATTGGATTCCCGACGCCAGCATCCTCTCCGGTAAGTGAAGTAACCCGTGACTTATGCTGTTGTGTCCAAAATAGTCATGCCTTCCTGATTGAAGCATATACATGAGTGGAGTAACATTTTGGGCTTATACTCTGGGCTTGTCTCAGAGTTAGATTATGCCAAGAAGGAGGACATTTCCCGTGTTTGACCAGTCCCACGGCTTGCGGTTTGATATTTATGAACGCATCCACCTACCTGCAGAACTTCCGGGAATAGCTGAGCTGGAAGAGGTGGAGCTGATTCCGGATATTCAGGTGATTCAGCGGGAGGACCGGGCCGAGCTCTACGGCCAGCTGCTGCTCACCGGACTTTACCGGGGAGAGAATGACCGGACCGAGCGTCTGGAGCATTCCATTCCCGTTGAAATCACAGTTCCGCTGACCCGGGTCAGTTCACTTGATGACATAGGGGTGGAGATCGAAAACTTCGATGTTGACCTGCTTACAATGCGTACTGTCAACATAACAGGCGTGCTCTCCCTGCGGGGAATCGGCGGAACGGATACTGGGGCCGCCTGGCAGCAGGAAGAATACACAGTTGCTTATTCTCCGGAGGATGAAGGCCGGGGAAGTGATGCTCCGGCTGAACCCCGTGAGCATGATAACGATGCCCTGTATGAGAATTCGCTGTGGACCTACGGCGAAGGTGCGGCTGAAGCCCCGGCAGATGAACACGAGAATGCTGTCTTTACAGCAGAAGCTCCAATAAATCCGCTTTTCGTGGAAGGCTCTGTCTACACTCAGCCGGCAGGCTCATCAGCACAGCTGCAGAAGGACAAGGAAGCGAAGCTGCGGACGCATAGCTTTGATTCCCACAAAGGCAATGCAGAGCCGCTTTCCGGACACTTTTTTGGTGCTCGGGAGAAGGCGGAAGCTGCCAATACGCTTAACTCTCCGGAATTAGCGCAAGTCTCAGGCAGTGCTTTCCCGGATGCTGTTATACCTGCTGCAGCACAAGTGACTGATTTTGAAGAAAACGCAGCTGGGGCAGGGGATTATGCGGGTAACCGGGAAGAACCTACGGTTGCTGCCGAAGCAGAGGATAATGCTCCGCCTGAGGTTCAGGCTCAGGATGAAGAGGTGCTCCCCGAGCCAGCAGAATATAAGGAGAATGAAGTCTTTCATTCACCGGAGACGCTGCCCGCCCAGGAAGAAAAGACTGACTTGAAAATCGCTTTAGGAAGCAAGAAGGAAGAAGAGACCCCTGCAAAGGAGCATCTCACATTTTCTTCATTGCTCAGTTCAAGCCGTGCCCATAAGGAGCAGGAGACTGCCGCCCTGAGCGGAGCGGTTCCTGCTGCGCCTATTCCTGAGGCCGGGAATGATAGTGAATGGAAGAGCCGCTTCATCGGCGGATTGGGCGGCGCGGATCTGTTCCGCAAAGTCCGGCTCTGCATTGTACAGCGGGAAGATACTCTGGACACTATTGCCGAGAAATATCAGCTGAGTGCACGGGAACTGGTCATGTACAACCGGCTGTCCGGCCAGAATGTGGAAGAAGGTCAGGTCTTATACATTCCTTAGAGCTTTGTGAACGGCATGAATAGGTACGAAAGAAATCTCTCCTTATAAAATGGTTGGTCGCACTTCCATTTTTCAGAAAGGAGAGGTTTCTTTTTGTATTTCGCCAAATATTTTATTTAGGCGGTATAAGTCCCGCGGTTTGTGCGTATGCTGGTTGACTAGGAATAGCACTAACTGTATTATGGGATTAAGTAAAACTTAGCTAAAGACTGGGAACGGGAAGAGTAGGCGGTCAGCCCTTCAGAGAGCGGAATTGTAATTGCTGTGAATTTCCGCAGGATGCAGCCACCGAAGTCGCCCCGGAGTCGCCCTTCTGAATGCATACCCTGAATCAGGGCTGCAGTGTAGGATGTGGCCGGATGCAGCCGTTATCTGCGTGAGTGTCGCGCTAAGCTCTGGAACCGTAAGGTACCCGGGCAGAGGTTTATTTTCTGTTAGCGCGAAACAAAGGTGGTACCGCGAAAGAATGGCCTTTCGTCCTTTGAGACGAAAGGCCTTTTTGTATTTTCATGACCACAAACAATACAGTTATCTTAATGGAGGTTCAGAACATGGCTGATCACAACACTAATGCGGCAGCGGAGCTGCCGGACACGCAGGCTGCGGCAGACAATGCCGCTGCTGACAATAATGCCAAGAGCGAAATGCCGACTACATATGATCCGAAGGCGGCAGAGCAGAAATGGTACACCTACTGGATGGAGAACGAATTCTTCAAGGCCGGCATGCGGCCTGATGCCGAGCCTTACAGCATCGTAATTCCCCCGCCGAACGTAACGGGCATGCTGCACATCGGGCATGCGCTGGATTTCACGCTGCAGGATATCCTGATCCGCACCAAGCGGATGCAGGGCTTCGACACCCTGTGGCTGCCGGGAACGGACCATGCCGGGATCGCTACCCAGACCAAGGTGGAGCAAAAGCTACGCCAGCAGGGAATTTCACGCCATGATCTCGGGCGCGAGAAATTCCTGGAGCAGGTATGGGCCTGGAAAGAGCAGTATGCCGAAACCATTCACGGGCAATGGGCGAAGATGGGGCTGTCTCTGGACTATTCGCGTGAGCGGTTTACTCTGGATGAAGGATTGACCAAAGGGGTACGCCAAGTCTTTGTTGAGCTGTACCGCAAAGGCCTGATCTACCGCGGCAAGCGTATTATCAACTGGGATCCGGCTGCGCGTACCGCATTGTCGGACATCGAAGTAGAATATAAGGAAGTTAACGGACACCTGTATCACCTGCGTTATCCACTTAAGGACGGCAGCGGCTTTATTACGGTAGCGACTACACGTCCTGAGACGATGCTGGGTGATACAGCGGTAGCGGTGCATCCTAAAGATGAACGCTACAAAGACCTGATCGGCAAAACTCTGATTCTGCCGATTATCGGCCGGGAGATTCCGGTTATTGCCGATGATTATGTAGAGAAGGAATTCGGCAGCGGTGCGGTGAAGATCACTCCGGCCCATGATCCGAACGACTTCGAAGTAGGTCTGCGCCATAACCTGCCGCAGATTAATGTGATGGACGAAGGCGGCACGATGAATGAGGAAGCCGGACCTTACCAGGGTCAGGACCGCAGCGAATGCCGCAAGAATATCGTTGCTGATCTGAAGGAGCAGGGTGTTCTGATCTCCATCGAGGACCATGTGCATCAGGTTGGACACAGCGAGCGTTCCGGGGCAGTAGTTGAGCCTTACCTGTCCACCCAATGGTTCGTTAAGATGCAGCCGCTGGCCGAAGCCGCCATCACTGCACAGAAGAACGGTGAAGGCGTTAACTTCGTGCCGGACCGTTTTGAGAAAACCTATCTGAACTGGATCGAAAATGTACGTGACTGGTGTATTTCCCGCCAATTGTGGTGGGGACACCGCATCCCGGCCTGGTACTCTGAGTCTACGGGTGAAGTGTTTGTAGCGTATTCCATCGAAGAAGCCCGCGAAATCAGCGGTCTTGATGATCTGAAGCAGGATGAGGATGTTCTCGATACCTGGTTCAGCTCCAATCTGTGGCCGTTCGCCACACTCGGCTGGCCGGATGAGAACAGCAGCGATTATCAGCGCTTTTATCCGAATAACGTCCTGGTTACCGGCTATGACATCATTTACTTCTGGGTAGCGCGCATGATCTTCTCCGCACTCGAATTTACCGGCAAGAAGCCGTTTGGTGATGTCTTCATGCACGGTCTGGTACGTGATGCAGAAGGACGTAAAATGTCCAAATCGCTTGGCAACGGGATTGATCCGCTGGATGTGATCGAGCAGTATGGTGCGGATGCCATGCGGTACATGATTTCAACGGGCAGCACGGCCGGACAGGATCTGCGTTTCCGTATGGAGAAGGTAGAGCAGGCGCGTAATTTTGCCAATAAGATCTGGAATGCTTCCCGCTTCGCACTGATGAATCTGGAAGGCGTAAGCTTTGCAGATATTGACATTACGGGTGAGCTTACTACGGCGGACCGCTGGATTTTACACCGCCTGAACGAAACTTCTCGCGATATTACGCGTCTAATTGACTCGTACGAGTACGGTGAGACTGGCCGTCTCCTGTACAACTTCATTTGGGATGATCTGTGTGACTGGTATATCGAGTTCGCGAAGCTGTCGCTTTATGGTGCGGATGCAGCCGCCAAAGCCAAGACCCAATCAGTGCTTGCCTATGTGCTGGACCGCACGCTGCGCCTGATTCATCCGTTCATGCCGTTCATTACCGAGGAAATCTGGCAGCATCTGCCGCATGAGGGTGAGACGATTACCCTGGCGCAGTGGCCTGTGTACGATGCGGCGCTTGAGAACCCTGAGGCCGTTGCAGAAATGAACCTGCTGATGGATGTTATCCGTGCGGTTCGTAACATCCGTGCTGAAGTGAACGTGCCGATGAGTAAAAAGGTTGAGCTGATCATCAAAGCCGGCAGCGAAGAAACGCTCAGCATCATTACCCGCAACGATAATTACATCGGGCGTTTCTGCAATACTTCTTCGTTCGAAGCAGGCCTTAATCCGCAAACTCCGGATAAGGTTATGTCCGCAGTAGTTACAGGAGCAGAGCTCCTGCTGCCGCTATCCGGTCTGATCGATATCGAACAGGAAATTATCCGTCTGGAAAAAGAAGTGCAGACGCTGAACAGCGAAGTAGAACGCGTAGAGAAGAAGCTTGGCAACCAAGGGTTTGTTGCCAAGGCACCGGCTAAAGTCATCGAAGAGGAACGGGCTAAGCAGGCGGACTATTCCGCTAAGCGCGAGAAAGTGCTGGCCCGCATCGCAGAGCTGAGAGGATAAGGGACATGGAAGAGATGATCGGGAGCGGCGGTACCGCTCCCTTAAGTTCTTATACAGAAGCGGTCGACTGGATTAACGGTCTTATTCCTTTCGGCATCCGTCCGGGGCTGGAGCGGATCGAAGTGCTGATGGAGAAGCTGGGCAATCCGCACCGCAAGCTGAAGTTCATTCATGTAGCGGGGACGAACGGCAAAGGCTCGACCTGCGCTTTTTTGACAAGTGTGCTGCTGAAGAGCGGGTATAGCGTTGGAACGTTCACTTCTCCCTATATCACCAAATTCACCAACCGTTTTCAGTATAATGGCATGGATATTCCTGAAGAGACGCTCGCTGAGCTTGCAGAGAAGCTGCGTCCGCTTGTCGAAGAAATTGCCGGGACTGACCTGGGTTCACCTACGATGTTTGAGGTGGCTACGGCGCTGGCTATCCTCTACTATGCGGAGCGTTGTTATCCCGATGTAGTCGTATGGGAGACGGGTCTTGGGGGAAGGCTGGATGTAACGAACATCGTGACGCCAGTCGTGTCCGTGATTACAAATGTCGGCCATGATCATACCGATGTGCTGGGAGATACCCTGGAGAAGATTGCCGGTGAGAAAGCCGGAATCATCAAGCCCGGAGTTCCTGTAGTCAGCTGCGTGAGCCAGCCCGAAGTGATCGCTGTGCTTAAGGCCAAAGCGGCTGCCTGCCGCTCGACCCTCTATCTGGCGGGAGAAGATTTCAGCTATGATCTGACGGGGATTGAGGATGGTGTACAGCGGTTTAACTTTAAAGGCCCGTTCCGTTCGCTGAACGTTGGCATTGGCATGAAAGGCGAGCATCAGCTGAGTAATGCGGCCGGGGCCATGATGACGCTGGAGGTTCTTCGTCAATACATGGCGTTCATGCTGGAGGACGAGGATGTGCTGGAAGGCTTTAAGAATACGTTCTGGGCTGGAAGGCTGGAGGAAGTAGGCCGCTCTCCGCGGATAGTACTCGACGGGGCACATAATCCTGAAGGCGCGGAGAGTCTGGCCAAAAGCCTGCCGCAGTTTTATAAGTACGGCAAATTAAATTTGCTCATGGGGATGCTGGCAAATAAGCATCATGAGTCATACTTCAAGCATATACTGCCTATAGTGGATACGCTCATCCTGACCGAACCGGATTTCCGGAAGAAAATGGACGCGGAAGATCTGCAGGCTATCGCAGAACGTCTGCGGGAGAAATATGCCAAAGAAAATTTGGAAATCATAGTAGAACGTAATTGGGGTAAGGCGCTGCAGCTGCTGCAGTCGATCACGTCAGAGAAAGATCTTGCGGTCGTGTCCGGCACGCTGTATCTGATCTCCGATGTGCGCAGTACGCTTTTGCGGCAACCCGATTCTGAAAAAGGCTGGTGACGAACTGTTGGATACTACTGAACGTGTGCATTTTATAGGGATCGGCGGCTACGGAATGAGCGCGATTGCCCGGGTAATGCTTGAGATGGGATATACGGTTACGGGCTCCGATGTGGCAGCTCAGGAATTGACAGAGAAACTGATTGCCAAAGGTGCCAAGGTTTATATCGGACATACTGCTGAGCAGGTAAAAGGTGCGGATCTCGTAGTTTACTCTACGGCGCTGGCAAGCGACAATGTGGAATGGGTGGAGGCGGAGCGTCTCAAAATCCCGGTTCTGCACCGTTCCCAGATGCTTGCCCGGCTGCTGAATGAACGCAAGGGAGTTGCCGTTGCAGGGGCGCACGGCAAAACAACCACCTCCTCGATGATCGCTTTGATTATGGAGGATTGCGGAGTGGACCCGACATATATTATCGGCGGGGAAATTATGAATGTCGGCACCAATGCCAAGGCTGGACAAGGAGAATTCGTCGTGGCGGAAGCGGATGAAAGTGACGGCTCCTTCCTTCAGTACCATCCTTGGCTGGCGATTGTTACTAATATTGAAGCGGATCATCTGGAGAACTATGGCGGTGATTTCGGCAAGCTGAAGGCTGCCTACGTCCAGTTTATGAATCAGCTTCGTGAAGACGGCACGGCTATCGTCTGTGCCGATGATGAAACGGCAAGCTCGCTGTTGTCTGAAGTGAAAGGCAATGTTATCACATACGGCATTCATTCGCCGGATGCGGATTATACCGCCACTGACATCGTGCTGGGCGACCGGCTGGTCTCATATACGATGAGTAGCCACGGTCAAGTGCTGGGACGGATTGAGCTGTCCATTCCCGGAAAATACAATCTGTACAATTCAATGGCTGCGGTTATCGCCTGCCTGAAGTCGGGCATCGCTTTCGAGGCCATCGCTGACGCTATCGTGAAGTTCCACGGTGCCAAACGCCGGTTCCAGGTGCTTGGCGAAGCAAATGACATTCTGGTGATTGATGACTATGCGCATCACCCTACAGAAATTCAGGCTACGATCAGCGCCGCCAAAGCTACTGGTAAACGGATTATTGCCGTCTTCCAGCCGCAGCGTTATACCCGCACATTCTTCCTGCTGGATGCGTTCAGCCGGGCCTTCAGTGAAGCAGATGAGGTAATCATTACCGACATTTACTCGCCGGCCGGTGAGAAGCAAATTGAAGGCGTGACCTCCGCGAAACTGGTGGAGCTGATCGTGCAGAACAGCAACGCCGGGGCAAGGCATCTGCCGACCAAGGAAGCCGTACTGGCAGACCTGCAAGGCCGTATTGCTCCAGGTGATCTGGTGCTCACTATGGGCGCCGGAGATATCTGGAAGGTCGGGTACACCTTGGCGGAAGCTCTGAAGGAGCACGGTAAACAAGCATAAACGATTGAAGCTGTATCTCGAAGCGTATTCTTTCTGATCATTCGGAAAGGATACGCTTTTTTTATAAAATTTATTTAATTTTAATGGAAGCGTGTACAACCCTGTTGTATGGCGGTCCTGCACTTTTAGACGTGAAGAATATTTTGAAATATTTCTGCAAAATCCCATAAAACGACAAAAACCTGCGCCGCTTTGGGGTAATATATCCTAAATGAATAAATAAGTCCAAAAAATTACAGATAAAGTGGAGAGTAGGAGACGAGGTCATGAAGGAAAGATTACTGTTTATTTCCGCTGAGAATCCTTTTCCGCAAGACAGCGGCGGCAAACTGAGGACTGGCAATATTCTGAATATTTTGATGATGAAATATGAGGTGGACCTGCTAACCTACCGGAACCCGCGGGAGCAGAAGCCGCAAGAGAGTGTGCCGGCCTTTACCATGCATGAAGTGGAACGCCGGATGAGTTACCGCAAGGCGATGCTCCGTTCACTCTATAAGTGGCGCAACTGCTCATATATGAGCCATGCAGATATGGATATGCACAGCGAGATTATTATGCTTAGCAAACAGAACAGCTATAGTCACGTCTTTATCTCTCATAGCCTGCTAGGATCCTGTATTGATATTGTTCGCGGAGTGCTGCCGGAGGCAGTCATTATTACGGATGCCCACAATTTCGAGAGCAATCTCTCGGCGCAGCTGGCACAAAAGAAGCAGGGTATCGCCAAGCTGTATTTTAAGCTGAATGCGTTCTGGACCCGGCTGGATGAACTGAAGCTGATGGACAAGACCAATCTGCTGCTTACAACCTCTGAACAGGACGGATTGTCCTTCAAAGCGCTGTCCACCAAAAACTCCTACAAAGTGCATGTCATCCCCAACTTCATCAAGATTGGCGATTACCGTTCAAAAGCAGAACCGGAGAAAGAGAAGTGGATCATCCTTCCCGGGAATATGAACTACTTTCCGAACGTTAATGCAGCCGTTTATTTTTACCGCGATATCTATCCGCTGATCAAAGCACAGGTTCCGGAGATCAAATGGTATATTGTAGGCCGGGATGTGCATCCTGATGTGGCAGCACTGGCAGAGAAGGATCCGTCCATTGTGATCACCGGTTATGTAGACAGTGTAGCTGACTATGTACGGAGAGCACAGGTGGTTATTGCACCTCTGCTGGAAGGGAGCGGGACCCGTCTGAAGATACTGGAAGCCTGGGCGCTGAAGACCCCTGTTGTCTCCAGTACCAAAGGCGCGGAAGGTTTGCTCTACAAGCATGGCAGCAATATTATGATTGCCGATGATCCCGTGACTTTTGCCGGCAGTGTCGTGCAATTGCTCCAGGATCGTAAACAGGGAGCCATGCTGGCGGAGCAGGCACATCGGACGCTGATGGCTAATTATGAGGCCGACAGTGTGAGGGAGAAACTGCTGAGTCTTGTCTAAAACTATTCATATTTAGAAATAAAAAAATTTTTCTCTCATAAATCGACAATCTTTCTAAATAAACTGCGCTACTATTGATCTACAACTAAAGTTCTATAAAAAGCGGCTGGGTATGTATCCGGCCTGCTTTTTCTGCACGTTAATATGAGGTTTATTATTTTTATAGAACCAAGGAGCTAGAGATATGAGAGAGAAAATGCTGTTTCTTTCTGCCCGGATTCAAGGTCTGGGGGATGATGCAGAAGGAGAAATACGAACGGAAAGTCTGATCAGCATCCTGCTGGAGAGATTCGATATCGATCTGCTTGAATATTGCAAGTGCCAGCGTGATTCAACATTACGCCCTGATCCTGCGCTTAGGATGCACACTGTAAATCAAGTCTCCAGGCCCCGCAAGTCTCTGATGGATTCGCTATATAAGCTGCGGGGAAAAGCTGTTCATAGTTATGCAGATAAGGATCTGCAGGCAGAAATCAGACGTCTGTGCAGCTTGCATACATACAGCCATGTATTTATTGCGCAGGGGGTGCCAGGCGATTGCATTGATGTAGTGTCTTCGTTGCTGCCGGAAGCTGCAATTATTACCGATTTACAGCGCTTGGAGAGCACACAGTCAGAGGGAAAGGCTGCGGGCAAACGCGGTCTAAGCAGACGCTATCATAAGCTGAATGCGGCACTGTCCCGGCGGGATGAACGTAAATTATTGAACAAAACCGCTCTGCTGCTGACGGCTTCCGAGTGGGATGCCCTATCGTTCAAGGCCCTGTCCTTTGCGGATGCCGGCAAGGTTCATGTCGTGCCGCATTTTATCGATCTGGACGATTATCAATACAGCGAGCCTGCCGTCAAAGAGAATGCAATCCTGCTTCACTGGAATATGCACACCACCCAGGGCAAAAATGCGGCGTTGACCTTTCATAAGAAGGTATATCCGTTAATTAAGGCTAAGGTTTCAGACTGCAAATGTTACATAGTCAGCAGGGAGGTTCATCCGGAGGTTGCAGCTTTGGCTAAGCTGGATTCCTCTGTGCGGATCATTGAAGAGAGCGGAGAGGCATATGCATACATACGGCGGGTGAAGGCGGTTGTGACTACACTCCGAGAAGGCTGCGGCAGCCCGCTGAACATTCTTGAGGCTTGGGCGCTGCGGACACCGGTAGTTACGGGCCAGAAGAGTGCGGAGGGAATATATTGCGAGCCGGGCCGGAGCATTCTGCTGGCCGACACCACCGGTGAAGTTGCCGAACAAGTGGTGAAGCTGCTGCAAACCCCGGAACTCGGATCGATTATAGCTGATCAGGCCTACCGGACACTGCTGAAGTATTATGAGGCAAGCAATATTAAGGAAAAAGTGCTCAGTTTGGTGTAATCATAGCAAAATAGCATATTCGCCCCCTCTCTATCATATATTCTCTTAACGAATAGACGATAGTGAGGTGTGAGATTTGAATAACGGAAGAATGACGTTCCGCTTTGATATGAACAAGGATAAGAGCGGACAAGCACCGCAGGATATAAGTGCAGGCGGCGGAGGTCTCGGCACAGTCAAGGATTACAGCAGCACACAGCAGCGTGAGGAGACAATCCCTTTAGAGACTCGGTCTTATAGGGATTTCGAAGTAGAACCTGTGTATGATCTGCGGGAAAGACCTTCGCGCCGTCCCCCGGCTATTATTCATGAGGATGAATACAGACTAGGCAGCCAGTATCCTGAATTTATGCCTGCTGACGAACCGGAGAACTTCGGGGATATCTCCTACTCCGGAGTGAGTTATGGAGGCTCTTACCAGACCCGCCGGCCCACGCCATGGTGGAAATTTGCACTCCCTGTTGCCGGAGCGCTGGGAATAGGGGTGTTGCTGGGCTACGCGGCGCTGAACTTTATCAGCGGTGTGAATGATGGCAGCAGCAGCGGGGCTTCCGGATCCAATACGGCAGCCGTACAGAGCCAGGCGAACACTTCTTCCGGCCAGCCGGTCACCGGCGACACTGGTCTGCCGGACATCCCTGCTGCAGGCCGCATACCCGTAGCAATTGCAGAACAGAGCTACTATCTGCTGCAATACGGTGTGTTCAGTACCCCGGCAGGAGCACAGCAGGCGCAGCAGGAATTACTCGCCGCGGGACTCGCCGCCGGATTCGATCCTGAGGGCGGCAACCGGGTCTATGCCGGAATGTCGCCTGACCGCGAGCAGGCCAAGCTGCTTAGCAGCGGACTTAAGAATCAGGGGATTGAGCTGTACGTAAGAGAAGTGACATTGCCGGCCACCGATCAGGCTGCTTTTGCCGGGTCCTCTAAGGCTGTGAACAGCTACTTTGCTGCCAGCGGGAAACTGGTGGATGAGCTGAGCAGCCTGTCTGCTTCATTGCTTAGCGGAGCCGGCGGGAACGTGGACAGCGCTGCTGTCAGTGATCTTCATATGCAGTGGAATGAGGCGGTCAAAGGACTGGAACCGGGCCTGTCTGCCGAGGGGAAGAGCCTTTGTGCAGGGCTGGAGAAATCCGTGAGCCAGGGAATTGCAGCACTTAACGAATATAATAAGAATCAAGCGCAAGGACTGCTTTGGGAAGTGCAGGATTCGATGATGAGCTTCCTGGCAGGCCAGAAGAGCCTGCTCTCCTTGCTTAGTTAACAGGAACTATAGTATCCCCCGGCCCGGTCTCCCGCCCCTGGCCGGGGGATTTTTGATACCCGGAGCATCCGGTTTCACCGGGCTGAATGGTAATCATTACCGATGTGGATTTTGAGTTTGTATTGAACTCAGTTTCACCGTATAATAATTAAGGTGTCAAAAAATGGCGAGGGAAGACGTGGATGAAGAAGAAAAATGTAGGAACACTGCTGTTATTTCTTATTCTGGGCTGGCTGGCCGGGGCATGGATCGCCAAGCTGCTGGAGCCTGTAAAAGCCCTGTCTTTTCTTACAGCCCCGACTGTTCTTAAGTGGTCGCCGCAAGCCGATTTGGACATCATAACCTATGATATCACTATTCATTTGAAATTGTGCCTGCTCAGTCTCGCCGGTATCATTACAGCCGTGTGGCTGTACCGCAGACTGTAGCTTTCAGCTGCTGACTTCAGAAGGGACGTTTATACAGTGGAGCATGATAACTCACGACTCATTATCCTTGCCTCAGGCTCACCTCGCCGCCGGGAACTAATGTCGAACCTTGGCTTGCCTTTCGAGGTGCTGGTCAGCGATGCTGACGAGAGCACGCCGCCGGACTTTACACCGGAGATGATCGTGCATACGCTCGCTTTACGCAAAGCGGAAGCCGTATTGCCTGCCGCCGGAGGGCGGAACGCCGTTATTGTCGGCAGCGACACCATTGTCGTGCTGGATGGCAAGGTGCTAGGCAAGCCGGTGGATGAGCAGGACAGCAAAGTTATGCTAAGCTTGCTTCAGGGCCGGACTCATCAGGTGTATACCGGCGTGGCCTGCATCGGGCTGCCGGACGGCAAGTCTGAAGTGGCGCACCGGGTAACCTCAGTAACGATGAGAGCACTCGGCGAAGAGGAAATCTCCGCTTACATAGCGACCGGAGAGCCTGCCGACAAAGCCGGCTCCTATGCGATACAAGGGCTTGGAGCCACTTTGGTGGAAGAGATTGAGGGCTGTTATTTTAACGTGGTCGGATTACCGTTGTCGCTGCTTGGCGGCATGCTGACCCGGTTTGGGATTTCTGTACTGAACCGGCAAGGATAGCAAGGAGAGAGGGATAGGGATGGAGTCGCAATCATTTATGCTGCGGGACCTCCCCCATGAAGAACGACCACGAGAACGCATGATGCACTATGGGGCGGAATCACTCAGTCAAGCGGAGCTGCTGGCTATACTGCTGCGTACGGGTACACGCCGGGAATCGGCTATTCATATTGCCCAGCAGCTGCTGGGCAAGTCTGGCGGTCTGCGCGGGCTTGCGGACCTGAGCATTGAAGAATTGACGAATATCAAAGGCATCGGCCCTGCCAAGGCGGTGCAACTGAAAGCTGGCATAGAGCTGGGCAGGCGGATGGCGAATTCGAGGCTTACTGAGCCGGTCACCATTCGTTGCCCGCAGGACGCAGCAGAGATTCTGACGGAGCAGCTGCGTTATTTACAGAAGGAGCACTTTGTCTGTCTGTTTTTGAATACGAAGAATCATGTAATATCGCAGGAGACTTTGTCTATGGGGAGTCTGAACGCCTCTATTGTGCATCCGCGCGAGGTGTTCCGGGCAGCCATGAAATGCAGCAGTGCAGGGATAATCTGTGCACATAATCATCCAAGCGGCGATCCTACGCCAAGTCCCGAGGATATCGCCCTGACGTCAAGACTGATTCAGGCAGGCGAAATTGTCGGAATCGATGTGCTGGATCACCTGATTATCGGGGACAGCCGGTTTTTTAGTTTGAAAGAAAAAGGGTACATGTAATATAATTGTCCAGATTCACTAGGAAAAGGAGAATACAAGCATGTTAGGTGGTTTTACGAAAGATCTTGGAATTGACCTGGGGACAGCGAATACGCTTGTCTATGTACGCGGTAAGGGGATTGTAGTCAGAGAGCCTTCCGTGGTGGCCATTAATACAGACACCAAAACGATTGAAGCTGTAGGCGAATCCGCCAAAAAAATGATCGGCCGTACGCCGGGGAATATCCGTGCGATCCGTCCGATGAAAGATGGCGTTATCGCAGACTTTGATACAACAGCGACAATGATTAAATATTTCATCCGCCAGGCACAGAAGCAGCGCTCTATGTTCCAGCGGCATCCGAATGTTATGGTTTGCGTTCCTTCAGGCATTACTGCGGTTGAGCAGCGTGCGGTTGAGGATGCAACCAAGCAGGCAGGCGCACGTGAGGCTTACATTATCGAAGAGCCTTTTGCTGCAGCAATCGGTGCGGATCTTCCGGTATGGGAGCCTACAGGCAGCATGGTTGTAGATATCGGCGGAGGAACTACAGAAGTTGCAGTCATCTCGCTTGGCGGTATTGTTACCAGCCGTTCTGTGCGTGTGGCCGGCGATGAAGCAGATGAGTCGATTATTCAATACATCAAACGCCAATATAACCTGATGATCGGGGAACGTACCTCGGAGCAGCTTAAGATGGATGTGGGTTCTGCCCTTCCGCTGGAGAAGGCGGAAACGATGGAAATCCGCGGCCGCGATCTCGTTACCGGACTTCCGAAGACACTCACAATTACTTCGGATGAGATCTGTGAAGCTTTGTCGGATACGGTGAATGCGATTGTAGAAGCTGTAAAAGTAACGCTGGAGAAATGTCCTCCGGAGCTGGCTGCCGATATCATGGACCGGGGCATTGTGCTGACCGGCGGTGGAGCGCTTCTGCGTAACCTGGACAAGCTGCTGGCACGTGAAACGGGAATGCCGGTAATCGTTGCCGAGAATCCTTTGGATTGCGTCGTCATCGGAACAGGCAAAGCGCTGGAGAACATTCATCTGTTCAAGAGCCGCAACAATACGGGACTTCGTCCTAAACGATAGGATATACTGCTGCATGTGCACATCAACCCCTGATATGGGTGAAATACGGTTGTTAGAGGGTGTTGAAACTGTTTAAGCTGTTTAACAATAAACGTCTGTTCATCCTGCTGATTACACTGGTAATGTTCATCGTGGTCATGGGCTTCAGCCTGGGCGCAAGGAAAGCCTTGTCCTGGCCGGAGAATTTCCTCAGGGATACAACCGGATTCGTGCAAAGTTTGTTCTACAAGCCCGCTGGATATGTAGCGGGCTTGTTCCAAGATATCGGGAATCTGCATGATCTGGCAGAAGAGAACGAGCGGCTCAAAATTCTGGCTGCCCAGTACACACGGGACAAAGCGACCTACAACTTCATAAAAGCAGAGAATGAGAATTACAAAGAAGAGCTTGAATTCCGAGAGGCCCAGAAAAAGCTGTACCAGTATGAGCTGCATATTGCTCAGGTCATCAGCTTGACGACAGAGCCGAGCAATAGCTCGATAGTGATTGATCTGGGCTCGAAGGACGGAATCAAACCTAATATGTCTGTAATTTCTGTGGAAGGCTTGGTCGGTGTTATCAGTCAGGTAAGTAATTTCACTTCAACTGTGAAGCTGATGACAATGATGGATGCGAATGATCCTAATTCCCAGCCGCCAATTGCTGCAACTGTACTGAATAAAGAAAAGCTAAGCTTTGGAATGATTGAAAGCTATGATCAGCAAACCGGAATGCTGAAGATGAACAAGATCCCGGTAGGTGACCCTATAACCCCAGGAGATACCATTATTTCTTCCGGCAGCGGCGGCGTGTACCCGCGTGGATTAACCATTGGTACGGTGAAGAGTGTCCAGGAAGGGGAGTTCGGTTATACCTCGACTGCGCTCATTGACCCTGCGGCTGACTTTCAGAATTGGAAGGATCTGTTCGTGGTGTTTACGGAGGAGCGTGTGGAATAGTGAGGATGCGCAGATCTGTTCTTGTACTGTTATTGTTTCTTTTATTTATTCTTCAGGGCACCATTCTACCCTGGCTGCTTCCGGATGCCTGGGAATTACGGATTATTCCTAATCTTGTTTTTATCGTGATCCTGTTTGTAACGATCTACCATCACCGGCATACGGCACTTATCTTAGGACTGTCTTTCGGCATGCTGCATGACATTATTTACTACGGCAGAATACTGGGTGCCCATTCCTTCGCAATGGGTCTGTCCGCTTATCTGATTGGCCTAATCTTCCAGATTCCGCGCGCGCCGCTTCCGCTGATGATGACAGTGGTGCTGCTTGGCAGTCTGCTGGAGGACAGCATACTGTTTGCGATTTACAGTGTGTTCAATCTCAATCAGGAGCCCTATAACTGGGCGCTTCTGAACTATATGCTTCCAACCATGCTCTTTCATTTTGCCGCTGGATTACTCTTATACATTCCGGTAAGGCGTCAGCTGGAATTATTGAAGAAAGAGACCCGTAAAGAAGAACCGGCATAACCGGGCTCCGCATTTTCTTTCACGCAAAGAAGGAATTTACCTGACCCGGAACGAATGAATGAGGATGGGGGGACAGGCATATGACAGTAAAATCCAAGCATGTAAGGATTAAGGGCATCAAGGACGGCCTGGTATTCCTGCTAGACGACAAGTGTCCCTTTGAAGATCTCTTAAGCGAGCTTCGCTATAAGCTGGAGCACAGCCATCAAAATATTTTAACGGGTCCGATTGTGCACGTGGATGTTAAGCTGGGGAGCCGCCCCGTCACCGATGAAGACAAAGCGGCAGTGCTGGAGATTCTAAAAAGTCAGGGCAATCTGCTGATTCGCTCTATTGAAGCGGTTGAAGATCAAGGTAATGTGGATCCTGAGGCCTTGTTCCTGATGAGTGGTATGCTTCGTTCCGGGCAAGTCCTGCATCACCAGGGCAATCTGTTGTTTCTGGGCGATGTGAATCCGGGAGGTACAATTACCTGTTCAGGTGATATTTATATTCTCGGAGCACTCAGAGGTATGGCTCATGCCGGAGTGGACGGCAATCAGGATGCGATTATTGCCGCTTCTTTATTGTCACCGACACAGCTGCGGATCGCCGATGTCATTAGCCGGCCTCCGGATGAATGGGGAACCCGGGAGAGCAGCATGGAATTTGCCTATTTATCGAGCGGCGCTATGCAGATCGACAAAATTCATAATATAGTCAAATTACGTCAGGGTTTAAATGTGTTTAAAGGGGTGTAGCCTCCATGGGAGAAGCGATTGTCGTAACCTCGGGCAAAGGCGGAGTTGGCAAAACAACCACAACAGCCAACATTGGAACCGCACTTGCATTGCAGGGCAAAAAAGTATGTCTGGTGGATACGGATATCGGACTGCGGAATCTGGATGTAGTTATGGGGCTGGAGAACCGGATCATCTATGACCTCGTCGATGTGGCGGAGGGACGCTGCCGCCTGAATCAGGCGCTGGTCAAGGACAAACGGTTTGATGAGCTATATATGCTGCCGGCTGCACAGACGAAAGACAAGACGTCCGTTACCCCTGAGCAGGTAAAGGATATTATTCTGGAGCTGAAGAAGGAGTACGAGTACATCCTGATCGATTGTCCCGCCGGGATTGAGCACGGATTCCGCAATGCCATAGCCGGTGCGGATAAAGCCATTGTGGTTACCACTCCGGAGCATGCCGCTGTAAGGGATGCGGACCGGATTATCGGGCTGCTGGAGCAATCCAGTGTGGAATCCCCGAAACTGGTGGTCAACCGAATCCGGCCGGGTCTGGTCAAGTCGGGAGACATGCTCGATATAGAGGACATTCTTCAAGTACTCAATATTGACCTGATTGGAATTGTTCCGGATGATGAGCTTGTGATCAAGGCCGCGAACAGCGGGGAGCCGACGGTGATGAATCCCAACTCGCCTGCGGCGATTGCTTACCGTAACATCGCGCGGCGTATTCTGGGTGATGCCGTACCGCTCATGCAGCTGGACCGCAAGCCGGGTGCATTTAGTAAATTCAAGAAATTTTTTGGTATGGGTTAAACGGTAAGGAGAGCAATTGTAGAATTATCCATAATAATCCCGCCTGCAGAGTATCTGCGGCGGGATTTTTCTTGGTACCCCCTTCCGCTGGGGCTTGTTCTAAACAGATGCTGCGGTCTCATAAACTAGCATTAAAACAAGCCCGCCGGAGGGATGAATATGGAACAGAATTCAGGCATCAAAGGACGCCGCAAGGAACGTATCCGCAGCCTGCTGGATGAGAACCCGGAAGCAGCGGCACCGCCGCTGTTTACGCTGACCGATAATGTGACGAGCTATAAGGAATGGGGACTTGGGCAGCGAAGCGAGACACAAACCGGACCGGAGCCCGATCCTGAGCTCCTGTGGAAGCAGCAGCGCGGAGGCTGGATGGACGAGGGGGGCGGAGGCGGTACACCGCGGTTTGCCGCCGGATTCATCCGGCGTACTGTCGCCAGTGTCCTTGTGTTCGGGGCAGTGTGGGGCATCTTCATGTCCCGGGAGCCTTGGGCGGTTAAGGCGCAGGACTTTATTACCGATGTACTGAGTAATGACATGGATTTCGCAGCGGCACAGGTCTGGTATGAAGCACATTTTAACGGGGCGCCTTCTTTTATCCCGATTTTCGGTGACGATGAAGTGCCGGCGCAAAAGGTGAATGCCTCGCACAGCTTAAGTGCTCCGCTGGAGGGAAGCATCGTACGCGCCTTCGCTTCCACGCTGAAAGGCGTGGAGATTATGCCTCTGGCCGATTCAAGCGGCAATGTCACGGTGAAAAGTGTAGATACGGGCCGTGTGCTCTCTGTATCGAAAGAAGCACAAGGAGGAATCCGTGTTGTTGTTCGCCATACCGGCAATATAACGGCGGAATACGGCCATTTAAGCGGAACCAGACTATCGGCGGATGACTGGGTGCAGAGCGGGGATACGGTCGGCTGGATGCAGGAGACGGAGAGCCAGGATGCGCCGCTGCTTTTTTTTGCAATTATGAAAGACAAGACTTATATTGATCCCGCTGAAGTGGTATCGTTTGATTAGGATATTAGGAATCCAGCTGTCGCTGCATCCGCTGTTCGTGCTGATTATGCTCCTCTCTGTCATTACCGGACAGTTCCTGGAACTGCTAACGTTATTTACAATCGTATTTATTCACGAAATGGGACATGTCATTGCCGCTTTGCTGAATGGGGTTACGGTCAAGTCTGTCCAGCTGCTTCCATTTGGGGGGGTGGCTGTTATCGAGGATCACGGACGGCTCACCGCCGGCCGGGAGATTACCATTGCGCTTGCCGGACCGCTGCAGAACGGAATTATGATTGTGATGGCTCTTCTCCTGCAGCATGCAGGAGGCGGCAACAGTGCTTTTCTTGCTTATTTTATACAGGCAAATGCCATTATTGCACTCTTTAATCTTCTGCCGGTGCTCCCGCTGGACGGAGGCAAAATCCTTCAGGCTGCGCTTAGCATGCTGGTGCCTTATTATTACACTCTCCTATGGAGCGGCAGAGTGAGCATAACAGCAAGCGTGCTGGTCATTTGCTATGCGCTGCTTCCGCTTATGACAGGCGGCGGCCTGCGGCTGAACCTGCTGATGATCGGTGCTTTTCTGCTCTATTCGAATGTTACGGATCAGCGTAATTTGCCTTACCGCTTTGTGGCTTTTCTGATGAACAGGGAGGCTGCTTATGAACGGCATTTACGCTCGGGGAGTGCCGCACGTCCTATTGTTGCTTTTTCCGCGAAACCTTTGGATGATATATTGCGTCTATTTAAACGTAATCAATATCATTTTATTTATGTGATGAACGATGATAAAAATGTGGTAGCCGTTGTACCGGAGCAGCGCCTGATCTCTTCCTATTTCGGAATTTAGATACATGAATGATTGAATACCAGAGGTGAAGCCATGAAACAAATGATCGTTCACTGCACGCAGCATGTTACCCGGATGGCTCTTCTGGAGAACGGGCGTCTGGTGGAATATGCGGCCGAGCGCGATCAGCAGCAAGGGCTGGTCGGCAGTTATTACAAAGGCCGGGTTATGAATGTTCTGCCAGGCATGCAGGCCGCTTTTGTCGATATCGGACAGAAGAAAAACGCCTTTTTATATGTTGATGATGTATTGCATCCACACTTGGACAAGCAGCCGGAGGTGAAGCCCTCCATTGATACACTGCTGCAGCCCGGCCAAGAGATCATCGTTCAGGTCCGCAAAGAGCCCCGCGGCGGCAAAGGAGCCAGGGTCACCACCCACTACACATTGCCTGGACGCTGGATGGTGTACATGCCTTTTGCCGAATACGTCGGGGTGTCCAAAAAAATCAGCCGTGAATCGGAACGGAACCGGCTTAAAGTCATCGGCGAAAGACTGCGGCGGCGCGAGGAAGGGCTGATCATGCGGACGGTTTCGGAGGATGAACAGGCGGATGCGGTGGAAGGCGATCTTTCCTTTTTGCGGGCACAGTGGGAAATGATTCTCCGCCGGGCAGAAGAGGCGACAGCTCCGGCACTTCTGCATTCCGATCTTAGTATTGTTCAGCGCTTTATCCGTGATGCCTACAATCCGCAGCTTGATGAGCTGATGATTGACTCGGCCAAGGCCGTGCGGGAAGCGGAGGCTTTTCTGACGGAGATGGCCCCTGAGGGGTACAAGCCTGTAGGATTTTACCGCGGGCAGGAGCCGATCTTTACTGCGTACGGCGTGCAGGAGCAGCTGCTCCGGAGCTTCAGCCGCAAAATTATCCTTGAGGGCGGAGCAACACTGATCTGGGACGAAACCGAGGCGTTAACCGTCATTGATGTCAATACGGCTCAATATACCGGCGGAGCGACACTCGAAGAGACAGTAACACGTACGAATCTGTTAGCTGCAGAGGAGATCGGCCGGCTGATCCGTCTGCGTGATACCGGAGGCATTATTATTGTCGATTTTATTGATATGGAACTGGAAGAACATCGCAGGCAAGTGGTGGAAAGGCTGGGGCGCGTGATTAGCAGCGACCGTACCAAAACGCATATTCTGGGCTGGACCCATCTTGGACTGCTGGAGATGACGCGTAAAAAGGCAAGGCATGACTCGGCAAGCTTCGCCCCCGTGATCTGCCAATGCTGCGGGGGCACGGGTAAGGTCGGGGCCTGGCTGGAGTGACCCGTAACTTCTTAAATACCTTTCCTATACTATTGACGATAGGTAATAAGTATGATAATATCTTCAAGTATGTGTTTGATTCTTCTAATCCTGCACATGCTGTAACCGCTCCGATCGGGTACATAAGCGCAGTTCCTACGGGAATTTGCCACCTAGACTAGGCGAGTCTGAGACATGAGGAGGTGCAAGTACAATGTATGCAATTATCGAAACTGGTGGTAAACAATACAAAGTCCAAGAGGGCGATGTTTTGTTCATTGAGAAGCTGGTGGCTGAAGACGGCGCAAGCGTAACGTTTGACCGTGTATTGGCTGTTTCTAACGAAGGTGGTCTGACTGCAGGAACTCCGCTGGTAAGCGGCGCGTCTGTAACAGCTAAAGTCGAGAAACATGGTAAAGGCCAAAAGGTTGTAGTTTACAAATACAAACCTAAGAAGAACTACCACAAGAAACAAGGCCATCGTCAACCGTACACTAAAGTAACTATCGAGAAGATTCAAGCGTAAGAAGGTGCGTTAATGATTAACGTGCGGATTACACGGGCTTCGAACATGGGTACTGTTATCGGTTTTGAGGTGGAAGGGCATGCAGGTTATGCCAAACGCGGTGAAGATATTGTGTGTGCCGGAGTATCAGCCGTTACGGTGGGTACCGTCAATTCAATTGAGAGTCTGACCGGAATCTCCATGGATACTTCCATGAAGAATGGCTTCTTAAGCGGAACCCTGGGTTCTGTTGAAGATGCTGAAACGTCCGCGAAAGTTCAACTGCTGCTGGAATCCATGGTCTTAATGCTCAGTGATATCGCAGAATCATACGGGAAGTATATTAAGATACAGCAAGTCATCATTTAAAGAAGGAGGTTGACCAACATGTTGAAATTGGATCTTCAATTATTCGCATCGAAAAAGGGTGTAGGTTCCACAAAGAACGGACGTGATTCCCACTCCAAGCGTCTTGGCGTGAAACGTGCTGACGGTCAAGCAGTTACCGGCGGTAACATTCTGGTTCGTCAACGCGGAACAAAAATTCACCCGGGCACTAACGTAGGCATCGGTAAAGATGATACGCTGTTCGCACTGGTTGATGGCGTAGTGAAGTTCGAACGTTGGGGACGCGATCGCAAAAAAGTGAGCGTGTACCCGGTTGATGTCGCTCCGGTAGCAGCGGCAGTGGAAGCGTAAGCTTTCCGAACCACATTTGTATGTAGAAGCCTCCGGCATGAGTGCCGGGGGTTTTTTTGATAAAATATAAGAATCTATAGGTTGCACGCACTGGTGATTGCACTCGGCGCCTGTGTTATACTGGAAAATGGTAAAAGCCCCTTCGGGGCAAATTAATAATTTTGAATGAATTTTGCGAACTGAGGGACGGGGAGAAAGAATGAAATCCTGGAAAAGGTTGATCTGGGCAGTCATGTTATCCGTAGCGCTTCCTTTAGGTCTCGTGTATTGGCAAACCTCCTTTTTCACATGCCTGCTGCTCGGATTATGGGTAGCTGGGGTGCTTGCTTTCAGCTTTTATTACAACCGGCGTCATTTTGAAGAGGAACTGCGCATACAGGAGAAAACTCTGCAACAGGCGGCAAACCGGACACTGAATCATCATCGTCATGACTGGATGAATGATCTGCAGGTACTTTACGGATATATCCAGCTGGGGAAGCGTGATAAATCCGTACAATGTGTGGAAAGAATAAAGGAACGCATAGCACTGGATAGCCGGATCGCTAAGCTTGGCATTCCATCGCTGGTGTTCTATCTGCAGTCCTTCCGCACCTTCCGGAGTAATCTGGAGCTGGAAGTGCAGGTAGAGGACGGATTGCAGCTGGAGGACAAGCTGACTCTTGATCAGGGGGATGAACTGACTTCTGTGATAATGCAGACGGTAAGGGCTTACCAATACAGCGGACTTACGCTACAGGGCGATACACGGACACTCCGCCTCGGCTTTACACAGGATGGAGGAGACATTCTCATCTCTTTCGAAAGCAAGGGAGATCATGGTAATCCCGAGCTGCTGCAGGGGCAAATTTATAATATAGTACAAGGCAAAATCATGAAGGCGGAGCAGTGGAAGCCAAGTGAGGCTTACGTAGAACTGCGAGTACCGCTGGGAATGTAAGGAAGGTGAACATGAATGTTCGTAGATAAAGCTAAGATTTATGTGAAGGGCGGCGACGGCGGCGATGGACTCGTTGCGTTCCGCCGGGAAAAGTATGTGCCGGAAGGCGGTCCTGCCGGTGGAGACGGCGGACGCGGGGGAGACGTTATTTTCCGCGTGGATGAAGGCTTGCGTACCCTGATGGATTTCCGTTATCAGCGGCACTTCAAAGCTGAACGCGGAGTAAAGGGCCGCAACAAAAGCCAGCACGGAGCGAACGCCGAGCATATGATCGTGCGTATTCCTCCGGGAACTGTACTGATTGATGATGATACTCAGGAAGTCATTGCTGATATGACCCGCCACGGCCAGCAGGTGGTGGTGGCGAAGGGCGGACGCGGGGGACGGGGAAATACCCGGTTTGCCACTGCAAACAATACTGCACCGGAGCTTGCAGAGAACGGTGAAGAAGGCCAGGAACGTTATATTGTCATGGAGCTTAAAGTCATGGCAGATGTAGGACTGGTAGGCTTCCCGAGTGTAGGTAAATCTACACTGTTGTCTGTGGTGTCAGCGGCACAGCCGAAGATCGGCGCATATCACTTTACTACGATTACTCCAAATCTGGGTGTAGTTGATGTTGGTGACGGCCGCAGCTTCGTAATGGCGGATCTGCCCGGTCTGATTGAGGGTGCCAGCGAAGGCGTGGGCCTGGGGCATGAATTCCTGCGCCACGTTGAACGCACGCGCATTATTATCCATGTAGTGGATATGTCCGGTTCCGAGGGACGTGATCCTTTTGAAGACTGGGTGCTCATTAATGATGAGCTGAAGCAATACAACGCGAGTCTGATTGACCGTCCGCAGATCGTTGCAGCGAACAAGATGGATATGCCGGATTCGGAAGCGAATCTGATTTCCTTCCGTGAACGGGTAGCGGAACTGCGCCCGGATATGGAGATTATGCCGATCTCTTCCCTAACCCGTCAAGGGGTTCAGGAACTGCTGTACCGTGCAACAGATATTCTCGACAGCATCCCGGTTGCTCCGGTAGTAGAAGAAGTTGCAGAAACTTCGGAACGTAAGGTATACAAGCTGGAAGCCGAAGATGATAATACTTTCACTATTACACGTGACAATGATGCGTTTGTCGTCAGCAGTCCGCGTATTGAGAAGATGCTCAAACGCATGCAGCTAAGCACGCATGATGCGATTCTGAAGCTGGCCCGTACGCTGCGGCATATGGGAGTAGACGCAGAGCTGCGTAAACGCGGGGCTGTGGAAGGCACAATCGTCCGCATAGGGGAATTCGAATTCGAGTTTGTAGAGAATAGCAGCTACTATTAAATAATTCATCTGCCGGTTAGGCAGAGAGGTATGGAACGCCGACAGTGGTTTCCCCGTCAGGGGAGCACACCGCCGGCGTTTTTTTCGTGCAAACAACCCTAAACAGCCCTAAAATCGTTTACAATGATAATCGGAAATGAATGTAAAATGTGGGAGCACAAAAAGGAACGGTTAAAGGGGGATGTTATGCGGAAGAACAAGGGCTATACGGATATCGTCAGCATAATTTATGCTGTAGTAGTCATCCTCACTTTATTTTCCTTTATGATCCTGGGCTTCTCTGAATCACAGCTGGCCGAGCTGATTATCAGTGTCGTTATCCTTGGAGCAGCCGGTATTTACGGCCGGAATGCTGCGGCAAAGGTACAGAGAACTAAGGATACTGCGCGGATCCATCGCCAGCATGTGGCGGAATTACAGGATATAAGGGAGCTTGCCGGTACATGGAGGCATCCTGGAGCGGAATGGCTGACAGAACTGGTTGCCGGCATAGAAGAACGGTTTCAATACAGCGCTCAGGTTTCCCATTCCAGTCTGTTCGCAATTGAGGTTATCCTTACTCAACAAATTTCTTTGCTTCATGATCAGGTAACCCTGCTGATGGCGCTTCAAAGCCCGGGCAGCAATTGGGAAGAGTCCGCGAATGAACTGGCGGAGAGTATTTTCGCTACGCTCCAGCAGCGAAACAGGGAGCTTGCAGCACTGAAATAGGAGATATCTCAGGATCGTCAAGTGTCATCGGCTCCCGTTTTTGTCGGGGGTTTTACTGTATCCAGGGGATGATCTAATACAATCTCGGTATGAAAATGTATTGCTTTTTTCAGCTCCTTTCAAGTATAATGTCCACTATGTAAACACAAAAGTCTTTGGGGTGAGGACGTTCGTGAAAGAACGCTATTATTTGGTCCGGGAGGACATTTTGCCTGATGCCGTGCTGAAGACCATGCAGGTCAAACAGCTGCTTGAAGCGGGTGACGCCAAGACGGTACATGAAGGTGTAGAACAGGTTGGACTTAGCCGTAGTGCTTTTTATAAATACAAAGATGGTATTCATCTGATCCATCAGCTCGAGCGTGAGCGTATTGTTACGATTTCGCTTGATCTGGAGCATGAATCCGGTATGCTGTCCAAAGTGCTGGGCTGTGTCGCTGTGCATGGGGCTAACGTGTTGACGATTAACCAGAGTATTCCGCTGCAGGGACGGGCCAATGTCGTGATCTCTGTGGAAATTTCACATTTGAATGAAGAGCTGGGCGACATGCTGGAAGGACTCAAGGAAATCTCCGGTGTGAAGCGGGCCGTAATCATCGGCCAAGGTTAAGGAGTATAACTTCATAAAACTTAAGTGAATGCTTACGAAGCGAGTTTTATTACGTAGATCGTTCTAAGGAGTATAGCTTCATAAAACTTTTAGGAGGAACCAAATGAAGCCGGTTAAAGTTGGACTATTGGGGCTGGGAACAGTCGGTGCGGGCGTGGTCCGTATCGTTGAAGGGAATCAGGAGGATCTGAGCAGTCAAGTGGGCTCACCGATTATTATTGAACGTATTGCTGTTAAGAATGCCGATAAGCCGCGTGATATCGAAGTCGATTCCGCCAAAATCACTACAGATCCCTGGGAGCTCATCCGCGACCCTGAAATTGATGTAATCGTCGAAGTGATGGGCGGCATCGCCGGAACGAAGGAATATATTCTTGAGGCGCTGGAGCTGGGCAAACATATTGTAACCGCTAATAAAGACCTGATGGCACTCCATGGATCGGAAATTTTGGCTAAGGCTCAGGAGAAGCAGTGTGATGTATTTTATGAGGCCAGTGTAGCCGGCGGGATTCCGATAATCCGTACATTGATCGAAGGCTTTTCCTCCGACAAGATTATGAAGATCATGGGGATAGTTAACGGTACAACCAATTACATATTGAGTAAAATGAGCCAGGAAGGCGCCTCCTACAATGATGTACTCAAAGAAGCGCAGGAACTGGGCTATGCGGAATCGGATCCTACTTCGGATGTGGAAGGCCTGGATGCTGCACGCAAAATGGCTATTCTGGGTACGCTCGGCTTCCGCACAAATGTGGAGCTGAATGATGTCAGTGTCAGCGGGATTTCCGGTGTGAGCAAGGAAGATATCGCTTTTGCCAAACGGCTTGGTTACGATATGAAGCTGCTGGGAATCGCAGAACGTGAGGATGAAGAGTTCAGCATCAGCGTCCAGCCGACGATGATCCGTACCAGTCACCCGCTTGCTTCTGTAAATGGCGTATTTAATGCAGTTTATGTATACGGGCAGGCTGTTGGAGAAACTATGTTCTACGGCGCAGGTGCAGGGGCCATGCCTACGGCAACTTCTATTGTCGCTGATCTGGTGGCTGTGATTAAGAACCTGAAGCTTGGTGTAAATGGCCTGAAGCAGATAGTGCCTTACAAACAGAAGAAACTTAAGAGCGATGAAGCTATTTTTTATAAGAACTTTCTGCTGCTGCATGTGGATGATAAAGCGGGGGTACTGGCGAAGATTACCCAGGTGTTTGCAGAGTATGATGTCAGTCTTGATTCCGTAGTTCAGCAAGCCAATCCGAATAATCCTGACGCGGAAATTATTATTGTAACGCATAATGCCAGCAAGGCGAGTATGAATAAAGTAATGCGGCATCTCGAGGAGCTTGCGGTCATCCATCGGATTAAGAGCCACTATCGCGTAGAGGGATAACACTCCTTCTGAACAGCTATTATACCGCGCAAAAAAAATGAAGGAGATTTCACCAGCTATGAGTATGTACGGAAGGTCTAGAGTAAAAGTGCCCGCGAGTACCGCCAATCTGGGTCCCGGCTTTGATACGTTGGGGATGGCCCTGTCACTGTATGAATGGATTGAGATGGAAGAGGCGGAGGAGACGGTATTTCACTTTTTTGGAGATGAAATGAACGGGGTTGCCGGTGACAAAAGCAATCTGATTTATCAGGTGGCCCAAATGGTGTTCGCCGAAGCCGGAGTCTCGATTCCCGAGCTGTCGATTTCAGTGTATTCCGAAATTCCGCTGACACGAGGTCTTGGCAGCAGTGCCTCCGCCATCGTTGGCGGAATGGCAGCAGCGAATGCTATGATTGGTTCACCGCTGGATAATGCGAAACTGTTCGACATGGCCTGCGCACTGGAGAAGCATCCGGACAATGTCGGGGCATCGTTGTTCGGGGGCATTATTACGGCTGTCTGGGACGGTGTACATGCCGATTATATCCGGATCGAGCCGCCGCAGGAGCTTGAGGTGCTGGTAGTTATTCCGGAATTCGAGCTGGCAACGACTAAGGCCCGCGGGGTATTGCCGGCTGAAATTACCGTAAGTGATGCGGTGTATAACATTAGCCGGACCTCGCTTTTAACAGCGGCCTTTGCCACTGGCAGGCTGGATTTAATCAGCCGGGCGATGCAGGACCGCTTGCATCAGCCCTACCGTGCACCGCTTGTACCAGGAATGGAGAAGCTACTGGCTGAAGCTCCACAGCATGGGGCGCTGGGCATTGCGCTTAGCGGAGCGGGACCGACGCTGCTGTGTCTGGTGGACCGGAAAGAGAGTAAGAAGCAGGAACTGGAGCTTTTTCTGAAGGAAACGATGCTTGAGCACG
Source organism: Paenibacillus pedocola (assembly GCF_031599675.1). Taxonomy (NCBI): domain Bacteria; kingdom Bacillati; phylum Bacillota; class Bacilli; order Caryophanales; family Paenibacillaceae; genus Paenibacillus; species Paenibacillus pedocola. The sequence goes on along the minus strand of NZ_CP134223.1, from coordinate 5,056,689 downwards.
GTATTCAGGCACAGACCTGCTGGCTGCCGCCTTCTGGTGCCGGTGTGACTGCAGAGCTGCTGGAAAGAAACGGGATGCAAAACCATTCATTTTTGGATATGATAAAAGGAGAAGTACAGTTATGAAGTCAATAGCGGTATTGCCGCAGGGCACCGTATCCCACGAAGCGCTGCTGCATTTGTTTGGTGATGAGCCTGTCCGAATCGTGCATCACAAGCTGATTTCCGACGTTTTTCTCTCTACGGCAGGCGGTTCTACCGATTACAGTGTAATTCCGATTGAGAATACGATCGAGGGATCGGTCAGTTTGCATATTGACTGGCTCATTAATGAAGTGAATCTGCCTATGCAGGCGGAGTGGATTTATCCGTCGGTTCAGAATTTGATCAGTAATCCCGGGGAACTTATGGATAGCAGCGGGCATAAGGACTACAGCAAAGTAGTGAAGATTCTCTCTCACCCTGTCGCTATGGCACAATGCCTGCAGTTCGTCCGTGAGCATGCCCCGCAGGCCGAGCTGGAATCGGTCGGAAGCACCTCAGAAGCTGTGGAAATTGTGAAGAACAATCCCGGTAAAGGCTGGGCTGCCATTGGTACGGCGCTTGGGGCGTCTACACACGATCTTGAGATCGTTGACCGCAAGATTACCGATCACCATAACAATTACACGCGTTTCGTGCTGGTGGGACCGCACAAGCTGACCCTTCCGCAGAAGAGCGCCGGTGATAAGACAAGTATTCTTGTAACCCTGCCGGAGGATTTTCCGGGAGCTCTGCATCAGGTGCTGTCCGCATTTGCCTGGCGGCGTCTGAATTTATCACGTATTGAATCACGGCCAACGAAGAAGAAATTGGGTACTTATTATTTCTACATTGATGTGCTGGAACCGATAGAATCTGTCCTGCTACCTGCGGCGATTGAAGAGATCAAGGCTTTGGGCTGTCAGGTACGGATTCTGGGCTCGTATCCCACATACACCTATGAGGAAGAGAAAGCGGAGGTGCAGTAAGTTCATGGCTGAGCAATGGATCTATCTGGATGGACAACACGTAACAAAGGAAAATGCAAAGGTATCCGTATTTGATCACGGGTTTCTTTATGGAGATGGCATTTTTGAAGGCATCCGTATTTATAACGGCAACATTTTTAAATGCAAAGAGCATCTGGACAGGCTGTATGATTCGGCCAAATCAATCATGCTGGACATTCCGCTGACTTACGATGAAATGCTGGAAGCAATGGCAGAGACGATTCGTCTGAATGAAATGCGCAACGGCTATATCCGTTTAATCGTTTCACGCGGTCCAGGTAACCTGGGACTTGATCCGCGCCGCTGCCCTAAGGCCAGTGTAATCATTATTGTGGAGCAGTTAGCGATTTATCCCGAACAGGCTTACCTGACCGGCTTACGTGCAGTTTCGGTATCCCAGCGCCGCAACATCCCGGATGCACTCAATCCGAAGATCAAGTCGCTTAACTACCTGAACAACATCCTCGTCAAAATCCAGTCCAATCTGGCGGAAGCCGACGAAGCGATTATGATGAACGCCCAAGGTTATGTAACCGAAGGCTCCGGTGATAATATCTTCATCGTCAAAAGAGGAGTAGTGTATACGCCGCCTTGCTACCTGGGAGCGCTGGAAGGCATCACCCGCCTGGCGATTATCGAGCTCTGCGAGAAGCTGGGTCTGCCTTTGAAAGAAGAGCCGTTCACGATGCATGACGTTTATATCGCTGATGAAGTTTTCTTTACCGGAACCGCAGCCGAAGTTATCGCCGCACGCGAAATCGACGGCCGGATTATCGGAGAAGGACATGCAGGCCCGATTACGCTGCAGCTGCTTGAAGAATTCCGCAATGCCGTGGATAAAGACGGCTATAAGGTATGGGGCTAATCCAGTCGCTTCTGCCACTTCTAAATTGATATCGAAAAATCCTTTCATGTCTGACATGAAAGGATTTTTTTTGTTCCAGGGATGTCAATCGCCCATGGGCTGCATAAGATGTAGTAACGAAGGAGGCGGCTGTACCGCATATAACGATGCTCGAGATCAGTGCAGGAAGCTCTGAGCCGGAATTTGCAGCTGTAAAGATTGCAACGCGCTCCAACAATTAAGCACTTTTAGGAGGTTAATGCTGCGTGAAAATACACATTGTCAAACAAGGCGATACGCTCTATGCATTATCGCAAAAGTACGGAGTATCGCTGCAAAAAATCATTGAGGCCAATCCGCAAATCAGTAATCCTGATGTGCTTGTCTTAGGGGATAAGGTCAAGATCCCTTCCGCTCCGACACCAGTGCCGGATAACAGTGAGCTTTTCTATAAACATACAGTTAAACAAGGAGATACGCTCTGGAAATTGTCCAAGGCTTGGGGAATTACGTTAAAGGAAATTATTGATGCTAATCCGCAGCTTAAAAACCCCAATGCGCTCCTGACAGGTGAAATCGTCAATATTCCTAAAAAGTCTAACGCAACTCCAATACAGCCTCAATCCACTCAAACAAATACTACTCTTATTCAGCCTGAAGCCACATCCCCTGCAGCGGTAGACAAAACGAAGGTCGGCAGTAAAACATACACTGGACCTAAAGAAGAAGTGGTTCAGGAAGCAGCTCCTATGCCTGCACCTGTCCCCGAACCGGTAGTCTCTAAAGAACCTGAAGCGAACATAGCTCCAGAAGTGAAAAAAGCTCCTGAAGTGAACATAGCCCCTGAAGTAAACATATCGCCAGAAGTAGTGAACATAGCTCCTGAAGTAAACAAGGCACCTGAGGTCTCACCTGTCCAGATGGTCCATGAGTCTCAGAGCCTGTATGTACAAATCTCGGTTCCTGCGCAGGAGGCTGTCGCTTACGAGATGCCTAAGGAGAAGGGCAAAACGGAAGTTCAGCAGACGTACTGGACTGCAAATAAGGAAATGCCATGCGATAAAACAGCGGGTTACCCCGGATTAAACGAGAATCCGTATGTTTTTGATTGCCCGCAAGTATATCCTTATTATGAGCAGGCGATGCCGTTGATAGGCGTGAATCCCGCACAGAATTACATTCAGCCGGACGCTTATATGCAGGAGTGCATGCCTCCCTATATTTATCCGGGGAATATGTATCCGGTCGCAGAGGCTCAGGAACCGTGGTATCCGAACTATACCCCTGATTACACTGCTGGCCCATTAACCGCAGTAAGCCCAGCCGTCGACTATCCGTCTTATGGAGTACCCCAATATGGCGGACAGACGATGAATCTGCCATGGCCATCCTGTGGCTGCGGTGGGGAAGTTCCTATGCAGCACTATGGTTATGAACAGCCGGTTTTCAGTGGTTATCCGGTTTATATGCCACAGCCGGGCGTAATCTCTCCTTATGGGGTAGGAGCGGATACCTTTCCCAATGCCGCAGCGAATTCTGTAGCACCGTTTGAAACATATGCAAACTCCCCGGTATCCGGCATTCCTGCCTATCCGTCCTATCCGGGCATGGAGAACTTTGCACATCATAACCGGGTACCGGAAATATTGGAGCCCGAGCCTATTGAGCTTCATACACCTCAAGCAGCAGTTAATACTACGGAAGCTGCAACAAAGACTAAAAACCGTAGCAATAAAACAGGAGCTGCTAAGGTTAAAACATCAAGTCTTGCTAGTAACAAGTCCGGTAAACCTGCTTCCAAACAGGGGGGGAACCAGAACAGCCGGTCGGGGAGCGTTAAGAAAAGCAAGAATCCATGGATTTCGAACTAATTATTCTTAGTCCTACACTAGTTGTACACGCATGTAAGGCTGCGGTCATATAAGCAGCCTTACATGCTTTTTTAACATTCCCTTAGGGCATAAGTGATGCATAGTAGTTTTAACTTTTTTAAAAAATTAGAAAAAGCTAAGGGTTGTTTTTATAGGACGAGTCGTGTTATATTATAAATCCAGTCGGGAACAGCAAGATGATGCGAAGGACTGGAACATGATTATCCGATATGAATTGCTAACTTCCTTAAAAATAAATGTTGCATTCAATCGGGAAACATGATATATTATAAGAGTTGCTGGTGACGAGATGATCAACACTGACAACGAGCTTGATCTTTGAAAACTGAACAACGAGTGAGTATCGGAAATCACTTCGGTGAGATCCAAAACTGATGATTTTCACAGCGTCTTGTACGCTTTCGAAATTCATCTTGAGAATGCAAATTCTCGTCAGATGTTTCAAAATGAGCAATCGCTCTTTCTAAATACCAATTTGGAGAGTTTGATCCTGGCTCAGGACGAACGCTGGCGGCGTGCCTAATACATGCAAGTCGAGCGGAGCTTATCCTTCGGGGTAAGCTTAGCGGCGGACGGGTGAGTAACACGTAGGCAACCTACCCCTCAGACTGGGATAACTACCGGAAACGGTAGCTAATACCGGATAATTCCTTTTCTCTCATGAGGAAAGGATGAAAGGCGGAGCAATCTGCTACTAAGGGATGGGCCTGCGGCGCATTAGCTAGTTGGTGAGGTAACGGCTCACCAAGGCGACGATGCGTAGCCGACCTGAGAGGGTGAACGGCCACACTGGGACTGAGACACGGCCCAGACTCCTACGGGAGGCAGCAGTAGGGAATCTTCCGCAATGGGCGAAAGCCTGACGGAGCAACGCCGCGTGAGTGATGAAGGTTTTCGGATCGTAAAGCTCTGTTGCCAGGGAAGAACGTCCGGTAGAGTAACTGCTACCGGAGTGACGGTACCTGAGAAGAAAGCCCCGGCTAACTACGTGCCAGCAGCCGCGGTAATACGTAGGGGGCAAGCGTTGTCCGGAATTATTGGGCGTAAAGCGCGCGCAGGCGGCTATTTAAGTCTGGTGTTTAAACCTTGGGCTCAACCTGGGGTCGCACTGGAAACTGGATGGCTTGAGTACAGAAGAGGAAAGTGGAATTCCACGTGTAGCGGTGAAATGCGTAGATATGTGGAGGAACACCAGTGGCGAAGGCGACTTTCTGGGCTGTAACTGACGCTGAGGCGCGAAAGCGTGGGGAGCAAACAGGATTAGATACCCTGGTAGTCCACGCCGTAAACGATGAGTGCTAGGTGTTAGGGGTTTCGATACCCTTGGTGCCGAAGTTAACACAGTAAGCACTCCGCCTGGGGAGTACGGTCGCAAGACTGAAACTCAAAGGAATTGACGGGGACCCGCACAAGCAGTGGAGTATGTGGTTTAATTCGAAGCAACGCGAAGAACCTTACCAGGTCTTGACATCCCTCTGAATCCTCTAGAGATAGAGGCGGCCTTCGGGACAGAGGAGACAGGTGGTGCATGGTTGTCGTCAGCTCGTGTCGTGAGATGTTGGGTTAAGTCCCGCAACGAGCGCAACCCTTGACTTTAGTTGCCAGCAGGTAAGGCTGGGCACTCTAGAGTGACTGCCGGTGACAAACCGGAGGAAGGTGGGGATGACGTCAAATCATCATGCCCCTTATGACCTGGGCTACACACGTACTACAATGGCCGGTACAACGGGAAGCGAAACCGCGAGGTGGAGCCAATCCCAACAAAGCCGGTCTCAGTTCGGATTGCAGGCTGCAACTCGCCTGCATGAAGTCGGAATTGCTAGTAATCGCGGATCAGCATGCCGCGGTGAATACGTTCCCGGGTCTTGTACACACCGCCCGTCACACCACGAGAGTTTACAACACCCGAAGTCGGTGGGGTAACCCGCAAGGGAGCCAGCCGCCGAAGGTGGGGTAGATGATTGGGGTGAAGTCGTAACAAGGTAGCCGTATCGGAAGGTGCGGCTGGATCACCTCCTTTCTATGGAGAATCGTTCTCTGCAATGAGGACATTCAAAGCTTAAATCTAACCGGTCGGTTAGTTACTCACTCGTTGGTCAGTTTTGAGAGTTTAAGCTCTCAGCAGTACCTTGATCCTTGAAAACTGGATACCGAAACGAATTTGCGTTTTAGAACATCTTTTAGCTGAAACTTGTGTAAGCAAGTTGAAATAGTTATTAGTTGATACGAATTTTTCTGTGAAGGAAATGAAGATCTTGAATTTATTCAATGGTCCGATATTTCTCCTCCGGAGAAAATCGAGGTTAAGCTAATAAGAGCACACGGAGGATGCCTAGGCGCCAGGAGCCGACGAAGGACGTGGCGAACAACGAAACTGCCTCGGGGAGCTGTAAGCAAGCTTTGATCCGGGGGTGTCCGAATGGGGAAACCCAGCTGTGGTAATTCGCAGTTACTCACATCTGAATACATAGGGTGTGTAGAGGCAGACCAGGGGAACTGAAACATCTAAGTACCCTGAGGAAGAGAAAACAATAGTGATTCCGTCAGTAGCGGCGAGCGAACGCGGAACAGCCTAAACCAAGGGGCTTGCCCCTTGGGGTTGTGGGACGTCTCACATGGAGTTACAAAGGAATATGGTAGGTGAAGAGGTCTGGAAAGGCCCGCGATAGAGGTAAAAGCCCTGTAACCTAAACTGTGTTCTCTCCGAGACGGATCCCGAGTAGTGCGGGGCACGTGAAACCCCGTATGAATCCAGCAGGACCATCTGCTAAGGCTAAATACTACCTGGCGACCGATAGTGAAACAGTACCGTGAGGGAAAGGTGAAAAGCACCCCGGAAGGGGAGTGAAATAGAACCTGAAACCGTGTGCTTACAAAAAGTCAGAGCCCGATCTATGGGTGATGGCGTGCCTTTTGTAGAATGAACCGGCGAGTTACGTTTAACATGCAAGGTTAAGGTGAGAAGCCGGAGCCGCAGCGAAAGCGAGTCTGAATAGGGCGATTTAGTATGTGGACGTAGACCCGAAACCGTGTGATCTACCCCTGTCCAGGGTGAAGGTGCGGTAACACGCACTGGAGGCCCGAACCCACGTATGTTGAAAAATACGGGGATGAGGTGGGGGTAGCGGAGAAATTCCAATCGAACTCGGAGATAGCTGGTTCTCCCCGAAATAGCTTTAGGGCTAGCCTCGGTGAATGGAGTGGTGGAGGTAGAGCACTGATTGGGTGCGGGGCCCGCAAGGGTTACCAAGCTCAGTCAAACTCCGAATGCCATTAACTTCTTGCCGGGAGTCAGACAGTGAGTGCTAAGATCCATTGTCAAAAGGGAAACAGCCCAGACCATCAGCTAAGGTCCCCAAGTGTGTGTTAAGTGGGAAAGGATGTGGAGTTGCACAGACAACCAGGATGTTGGCTTAGAAGCAGCCACCATTGAAAGAGTGCGTAATAGCTCACTGGTCGAGTGACTCTGCGCCGAAAATGTAACGGGGCTAAACACACCACCGAAGCTATGGCTAGATACGTATGTATCTGGGGTAGGGGAGCGTTGTATGTGGGTTGAAGGTGTACCGTAAGGAGCGCTGGACAGCATACAAGTGAGAATGCCGGTATGAGTAACGAAAAGATCAGTGAGAATCTGATCCGCCGAAAGCCCAAGGTTTCCTGAGGAAGGCTCGTCCGCTCAGGGTAAGTCGGGACCTAAGGCGAGGCCGAAAGGCGTAGTCGAAGGACAACAGTTTGAAATTACTGTACCACCGTAATCCGCTATGAGCGATGGGGTGACGCAGGAGGGTAGTGACGCGGACTGATGGATGTCCGTCTAAGCAGTGAGGCTGGTGTGTAGGCAAATCCGCACATCGTAAGGCTGGGCTGTGATGGGGAGCGAAAATTATAGTAGCGAAGGTCATGATCTCACACTGCCAAGAAAAGCCTCTAGCCAGGAGAAGGTGCCCGTACCGCAAACCGACACAGGTAGGCGAGAAGAGAATTCTAAGGCGCGCGGAAGAACTCTCGTTAAGGAACTCGGCAAAATGACCCCGTAACTTCGGGAGAAGGGGTGCCTCGGTAGGGTGAATAGCCCGAGGGGGCCGCAGTGAAAAGGCCCAAGCGACTGTTTAGCAAAAACACAGGTCTGTGCGAAGCCGCAAGGCGAAGTATACGGGCTGACGCCTGCCCGGTGCTGGAAGGTTAAGGGGAGTGGTTAGGGGCAACCCGAAGCTATGAACCGAAGCCCCAGTAAACGGCGGCCGTAACTATAACGGTCCTAAGGTAGCGAAATTCCTTGTCAGGTAAATTCTGACCCGCACGAATGGCGTAACGACTTGGGCGCTGTCTCAACGAGAGATCCGGTGAAATTTTAATACCTGTGAAGATGCAGGTTACCCGCGACAAGACGGAAAGACCCCATGGAGCTTTACTGCAGCTTGATATTGAATTTGGGTACGATCTGTACAGGATAGGTGGGAGCCGTAGAGGCAGGAGCGCAAGCTTCTGCGGAGGCGCCGTTGGGATACCACCCTGATCGTATCTAGGTTCTAACCTGGTACCCTAAGCGGGTACGGGGACCGTGTCAGGCGGGCAGTTTGACTGGGGCGGTCGCCTCCTAAAGAGTAACGGAGGCGTTCAAAGGTTCCCTCAGAATGGTTGGAAATCATTCGAAGAGTGCAAAGGCATAAGGGAGCTTGACTGCGAGACCTACAAGTCGAGCAGGGACGAAAGTCGGACTTAGTGATCCGGTGGTACCGCATGGAAGGGCCATCGCTCAACGGATAAAAGCTACCCTGGGGATAACAGGCTTATCTCCCCCAAGAGTCCACATCGACGGGGAGGTTTGGCACCTCGATGTCGGCTCATCGCATCCTGGGGCTGAAGTAGGTCCCAAGGGTTGGGCTGTTCGCCCATTAAAGCGGTACGCGAGCTGGGTTCAGAACGTCGTGAGACAGTTCGGTCCCTATCTGTCGTGGGCGCAGGAAATTTGAGAGGAGCTGTCCTTAGTACGAGAGGACCGGGATGGACGTACCGCTGGTGCACCAGTTGTTTCGCCAGAAGCATGGCTGGGTAGCTACGTACGGACGGGATAAGCGCTGAAAGCATCTAAGCGTGAAGCCCCCCTCAAGATGAGATTTCCCAATTAGTAAGACCCCTTGAAGACGACGAGGTAGATAGGTTGGAGGTGGAAGTGCAGTAATGCATGGAGCTGACCAATACTAATCGGTCGAGGGCTTATCCAAATTTCGAAGAATGCAGATTCGTTTCGGATTCAGTTTTCAGGAATCAAGTTCTGATTCATGAGACCCTAGCGGTTGATTGATAAAGAATTGATATTCAGCATTTGGCGATGCTGAGACCTGAATACGCATTTACGCTGTAAATGCCCGTTTGGTGGCGATAGCGGAAGGGTTCCACGCGTACCCATCCCGAACACGACCGTTAAGCCTTCCAGCGCCGATGGTACTTGGACCGAAGGGTCCTGGGAGAGTAGGACGCCGCCAAGCACTTAAGACCCCTGTTGATACTATCAGCAGGGGTCTTTTGTTCGTTTTACGGATTAGTTATACTGGGAGTTATGAATAATCACGGGAGGGATGTTGTTGATTATTTGGATAAATGGAGCTTTTGGTTCCGGAAAGACACAAACTGCTGTAGAGCTGAACCGTAGAATAGAAAATTCCTTTATATTTGATCCTGAGAATGCTGGGGAATATATTAGTCAAAATGTACCGACAGGTATGCTCAAAAATGATTTTCAGGATTATCCGCTTTGGCGTGAAATCAATTATGCGATGTTAAAGCACATTGATTCTGAATATAACGGCACGATTATCGTACCCATGACGATTGTAGAAGCAGCTTATTTTAGGGAATTGACAGGCAGGCTGCAAAATGAAGAAATTACAGTTCATCATTTCACCTTATGTGCTTCCCGGAAGACCCTGTTAAAGCGGCTTAGGAGCCGTGGCGAGAGAGAGGACTCTTGGGCTGCGCAGCAGATCGACAGATGCCTTAGCGGGCTACAACAGGCGTTATTCCAGCGGCATCTAGATACGGAGGCATTAAGCGTAGAAGAGGTCTCTGAGGCCGTTTTGTCTTCTTTAGGATGGCCTCAGAGTACATAGATAAAAAATAGGTAAATATAGTATTGCTATTTTACAGAATAATTGGTATAATATTTTTTGTTGTCACAAACGACATTGATGATATGGCCCGTTGGTCAAGGGGTTAAGACACCTCCCTTTCACGGAGGTAACATGGGTTCGAATCCCATACGGGTCACCATTTTCCTTAATAAAGATTGCTTTTATAAGGGATGTGTGATAAGATCATTAAGTTGCTTCTTTCAATGGAGGCTTAGCTCAGCTGGGAGAGCATCTGCCTTACAAGCAGAGGGTCGGGGGTTCGAACCCCTCAGCCTCCACCAGATGAACCATTGAGGAAGATAATACTTTTACTGACGCGGGGTGGAGCAGCCCGGTAGCTCGTCGGGCTCATAACCCGAAGGCCGCAGGTTCAAATCCTGCCCCCGCAACCAATTTGGAACCGTGGTGTAGTTGGCCTAACATGCCTGCCTGTCACGCAGGAGATCGCGGGTTCGAATCCCGTCGGTTCCGCCATTTAGTTGGCTTCAGGGATATGAATCCCACAGTGTTATAAGAATACATACCGTGTGCGGACGTGGCTCAGCGGTAGAGCATCGCCTTGCCAAGGCGAGGGTCGCGGGTTCGATTCCCGTCGTCCGCTCCATTATTTGCGCCCTTAGCTCAGCTGGATAGAGCGTTTGACTACGAATCAAAAGGTCGGGAGTTCGAATCTCTCAGGGCGCGCCATTATTTTAAATAACAATTAAATTTATGCCGGCGTGGCGGAATGGCAGACGCGCTCGACTCAAAATCGAGTGGGAAACCGTGGAGGTTCGAGTCCTCTCGCCGGTATTATCAGACACAGGCTTACAATTTGCTTTCGGGCGATTTTGTAAGCCTGTTTTTATATTTATCACAATGTGTACCTCCGGGTACAGAAAGACTGCGAAAAGCTATAGACCTCCTTAGGTGCGTGGACCTGGTGGAATAGGGGGATGTGCATATTTATTAATGAAAGCGCTGTCGAAATTAGGGATAAGAATTCTGCTATTGGAGCTTTTTGAATACCATCCACAACAGCACTATAAGACAGGCTCCGACAGCGATAAGAACGAATGGAAACCACTGGGGAGCATGATAAGCAGCCAAACTTATCGATCCCATTGTAGGACTCACCCCCTTCCTGGTGAAGAATAGTTTACATCTCAGAACTGTAGAGAACGGATACCTGATAGGTATTCAGAAAAGCGATCCATTCTTCCGAAGGCTTCTGATCGGTCACAATGTAATCGACCTTATCAAAGCTGAAGAGCTTAATGAAGGCGATACGGTCAAATTTGGAATGGTCTACGAGCAGCACGACCTTACTGGCCTGCTTTTGCATTAGAATTTTTAGTTCGCTCTCTTCTTCGTTGGAATCACTGAGGCCTCCGGTCATAGACAGCGCTTTACAGCTGAATAGAGCTACATCCACATTGTACTTTTGTATGGACTGGGAAGCTGTGGGGCCAACGAAGGAGCTGGTTTCAGGACCTAAAGTACCGCCGGTGGAGATGAGCTTGTGACCGGAATGCTGGAACTCGGACAACACAGCCAATGAGTTGGTGATTATCGTTAGATTCTGTTTGGCTTCGGTAATTTTACGTAAGGCTTCAAAAGCTGTTGTACTGGTATCGGTCATCAGACTGTCCCCGTCATTAATCAAGTCCAGTACATTGGCGGCAATAATGCCTTTAGCTTCAAGATTAATCTGGTGTCTGCTTGCATAGGAAGGATCTTCATTGGTATGCGCATTCAAAATGGCGCCGCCGTAATTCTTTTTGGCCAGTCCTTCTTTATCGAGTTTGTCTAGATCGCGCCGGATCGTCTCTTCGGATACCTGGAATTTTTGGGCGAGGTCAGCGACATGCACTTTTTTATGTCTATAAAGCTCGTTAATAATGAGGTCCCGCCGTTCAAATGCCTTCATGTATTATCCACCTTTAATTATTAATCATTTAATATTCATAGTGTACTACAATTTACTAAGAGATAGTCAGAAATCAACATAAACTCCACACTATTTTTTGATAATATCACATTAAACCACAAAAATATAAGAATATTATGTGGTTTGTTGTTGACTTCGTTGAATTTGGATTCTATTATTAACATGAACTTCATTTAATCAGTCCCAAAACATTAATGATAGCGCTTTATTCGCAGGATTGATTTTTTTCTAAATGGATTTGCCGCAATATTCAACCACTTATTATGAGGAGGAACAGCAGTGGCAACAAATTATCCGAAGATTGGTATCCGGCCCACCATTGATGGCAGAAGACGCGGTGTCCGCGAATCGCTGGAGGTCCAAACGATGGGCATGGCGCAGCGTGTGGCTGAATTTCTGGAAGAAAAGCTTTTTTATCCGGATGGTTCTCAGGTAGAGTGTGTTATCGCTGATTCTACAATCGGCGGTGTTAAGGAAGCCGCGGCTGCCGCACAGAAGTTTGCAAGTGAGAATGTTGGAGTGTCTATTACTGTAACCCCGTGCTGGTGTTATGGTTCGGAAACCATGGATATGGATGCCACTATTCCTCATGCAGTATGGGGGTTTAATGGAACGGAGCGTCCGGGTGCGGTATATCTGGCTGCGGTATTGTCTGCCTATGCACAAAAAGGAATTCCGGCTTTCGGGATATACGGTGAGGATGTTCAGGATTCCGGCAGCGAAGAGATACCGGCGGATGTGCAGGCCAAGCTGCTGCAGTTTGCCAAATCTGCTCTGGCGGTAGCGTTGATGAAGGGGAAATCCTATTTGTCGATGGGCTCCGTCTCCATGGGGATCGCGGGTTCGATAGTTAACGAGCAGTTTTTCCAGGATTATCTCGGCATGCGCAATGAGTATGTGGATATGTCTGAATTTGTCCGCCGGTTTGAGGAAGAAATCTATGATCAAGCAGAGTTTGAGCACGCACTGGCCTGGGTCAAGGAGAATTGCCGGATCGGAGCAGATAATAACCCGCCGGAGCTGCAAATCAGCGATGGGGAAAAGGAAAAGCAATGGGAGACATGTGTGAAAATGACCCTCATTGCGCGCGACCTCATGGTCGGTAATCCTAAGCTGGCTGAGCTTGGCTTCGAGGAAGAGGCGAACGGGCATAATGCACTTGTCGGCGGCTTCCAGGGCCAGCGGCATTGGACGGATCATTTTCCGAACGGGGATTTCATGGAGACCCTGCTGAACTCTTCCTTTGACTGGAACGGCAGACGTGCACCGTACATTGTGGCAACTGAAAATGACAGCTTGAATGGCGTAACCATGCTGTTCAATTATCTGCTCACGAATACCGCGCAAATCTTCGCCGATGTCCGCACGTACTGGAGCCCTGCCGCTGTAGAGCGTGTAACCGGATATACGCTGGAGGGAGACGCGGCAAACGGCCTATTGCATCTGATTAACTCCGGCTCCGCGGCGCTGGATGGAACAGGTGAGCAGAGTATTGATGGAAAGCCGGCGATTAAGCCTTTCTGGGAGATTACGGATGAAGAAGCGGATAGCTGTATCGCACAGACCCGTTTCCGCGCTGCATCGCAGGAATATTTCCGGGGGGGAGGCTTCTCTACAGATTATCTGACAAAAGGCGGAATGCCTGTTACAATGGCCCGTCTCAACTTGGTTAAGGGACTCGGTCCTGTACTTCAGCTTGTAGAGGGTTTCACCGTGGAATTACCCGAAGCTGTTCATAAGACGCTGGATGAACGGACTGATCCGACATGGCCAACAACCTGGTTTGCGCCGAAGCTGACGAATCAGGGCTCATTTAAATCTGTTTACGATGTCATGAACAATTGGGGAGCCAACCATGGAGCCATAAGCTACGGGCATATCGGCGCAGATCTGATCACGCTTGCATCTATTCTGCGGATTCCAGTCAGTATGCACAATGTGGAAGAGTCACGTATTTTCAGACCGCGGGTATGGTCATTATTCGGTACAGAGGATCTGGAGAGTGCGGATTACAGAGCCTGCCGGAACTTCGGGCCGCTGTATTAATTCCTCAAATGAAGCAGGTGCGGTTAATATGAGCGATGCTATAAATTTGCTGGCGATGGATCTGGGGGCAAGCTCCGGCAGGGTTATGCTGGGCGTGTATGACGGTGAGAGTATTCACCTGGAAGAAATTCACCGTTTCGCTAATCAGCCGGTGCAGGCGGGCGGACATCTATACTGGGATGTTCTGAGGATTTTTCACGAAATGAAGCAGGGCATACGGAAAGCCGCTAAGGCTCAGGGTGCATTGACGGCTTTAAGCGTAGATACATGGGGGGTCGATTACGGCTACATTGACAGCCAAGGACAGCTGCTGTATTCGCCGCACCATTACAGGGATCAGAGAACAGCTGCCAGTGCGGGCATCCTTGAGTCCCTATTGCCGCCGGAAGATCAGTTTCGGTTAACAGGCAACCAATCAGCCAGAATCAATACAGTATATCAGCTGTTTGCCGATCTGCGAATCAGCCCTTGGCTAAGAGAGACTGCGGACAAAATGCTGATGATGCCTGACTTGTTCCATTACCTGTTCTCGGGTGTTGGTGTGGCGGAGCAGACGATTTGGAGTACAAGCGGCCTGCTGGCCGCAGGGGAAGCTGGACCTTCCCAGGAGGTACTGAACAGGCTGGGTCTCCCGGTTGAACTGATTCCTGCACGGGTTCAGGCTGGCACGGTCATCGGCTCTGTACTGCCTGCCCTGCAGGAAGAGCTTGGCATAGGTCCGCTCAAGGTGATAGCCGGAGCTTCACATGACACGGCTTCTGCGGTGGCCTCAATCCCCTATATATCCAAACCGGATGCCGCGTTTATCAGCTGTGGAACATGGTCCCTGGTGGGAATGGAGAGTGAGCGGCCGGTAATTACGGAGCTGGCCCGTGAATACGGGTTTACCAATGAAAGCTGCTATGGGGGCAGCAATCGTCTGCTGAAGAATATTACAGGGCTGTGGATTTTGCAGGAAACGCAGCGGGGCTGGGCAGATGCGGGTGAACCGGTGTCTCATCAGGAGGCTGCCCTGCTTGCACAGAGTGTTCATAGGACAGCGTATGCTGCACCGGTTATTAATCCGAATGATGTGCTCTTCAGTACACCTGGCGATATGCCGGGACGGATAGAGGCGTATTGTACCCGGACCGGGCAGACACCGCCGCAGACAAAGGCAGAGATCATTCTAACGATTCTGAACAGTCTGGCCTTCTCATACGCAGAGACGATTAAGGAGCTGGAAGCGCTAAGCGGACAGATCATCCGGAGAATTCATATGGTTGGCGGAGGGATCCAGAATGTTCTTCTATGCCAGCTTACGGCAGACGCTACCGGCAAGGAAATTGTCGCTGGACCTGTAGAAGCGAGTGCGATCGGGAATATTGCGGTTCAATTAACGGCCTTGGGAGCAGTTCATACCTCTGAGGTCAGAGAACTTGTGGCACGCTCCTGTACGCTTTCCAGTTATTATCCGGCTTTATAAATCATTCATTAAATAAAGGAGAGTAACCATGAATCATACTGAAGAGGAATTGCGGCTGCAAATTTGTGATATAGGCAGAAATCTGTTTAACAAGGATTTTATAGCCGCTAATGACGGCAACATTTCTGCGCGCCTATCGGAAACAGAGATTCTTACTTCACCGACCGGAGTCAGCAAAGGGTATCTAAAGCCGCATATGCTCGTAAAGGTTAATCTGCAGGGGGAGATTCTTGAAGCTGCGGAAGGCTACCGTCCGTCTACTGAAGTAAAAATGCACCTTAAGATTTATAATGAGCTGCCTGAGATGAAAGGCGTAGTTCATGCGCATCCTCCTTATGCAACTGCCTTTGCCATCAAAGGCGAGAGCCTGGACAAGATGATGATGCCTGAGTCTGTGATTGCCATGGGGGATATTCCACTGGCAGAGTACGGGACACCTTCAACGGAAGAAATCCCGGATTCGCTGATCCCTTTTCTGGGCAAGAAAACAGCAGTCCTTCTGGAGAGTCACGGTGCATTGACCTGGGGCAAGGATGTAATGAGCGCCTACCTGAACATGGAAAGGCTCGAATATACAGCTAAGCTGACGTTTATTACACGAATGATTAACGGTGAACGGGAATTGCCCCAGAACCGTATTGATGAGCTTGTTGCTTTAAGATCATTTTATGGAATGTAGCCCGGCTCTAGGAGGAACAACATGCTGAAGAAAATACCGAAGCTCCTGTCCCCCGAACTGATTCTTGTACTGATGGAGATGGGCCATGGGGATGAGCTTGTGCTGGCAGACGCCAATTACCCGGGGCATGCACTGCATTCCAGAGTGTTGAGATACGATGGCATCGGGATTCCCCGGCTGCTGGATGCGATCCTTGAACTGCTTCCCCTGGATCATTATGCGGCGCACCAGGCGGCGTTCATGGCTGTGGTTGAAGGTGACAACACGGTACCGGTGATCTGGTCTACCTATGAAGACATTATCGCCAAACATGATGAGGCGGCAACCATCGAATACGAGGAACGCTTTGCGTTCTATAACCGCTCCAGGCAGAGTTATGCCATTGTAATTACGGGTGAAGAGGCGTTATACGGAAATATAATCATCAAAAAGGGTGTTATAAAACCGGAGGATAACAACTGAGATTCGTTACGGGCGAACGGTAATAGATACCCAGTTAGAAGGGGTTGATACGCGGATAGCGGATTAAAAAAAGGGAGGTTACAGAAGCCGGAGGCTGCTGCGACGTCCCTTATTTTTATATATCTACGGGCTCACCCGCAAGTATTTTGGCTACGCCAGCTCTATCACTGCCATCTGGTGATTCTCCAGGTAGGGAACCGTATACGAGAGTTCACCCTCCTGGCCGGCCGTAAACGGCAGCGCTGTCATTGACGGGGCAAGATAGACTCGATGGACGGGGGCAGCGGTGGGGAGACGCAGACTGACGGAAATGTCCCGCAGCGGCACGATGTCTTCAATGACTTCAATGCGGCCTTTGAGTACGGGAGCGGCATAGAGCAGATGGTTCACATAGCGCCGCTCTGCCTGCTGGTACTGCAGGGTCGTTATTCCCCGGGCCGGCAGACTGGTACTCAGGGCTGGCTGCGGAAGCAGCCGGGAAAGGGCGTGGAGCACCATCTCTTTCAGGATGAGATGTCCGCCATCCGCATAATCGCTGAACACCTCCCAGGCAATATAGATTCCGTCTTCACTCTCGACCATGCCTGGACCCTTGTCTTCTCTGGTACCGGGGGTGTGCTGATGCGAACAAAAGGTGAAGACATCACGGTTGAAATACGGATTCTCCAAGTGGCCCAGTGAATGACCGCCTTTAAGTTCCACTAGCTGGCCCTCGCTGTACATCACATAGGAAGCGGGCAGCAGGGCACCGGGAGTGAAATGCGGACGGAAATAAGATGGCCGGTACGGATTAACTCCCAGCCAGTTGATTCCGAGGTTTAGCGCAAAAGCATCCCCGGCCATGTTTAGACCCGAACGCCCTGTGGCCAGCACCTTGCCGCCTCCTGCCGTAAAGGTTTCTATGGCGCCGGCCAGTTCCGGCCATACCGGCACCTCGTCCGGCAGAATCAGCACCTTGTAGGCGGTGAAATCACTGGACATATCCACGATGTCGAACAGGTAGTGGCCTTCAGTCAGCATGCGCACGACACCGGCATCGGCCAGATTGCGCTGCCCCTTCAGTTCGTGACCGCCGGGACAGGCCTCACGCGCCGCTTCCAGGGACAGGACCGCGATGTCGGCAACTGATTCTACCCCGCTGCACCAAGGCTCCTTCGCTTCTACCTCGGCGTAGGCAGCGCCGATCAAGGCGTAGGTTGCTTCGTCCATCCGGCCTGAAGGGTGAAGCTGGTCGCCGATGGAGCATTTGGCGCCGTGGGCGAGACTGAGTGCGGCCTCAAACCGCAGTGCGTTCGGATGCTTGTAGCCTCCGAATTCGCCCCACGACGTATGGAATTTGCCGGTCATGCCGAGAAATTCCATGCCCAGCGGCTGGGCGTACCGTGCCGACAGCGGGAAATGGTCATAGCCCCAGCCTCCGGTCGGGAGCGATTCCAGTTCAAGATGGCTGTTGACATGGACAAGATCACGGCGGCCCCGCTGCTGATGACCGTTGTTGTGATAGACCGGAAGACCGGGCTTCACGGCGTCGATAGTCTCCCTTACGCGGCGCGCATAGTTCAGATAAGTCGCTTCCCCCAAGGCAACTACGGATGTTTCGTCGCGGGGGTCCTGGCCGGCTGCCCGCAGTGCGGCTACACAATACTGGCAGCGGCATTTACGGGCGCCGACGATGTCGAGAAAGATGCCGTCTGCATCGTACCGGGAGACGACTTCATGGATTTGCGCCAGTAAAATGTCCAGATAAGGTGTGCCCAGGCAAAACTCGTGGTAACCCGGCGTCATAAAGTCCTTCACCCAGCGGGTCCGGTCCTCTGCATCACGGATCAGCCACTCGGGATGGCGGCGCGCCAGCTTCTCATCAAGACCAGCCGACAAATATACCGGTGTCCGGACCCCGATCTCGTGAGCCGCCGCGATCATTTCCCCCAGCAGGTCAAAGGAGAGATGCGGATGCATTTCATTGGCTTCACTGGGATGGTAAGCCCAGCCGTGATGGCATTTGGAGAACACAGTGATTGAATCTACATGCCCGGTACGCAGCATAGCTTGAAAATTGGCTTTGGAGAATTCCTGTCCTATGCCGGGAATAGCTTCGGAAGTATGGAAGTCGAGATGAACCTGACGAAAACGCATCGATAAACAGCCCCTTATATGGTTGGATGTAAAGCGGATTCCCAGTCAATGTACCTCTTTTCCGCCAGAGCAGCCAGTGATAATATAGACTTTGAATAGCACAAAATCGACTTGGACAGGAGAGATATACGGTGCTGTGCCTGGAATTCGCCATCCCGCCGCTGCCGCAGTTCGTCACGGTGGGACATGCCGTCTGGTCGCCGGGAGACCGGCATTTTGCCCGCACCTTCGCAGTGTACGATCTGCTGCTGGTCAAGCGGGGAACACTCTATATGACAGAACAAGATAAGGAATATGAGATTGGTCCGGGTAAGCTGCTTGTGCTGGAGGCGGGGCTGCCGCATGCCGGGCATAGAGCTTGTGCAGAGGATACAGAGATTTACTGGGTGCACTTCATCCACACTTGTAAGCCGGCTTATATCCGGCGGGAGGATATTCCCTGGCCGTCGCTGCTGGCCAAAGGTACGGTAGAGGATGAGGAGCCTTCGGCACAGCAGCGCCTGTACATGCCGAAGTTCGCCGATGTCGATGTAGAGGCACTGGAGCCGATTCTGCATGAGATGAACGAGATTCACAGCCGGCTGAACGCAGAAAATGCACTCCGGCTCCATCTGCTGCTGGCCGGACTGATGGCGGCATTGCAGGCGGAATGCGCGCGGACTGCCCTGCCGGAGCCGGCGGTCAGGCTTGCCCGGGCAGCAGCAAGCTATCTGAACGTTCACTGGAGGCAGCCGTTTAATCTTGCCGGGCTCGAGGAGGAGCTGCATTTCCAGGCAGATTATATTACGAGATGCATGAAACAGCATATCGGCACAACACCGCTGCAGTACGTGCTGCACCTGCGCCTGGAAGAAGCCAAAAAACTGCTGGGCGGTACGGTGCTGGGCATTTCCGAAATTGCCGAACGGGTAGGCATTCAAGATCCCAACTACTTGACGCGTCTGTTCCGTGCAAGGTTTGGGGTAACCCCCGGAGTGTACCGGCGGCGGCTTCGTCAGAGAGATGAGTCCGCTGCCGGTCCGGAGAGGTTCAAGGATTGACGGGGGATGCTTGCCCTGAATCCCGTATTTTCTCGCGGTATTCGCTGGGCGTGCAGTGAAATACTTTGCGGAACTGGCGGGAGTAATAGTTCTGGTCGTGGAAGCCGCTGTCCATGGCCACTTGGGATATGGAGAGGTCGGGGCTCCGCAGCAGCGTGCAGGAATAATCCAGCCGCTTGCGGATGACATAATCCATAGGGGTGGTCTGATAGTTGCGGGTGAAGACTCTCAGGAACTGGCGGGTTGACATGTAGGCCATATCTGCCATGGATTGCAGGGTAATCGGCTGCAGAAAATGCTCCTCGATATAGGTAACCGTCTCACCGATCCGCAGCGCCTTGTTATCCTCGCGTCCGCTGCTGTTCTGATAATACCGTGACAGCATGCCTACGAGTGCGGTGAAATAGGTACGGATCATAAGCCGATACCCTTCCTGCTGATGGTCATGCTCACCCAGAATACAATCCAGCAGCCGTGTAGCCTCCTGGAGCTGTCCGGCATCAAGGGTGAGCATGCCTTTGAAGTACATCTCCTTCCGGTAGAAGGGCTCGATATAGAACAGCGCCTGAAAACCCGGCATCAGCCTGAGCTCGGACTGCTGCAGCAGCTGCTCGGGCTGGAACATCACGTTAACATATTCGATGCCGTCGACATTCTTGTAACCGTGGGAAACATTGCTGTGGATTAGAAAAACCTGGCCGGCGCTAACCGGATACTCCCTCCCTTCGATAATATGTACCGCGTTTCCTGACAAAATGACGACGAGCTCGGAGAAGTCATGGCTATGGACATAGTAGTCATGGGTCAGCGGACATTTCTGGATTCTGAAGGTGAAGCCGGGTTCAAGTCCGATGTCCCGCGCAAAAAGTTTGGTTGTCATGGCCATATTATGCTAAAGATGGTCGATATCGTCAAGGCGAAAAAGGGCAGGCGGCGCTACCATTAGGTTGCGGGTGTACCGCCCGATTTCGGCCGGGCAAGGGACCAGCGCGATCGACTGGAGGGAGAAATATGCTGCATTTATTTACTGATAAGATAACTGATAAGGTAATAAAAGATTCTGCGGATCTCCGGATTCTGTTTCTCGGGGACAGCATTACAGCTGACGGCCTCTATATCCATCTGGCCGGGGAATGGCTGAGGAAGCACCGTCCGGATCTGGCCGTGGAACTGGATGCACGCGGTGTCCCCAGCGAGACGGCCTCGGGCCTCAGCGAAGCGGCTCATCCGTTCCCGCGGCCCTGTGTACATGAACGTCTGGCAAAAGAACTCGCGGAAGCATCTCCCGGTGTGGTCGTAGCGTGCTATGGCATGAATGACGGGATCTACCATCCCTTCTCTGAAGCACGGTTCTCCGCCTATAGGGCAGGAATGCTGCGGCTGAGTGCACAGATCCGTGAAGCCGGGGCCAAGGTCGTACTGATGACCCCGCCGCCGTTCGACGCCGAATCAATGAACGGCCAGCTTCTGCCTGCGGAGGCGTCCGGTTTCAGCTATCTGGCGCCCTACAGGGATTATGACCGTGTACTTGAGCGTTATACGGACTGGCTGTTATCGGGGAGCTGCCCCGCCGACGGCATCATCGATCTGCGCACTCCGCTGCTGGAGCATATCCGGCAGGAACGCTCGCTTAACGCCTCGTATACCTACGGTGACGGTATCCATCCGGATGCATCGGGTCACAGGGTGATGGCGCAGACACTTCTGCGGGAGCTGTTCCATGCAGAGCCGGGTACATGGCCAGATGAGAAAGACTCCCGGAGGATGTTACAGGATAACGAGGATTGACAAGCAAAATCGCGCGGGATTATATTAAGGTCACCCGAAGAGCAGGGAGAGAGGACCCATGAATGTATTGCAGACGATCCGCTCGCGCAAATATTTACAGCGGATTTTGCTCAGCTTTATGCTTGTTGTCGCCATACTGGCTGTAGCTTCGTTTGTTTTGAACACCAGTGCCCGCGGTAAGGTGCTTAGCCTGCAAAATGAAGCTGACCGCAAGCTGCTGACCCAAATGAATTACAACATTGAGAACATGAATGGCATCGTGAAGGATCTGGCGGTTTCCCTGTACAATGACGAAGAACTGATTGCGCTGAAGTCCGGTGCGGATTACAGGCAAAGCATTCTGAAGATCGAACGCCTCAATCATACGGTGGCATCTTCCCCGTATCTGCATGCTGCGGTTTTTTATAACGGTGCACAGCACCGGTTCTTCTCATCGCTGAATCATGACATTGATAACAGCCTCTTTTACAATGCCTTAGAGGATTATATGACCTCCCGGGCCGATTTGCCGAAGCTGCAGCTGATTCCCCTGGATCTTGACGGCAAGGACGAGGGAATCGATGTATTTGCCTTTTTCATGTATGACGGAGATTCCCTGGGTTCAATCAATGACAATGTGCTGATTTTGACGGTGAAGCCGGGATGGATGCTGGATAATATGAAAGCGCTTAATCATGTGGCTGAGCGGGAAAATGATGTGCTTTTCGTCACCGACAGCGAGGGTGAGGTGCTTATTTCGACTGACGGACAGCTTCCGGCCGGACTTAATATTAAGCAGGATCTGCTGCCGCAGATCTCCTCCTCGGACACGCCGCTGGATTCTTTTAACTACACGTATGGAGACAGAAAGTATAAAGTCACTTATCTGAGTAAAGCCCTGAATAACTGGCAGATTGTCAGTATGCAGGATTATGATGTCGTACTGGGCAGCGTCCGGCAGATGAAGTGGACGGAACTGGCAGTAACGCTGTCTGTAGTGCTGCTTGCTGTAATGCTGTCCGTGTTCTTTTCGCTGCGGCTCTATAAGCCGGTGGGCCAGCTGCTGACGCTGGTGCCGCAGGATGAGCGCGGCGCTCCGCAGGCGAAGGATGAGCTGTCGCTGATTACAGCCAACGTGACCGAGATGCTCGGCAAGCTAAAGGGGCTGGAACAGGAACGGGCATCGCAATCCAATATAGCGAAGATCTACCAGCTGCGGAGCCTGATCGGGCTCAGCGGCAGTGTAGACGAACGGGCATTTCTGCAGATCAGGGAGCAGTACGGGATTGATATTGCCTATCCGTCGCCGCTCCGCCTGGCGCTGGTACAGATCGATGATCTGCAGGGACTTGCTCCCGGCCCGGGACTGCCGATGGAATCACTGCTATACTTTGCCATTGGCAATATCGGCCAGGAGCTGCTGCGCCTTGAAGGTTCCTGTGAAGCGGCGGATATGAAAAGCGGGCATCTTGTCTTTATCGCCGGCGGCGAAACGGGGAAACTGGAAAAGCTGGGAGAGCGCTTCAAGGAGCTTCAACAAACCATTCTTGGCTATTACCGCATTACGTTTACGGTTACGCTGAGCGAAATATTCACGGACTACCGCTGCATATCGCAGCATTACAATCTGGCAGTGCGCCATTTGGGCTACCGGATGATTTACGGCAAGGGAGCGGTACTTGAGCCTGATCTTCTCCGGGAGAATGAGCGGAATGAATCACTGCGCATCCCGCAGGAGCTGGAACGGCAGCTGACAGAAGGACTGAAAGGCGGGGATCTGGCGGAGACGGAGCAGGCAATCCGCAGCTGGAGAGAACTGATCGGGGGGTTCAGCTTCGAAAATATGTTCTCCGCGGTGCTTCATCTGGCGGTTACACTGAGCAACACGCTTGGTGAAATGAACAATCATAACGTCAATCCGGTGTCAGTCAATCTGCAGGCCATTAACCGGCGCATTCTTGAAAAAGAGACACTGGATGAGATTGAGGCTGTTCTGCTGGAGGTTGTGCGTGAGGTTGCAGACCAGCGCCGGAGCGGACGCGAGGATAAGAACCGGCTGCTGGCTGAAACGGTAAAGGAAATTATCGACAAGCATTACGCTGATCCAGACCTCAATGTGCAGCGGATCGCCGACATGCTGAAGATGAGCTCCGTTTATTTGGGTCAGGTGTTCAAGACACAGGAAGGAACGACTGTAGTCGATCAGATCAATGCAGCACGCCTGGCCTATGCCAAAGAGTACCTGGAGCAGAAGGACTTAACCGTGACGGAGATTATGGAGAAGGTCGGGTTTGGCAATGAGAGTTATTTCTACCGCCTGTTCAAACGCCGCTACGGGACGACGCCTAAGGAGTACCGCCTGAAATCAGCCATAGACCGCAGCAAATAAAACAGATCAAAATTCATACGTAATCCGGGCCCGCAGATGAATGATTTTCATTTCGCGGGCCTTTTGCTGTACTGCTGCAGCGTTCAGCCATGCCGGAACAGTAATCCGTGAACAATACAGCCCGGCTGTACAGCAATCCTGTAATTGTACAGTACCGCCAAAGCCGTATTCCACGCTATTGTTAGTCGTGCAAAGCCTGGAACACAGGCAGCCGCTAAGGAAGGAAAGGAAGGGGCTTTGGCTATGTTGAAGAACGTTTCACTGACTCAGCAAGGGGCACATGCGGGTGCGCCGCCGGGAAAACGCAGGAAGACGTGGATCGGAAGAGAGCTTCACCATTTCAAGAACAACCGGGAGCTGTTCCTGCTCTCGCTGCCGGGAATATTGTACAAATTAATTTTTGCCTATATTCCTATGATCGGCCTGATTATCGCCTTTAAAAATTACCGCTATGATCTCGGCATCTTCGGCAGCAAGTGGGTAGGGCTTGATAATTTCCGTTATTTGTTCACCACGGATACAGCGTGGCGGATTACCCGCAATACGGTTCTTTATAACACCGCTTACATTCTGGTGGGCACCTCAGCAGCGCTGCTGCTGGCAATACTCATGAACGAAATTAAGGCAAAGTGGAGCAAGTTCTACCAGACGGCCTTGTTTCTGCCCCATTTTTTATCGTGGGTACTGGTGGGTTATGTAGCATATGCCTTTTTGAATCATTCCGATGGCTTTATCAACCGCACCCTGGAGTCCTTCGGTCTCGAGCCGGTGAGCTGGTACCAGAATGCCGCACCGTGGCCGGTAATCCTCATTCTGGTTCAATTGTGGAAAGTGGTCGGGTTCAACACGCTGATTTATTTTGCCGGCATCATCGGCATTAACAGCGAATATTACGAGGCGGCGCGGATCGACGGAGCGACCAAGCGGCAGATGGCGTTCAAAATCACGATCCCGCTGATGGCACCGATCATCATTATTATGCTGATTCTGTCTATCGGCAACATGTTCCGCGGTGACTTCGGGCTGCATTACTTTATACCGAACAACTCCGGGTTTCTCTATGGCTCTACGGATATCATCGATACCTATGTCTACCGTGCGCTGCGGGAAGTCGGCAATGTAAGCATGTCGGCGGCTACAGGCTTTTACCAGTCGGTTGTCGGTCTGGTGCTGGTGCTGTCGGCCAACGCAATCGTGCGCAAAATCAATCCCGATAACTCTCTGTGGTAAGGAGGTGCCATGGCAGTGGCCCGAAAATTCGAATTCTCCAAGCTGTTTATTAACCTGCTGTTTACGGTGCTCTCCCTTATCGTTATCCTCCCGTTTCTGCTTGTCATAGCAGTCTCGCTGACGGATGAAAAGGCGCTGACCCAAAACGGCTATCAGTTCATTCCTACGTCGTTCAGTCTGGATGCCTACCGCTACTTGCTTGATGCTCCTGATATTCTGCTGAGGGCCTACGGGGTGACCCTTACGGTGACTGTGATTGGATCGCTGACCGGCCTGCTGCTGACTGCGATGACCGCATACGTCATTTCAAGACAGGACTACCGGTATAACCGGGTGACGACATTTTATGTTTTTTTCACCATGCTGTTCAGCGGGGGGCTCGTTCCCTCCTATATCCTCATTACGCAATACCTGCATCTGAAAGACAGCCTGTGGGCGCTTATTCTGCCGATCCTGCTGTCACCGTTCAACATCATGGTCATGAAGGGGTTCATGTCCAAAATCCCGCATGAGATCATTGAATCAGCCAAAATCGACGGGGCGCGGGAGTTCCGTATTTTCTTCCGGATTATCCTGCCCTTATCCACACCGGCGCTTGCTACTCTGGGTCTCCTGATTTCATTTACGTATTGGAACGAATGGTTCAACGCGATGCTCTACATCGATGATCCTAATAAAGTACCGCTGCAGCTGCTGCTGGTGCGGACACTCAACAGTATCGAGTTTCTCACCACGAATTCGGAGTTTACAGGACAGCTCGGTATTGATCTGGCTAGTTTCCCCAATAGTTCGGCGCGGATGGCCATTGCCGTGCTGGCGGGCGGACCGATGGTGGTTATCTTCCCGTTCTTTCAACGGTTTTTTGTCAAAGGGCTTACGGTTGGCTCCCTAAAGGGTTAACATACAATCATGTACAAAGTACAGGAGGTCACTCAAATGAAAAAAAGACTGTTTGGGGTTTTGGCGTTTGTATTGCTCGCGGCGTCGGTTCTGTCCGGCTGCGGCGGCAACAATAACGGCAATGCTAACGGTAACGGGGCAAGCAGTACGGAAGGCAGCGGTACAGAAGGTGTGCAAAGCGCAGCACCGGATTCGGGAAATGCCGGGGAGCTGAAGCCGGTTGAACTGACCTGGTATTATCCGCTGTCGCAGCTTCAGGCCGACCAGGCGAAGGTCCAAGAGGAAGTTAACAAGATTGTGAAGGAAAAGATCAACGCCACCGTCAAGCTGATGCCTGTCGCCATCGGGGACTATGTGCAGAAGATGAACACTGTGCTTGCAGCGGGCGAGAAGTTCGACATTCTCTGGACTGGTTACATGCTCAAGCCGGAGGAGCTGGTACGCAAAGGAGCTATTCAGCCGATGGATGCTCTCCTGGATGAATACGCGCCGGAGCTGAAAGCAGATGTGCCGCAGGTGATGTGGGACGGTCTTTCGGTTGACGGGGAGATTTACGGTATCCCGAACCAGCAGATCAACGGCTCCCGTTACGGATTCATTATTCAGAAGCGGTTTGCTGACAAGTACAAACTTGATACCGCTTCCATCAAAAAGATTGCCGATATTGAACCTTTCCTGGCCCAGATTAAGCAGAATGAACCGGATATTATTCCGTTTGGCGTATTCGGCACTTCTTTTATCAATCCTCAGTCGCATGACGACAAGTACTGGGTAGTTCCGGGACTGGATGACCATTTCTACATCAAAACAGATGATCCGAATTATACGCTGTACCGCTATCCGGAAGAAGAGCTGGACAATTTCCGGCTGGCCAGCAAATGGTATAAAGAAGGTTACATTTACAAAGACGCTGCTACTGAAAAGATGAACGATTATTTGACTAAAGGACAGATTGCCGTAGATTTCAACGTTACGCTGAAGCCAGGGGTAGAAGCCGAAGTTAAGGCGAAAAACGGCGGCAATGAGGTCATCACGGTTCCGCTCAGCGACTGGTTCTCCAACGGCTACTCGGCGACGACCAACCAGTCGATCAGCCGCACCGCCCCTAATCCGGAACGGGCCATGATGCTGCTGAATCTGGTGAATACCGACAAGGAGCTGTACAATCTGCTCTGCAATGGTATTGCCGGTGTTCACTACGAGAAGACGACAGGAGATTACATCAAGGCGCTGCCGGATTCCCGGTATCTGCCGAATATGGACTGGGTGTTTGGCAGTGTATTTAATTCTTATCTGAAGGAAGGCCAGCCGGAGAACGTCTGGGAGGAAACCAAAAAGATCAATTCCGATTCCGAGGTCAACCCTGTCGGTGCCTTCAAGTTCAATTCTGAGCCGGTGAATACAGAGATCGCCAACCTGAATGCCGTGTGGGGTGAATACAAGCGCGGACTTGTTACCGGAACACTGGATTTTGAAGAAACCTGGCCTGTACTATACGGCAAGCTGAAGGAAGCGGGCGAAGAGAAATACGTAGCGGAAGTGACCAAACAATTCGAACAATTCCTTAAGGATAAAGGCTTGAAGAAGTAAGCTGCTATATAGATTGAACTTGAAAATAGTAAATTAGGAAAAGTGATGGAGGGGAATTTTAGAACTGTAGGAGTGTTAGCGTCCGCCTGAAAGCTTTCCGAAGGAAAGCTAGCATCGGAAGCATAGGCTGTCTGCGGATTTCAACCGTGGAAACGGTATAAATCAAGAAATCTGCAGACAACAGCGGCCGGAAGTCCAAATATTCTCTGGAGTCACGGCCAATCCAAAATGGTAAAATCACAAGTTCAAACTATATAGAGATACACCTGTACCGCTGGAGGAACTCGGAAGAACCTGCTGCTCAAAGGCGGCTGCGCTTAGGAAAAATACAGGCGTGGCCGTCAACATTCCCACATGGAAAGGAAGAGGAGCTTTGGTGAGAAAAAGGTTGCTTGCAGCGCTTATGGCCGGTCTGTTGTTCATGATGACTCCCTGTCCACCCTTTGCATCTTCTGCATCTGCTGAGGAGAAGACATCCGGGAAGGCTTTTTATGTAGCTACAAATGGAAGCGATTCCAATAACGGGACAAAAGATGCCCCGTTTCTGACGCTTGAGAAGGCACGTGATACCATCCGTTCTTTGAAGGCAAAGAAAGGATTGCCGAATGGCGGCGTCACTGTATATTTACGCGAAGGAAGGTATGAACGGACGGCCAGCTTCGAATTGCGGCAGCAGGATTCAGGGGAAGCGGGCAAGCCGATCACTTACACTGCTTATCCGGGGGAGTCCGTGACGTTGTCAGGTGCGGAGCAGCTTGCCAAGTCTGCGTTCGTTCCGGTTACTGACCCGGCTGTACTCAGCCGTATCATCAGTACAGAGGCGAGAACGAAAGTACTGACGGCCGATCTGGCAGCGCTCGGAATCACCGATTACGGCCAGCTTAGCCGCCATGGATATTATCTGGCCAATGATCTGAGCCAGGTCCCGCCGATGGAATTGTATGTGGCCGGGCAGGGCATGACACTGGCCCGCTGGCCCAACGAAAGCACGGTGCAGATGGATGAAATTCTTGATCCGGGCCCGACGCGGAAGGATCCGAACGGGGAAGTGCATACGCGCGGAGGCACCTTCACGTATACGTATGACCGGCCGCAGTACTGGACACAGGCTGACGACATCTGGCTGGACGGCATTTTTGGCTACAGCTGGGAATGGTCGTACAACAAAATTGCCTCTATCGATACAGCCGCCAAAAGCATCACGCTCCGTTACGGGGAAATGAGCGGCCTCTTCAAAAACTGGTATCCGGATTTTCATTTTGCGCAAAATCTGCTCGAGGAAATTGATATGCCCGGTGAATATTACATCGACCGCCAGGCCGGCAAGCTGTATTTCCTGCCGAACGCCGAGTTTGCAGCAGCGGACCCGGATATTGAAGTGACGATGCTGAAGACGCCGATGATCAACGCGCTGGATGCATCATACATCGATTTCTCTGAGCTGGTGCTGGAGAACGGCCGCGATTCGGCAGCCGTGTTCATGGGCGGAAGTCACATGCGGATCCTGAACAGCGAAATCCGTAATTTCACTAACAGCGGTGTGCTGGTCAATACGCAGAGCCGGTTTTATTACAATATTTTCGACGGAGCACCGGGTACGGACCACGCCATCATCAGCACCCACATTCATCATATCGGCGGTACGGCCGTCACGCTGGCGGGGGGCAACAAAACGACGCTGCAGCCGGGGAATAATGCCGTGGAAAATTCGCATATCCATGATTTTGCCTACTATCACAAAGCCTATAACCCCGGTGTTCTGCTGTCAGGTGTCGGCAACCGGATGTCACATAATGAGCTGCATGATGCGCCCCATCCCGGTGTGCTGATCTTCGGCAACGACCATGTTGTGGAGTATAACGAAATCTACGATGTATGTACAACCTTCTCCGACCTTGGTGCCATCTACATGAATGCGGGTGAGCAGCCACAGGAACGGGGCACGGTCATCAGGCGTAACTACTTTCACAATATCGGTGAAACCAAAGCCGGGGTGGAAGGGGTATATCCCGATAATTTCACCATGGGACTTACCATAGACGAAAATATCTTTTACAAAATGGGCAATTCGGCCATTAAAAACAACGGCGGGGCGCATATTCTGACCCGTAACAATATTTTTATCGACAGTAAGGTCCCCTATGACTACGCTGATATGTTTCTCGGCGACGAGCCGGATGATCAGGTGCCGCTGAATTACATGCCGAAGTGGCAGGCGCTGTTTGCGGCAAATAACAATTTTACAGGAACGCCTTATATGACCAAATACCCGGAGCTGGCGAATTTCTTCACGGAGAACCGTTATTATCCTGACACCAATACGTTTCAGGGGAATGTCGTCTATAATCCGTCGCTTCCGCGCAGTGTAACGACCAATGTATATGGGGCATACGACAAATTCGGGCTGGTTCAGTATGCAGATAACTGGGTGACCACGGAGGATCCCGGCTTCACCAATCTGGCGGGTGGCGACCTGTCGCTCCGGCCGGATGCGGAAGTATTCGCTACCATACCCGGGTTCCCTGACATTCCATTCGCAGAAATCGGCCTAACCGGTAAAGCAGGTACGACGGCAGGACCTATAAGCCATCCTATCCAGGGGGTGGTCGCTTATGACAGCGAAATTACCGTGGACCGCTGGAAAAGTGTAAAGCTGCAGACGGCAGTCCTTCCGTGGAATGCGGATAATCCCGCGCTGACCTTCACCTCAGCCGATCCCGGCATCGCGGTTGTGGATGGCGCAGGCGTAGTCACCGGCCAAGCGGTCGGCAACACGGTGATCACCGTGGCATCGGCGGAAAATCCGCTGCTGACAGCTTCGGTTAATGTCACGGTAGAAGCGGGCGACGGCGTGATGGATTTCACCGATTTCGAGTCCGGCGCCAACGGCTGGGTCCAGGACGGGAACCGCAGCATTGTGAAGCTTGACGGCAACCGCTGGTATAAGGTGCTGAATGGAGCCTCGGCGCTTAGTCCTAAAAGCTTCTCTGAATATGAGCTGAGCTTCAGGCTGAAGACCCCAGAGACGATGGGGGACAATGTGACCCTGTATATTTTTGACCGCCAGGCCAGCAGCGGCTCCAGCCGGATTGGCTACAAGACGCGGGCAGACGGGACCTCGGCCTGGCTGCTCTACAACTCAGCGTGGACCGTACTGAAGGAAGTGAAGCTCCCTCATCACGACCTGCAGCCGAATACGGAATATGCGGTCAAAATGCTCGTTAAGGGCGGTGATATCAGCGTCTATCTGGACGGAGCGTTTCGCCTGAAGGGCAATGATCCGGGACACAATGCGGAAGGTAAAGTAGGCTTCTACGTCAGCAATGTCAGCCATATGCTGTTCGATGACATTCAGTTCAAGGCACTGACTACCGAGCTTGCCGGGATCATCCCGGCAGAGAGCAGCGTGCGTCTCGCCGCCGGGGAACAGCGGCAATTGCAGCTGGCCTTTGATCCGTCGGATACACCGGAGACGGGCGTTACCTGGCAGTCGGCCAACCCGGCGGTGGCTACGGTGGACAGTACGGGAGTGGTTGAGGCAGTTTATGAAGGGCAGACAATCATCTCGGCCGTGTCAACGGTAAATCCGTTAATTAAAGCCGATATTGCAATAACGGTTTCCAATATTATGCATGAGACAGGCTTTGAGAACGGGGGGAACGGCTGGCCGGTAGATCCGAACCGCAGCATTGCGGCTGATCCGGACGGGAACCGCCGCTATAAGCTTCTGAACGGGGCGACTGCTTTGCTCGACCGCAGCTTTACGTCCTATCAGCTGGATTTCGTGCTAAAGACACCGTCTGTGATGCCTGATAACGGCATCCTGTACATCTTCGACCGCCAGGACAGCACCGGCTCTACCCGGATCGGTTACCGCACCCGGGCCGATGGAACTTCAGCCTGGATTCTGTATAACACAGCCTGGCAGAAGCTTACCGAGACTGTCCTCCCGGGACATGACCTGCAGCCGGACACGGAGTATGCGGTGAAGGTAACGGCCAAGGACGGCGATATCTCTGTATTTGTGGACGGTTCACCAAGACTGTCCGGCAGTGATCCGGGCCATCGGCCGTCTGGTAAAGTCGGCTTCTACACCAGCGGCTTCGCCTACATGCTGTTCGATGACATCACCTTCTCGGTTTTACCTTAAATCTTCGTGAGCGCTCTTCCTGCGGGGAGGGCGCTTTTGCGCTTACCGGAGGGTGGGGAATGTCCTGAAAGAAGCAGGGAACTAGGCTGGAAACGAGTAGTAAGCGCATGTCGTTATCATGCTAAACAAGGTCGCCATCGTCAAGGCGGGGGCAGTTTGTATACGGTAACATGAGAGTGAACCAAACGATAGGGAGGTGCAGCATGAAGCGCTGTTTATACAGAGCGGAGGGGCCGGAAGGCAGGGAAGCGGCTGATTTTTTCCGCAGCCGGGAAATCTCACTTCCGCTTACCGAAGCCATGGACCGGCTGCATGTAGACCATTTGAGCCTGTTTGCCTGCAGCAGCCAGCTGTTTCTTTATTATGAATGTGCGGGGGCGCCGGTTCCCCCGGAAGCTTTGCTGCCGGGAGCCTCGGAGCAGCTTGCCGTTTGGCCCGGAGGGGAAAGGGGACGCCGCTGGGCGCCGCTGACGGATATTTTTCATTACCAGCATCCGGTTTCAGCGCAGCACTGGGAACGCCGCAGTCCTGAAGGCAAGCCTTACGGACGGCTTGCGCTGCTGAAGCCTGAAGAGGCTGCCAGCTACGTTTACTACCACTATCAATACCAGGAGGAACGGCCTGGGGACGGCGATAAATACGGAATCATCGGGCTGCATGAGAATGTGCTGTTTTTTTATGCGGAGCAGCCGGATACCCGGGAGCCTGCCCCCTATGAAGGAAAACTGAAGACATCGCTGCGTCCGGATAACTGGGCGGAAGTGATGGAGCCGCATTTTATCAAATGGGAGGGAGCACCTGAGGGCCAGGAGCTGTGGCGCAAGCTTACGCTGGTGCTCGAGGTATGCTCCTTCGCCGGAAAGCTGGGAATAAGAGATGCGTAATCTGCTATGTCTAAACGGGGAATGGGATTTCATGCCCCTCTACGATCAGCCGCAATGCCGCAGGCTTCCCGAAAAAATAATGTATGAAGCCCGCAAGGTACAGGTGCCCTCCAGCTGGAGGAGGACCTATCCGGAGCCGGACGGCAAAAGCTTCGGCAAAATTCCGAAGTATGCGTATGCTCCGTTTGACCTTCACGGTTATCCGGAGGCATGGGATGCCGCGGAAGCGGGTGTACTGCACAGGAGCTTCCGCGTCCCGGAGCGTATGGCCGGGCAGCAGATCGTACTGCGGCTGGACGGTATTATGCAGAAGGCTGTCATTTATGTGGACCGGCAGGAGGTTGGTGTCTGGGAAGACGGGTATTTACCGCTGAGGCTCGACATTACTTCCATAGTAAAGCAGGGCCAGGAGCATCAGCTGCATGTGGTGTGCGGCGGATTTGATACCGTGACGCTTCCCGGCGGCATGTCCAAAATCACCGGGCTTATGGGCTCCTGGTATGGAAGAATCAGCCGGGGGATCTGGCAGGACGTGTATCTGGAGGGTTACCCCTTAATGGCGCTGGAGGACGTAACGATCCGGACTTCCGTCAGGGAAGGGCGGATCGGGGTGCAGGCGCTTGCTGCCGGGACAGACACAGCAGCGGCCCGCGGCCCGCTTACGGTAAAGCTGAGCATATGGGAAAAAGGTGTGCTAGAGCAGTCTGCGGAAGGGCCAGGGGCGGAACAGTATAGAGCGGAACATTATAGATTAGAAGCTGAATCCAGTCCGGTGTTGTCTGCGGAGTGCGCGGCCGAACATGTGGATGCCCTCGCAGCGGAGAGTCTTAGACGTTGTGAAAACGAACGGGGCGGGGAAGTATACAGTGCTTCATTCCAGCTGGACTGGAGCAACGCCAGGCTGTGGAGCCCGGAGGAGCCGTTTCTGTACAATGCGGTGCTGGAGCTGCTCGAAGACGGGGAGGTTATCGACAGGCATGCTGTAGTTTTTGGTTTCCGCGAATTCTGGTGCGATGGCCCACAGTTTATATTGAACAGCATCCCGGTCAATCTGCGCGGTGACTCCTGGCATTTTCAGGGCGGACTGCAGATGACCGAAGCCTACATCCGCAACTGGTACCGCATCTGCCGCGCGGTTGGTATCAACAGTATCCGGCTGCATGCCGAGCCCTACCCTGCCGATTATCTGCGCATCGCTGATGAAGAGGGCATGCTCCTAATCGATGAAACGGCGATTTACGGCTCCGGCAAATCGATGCTGGCCGACCATCCCGCTTATGTGGAGAACTGCCGGCAGCATGTCCGGAGGCTGGTGCAGCGCGACAAAAACCATCCGTCTGTCATTCTCTGGAGCCTGCAGAACGAAATGCGCTGGGTGGACGGGCGGGACGGCTTCAAGGGGCATATGCCCGGCCTGATGGCCGAGATCCGCAGTCTTGATCCTACCCGCGCGATAATCGCCGAAGGGGACAACCGTCTGCTGCCAAAAGAACATACCGAAGTGGAAAGCCGTCATTACAACATCGACGGCACGATCAGCCAGTGGGACCGGACAGTTCCGCTGACTTTCGGGGAACATGGCGGCTGGTGGTATATTTGTCCGCAGAACAGCAGCATGTACAACGGCCTGCAGGCTTACCGTGGTGCAGATGAAAGCACGGCGGGGCTGGCGCTGAAGGAGCGGCTGTTTGTGGAGTACGCCAGACGGCAGGGAGTGTCCGGCATCTCCACCTTCAATTTCGCCCATTATTTCATGCAGGCGATGCCGGAGCGGGACATTGTCCTGCCGCCTTCCGGCACGGATACTGCCGGAGTGAAGCCGGGGGTCATTCCGGCCTATTCGCTGTCGATCAACAACGGAATGCTGCCGGAGGAGTATCCGTTGTACTCCCCTAATCCGGCCTTTGCGATTATGGCAGAGGCGTTCAAGCCGGCAACGATCATCGCTGCCGAATATAATAGCTGCTTCTATGACGATAAGCCAGTTACCCGCAACTTCGACGTATACAATGACACGCTGTCTGCACAGCAAGTCAGGGCGGAATTCGTTATCCGGCAGGGCGGGAAGACCGTGCATGAGCAGAGCTTCGACTTCGTTCAACCCCCTGCCGGGCATAAGATTATTCAACTGGAATGGATGCCGGCCTCCGCGGCTGAAAGCGGGCAGGCGGTGCTGACAGCGCAGTTATTCCACAGCGGGCGGCAGGTGCATGAGCTGCGCCTGGACTACAGGCTTATGCCGGCAAGTCTGCTGAACCGGCCAGTGAACGTACAACGGCGGTCGGCCTATTGGGGAGCGGACCGCGATTTCGTACTGATCCGCCGGCTTGTTCCAGGCTGTGAAAGGATAGACCGTTCCCGGCTGGCTGAGCTGGCGGCCGATTATCTGCTCATTGTCGGCAGCCGCGCGGAGGATGGTGACGGCACACTCGAGGCGTTGCTGAAGGCTTTTGCCTTGCGGGGCGGCCGGCTGCTGCTGCTGGAGCAGAACCAGCTGTCGCTGGGCAAGCTGACGCTCTCACGGCGGCCCTTCCTCCGCGCCCATGCCGGGAGCTACCGGCATCCGGTACTGGAGGGGCTTGGCGACAGGGACCTGATGTTCTGGCAGGAGAAGCTGCATGAAGAGGGGCCGGAGCCGATCATCCATGCTGCCTTCGAGAAGCCGGCGGCAGGTAATTTCAACCTGCTGCTGGAGTGCAGCTCCGGCGATTTCGGAGACGGCGGCGATCTGTGGTCTCCGCTGCTGGAGTACCGCAGCGGCGAGGGCATGTTCCTGGCCAACCAGCTGGAGCTGATGGCCAGTCTGGAGCAGGTTCCGCAGGCCTGCCTGCTGCTGCGGAACCTGCTGGCCTACGCCGGCGGCGCGGAGCCAGCCGGGGCTAAGGCCCTGCCCGCGGCAGCGCTGGTGCGCCGCGGCGGGCAGGCCGCAGCCTTCCTTGCGAAGCTGCGGCTGCGGTACACGGCGCTGGATCCCGCAGCGCCGGATTGGATCGGCGCGCCGGGCATTGCCGCGCGCGCCGGGCTGCAGGACTTCGGCCTGATCGTGGCCGAAGCCTGCATGCTGGAGACGCCGGGAGCCGCTAGGGCGCTCCGGCGTCATGCCGAAGCCGGCGGGCAGGTGCTGCTCCTGCCGGCGGAGGAACACCAGCAGGCGGCGCTTGCCCGCCTGCTGGACCGTCCCGTGCGCGTGGTACCGCACGAGACGTATCACTTGGCGGCGGACTATGCCTACGCCGCCGTGCAGGGATTCAGCCCTGTCGACCTGTTCGGGTTCGACAAGGTGTTTCTGTCGCCGCGGGAGGTCAAGAACCGCGTGCTGGCAGCCGACAGCCTGGAGATTCAAGGCGCCGGTGTGCTCTGTACGAGCGTCGAAGGCACGGCCTGGAAGGACTATTTCGTGCATGGCTACACGTCCGAATACAGCCGTCTGGCACTGGTGGAGTTGAACCGCAGAAACGCCCGGCCCGCTGGAACCTTCCTGGCGGAAGCTAAGGCTGGTGCAGGTTCTGTACTCTGCTCCCAGCTGTTAACAGACCCGGAGAGTGAGAAGGCGCTCCGCCTGTATACCCGTTTGCTGGCCAATCTGGGTGTGTCCTTTGATGACGGTCTATTGGACAGCGTGAAGGGGGACGGGGAGTGGGCCGTGGAAACGATGATGGCGCTGCCTTGTCCGCCCCATGTCGATTATGGTGAGATGAAGGCTTATTACACCGATCCGGAGTTTTCTCTGAATAATCTGGGGGAAGGCCTTTACGGCTGGATGCAGAAGAAAGAGCGGCGTTCCGGTGAGGGTACACTGCGCATCGCGGATGCGGGATCTGTTCCCTGGTTTCTGAGCTGCTTCGTGCAGACTCCGGATAAAGAGGGGGCTGCCGGGCAGCTTCACCGGGGACGGCTGCGCATCAACACATCCGTACCTTATGAGATTTATCTGAACGGTGCCCTGGTGGTAGAACCGGAGCGTGAGCTTACCCTGCAGACCGGTCTTAACCGGCTGATTGCGATCGTGCACGGAACGGGCGGAGACCTGACGTTCGGCCTGACTTTTCTGAACGAAGACGGCACCTATATGAAAGGCCTGGAATACCGTCTTACCCTGGATGAAGTCGAGCCGAAATAAGCTATTACCATCACAAAGGAGCTGAAGCAAAGTGAAAGCCGAGCTTTTCAAATATACGGATCCGAAAGATTACTACACCTTCAGGGACGAAGAGAAGGAGGTGGAATTTAAACGGCATGAGTTGCCGACGCCATGGATGAACTACCTGTCGAACGGTACCTTTCACACCATGATGTCGCATGCGGGCGGAGGTGTAGCTTTTTACAAGTCGCCCCAGATCTGGCGGATTACACGCTACCGGTTCTTCCACCTGCCGATGGACCGTTCAGGCCCGTATATCTATGTACAGAACGCAGAAACAGGCCGTTACTGGTGCCCGACCAGCGAACCCGCTTTAGAGAAACCGGAGGTGTGGAAGAGTGCCCATGGCATGGGGTATACGCGTTTTGAGGCAAGTCAGGGCGGTATAGCGGCGCAAACAGTGTATTTTGTCGGGCCCTATGAGAATTCGCTGATCTGGAATCTGACCCTGACCAATCAGGGCAGTGCACCGCAGGAGCTGAAGGTCTACGCATACGCTGAGTTTGGCATGATGGAATTTATGCGTGAGCTGCAGTGGCAGTGCTACAACAAACATCAGGTTTCAGTGCAATATCATGAAGCGGAAGGACTGGTGTACCGGTACGGGGTCGAAAATCAGCCGAAGCCGGAGGAGACGCCGCTTGTCTATCTGGCATCGGATACGCCTCTAGCCGGCTATGACGGTGACCGCGAGGAATTTATCGGCAGCTACCGCAGTGAATCCAATCCGTCAGCGATTGAGAACGGCGGCTGCACCGGATCGACGCTGATGGGCGGCGACCCGTGCGGGGCGCTGCAGTTCAACCTTACGCTCCAGCCGGGGGAGAGCCGCATGATCAATGTATTTCTTGGGACTGCAGCAGATGAGGAAGAGGTTGCGCGGGCAATTGCCCGCTCCCGGGAAGCCGGGTTCGTAGAATCCTCTTTCCAGGCGCTTAAGGAGAACTGGTCAAGCTACCTTGGCGCATGGGAGAGCCGGCTGCCGGACAAGGATGCCGAGCGGATGATCAACATCTGGAATCCGTACCAGGCGCACCGCAACTTTCTGTTCTCGCGTAACATTTCTTTTTACGCCACCGGCACGTTCCGTGGTGTCGGCTACCGGGATACTGCACAGGATATTTTGGCAGTCGTGCCCTTCGACACGGAGCTCGCCTTTGACAAGCTGCGGCTTTTGCTCGGACAGCAGTACAAGGACGGGCATGTGAACCATTACTTCTTCCCGAACGAAGGCTGGGACCCGGTAACGAGCATCCACTCCGACGACCATTTGTGGACCGCGCTGGCGGCATGGGATCTGCTTGCGGAAACCGGAGATGCCGCTTTTCTGAACACTAAGATACCTTATTATGACGGCGGCGAGGGAACAGTGTATGAGCATTTGAAGGCTGCGGTTGATTTCACCGCGTCGCAGCTTGGGTCCCGCGGATTCCCGCTGATGCTGCGCTCGGACTGGAACGACCAGCTGTTCCGTGTATGCCGGGAAGGGCGGGGCGAAAGTATCTGGACATCGATGCAGCTTGGAACGGTGCTGCTGCGGATGGTTGATCTTGCCGCAGCTGGCGGCCATCCGGAGGATACCGCCCGGTATGAAGCTATGTATGAGAGTCAGCGTAAACTCGTCAACAGCATTGGCTGGGATGGACGCTGGTTCCGGCGGGCCATCATGGACGACGGACGTTTTCTCGGCAGTGACGAACATGACGAGGCCAAAATCTGGCTCAACGCCCAGACCTGGGCGACGATGTCAGGCATGGCGGACCCTGAGAAGGGGCTGCAGGCCATGGACAGCGTGTATGAAATGCTGGACACGGAGCTCGGCATCAAAAAAATCCATCCGTCCATCACCAGCTTTCCCGATCCCGCCGACCCTTTGACCAATTACAACAAGGGGACGGGGGAGAACGGGGCGGTATTCTGCCACGCCAATACCTGGGCCATTATTGCGGAATGCATGCTTGGCCGGGGGGACCTGGCCTACAAATATTACCGCCAGCTGCTGCCGAACGTGGCCATGGATAAGGCAGGCTTATGGCGCTACAAAGCCGAGCCTTACGTCTATGCCTCCAACCTGTTTGGGCCGGAGTCTGACAAATTCGGTCTCGCCAATGTCTCCTGGTTAACCGGTACGGCTGCCTGGATGTATGTTGCTGCTACCCAATATATCCTGGGGGTGAAGCCGGTGCTCGAAGGCCTGTCCATCGACCCTTGTATTCCTGCCGGATGGGAAGGGTTTACGGTAAAACGGCGATTCCGGGGCTGTGTCTATGACATCACCGTTACGAATGCCAGCAGGGTCTGCAAAGGTGTCCGGCAAATCACGGTCGACGGTGAAGCGGTAGAGGGCAACATTCTGCCCGCATTTCCCGGACGCTCATCCGTCAAGGTTGAGGTCATTTTATAGACAAGGTTTTAAACAGCAAACCGCCCTTTCGTAAAATGGCTGCTTATCACTTCCATTTTATAAAAGGGCGGTTTTTTGTGTTTTATTCATTAGATTGATTTCAGCGGATGCTCTTTCTGTATTTCTCCGGTGAAATCCCTTTATTTTTTTTGAACATCTGACTGAAATAGGACGGGGAAAAACTGCCCACCTCCATCGCGATCTCCTGAACGGATTTAGCGGTATTGGCAAGCAGGATACACGCTTCACTTACACGCCGCTGCATCAAATATTCGGACAGCGTGATGCCGGAAAATTGCTTGAATACATGCGAAATATGATACGGTGACAGATGCATCGTATTAGCCAGTGCTTCGAGGCTGAAGGGCTCTTGGTAATGTTCATCCAGCCATTCGGTGATCCGCTCTACATGTGATCCTCCACGCGAATGCAGCGGGTTGACTTCGCCCATGACATCAGACATTTGTTTTTGAAGCAGCCGGATCAGCTGAAGCATCAGAAACCCGATCGTTTCTTCTTTGTCCACGGCAGGGTTAGTGATGGAATGATCTATTTCCTCCAGCACATCCGGAATCATGGTGTCCTGCATCTCATAGAAAACCGGCTTCGGCAGGCTGCCTTTCCACATCCTGCGGAAAAATTTCTCCAGGAAAGGAAAAGCGGAAAGATAATGCTCCACAAAACTGGGATCAAAGGTCAGATTGGTCCGGATATAAGTACAGCCGTGTGATGGAGGAACCATCACACGGTGCAGCTGATAGGGCTGAAACCAGACCAGCGTATGATCCCGGATGGGGTAGGTCTGATTCTCTGCCATAATTTCGCCGCGGCCCTTGTAAATATACAGCAGCTCAATCCCCCTGTGAGCGTGAAACCAGTGGGCTTCCTCATTTTCATATTTATAATTGAACATTAGTAATCCAGGTTCAAGCCTTTGGGGTGAATGATCGTTCCTGTTCATGAAACGCTCCCTTATTAACCTTTATTAATTCCAGTATAGATCATTCTTTTCCTATCGGCCATCGGAAGACAAGAGGATAACTGATGCACATCCGTTTAGCGTTCATACCAATATCCCGGAACGCCTTGCTGCAGACGCAGTAGCGCTTCCAGGAAGAAATAGTCCCCCCAGATCATGAAATCATCAGGCGAAGAGTTCCCTCTGACAGAATAGGAGCCATGCCGGAGAAAACCTTCCTCTGCTGGACTGCCTGCAGTAAAATAGAGCTCCAGCAGGGAATCCATAGACTTGCCCACCGCTTCAGCAAGTATATCCCGGTCCGGATCACCCTCGGGCAAGTGCTCCAGCAGCTCAAGGATGCCGCATACAAAGATGGCCGAAGCCGAACTGTCGCGGGGAGTGGGGGGCTCCTGCGGAACATCGAAATCCCAATACGCAATACCATCACCGGACAGCTGCTCCAGAAAATAGCGGGCCAGTCTTTTGGAGGTTTCCAGAAAACGCGGTTCTTTAAGATAACGATAAGCTAAGGCAAAGCCGTAAACACCCCAGGCCTGCCCCCGTGTCCAGGTGGAGCCGTCCTGAAAGCCTTGTCCGGTTCCTCCGCGAATGGCATTTCCCGTCAGCTGGTCAAAATAAAAGGTGTGGTAGGAGGAATCATCTCCCCTCACCAGGAACCGGCGGCTTTTCTCAGCCTGAATGCTGGCACAGTCGGCATACCTGCGGTCGCCGGTCTGTTCCGTTGCCCAATAGAGCAGTGGAAGATTCATCAGGCAGTCAATAATAATCCGGCCCCCGTCGTTCACATCGCCTTCCGGTCCCCAGGCCTGAAACAGCTGCGGAACAGAGCGCCAGCGCTTCATCAGAATATCGGCTGCCTGTAGCCCCAGCAGACGGGAGTCTTCGTCCTTATCTACAATCCAGCGGGCCTTGGCAGAGAGCGAGTAGAGAAAGCCGATGTCATGATGATCGAGCGACTGCTCCGCTTCCACGCGTTTCTTAAAAGAATCAACCGTTCGGATAGCTGCGGCGTGAATCTCCGGGTCTTTGCTGTATTCATAGCTCAGCCACAAAATTCCGGACCAGAATCCTTCTGTCCAGCTGGTATGGTCAGTCAAATGATATTTGCCGTCTCCCAGGCTTACAATCGGAAAAGAGCCTCCAAAACGTTTGATGTTGAGGCGGGTGGTTACGAGCGTGTGTTCAATTGCTGTTTTCCAGTTCATAATAACCTCCATAGTATCGCTTCATTGTTATTATGTTCATTATAGTCCTGGCGTTGTATTGATTTGTTGTGCAAATTATTAGCTATGTTGCGGTTTTGAGCTGGGGCGCCCGGGCTGCGACTCATGCAGTTTACGACAGCAAAGAAGCCGCCCCCTGACGGGAGCGGCTTCTTTGCTGTTCACGATGTATATTAAACCTGTAATCAACCCGTGCTAAACCAAATTCGGAATATCCACTGCTGGCTCACTCTCAGCTTCGTAATCTACACCTTCTGTGCGGAAGCCGAACAGGTTGAAGAAGTCATCCTGATAGCCGGCAAGATCGGCCAGCTCAGGTACATTGGCGGTTTCAATAGTGCTCCAGCGTTTCATTACCTCAGTCTGCACATCCTCACGCATTTCCCAGTCATCGATCCGGATCAGGTGGCTTCCGTCCGCTGCCGCCACTCCTCCGTTATACAGATGCTCTGAGAACAGACGGTACATTTGCTGGATGCAATTTTCGTGCAGCTCCTTCTCCTTCATGACCCGGTACAAGGCAGAGATATAAAGCGGTACTACCGGAATCGCCGAGCTGGATTGGGTGACAAGTGCTTTATTCACCGATACAAAAGCCCGTCCGCCCGTAGCATTCAGCTTCTCATTCAGTGCGATAGCTGTTTTCTCCAGATCATTTTTGGCTTGGCCGATCGTTCCGTCTTTGTAAATAGGGTGGGTAACTTCCGGTCCGATATAGGAATAGGCCACCGTAGTAGCTCCATCCGCAAGAGCTCCTGCTTCCTGAAGCTGGTCAATCCACATGCCCCAGTCTTCTCCGCCCATGACGGCAATCGTCTGGCGGACCTCATCCTCTGTAGCCGGTTCAATGGTTACAGTAGACACTTCGCCGGAGTGGAAGTTCATCGTTTTGTTCGTATACGCGCTGCCGACAGGCTTGATGACGGAGGAGAAGGTTTCGCCTGTAACCGGATGCGTACGGCGCGGGGAAGCCACGCTGTAAACTACCAGATCAACTGTGCCGAATTCTTTTTTGATTAGCTCAATCGTCTTGGTCTTGATGCTGTCAGAGAAGGCATCGCCGACGATGCTGAAGGATTTCAGCCCCTGCTCGGCAGCGGCTTGTTCCAGAGCGGCGGAATTATACCAGCCGGCGGAAGCCGTCCGTGCACCCTCAGCAGGCTTGTCGAAGAATACGCCAATGGTATTCGCACCGGCACCAAAAGCGGCTGTAATCCGCGAAGCGAGTCCGTATCCGGTAGAAGCGCCGACCACGAGAACATTAACAGGCCCGCTCAGCTTCTTGTGTGCTTTTACATAGTCAATCTGCTGCTGAACCTGCTTGGCACAGCCTTCGGGATGGGCGGTGGTGCAGATAAAGCCGCGTGTTTTAGGCTGAATGATCATATAGGAAATCCCCTTTGTTTTAGTTTTTAACTTTTTAACCACTAATATAGAGTATAGCAAATGATAGCTTAGAAAGATAAGCTTTGCAGTTATTTTACTTCCGGTATTTCTCAAAAGGCATAGATGACGCTATGATAAAAGAAGCTGATGCAAAAAAAACAGGACAGGGGGCTAGGCGGAATGCTGGTTATTAACAGAGATGATGTAGCGGATTTGTTATCAATGAAAGCTTGTATCAATGTGATGCAGGAGGTATTGGCCGCACTCTCCGCAGGGGAAGCGGTGCAGAGCCTCCGGCAGGTGCTGCCGCTCGGCGAAGGTAATCTGCTGGGTCTTATGCCAGGGCATCTGCGTCAGGAAGCGGCAGCCGGAGCCAAGATTATCAGTGTGTTCCCGCATAATCACCATGCAGGCCTGCCTTCGCATCAAGGGGCGGTCGCTTTGTTTGATGCGGCAACTGGTGTGCTGAAAGCGGTCGTGGACGGGCGGAAAATTACAGCTATCCGTACAGCAGCAGTAAGCGCTGTTGCAACCAGGCTGCTGGCGAGGGAGGATGCTGGTATATTGGCGATTCTGGGGACGGGAGAACAGGCGGTGAGCCACCTGGAGGCAATGCTGCTGGTCCGTAACATCCGGGAGGTCCGGGTGTGGGGCAGAACAGGGTCCAAAGCGCAGCAGTTTGCGGCAGACATGAGCGCACAATGGGATGTAAAGATTACCGCGGCAGCTACGGTACGCGAGGCGGTTCAGGACGCGGACATCATCTGTACGGTGACCGCTTCCACCGTTCCGGTGCTGCTGGGCGAATGGGTGAAAAAAGGTGCGCATATTAACGCGGTAGGCGCATGCAGGCCGCAGGACCGTGAGCTGGATTCGGCGCTTGCAGCCATGTCCAGGCTCTATGTGGACCGGCTGGAATCCGCAGTCCATGAAGCGGGAGATTATCTCATTCCGCTGGGTGAGGGAGTCATCCGGGAGGGGCATATCATCGGTGAGCTCGGTGAACTGCTCCAAGGCCGGATTGAGGGCAGGGCTGATCCTGCGGAGATTACGCTGTTCAAAGGGCTGGGCCTGGCCATTGAAGATTTAGCCGCAGCGGAATATATCTATAATCAGGCTGTTGTATTCCATAAGGGTGTTGAGGTTACCTGGTAATTGGTAATTCCGCAATCTATTATTAATAAGTAACGCCGCTCTATTTAATTGTCAGAGCTTCGGGCGTA
Source organism: Paenibacillus pedocola (assembly GCF_031599675.1). NCBI lineage: Bacteria > Bacillati > Bacillota > Bacilli > Caryophanales > Paenibacillaceae > Paenibacillus > Paenibacillus pedocola. Next base: position 5,012,762 of record NZ_CP134223.1, on the reverse strand, counting down.
CAGGAGGGCTTAACACGTGAGTCTGCAATCAGGAATGTATGATTTCAATTTATCGGAGGAACAGGAGAAGCGCGCGCAGCGCCTGCATGAGCAGAACATTAACATCGACCTGCTGTTCCAGGGCCCGCTGTCTCCCCGTGCGATCCCCGCTGCTGTCTCTGAGGCGATCAAAGAACTCAGTGAGCCATACAAGGAAGAGCCTATGATCTACAGTGCTATGCCGGCTAAATGGGTTACCAAGCTGTCGGCAAGCGGGGGAATTCCCCAGTACAAAGAGGAATGGTACATGTCAGGGATTACCGCCGGCAACCGTGAGCTGCATCTGAATGATATGGAGAGCGTGATTACGAGCATGGGCGAGGTGCAGCTGCAGTTTGATTCCGCAGACTGGCTGGTAAAAGCACTGACCGCTGAGGATATCCGCAGGGCCAAGCGGGAAGGACGTGTAGCGGGCATCGTGACGGCGCAGGAAACGGATGCGCTGGGCACCAATCTGGAGCTGCTGGAGGTACTGCATCACTTTGGACTGCGTATTTTGCAACTAACCTACAATAAGCAGAATCTGATCGGCTCCGGCTGTGCGGAGCAGGCGAATGGCGGGCTTTCGAATTTCGGTGTCCGGTTCGTAGAGCGCATGAACAAGCTGGGTATCATCGTCGATACCGGACACTGCGGTAAACAAACCACACTTGATGCCTGTAAAGTTTCCCGCACACCCGTAATTGCCTCACACACCGGCGCAGAAGCGATATATCACCATATGCGCTGTAAAAGTGACGAAGAAATCATCGCTATTGCGGATACAGGCGGCGTAATCGGGATTTTTGCTATGCCATGGTTTGTGCATGAGGATCCTGATCATACAACCATTGACCATGTACTCGATCATATGGAATACGTGATCCGGCTTGTTGGTGTAGATCATGTGGGAATTGGCACGGACTGGCCGATGAGCGATCTGGACTGGTCTCTGGTTTATTTTAAAGAACATATAGCTCCGAAGCTGGGTTTTGCCAAAGGGGACGGACCTTCTACGGAAACGGTGGCCGGATTAGAGAAGTATAGCTATTTTATCAATTTCACCCGGGGATTGGTCGCACGCGGTTATACGGATGATGAGATTGCGAAGATAATGGGCGGGAACTGGCTGCGGGTGTTCGAACAAATTTGCGGATAGGGGATTTTACACTGATGACTACATATTTACATACAACAAGCTTCAACTTCTACTGTTCGGGCATCTATAGCGGAAAGATCCATTTCACGGAACAAGGGATCATGCATGCCAAGGTAGATGTCCGCCGGCGCACACAAATGCAGGATAACGTGCTGGATCCAGGGGCGAAATATGTACTTCCTTTTGCTAAAATAGCCCGGCAGCTACGGTCTTACGAATCGGCACAATGGGCGGGAGAAGAGGTTGTACTGGATAACGGCGACGTGTATCAGAAGCATATCCGCTATGAGGCGGAGATTTCCGGGCAAATGCAGGTCTCACAGGTATGGGCATTAAGGGGGGATACCGCGCTGGATGTGGTCACGCTGGACGGTGAAGTGATTGCTTTTGTTACGCCTAACCGTTATGGCATTGAAATGATCGTCAAAGCAGGATACGAGGGGCTGACTCCGCTTACCGTATATGATGAGCCGCTGCTGTCCAAGCCGGAGTATGGGGTCAACGATCTGGGGACGTTCCTGATTCCGATGCGGGACGGCATTAAGCTCGCTACCGATGTGTTCCTGCCGGAAGGCATCAAGCCCGGGACCAGGCTTCCGGCGATTCTGGTGAGAACCTGTTATGACCGGAACGGGAAAAAAGAGATTTTTATGCGCTGGGCGAACAAAGGTTATGCCGTAATATCCCAGGATGTCCGTGGCCGGGCGGATTCGGAAGGCGAGCTTATTCCTTTCTATCATGAGCGCGATGACGGCTATGACACGATTGACTGGATTATTGCCCAGGACTGGTCTGACGGTAAAGTCGGGATGTGGGGCGCATCTTATCTGGGCTATGTCGTGGTAGCGGCGGCAACGAGCGGGCATCCGAACCTCAAAGCGGTTGTGGACGAAGTGAATGTAGGTTCACCGTTCGTTGATACTGCGCGCAAGGGGGGGACGCTCTGCTCCTGGCCGCTGCTGTCCTGGACGCTGGCCCAATCGGTGGGTACACGGACGGATTTTGATATTTTTGGCGGAGTAACGGTGAACCCGGAGGCAGCTGTAGATGCCAGACCCATCCGGGACATTCCGCAGCAGATGATCGGCAGGACCTCAGGACCGTGGGAGCTGTGGAGCCAGCATCCGGAATACGATGACTTCTGGAAAAACTGCACCTTCACTGAACGCGGAGATCAGGTAAAGGTTCCAATGTACGTAATCTCCGGCTGGTACGACGGGGACAGTCCCGGTGTATCGGAGACGTGGCGGATGCTGACTGAGCATGATGTGCCGAACCGCAAAATCCGACTTGGCGCCTGGGAGCATGGACCGAACCGGGCCCGGGACCTGATGGGGGTCAGTTTTGGCAACGACGCCGTAGTGTACGATTACGATGTATCCGTGCTGCGCTGGTTCGACCGGTTCCTGAAGGAGATCCCGAATGGTATCGATGAGGAGCCCAGAGCTTCTTATTACGTGGTAGGAGAAAATAAATGGAGAACGTCGGAGGACTGGACACCTGCCGAAGCGGTAGTGACCCCGTTCTACCTGGCAAGCCGCGGGCGGGCGAATTCGTCGCTCGGCGACGGCAGGCTGGTATCCCAGCCGGAAGAGAACTCCATTCCAGACACCTATATCTATAATCCGGCTGATCCTGTTGCGGACAGCGGGGAGCGGGAGCCGGAGAATATGCGTAAGCATGAGCTGCGCAGCGATATTGTCGTGTACACGAGCGAACCGTTAGCGGATAAGCTGACTATTGCCGGAGAGCTGTCTGCGGTTATCTATGCTGCAAGCACGGGGGCCGATACGGATTGGGTCGTTACACTCAGTGATGTGCATGAGAACGGAGATTCCATCCGGCTCTCCAACTACATTGTCAGAGCGAAGTACCGGCACGGGCTGGAGCAGCCGCAGCTGCTGGTTCCGGGACAGGTGGAGAAGTATGATATTTTCCTGCAAAATATCGCACATACCTTTGCTGAGGGACACCGCATCCGCTTTACCATTACTTCGTCGAGTAAATTTGTCGCTTTCCCGAATAGCAATACCGGAAATAATCCATATGAGGATACAGAGGATGTAACCGTGCAACAGACGATCTGCCATGACAGCAGCTATCCAAGCCATATCCTGCTGCCGGTTATTCCTAACGCTTAGAGCGCCATTATTCAAATATTTCACATTCACTTCGTCAGTGTGTTATGTGGATCATAAATGCAACCATTTAGTCTTTGACTGTATCAGGAAGGAAACAATCGCTGAATGGGTTACGACCAAAAGTGTACCCCCATTTCCGAGCGATTGACCATACTAATCGATGGGGGGCCGCTACGCTCTCCCATACCGTGGTCTCAGAGGCTAGCGCTTCCGCTATCGCTGATGTGGAGCGCGATTCGCTGGTTTCTTAGTGCAGTATAACTTAAGACTATCCAGTAATCGGTTCTGTGCTAATAGAATAGAAAATATCCACGACACTGAGCAGTAGACGCATAAGGCGCACTTAGGGAGAGATAGTACAGCTTATCGCAGCAGCTCTGAACTAAAAATCAAAGTCATAGACTGCTGCTGTTATTTTTACACTAACGTTTTCCGTTAGTTCAAAGAACAGTTCATCAACAAATTATCACTTCACTCTTTCGGAAATATTTTTACTTATTTCTTCAGGATTTTTAACACCAATGATCAACTTTGATATTTTGAACTTACCAACTTTAAAGCTATTCAAATCTAAATGAAGAGTTTCAAGCTCATTTTCAAAAAAGTGCAGTTGATAACCACCATTTGATCTAAATAACCCATTTCTCATTCCTCCTAATAAAGCACCATATAGTTTAAAAGCATTTGGTATCGGTCTACCTGTTGTTATTCCCTTGATTGAAGAGTATGGAATTTGCAACCCTGTATCTAATTTTAAAAAGGGTGAGTTTCCAAAGTCGATATTTACGTAGGTTTCCATTAGTTGAATTTTACGTTCCATATTTTGATTCCCACATTTTCAAATAATCCATAATTACATATAATACCACAAATACCTCATTTCTCCATAAAATGCCCGTTAACTTAATAAAGCTTTTTTATCGAGAGTCATAGTGATTGTTGCGCAGTACGAATGCTAATATGACGCAAACTTTTACAATTTTTTACCTTTACTATATGACGAAAGGATTGTAGCGAAGTTGCGCTACTTTTAAAGAAGCTTTTTTAACGAGAGTCATCCTGATTGTTGCACAGTACGAGATACTCATGGGGAACAAATACAAATACTATTCGTTATTCTTCCGTATCAGCTTCTCAATATAAATCCAAACATAGTAAGTCATCCAAAATGCCATCGCGGTTGTAAATAATGCAAATGATCTTGTAGTGGATTGAAGAGTGAAGGCCAAGATGATCCCTAGAATGAGGAATAGTGGTAAAAGGGTGAAGTATTTCTTTTTATGCAAGTTAACTATCTCCTTTTATTAATTTGGTATACATCCATTAGAGGATGAAAATAAATATCTTATCAGACCGTTTGAACATCCTAAATGTCACCTCAATCCTCTTTTTTGTTAAATAATACCATATATCTATAGCAAATCCAGAAGCCGATTATTCCTAATGTGTATGCCGCCACTCTTGAAACTTTTTCCAATTCCTCGCGTCAGTGATGGTATGCGGATGTTCGGTACATACATTCAGCCATTATTGTGAAAGGGGGAAGGGTCGTGAACAAGATACTGGCATTGCTTCTGTCGTTGCTGCTGCTGACCAGCTGCAGTTCTGCGGGCTCCTCAATGAGCTTCAGCGAAAGAGCAGATGCGGCTAAGAAGCTGGATTCCCGGCTTGCCCGGCAGAGCAATGAGCTTGGGCTTAAGCTGTTCAGCCAATTGAGAGAGCAGAGCGGCGGAGGCAGGAATCTGACGATTTCGCCTTACAGCATTTCCGCTGCGCTGGCGCTGGCCTACAACGGCAGTAAGGGAGAAACGGCAGAGGAGCTGGGCAAGCTGCTGGGCTATGCTCCTGATGAACTGGATCAGCTTAATACTAGTGAGGGCGCTCTGCTGCCGCTGCTGAACGATGCCGGGCCCGGCATTCAGCTTGAGCTGGCTAATTCGGTGTGGGCTAATCAAGATATACCGCTTCGCAAAGGATATTTGAAAGCAAGTAAAGACTACTATGATGCTCAGATCCGTACTGCAGATTTGACGGGAGATAAATCGGTAAAAGCAATTAACGAGTGGGTCTCTGACCACACGTCAGGGAAAATTGACAGGATGCTGGAGCAGCCGCCCGGAGCGCAAAGTGTTGCCGTACTTGTGAACGCACTTTATTTCAAGGGCGGATGGAAGAAAGTGTTTCTGGAGGGAAATACGCATCCGGATGATTTCTATCCCGCCTCCGGTCCGGCTGTGGAGGTTCTCCTGATGAATCAGGCTGGTCACTTTCTATATGCAGAAGATAAGGATTGGCAGGCCGTGCGTCTTCCCTACGGAGAGGGCCAGATGCATATGATTGTGATTCTTCCCGCTAAGGATTCTTCTCTAAATACGCTTCTTAATCACCTGGCTAAAGACGGTTTACCTTCAGATGATCAATTTTCGGGTAAGCAGGGATCGCTTTCTTTGCCCCGGTTCACAGCAAGCTATGGTACAGACTTGAAGGAAGCGGTGCAGGCTCTGGGAGTGAAGCTTGCTTTTGACCCCCGCAAAGGGGATTTCTCAGCTCTTGCGGATACGGGGACTCCCATCTTCATCAGCAGTATTATTCATAAAACGTATATCGAAGTGAATGAGTCCGGAACGGAAGCCGCCGCTTCAACGCTGGTTGGAATGCTCGCGGGAGGAGCTGCCTCTCCAGCTGAAGCGCCTTTTGAAATGATCGTGAACCGGCCGTTTATCTATATTATTGAAGACATACAAACCGGAGTCTGGCTGTTCATGGGCGCAATTGAGAACCCGCTGCTCACGGAGTAGTAACGGGAACACAATAATATTTTTGCCTTATATAATTTTAACTTGAAGATAAACATTTAAGGAGAAGTGACGGAAGAGAAGTTTGGAACTGTAGGAGCGGCAGCGTCCGCCTTTGTCTGCGGATTTCAACCGTGGCAACGGTATAAATCAAGAAATCTGCAGACAACAGCGGCCGGAAGTCCAAACATTCTCTGTAGTCACGACCTGTCCTAAAATAGAAAAATCACAAGTTTAATCTATAAAGCGCATAATTGCCCCCTTCACAGGTCACAATAGGAAAAAACCAGAATGAAGGGATTACAGTGAACGCTTTTCGCTTGAAAAAACAACTGTGGCGGCGATGGAGACGGTGGAAAAAAGCCCCTTGGGTTGGAGCGGCTTGTATCGCATTAACGGTGCTGGCATGGCGCGGCATGCAGGTTCCGGAAGAGATCAGCGGTTTGCTAAGTACTTCCGAATGGAGGATCCCTACAGCAGCGGGGGAATTGTATAATCCGCTGCAGAACGGGAATCAGGGGGACAGTGTAGCGGCTCTGGCAGCCGTTTATCATACCGGGAATAACAGGGAAGACAGCAGTACCGCAATGGACCGCGCACAACTGCTGGAAGCGGTGAGCCGCGGAGGCATCAGCAGAACAGTGCATCTTCAGACCACTTATGTAGCAGGTGAGGAAGTGCAGACGCTGCCCGGTGTGAAGAGTCCCGCCCAGCTGAAGGCATTGATTGAGGAGCATCCGGGCTGGAACGGCTGGATCAGCAAGGAAGGCGATCTGTGGCTGGAGCAGCGGGTAAATGACTTATCGCCGCTGACTAAAAAGGATGCCTACATCGGGGTGGATGAGCAAGGAAATCTGACGTTGTTCAAAGGGCCTCCGGCAGGAGAAGAAGTGCTGAAAACCTTTTTCCAAATGGATATGGGGTCGATGAAATCCTCGCTCCCCGAAGAGATCTGGAAGCAGCTTCACGAAGGCATACGCGTGCAGGATATCGAGGAGTACAACAGTGTGCTCTCGACGTTCAGCGATTATGCCAGGGATTCAGCAGAGCAGGTTATGCAATCTGAATAGGGTATGCACTAAACGGTTATGCGCCTTGAAAGGCGGCATGGCCGTTTTTTTTGTGCGCAAAATCATGCAGTTATTATCTAAAATCCGCCTGTTATGACATAAAAGTATATCCTTTTGCACCGATGCTACACTGTGAATGTAGGAAACAGGCCTCGCAATGAATTCCTAAGTGAATTCGTTCGGAGGATGTCAAAGGAGCAGAAGCTCACAACATTTGTAGGAGGTACAACAGCAATGAGGACAATTTTTTCAGGCGAGGCTATAGATTTCAGCTACAACAAAAAGGAACCCGTTCTGGACGGCTTAACAATCTCTATCACAGACAAACAAATTTATGGACTGCTGGGCCCTAACGGAGCCGGGAAGTCAACCTTGACCAAGGTGATGCTGGGGCTGGAGAACCCGCAGAACGGTAAATTGCAGTGGTTCAACGAGTATCCCAATCAGAGCACGAAGAGCCGGGTGGGATATGTGCCGCAGGATTTGGCGCTAATCTACGATCTATCGGCATATGAGAATGTGGAATTCTTCGGCAAGCTCTACAACCTGAAGGGGGAACGGCTGAAGAATCAGGTCCGCTACGCACTCGAATTCGTCGGGCTGTGGGACGAGCGCAAGCAGAAGCCAAAGAAATTCTCGGGCGGGATGAAGCGGCGGCTGAACATCGCCTGCGGCATTGTGCATAATCCGGATGTCATCATTCTGGATGAGCCGACTGTAGGTGTGGATCCCCAGTCGCGCAACCGGATTCTGGATGCCATTCTTGAGCTGAACCAGCTGGGCACAACCATCGTCTACATCTCGCATTACATGGAGGAGGTAGAGAAAATCTGCTCTCACGTTGGCATTATCGACAAAGGTACGCTGCTCTGTGAAGGCAGGCTGAGCGAAGTTCTGGAGGCACACACCGATCAGGCGATTCTTAAGCTTGAGTTCCAGCAAAAGGGATCGGCTTATGCCGAGCGGCTGGCGGAATACACGGTGATCTCTACAGACGAGAACACGGTCGAGCTCTCTGTCCCGAAGAATAACGTCAGCATTCTCAGTGAAATTAAAGCAAGATTCGGTGATGAGGTCAAAAGCTTTCAATACATCTCGCCGAATCTGGAACAGGTTTTCTTCAAATTAACCAAGAAGAATTTGAGGGATTAGCCATGTGGACCATTTATCTGACAAGCATGAAGCGGAAAATAAAAAGTCCGGTCGTATTCGTCAACTACATTCTATTGCCGCTGCTGCTGATTGTAATCCTCGGCAATGCCTTATCCACCATGTTTCATTCTGAGCCGGAGAAGACAGCGGGAGCCATCAACATCACACAGACCCGTACGGTTGTGGTCAATGAGGACAAGGGACAGCTCGGTAAGGATATTGTGTCCTTTCTTACAGGCAAGGAGAACCAGGAGTTGTACAAGGTAACGGTCGCGGAGAGCGCGGAGGAGGCCCGGAAGTCTCTGGAGGCTGATGAATATGACCAATATATTTATCTGCCGGCCGGTTTAACGGAAGGGGTTAATGCCAAGCAGGAGAGCGCAGTAACCATCTACGGCAAGGACCAGAACATCGATAAGGTGGACATCACAGCATTGACCCTCTCCGCCTTCGGGGACGGCTATCAGGCGATGGATGTGTCTGGACGGAATAACCAGCCTATCGTGTATCAGCATGCTTACAGCAATCTGCTGACAGCAGGAAATACGTCAGAGAAGCAGAGTGATGCGGGCAATATGTCAGGGCTAAGCTATTACGGAGTGACGATGCTGGTGCTGATTCTCTTTTACGGCCTGGCCAACACAATGAATTTCATTCAGGAGGAGTACAATGAGGCACTTGGCGACCGCTATCTCATTTCTCCGCTTTCCAAAATGTCGCTGGTAGTCAGCCAATGGCTGACCGGGTGCTCGATCTCCATTATTCAGGGACTGATCATCGTCTTCTGTGCCAAGCTGTTCTTCAATGTATCCTATGGCGCAAGCAATCTGGTGGTCCTGTTCATCATCATCGTGGGAGCGGTTTTCTTCAATGCGCTGGGTTTGTTTCTCGGAGTGCTTGGACGCCGCATGAAGGCGCTGGACGGTATTGTCTCGCTGCTGATTCCGGTCATGACGTTTATCGGCGGCGGATTTATCAAGCTGGATTTCGGCTCACTCAGCAAGCTCAGCATTAACGAGGTGTTTCAGCAGCCGTTGTTCGATTATATCCAGCAGGGTGTAATTCATCTGATGCCTGTCTATAATGCGCTGGCATTGTCCTTAGGCTTTGTGATCATCTCCGTCTTCTCATTGACACGGAAAGGAGTCAGATAAGATGAGAATCTTTGAACTCTATTTGAAACGGATCGTGAAAAGAAGGCTGACGCTTATATTCATGGTGCTGCTGCCGATCCTCTTTACCTTTATGGTAGTCACGCAATATAACGATGCGACCAAAGTTACCTTAGCCCTGTATGCACCGGACCCCGCGGTTGACTCTTATGTCTCTGCCATGCTGGAAAAGCAGGATGTGACCCTGATTCATGCGGAGGATGCAGACAGTGCCATTAAGAGCAGTGCCAATCTCGGAATTGTCTTCTCCCAGACGGCCGATGAATTGTATGCCAGCCCGGATGGAATGAAGATTGAAAGCTATGCCAAAGAAACCAATTTCAATTCAAAATCACTCGAAGTGAAGCTGAACAGCGTCTTCTCTTCCCTGCAGACGCTGGCCAAAAATGCTCCGGATGCAGGAGCCTTCAAGCAGAATATGAAGCTTATGGAGGGTTCCCCGGCACCGATTAAGGTGGAGCCGAGTATTCTGGGCAATCCGCACGCAGTGGTGCTGACCAGCACGTTCAACATGATTGTCTTCATCATGCTGTTCCTGACAATGACCAATACGCTGCTGTTCCTTGGTGATAAGGTTCACTCGACCACAGAACGGGTACTGCTGACGGCTAAAAATAAGCTCAGCTACTATCTCCAGACTGTCTCAGTATTTGCAGCAATCGGTGTCGTCCAGTTCCTGCTGATGATTGCGCTGATGAGCGGAGCTTTCGGAATTGACCTGGAGCTGTCCGCCTCTCATCTGCTGCTGCTGGTCCTGGCTTACGGCCTGCTGAATGTTATTGCTGCAGGGATTGGCCTGCTGCTGGTCAGCCGTACCACCAAGCAATCCACCGGCCGCCTGCTGGTAACGGTAGTCTCCCTGCCGCTGGCGATGCTCGGAGGAACACTCTGGCCCAGCTCGATTATGCCCGAAGGGATGCAGCGCTTCGCCAGAATTCTGCCTACCCGGTGGATCACGGAGCTGAATACAGAATTGTTCAGCGGGTTCTCAGGAAACAGCGGCGCTGTAACAACCCATTTCATCAGTTTGTTTGGCTGTGCGGCAGTGATCTTCCTGCTGCTTACCCGGGTGAAGACTCAGGATATTTAGAGCAGCTGCCGTGAAAGGAGGAGGGGACCATTATGAAAGTGGAGCCAGATAACGGCACACGGTACTATGAGCTTACACCCCTGCAGCAGAAAATTCTCTATGCAGAGAAGCATAACAAGGATTACGGAATTTATTTCTCGGTTCACTATGACAAGCGGTGGAGCCGGGAAGACCTGGAGCAGGCCGTTCAGCGGGTGATGAATGCAGCCGAGGCCTTTAGCGGCAGGATCATCAGACAGGAGGGGCAGTACCTCTTTGCTGTGGACCGCGGCTTCAAGGATTACAGAAGCGGGACTTCGCTCCGCGGCCAAAGAATCTCCATTTTTGAAGGGCAGCAGTTAGCCGCCTTTTACCTGAGAGAGGATGAGCGCTGCATTGAATTTCTGATGCATCATCTGATTATGGACGGGGATTCCCTTTATCTGTTCCTGGACTGTCTGGAACAAGAGCTGCTGACCAAGGATTCTCCGGTGTTTCAGGAGGGAAGTTATTTCCGGGAGCCGGGCCAGGGGAAGCCGCTAACTATAGCTGACGGATACACGGACAAGATCAGGCAGTTCCTCCGCACGGATAAGGAGTCCCGTCCGTATGCCGAACCGGTGTATGGCCGGGACCGGCTCTCAGCCGAAGCATTTAAGGCAGCTGCCGCATTATCCGGTAAACTGAAAGTAACCCGGTTCGGTGTGATTCTGCTGGCTCTGGCCCTGCTGTCGCCGCAGCGGAAGAACCTCGTCGGCGTGGTGGTGTCCCGCCGGGATCACCGGCAGCAGGCCGGTGTTATCGGGAACTTTACGGACATTGCCCCGGTGCTCCTGCAAATTGACGAAAGCTTAAGTTACGCCGGTAATGCGCAGAGCATTTTCAAGGAATTGTTTCATGCGATTAACGGATCCGCCGCACTATCCTACGAGGAATATATGGAGCTGCTCGGGTATCGCGGGTATGATTACGTCCTATCCTATACAAAAATGCCGGATCTGGACCGGAAATCGGCGGTGTTCTCCGGGCTTGCTCTGGGCGAATATCTCCACAAGTACAATAACCACCTGCAGTTTAATGAATACGAGACGCAGCTGGATTATGAGGTCTGTTATGAACAGCATCTCATGCAGCACCTGTGTGAAGGTCTGGAAGAAATGCTGCTGGAGCTGGATCAGCTGGATCTGTCCCAGCCAGCCGGTAAGGCGCAGATCACACCGCTGGTTATGTTGGAGACTGCTGCGGCAGCCGAGTGGAGCGCTGAGCCCAAAAGGAGCAGCCACTGGTTCCCCGATGTGGATGAGGATGAGAACCTGTTCAACTCCTCCATCTCTTCAATGGATATTGCCAGGATGATCACGGATATTTATGAGCATCTTGGTGTACAGCTCAGCTATCAGGATATTTATGCATCGGGAACGCTCCGGGAGCTGAAGCAGCTGATTCTCGGCAAGGCTGGCACTGCGGTTCCGCTGCACATGGGCGGACAGGAACCGGATGAATATGTATGTCCGAACTTTATGAAGGTGCTGTTCATCGACAGCTTCCGGTTTACAGATTCAAATATGTACGATGTGAAATATGCGTACCGGATTTCGGAGCAGGGTACAGCGGAATTAATTGCCCTCCAGGCGGTAATCGAGCATGTTATTGCATGCAACGATGTATTCTTCACCGAATATTCCTATGCTGACGGTGAGGTGTCGGGAAAGGTTAAAGCGGACCGGCATGTTGAAATTGAGCATCTCACTGTGGCTGATCTTGAACAGCTGAACGGTATCAGCAGCGGATTCCGCCTGCAGGGCGGTGCAAGGCTGTGGGACATCCGGCTGGTCACGGTACTCTCCACGCAAGAGACCTACCTGTATCTTAATATGCACCACATGCTGATCGATCAGGTAGGGCTTGCCGTGCTGCTTCGCCAGATCGAGGACAGCTTCAATGGCCGGCCTGTAGATTATGCCCAGTACGCGCAAATTGCCGGAAGCTATGAAGCGGCAATCAGCGATGCCGTACAGGGCTGGCAGCCGCTCCTCCGTTACAACGCCTATCCAAGCCAGGGCAAGCCGATGCTGACCAAGGGAAGCTATCATGTGCATGAGATTGCTTTTCAAGTGGAAAAGGCCCCCTATTCCGAGACGGAACACAGATTGCTTACATACATAACAAACCGTTTGGCGCTGGCTTTCAATCATACACAAGGTTATGTAGGTGCGGTATACCACGGCAGGGTGATACCGGGCGCGACGAAAGTCATCCATTCCTTCGCCAGAGTGCTGCCAATCTTCTTCAACGCGGCAGACGAGGAAGTCCTCCGGGAGAGCCTTGCTACGGCACACCGGTATCAGGCGGCATCGATTTACGATTTGAACGGCGCCGGATTTACACTTGAATTCCCTTCAATCGTGTTTCAGACGCTGGTTGCAGGCAGCAGCGAAGGTACATTATTTGACCGGACGCTGGAGTTCGCAGGGATGTCCAAGTTCCAGATTCTGTTGAACCTGGAGCTGTCCGCCGCAGAATGCCGCTTAAGCCTGTATATTGATGATCAGATTTATAATCCGGCGGAAGAAGCACAGATTGTCCGTGATGTGCACGCCGCAGTACAAGAGCTCACTGGGAAGGCAGGTGAAGCGGAGCATGCTTGATTATGCACCCTTGGCAGACCGCCAGGAAGCCTGGGAGGAGAGCAGTGAGCTGACCTCCATTCAGCGGAAAATGTTCATCTGCAACAAGCTGCCGATCTACCGTCTGCCGCTGCTGTATCCGCTGGAACCCGGAATCAGCTATGCAGCTGTGAAGGAAGCCTTATATGCAGCGTTCAAGGCACATAAGACACTGCAGGTGAAATATACGTATGAGCCGCAGCTGCGGAAATTTTACCAGCGTTATACTCCGCTGCAGCCGGAAGAGTTCATTGTGGAATCCCTCAGGATTATTGAACCGCCTGATGAGTATATCCGGAACCTGCTGGCAGGCATTGATCTGAGCGCAGATTATCCATGGCGTCTGGCCTTTCTGGAATGGCGGGATGAGCGGTATCTCTGGGTAGAGTTTCATCATATCGTGATTGACGGGCTGGGCATCCGCCGGTTTGAACAGGATTTTACCGGCAGGCTGCTGGAAGGACAGGAGGTTCCGCCGCAGGCTTCGCTTCCATTGTCCAGCTACCGCAGAATCTGCGAGCTGCAGCGGGATAACCCCGGTGCACCGGAAGCAACCGGCAGGCTGCTGAAGCTGCCTGAGCTGCAGGACAAGCCGGTCCCTGGTGTCGGAAGGCTTACAGTTCCGCTGGATAATAACCGGCAGGAGGCTGTTCAGCGGCTGGCCAAGCAGCTGAATGTAACCAAAAACGCCGTGTTTCAAGGCGTGCTGGAGGAAGTGCTGAGCCGCTGCTGCAGCGGAGATACCTACGGCGCCATTGGCAACTGGCGCATGGGCCTGGGGAATTTCACGGAGGCAGGCTGCTACGTGCGGCTCATGCCGAAGCGGATGCAAGCAGCCGGTACAACGGAGGACAGGATCAGAACGATTCACCGGGATAATCTTCAGACGCTCATGAACCGCAGCAATGAGCTGCCGGGAATGACTGAATATCCAGTGATGTATTCCTATGAAGAGGATATGTTCAGGCATTTCCGGTATATCCCGGCGGACAGGATGTGCAAGTTCCAGCTCTATATCCGGGTGTATTGTTACCGGCAGGAGAATGGGATTGAAGCCGAATACAGCAAGGCTAAATATACGGAGGAACAAATTTCTGCAATCATCAGCGAATTCAGCACCAGGCTTGATCATTTAGCAGAATAGGGGGCTCAATATGAATTTATCAGAAATATTTAACAAAAAGTTTAATATATACCAGGATAAACAGGCGATTCTGGACGATACCCGCACCCTTACCTATCAGCAGCTGGACGAGCTAACCCGCGGGATTGCCGCCTGTCTGCGCAGGCAGGGAGTCGGTGAAGGGGATGTGGTCGCCATCGAATGCGTCAGCAGAATCGAAGCTATTGCACTCATGATCGGCACCATCCGGGCCGGAGCCGCCTATTGTGTCATTCCTGAAGCCTATCCGGACTACCGCAAGGAGAAGATGAAGGCGCTGGTTCAGGCCAAGCTTAGTGTGCATCAGGTAGACTGGGCAGAAGGCGGCCATGCAGACGAGCTTCCGGAAGCGGTAAGAAAGCCGGACAGCCTGCTGTACATTATCTTCACCTCAGGCTCAACGGGAGAGCCGAAGGCGGTAGCTATTGAAGATCATTCGATCGCCAAAATTGTGAATGAACCCAGCTTCTACAGCGGCAATGTAATGGGCCAGCTGGCTCCGCTGGAGTTCGATGCCTCGGTGTATGAGATTTTTGGCGGGCTGCTGAACGGCATGACGCTGAAGCTGATCAGTAAAGATGACAGCCTGGATTGCGAAAATGTACCTGAAAGGTTCAAGGATATCGACACCCTGTTTCTGACCACACGGCTGTTCAATCTGTATGTGGATGAGGCCCCGGAGCTGTTCAGGAAGGTATCGCTGGTTCTGACCGGCGGTGAGCGCTGCTCGGTGCATCATCTGCAGGAAGCCGCCCGGCACTGCACCGTCCTGCATGTATACGGACCCACGGAGACGACCGTTTTTGCCACCTCCCACAAAGTCACTGGTGCCGAACAAGATATGCCTATCGGCAGACTGTTTGACCAGGGAACGTTCATGATTGTAGGCGACAATAACCTTCAGGTGCCGCAAGGGCAGCAAGGGGAGCTTCTGATTGCGGATTCCGGTGTGATGCGCGGCTATCTGGGAGATGAAGAGGCCAGCCGCAGAGTCCTGCTTCAGCAGGATGGAGTACGCTTTTACCGTACCGGTGATGCCGTGTACCTTAATGATGCTGGTGAGATTGTCTACGTCGAACGGAAGGACAGGCAGGTCAAAATCTCCGGCTACCGCATTGAGCTGGGGGAAGTGGAGAAATGTGCCTATGACTTCGGCCTGCAAAAGGATTGCCTGGCGCATTATGACGGTAAACGGCTCACGCTCTACGTGAAGGATCAGGTCAATCTGGAGCAGCTGCGGGGCCATTTGAGAAGCCGGCTGCCTGAGTATATGGTTCCTACAGTGAAGGTGGTGGATATTATTCCTATGAATACGAACGGCAAAACGGACATCCAGGAGATTATAAGTGGCAATTGTAAGGCCAATGAGAGCCGGATTGAAATTATGAAGGTGATGACGAGTGTGCTGAGCAGCGAATTAACCGCAGAGCAGACGTTCCTGGATGTGGGCGGGGATTCCATCAAGGCGATGGAGATCATCTGGCAGCTGGGAAGCAAGGGGTATCAGCTGGACCTCGATACGCTGTTCAGCAGAACAATAGGAGAGATCGCGGACAATGTCAGCAATGGTTAGCAGTACTGAGAAGAGGATCGTAAGCAGCTGCCTGCTTAGTCCGACGGCTTATAATATTCCACTGTTTGTGAGGTTCGCCGAAGGGCTCAACATTCCCAGAATGTATAATCTGCTGACCCGCTATATGGAGGATTTCGAGCTGTTCCGGACCTCCTATGAAATACACTCGGAGATTCATAAAAGAACCCGGAATGAACCGCCGACGATTGAGGTTAGAACCTTTGAGCATCTGGACAAGGATCGTCTCATCGGCGAGCAGCTGATCACGATCAAGGACCGTGCGCTGGTCCGTTTCCTGATCTGCAGGGTGCTCGATGAGCCCGGTGATTATCTGTTTATCAATGCCCATCATGTTCTTCTCGACGGATTCAGCATGAATCTGTTTCTGCAGGAGCTTACCCAGGCTTATCTGTCCGGGGAACCGGCCGTCTCACAGCTGTATCCGCCGCTGCCGGAGGAGGCTCCGCAGGGAAGCATGCAGGCAGAAGGAGGCGGGGGCCGGACCCTCAGCTTCGGGAAGTATGCCCCGTTTAAGAGCAAACTGCTGGGCAGACAGAGCAGCGAGATTCATTACCTGAACGAGTGCTTCAGCCTGGACGGCAGTCCGGCCAAACGCCATTCGGATTTCGCGGTGGCACTGACCGCCTTCTCGCTCAGTCTGGCCCACTTTCTGCACAGCGGCTCCGTATATCTGGCCTATCCCTACCTGGGCAGAGACCCCCGGAATTACAAGGCGCTCGGTAATTTCGTCCAGCTGATTCCGTTTGGAATAGAGCTGGAGGAAGAGCTCGGGACAGAGACGGATCAGCTCATTGCCGGCATTCAGAGCCAGATTTTCGCAAGCTTCGCCGGACGAGATTATTACGATGAGCTGATCCGCACGGAGGGGATGAGCAGCATGAATATTTTCAGGGATATTATCTTTGACTATAAATCCGGCAGCCTGATCGCCAAAACCTTAAATGAGGCTCACGGCATTCAGCTGGAGGAGGCCCACGGCTACCGCGACGAGAAGTATGGTCTCCATTTCTCCGTATACAAGACGGGAAATGACTGGGAGATCAGCATTATCTCCAGCGAATACGGACTTACAGATCTGCAGGCACTGCTGACGCTGTTCCACTCCATTCTTCAGAAGCTGTATGCGAATGCCGGCGGCGGATTACGGGTTGGCGATTTAGTATCGCTCACTGCGAAGGAAGAGAAGCATGGCGGTGAAGCAGCCCCGGAAACACCGGGCGGAAAGATTTACGACGAGGTCGCCGGAATCGTATCCGCGCTGCTGGGGGAGGCGGGAGTGCAGGCGAATGTAAGCTTTTTCGATCTCGGCATGGACTCGCTCCTGCTGGTGAAGTTCAAGAAAAGAATCAGGGAATCCTTCAATATCAATCTCAAAATCTCGGATTTCTTCAATTATCATACGGCGGAACTGCTGGCCGGAAAAATTATGGATCATCTAAAGGAGGCTAATTAAATGAATATTGCATTACTGTTGCCCGGACAGGGAACCCGATTTACGGAACAGGTAAAAGAGCTCTGGCTGGAATCTCCGGAAGCCCGTGGCCTTATTGAAACGGCAGAACGGCAGCTGGGCTATCCGGTTTCGGAATGGCTGACCTCCGATCTGAGCAAGGACACCCACAAAGCGCAGCTTGCCACCTATGTCGGCTCCATGTGCATGTATCAGTTATACAAACAGCAGATTGGATTGTATCCCAGCTATGTGCTTGGCCACAGTCTGGGAGAGCTTACCGCACTGACCATTGCCGGGGCTGTGAGCTACGAAGAAGGGCTGCAGCTGGTGGATATCCGCGGGAAGGCAATGAAAGCGGCGATTGAGCAGCAGGAGAGCCTCGGAATGATGGCGGTATTCGCCGCACCTGAGCAGGTCGAAGCGTTGGCAGCCGGCTGGGATGAGGTCTATGCGGCCAATCTGAACTCGGAGCAGCAAACTGTAATTTCCGGTACAAGGCAGGCCATTCAGGAATTCGTCAAACATCACCAGCTCGAAGGAGTGATGCTCGGCGTGAACGGAGCCTTCCATACTCCTTATATGAAGGAAGCGGCTGAACAGGTCTATGAGCAGCTTGGCGGGCTGTCCTTCAGCACCAGACTGCAGACACAGGTGATCAGCAATAAGAGCGCAGAGCTGTATGATTTCACAAATATCCGTGAAGAAATTGCCGCTCAAATGGTCAGCCCGGTCCGCTGGAAGCCGTCGGTGGATTATGCGCTCAGCCAGGGCGTGCAGCTCTTCGTAGATCTGTCGCCAAACGGGATGTTCGTCAAAATGTTCAAATCCCTGGATGGGGTATTTGCCTTCCATAGTGAAGAGACCATCGGCCTGCTGCGTACAGAGCTGAAGGATGATATTGAAGTAAACCGGCATTATGATGTATTCTCCCGGGCGCTGGGCATCATTGTCTCCACCAAAAATAACGGCACGGATGCCGAAGCCTATGACAATATCGTCATGAGCGGCTATAACCGCATCAAGTCGCAAATCGGCAAGGAGGCTTCGCCGGAGGATATCAAGCAGACGTTGTCTCTGCTGGAATTGATTCTGAGCACCAAGGAGGTTCCGGCTGACGAGATTGCCGAATATTGCAACCGTCTAGCCTGGAAGATCGGATAACAACGGTAAATGCAGCATTGAAGAAGAGGGAGGTGAGGGAGCTTGAGTAAGGAGGATATTGCTATTATAGGTCTGGATCTGTCCATGCCAGGCTGCCGGGATCAGGAGGAAGTCTGGCGCTTTATAAGCGGCAAACAGGTATCGAAGGGGAAGTTCCCTGCGCAGCGGCTGAACCGGAGCGGGCTGTCTGAGGATGAAGAACGTTACATGGAGGGCTCCTATTTTAGAGCCATCGATGAATTTGATCATAAATTTTATCATATCGCCCGGAAAAGTGCGGAGTATATGGACCCCAACCAGCGGCTGACCTTGCTCTCCGCAACACGGGCGCTGAATGACAGCGGCTATCTGGAAGACATCCGGGGTACACGGACAGGCGTCTACGGCAGCGTGAATACCACGCAGCAATACCAGTATCAGCTGCAGCTGCAGGCGCTAGGTCTGACCCCGGACCTGCTGGGCATGCTGAATTCGACCATCGCCAGCCGGATCAATTATATTTTTGACCTGAAAGGGCCGGCAGTCATGACGGATACGGCCTGCTCCTCTTCACTGGTATCCGTGATTCAAGCCTCGAATGAGCTCCGCCGCGGAGATATTGATTATGCGGTGGTTGTCAGCTCCAACCTGTATATTAAGCCCGGCGAGAAGGCCGACAAGCTGGTAGATATTCTGGCAGCCGATGCCACGACCAAAGCCTTTGATGAGCGGAGCACCGGCACCTCCATCGGGGAAGGGGTAGGCGCTGTTATTCTCAAAAGACGTGAGGATGCCGAACGTGACGGTGACGCGATCTATGGCCTGATCAAAGGCTATGCCGTGAATAATGACGGGCATACCGTCAACATGTCCTCCCCGAACCCGCTGGCCCAGGAGGGCCTGATTGCGGAAGCGTGGAGCCCCTTGGCAGATCAGCTGGACCGGCTGGCCTTCATCGAGGCCCATGGAACAGGCACGGCGATTGGGGACAGCATCGAATTCGAAAGCTTGAATCCTTTTTTCCTGGAGCGTGGTGTGAGCAGGCAATCTGTTGCTCTTACGGCCTGCAAATCGAATTTCGGCCATTTGGATGTGGCCTCCGGATTATTTTCACTGATTAAATCCGTGATGAGCCTGCAGCGCAGCGTCCTGCTGCCGCATCCCGATTTCAGAATTCCCAATGGAGAAATTGAGTTCGAACATTCAGTATTCTATGTTCCGGACAAAAGCCGCCCGCTCCCTCCGCGTTCATTGGCCGGGGTCAGCTCCTTCGGCATGACAGGAACGAATGCCCATGTCATCCTGGAAGGCTACGAAGGCAATAGAGTATGCAGGGGGAAGGCATTGGAACTGCAGCTGCAGCCCTATTGGTTCCCGCTGGACAGAAACTCCTTCTCGGTCAATAGTCCCCTTCAACGGCTGGATACGGAGCATACGCTGAGCGTTCAATTTCCGCTGAGTCTGCAGCAGTGCTGGGAGATCAGGGAGCACACCTTTGGCGGCAGCCATCTGATGGTAGGCACAGCAATTTTTGAAATCCTCTCCCAGGGCCTGCGCTCTACCGCCTATGAACTGGCACAATTCAATATCCGGAATCTGCATATTCTGGCGCCTCTCTCGGTACGGCAGGAGCCATTTACGATTACCCTTATCCTGGATAAAATAACCCTTCGCGGCACGGTCTCCTATGCTGTCACAGGAGAGCACCGGAACTGGCTTCAATTCGAGCTTGTGCACAAGTGTGAAGGCGGGCTTGCCGCCATAGAGCTGGACCCCGAAACGGAATTGCAGGAAATTGCCGTCACCAGCCAGGTGGGAGATGGCGGGGACGGCGGGCTGCAGGTCTCCGGCAGATGGGCAACTGTGGACAAGCTCTGGGTTAGCAGTGACCATGGCCGCGCCCTGGTAAAGTTGAAGGCACCGGCCGGCTATGAGCGGGAATTTGGATTATACAGCTTTTATCCGTCCCTGTTGGACCCGGCGTTCAACGCCCTGAACCGGATCGCGGAGCCGAATGATATTCTGTTCCCTTGGCTGTGGAGTGAAATTGATTTCGGCAGCGGCGAACTTTCCGGAAGTGACTTCTATTCAGATCTGAGGATACGCGAGAAAACTTCGGATAACATCGGGAATATTATATTATCTTTGGACATTAATCTGTATGACAGTTTAGGCAGAGCGGTTCTTACGGTTAGAAACTACAAGGTCAAAAATGCGCTGACGACCGGCGGGGAGCCCCGGGGGGATTACTTCAAGCAGGAGCATTATATCGAAACGGTATTCAAGGTACGGGAAGAGCCGCAGACGCCGCTGCTGATTATGCATCAGTCATGGCAGGGAGTATTGCAGCCTGAAGAGCCGGTTCATTACTTCGGGGAAATCTCTGAGCTGCAGCTGCTGCTGCCGGCTGCGGAAGCAGCCCAGAGCATTTTTATGTGGGATAAGCCCTACAGGGACGAGTCCTCCGTAGCGGAAGAGACCTATGATCTCGGCTGCTGGCTTGTGGAGCTTAACCGCGGGAACCGTCTGAAGCAGTTTCATTACATCAGCACCGGACTGTTCGGCCGGGATGAAATGAATGCCCTGAGCCGTAGTGTGGCTATGGGGATCTACGCTCTCCGCCTGGAGCTGAATTTTAAGATCAGGCTGATTGACAGCCCCTATGGCCAGGAATCCATGGAGCTCAGCCGCTATTCCTATCATGACGAGGATCTGATTGTGCATAGAGCCGGTGATTTCCGGACGCTCCGCTTCAAGAGCCTGAAGCTGAAGGCGGACGAACCCGGCAAGCTGGCCGGACGGACACTCCTGATCATCGGCGGAGCTTCAGGCATTGGAAGAGAATACGCCAAGTATGTGGCTGCGGCCTACCCTGACACATGCATTATTGCAGCTGGACGCAGCCCGGAATGGAAGGGTGAACCTCAACCCGCTAATCTGCGCTATCTCGCCTTCGATGTTACCGATGAGCATCAGGTGCAGGCCTTGGCCGCGGGGGAAGGACAGCATGTGGATTATGTGCTCAATTTTGCCGGAGAACCGGCAAGAGGACTGTTCGCCAATAAGCCAAAAGCAGAGTTCTGCGGGCGGACACGCAGCAAAATCAACGGCTCCTTTCTCCTCGGCAAATACTTCCCCCATGCCAGGGAGATCATCCACTTTGCTTCCGTCGCCGGTCTGATCGGTGCCATGGGACAGACGGAATATTGCGCGGCGAACGCTTATCAATCCGGGCTGGCAGTGGACGGCGGCAATATCCGGACCCTGAATCTGACCGGATGGGAGGATGTCGGCATGTCAGCCGGCAAGGCGGATTATTACTTTGAGAAGCTGCATAGCGGAGATGGCGTGAAGCTGATCGATCTGTTCGTCCATTCGGGAGTCCGGCAGGCTTCCATGCTGAAGCTGAAGACTGCAGCCGAGGACTACTCCTCGCTGTTCGGCAGAGCGGAGCAGGTCTCCGGTATCCGCAGCCCGCAGCCGCAAGCAGCTCCGTCAGCCGCCGCATCCACAGCCGTGCAAGGTGTCACCGAGGCCTGGAAGCGGACGCTTGGCGAGGACTGCTACGATCCGCAGCTCAGTTTTTTTGAGCAGGGGGGAGACTCCATTACGATCGTGCAGCTATGTGATGAGCTTAACCGTGCTTTTCCGGGAAGCTTTGATGTGACCACCCTGTTCTCCATTCCGACCATCAACGGGCAGGCAGAGCTCATGGAACAGGCTATACATGTACCGGTGCAGCAGGTGATGTCTGAAGCTGCCCCGGATGCCGCCGACCTGCTGGATTTCTTGAGATTCCAGAAGGCATAAGCGATAGAAGTCCAAAAACATTGAAAGAGGCGAACGCAATGAGAGCAGGCGAGTATATATTTGATCAGGTCAAAAAAGGAAATCTGGATTCGGCGGCCGGCAAGGCGCTGCTGGAGGAGATTATTCCCGATGATATCGCTATCGTGGGCATCTCCTGCGAATACAGCAATGTGAAGGATACCTTCGAGTTCTATCAGGCGGTCAAGCACGGGATGAGGGGCTTTAAGGAGTTCCCGGAGAACCGGATTCAGTACATTCCGAAGGATCATGACTATCTGCAGAAGGGTGCAGACCACCTGAAGACGACCCCGGAGGAGTTCCTGCAGCGGCTCTGCCGGGAGAAGGGCGCTTACCTGGAGGATATTGATACCTTTGATCCGGAGTTCTTCGGCATTTCCCCGGAGGAGGCCAAATATATTGACCCTACGCACCGTCTGGTGATGAAGCATTCCTACCTGGCACTTGAGGATGCAGGCATCCGGCTGGATGCCGTCAAGGACAGCAAAACAGCGATTTATATCGGGAAGGACAAGTCCATTACCGCTAATTACCGCTCAGAGATTGAGGAGGATTCGAACTATGTGAACTCCGGCTGCTGGGAGGGCATACTGGCCAGCCGCCTCAATTATATCTACAACATGTCGGGCGGCTCCTTTGTCATTGATACCGCCTGCTCCTCTTCGCTGGTGGCCGCGCATCTGGCGGTGAAGACGCTGCGTGACAAGGAGATTGATACAGCGATTGTCGGCGGTATTGCGCTTGGCCTGTTCCCCCGCCAGGGCAGTGTGCTGGACCAGTACAGCAATGTGGAGACCTCCCGTTCATTCCTGAAGGTGTTCGATGCGGAGTCGCAGGGGACGATCTTCGGCGAAGGGGTGGGGATTGTTATCCTCAAGCGGCTGAAGAATGCAATCGAAGACAACGACAATATCTATTCCATTATCCGCGGAAGCATGATCAACAGCGACGGCAAATCGAACGGGCTGACCGCTCCCAATCCGCATGCCCAGAAGGACCTGCTGCTGGAGACTTATGAACGCAGCTCCATCTCTCCCGAAACCGTGGAATATATCGATGCCCATGGCACCGGCACGAAGCTGGGTGACCCGATTGAAGTTAGAGGACTTACAGATGCGTACAAGCAGCATGCAGACAAAAAGGGCTTCTGCGCCCTCACCAGCCTTAAGGAGAATATCGGGCACACCGTAGGTGCAGCCGGTGTAGGCGGACTGATCAAGATGTCGCTGGCCTTGCGGAACCAGGAGATTTTCCCCAACCAGTCTTTTGAATCGCCCAATGAATATATCAAATTTGTCGACAGCCCTTTCTATATCCCCACAAAAGTCCGGAAATGGGAAAGAGGCAAATATCCCCGCCGCGGAGGGATCAGTTCTTTCGGATTCAGCGGAACCAATGCCCATATTGTACTGGAGGAATATGAAACACGCCGCGAGCCGGTGAAGTCATCAGCACCTTATCCATTCGTTTTCTCGGCCCAAACCGCAGAGCAGCTGATTGCAGTCCTGAATAAATTCGTGCGCCAGGCAGGAAGACTGGAAGCCTTCAGCCTGCACAACATCTCTTATACGCTGATTCACAAACGGAATCATTTTAAGAATGGTATCGGGTTCGAGGCGGCATCCTTCGCAGAATTCACCGGCAAGCTGCGTGCAGCCATTGGTGTTCTGGCCAGCGGACAGTCTGCAGAAGGAATCCTTCAGGGCGAAATTCAGGAGATATCCGGTGATATGAAGAAGCTGATGCAGCACCGGCTCAAAACCGGCTACGACCAGTACATGACAGGCGAACTGATCCAGTTATATCTGGAAGGTTATGACCTGGCGCTGGAAATGTATCCTTATCAGGATGCAGTTACGCTCTCCTTGCCGACTTATGAATTCAAACGGCAGGTGCTGTGGGCGAATGTTAAAAAGCATAACACCTACGAGAATTCCGGGCCCAGCCTGCCCGTACAATCCACACTGATCACCAAGCAGACGCTGAAGACAGGTCATTCCGATGTGTACACTGTTAAGCTGTCACCGGATGACTGGTTTGTCGACGATCACCGGATCGGCGGCCAGCGGACCTTCTCCGGAACCACCTATACACAGCTCGCCGCTGAGCTGGCGGTCCTATATTTCGGAACCCCGGCGTTCCAGCTGGAGAAGCTCTATTTCAAAAATCTGATTCAGCTGGAGGATAAACGCAGAGAGTTCCAGATCCACGTCGGCAAGAGTTCCTCCAAGCAGCTGGACATCGAGGTCTTCTCCTATGAGAACCAGGATATGAACAACTATGTGACGCATGCCTCCTTTACGATCAGACAGGCGGAGCTTGAGGCTGCATCGGAGGCTGTAGATGTGAACAGCATGTTCGAACAGCAGCTGCTAAGCGCGGACTTCGGCTCCGAGGAGAATAACTTCTTTAAAGGCCGCTGGGATTTCGCCAAGCAGAATTTCCGCCTGGTCCGTCCATCCGCCTCCGAGATCCTGCTGTCCCTGACGCTCCATGAGCAATTTGCCGGTGACTTGCAGAAATTCTACCTGCATCCTTCCCTGCTTGACGGCATTCTTGGCGCGATGGTGTATGAGCGTGCCCAGGCCCGCGGCAAAAGCTACCTTCCGCTGTCCTACGGCAAATTCACCTTCACCGGCAAAGCGTTCACCGGCCGGATATATTCCAGGACAGAGCTGCTCTACGACCCGGCCGGAGATCATGATGTCATTACGGCCAATATCTCCGTCTACAACGAGCTTGGCGAGACTATAGCTTACCTGGACAAATACGTTATGAAGGCTTTTGCCAACGCCTATTTCAAGCCTCATCTGCATGAAGTGAACTGGACGCCTTCGGCTTACCGTGTACAGGAGACAGCAGCTTCTGCAGCTGCCGGGAAGACCGTTCTGGTCGTCGGCAACGGGCGGGCACTTGAGCTTGCCGCCGCTGAACAGCGTGAAGGTGTAGACCTGCAGGATTACAGAGCGCTCAAAGCCTTCAAGCCTGCCGAGAAATATGATTTCGTGATCTATGCTCCCTGGTTTGGGGAGTCCCTGCCGGATACCAGCGTCACCCAGCAGGAAATGCTCCATTATTTTGACTTTGCCAAGCAGGCCAATTCGCTGGTCAAGCGCAAGGGCAAAGTGCTGATCCTGGCTGATAACGGCTTCGCTCTGGATCCGGCTGACACCATGCTTAATCCGCTGAACTATTCCCTGCTGAGCTCAGGAAGAATTCTGGGGCTGGAGAATACCGGCTTCAAGACGCAAATGCTGAACCTGGCGGAATTCGACCTTGGGAAGATCCTCAGTATCGCGGAGACAGAAGAGCTGGACGGCAAGAAAATGCTGGTTGACCATAACCAGTTGTATGAGGAAACGCTGGTCGAGGCTAAGGCCCCGGCGGATGCGAACCTTCAGCTGAATGAAGAAGACTGTGTGATTGTGACCGGAGGCTACGGCGGTATCGGGATGGAATACATCGATGTTCTGCTGGAACGCCAGCCGAAGCTGCACATTGCCATCCTTGGACGCAAAGATTCCTATTCCGCCTTACAGGCCAAGGCATCGCTGACAGCCGAAGAAAGCGGCAAGCTGAGCCGGATGAACCAGGTACTGGGCAAAGGTTCTAACGTGTCCTTCCACAGCTGTGATGTATCGGACGAGGAACAGGTCAAGCAGGTTGTAGGCAGCCTGGCCAGTATAGGAACTATAGCGGGAATTGTTCATCTGGCAGGGGTTCCGGAAGAGGGCATGCTCTTTACGAAGTCTGAACAGGAATTCTTAAATATTGTAGCTCCAAAAGTAACAGGGACCCTGCTGCTGCGCAAATACCTGCAAGGTCAGCCGCTGAAGTTCTTCATTGCCAGCTCCTCCATGACCACGATTGCCGGATCGGCAGGCCAGTTCTCTTATACCTTCGCCAACGCCTTTCTTGAGGGCTTCAGGGATGAAGCGGCAACCACAGTATTGTGGCCGGGCTGGAAAGATACCGGTATGGCGCTGCAATTCGGCGATCTGGCCGCAGCAGACGAGCATTTGCTGATGAAGTCACTCTCTTCGCCTGTCGGAAGGGAATACATCAGACTCTCGCTGGATAAGAAGCTCGGCAAGGTTATCGCCGGTGAGTTCAACAAAGCCAAGACGGCGGAATTCTTAGCCGAATATATCCGCATGCCGCAGCAGTATGCAGGCAGCAGAGCCGCAGCTGCAGCTTCGGATGTTGTAGCGGAAGAGGCTGCCAAGATTCAGATTAAGGAGTACTCAGCCTTAACGATCACGGGTACCGACAGCCAGGATGAAGTGGAGAAGTTCGTCACGGTTGTGTTTGCCTCGGTGCTGGACCGCAATGACATTGATGTGAATAAGAGCTTCACAGATTTGGGCGGCGATTCGCTCAAGGCCTTCGGCATCTATGGTCCGGTGGCAGAACAGTTCAAGATTGATATGGAAGTGGCCGATGTGTTCATCTACCCGACCATCACGCAGCTCAGCCAATACGTCAAAGATCTGCTGGAGGAAGCCAATGAATGAACGCCGAGTAGTTATCGTTGATTTCATCTATGATTACCCGGGCCGGGAATCAGGGAGTACGGAAGAGCTGATGGGCCGCAAGAACGCGATCTGGCAGAGCCGTGTGCGTGAGCTTGAACGAACCTATAATCAGGAGCCGGGTGAGGCTGCCTCCTTCGACGGGGTGTTCTATCCCTCCGTAGAGGAGCATTTCAAGCTGGAGCATATCTCCGGGCCGGACAGCAGATTCCTGCTGTCCAGCGAACGGATCACACTCTCCCTCCTGCAGACGCTGGCGGACCGGAATGTGCTGGGTCCAAAGAGCAATCTGCTTGTCTCGATAGGAACCGCCCAGACAGATAGCCTCTCCAAATTCGCATTAATGAGAGTGGAAGGCGAGGCATTTGGACATGCAGTGAAGCTTATTGATCCGCTTGGCTATCTTAAGCTGCTTCAGCTGGGCCGTCCTCCGGCCGTTGAGCTCATCAGTGAAGCTTCTACTTCGGGGATCAGCTCGATGTACAGCGCCTATGCCAAAATCCGCAAAGGGGAGTTCGACATCGCCCTTACCGGCGGATCAAGCGCGGTTACCTTTCCGGTCCCTTATGAGCTGTCCCAGTTCGGAATAGGCGCTGAACGCTACACCGAACCTTTTGAGGACGGGGCCTCAGGCCGGTACTTCTCGGAAGGCGGGGCTGCGTTCCTGTTGAAGGAGCGGGAACTCGCACTTAGCGACGGCGATACCATTCTTGCGGAGATTAAGGATATCTCTGCCGGAACGATGGGCAACCCCGTTGTCAACCGGACCGCTGTCAAGAAGCTGGTAAGCCGCTCCCTGGAGAATGCCGGAGTTGATCCGGAAGCAGATGTTTTTCTGGAGCTGTACGGCCGGGGCAATGAGATCGATGATACGGCAGAATTCTCCTGCCTGAAGACGCTCCAGAAAACCTACAGGAACCTGAAAGGCGGATTCCTGAAGGAGGGAGTCCATTATATCGTAGGCTACTATGGCCTGATCGGCGCCTGCCGTCTGCTGGATTCGCAGCGCATGCAGACTCTGCTGCAGAGCCGGGAAGTCGCCAGCCCGAATGCTTTTATCGGCAGAATCAGCGGGGAGCAGTGGAGTATCAGCCCTGGAGACTACAGGCTGTACTCGGCCGTATCGTATTCGATGCACGGCAACTGCTACAATCTGCTGCTTCAGCTGGATGCAGAAAGCAGGTATTCCCGGGGAGGTGCACGCGAGTGAAGCTGATTCTCCTGCCGTACGCAGGTGCCCATGTCAATGTGTTCGCTGAGCTGCAGAAGCAGCTTCAGGCCAGCTGCCCGGAGCTTGCAGTCCTGTCCCTGGAGTATCCCGGTCACGGCAGAAGGTTCTCCGAGAAGCCCTCCGGCTCGATCCGGGACATCACCGCTGACCTGTTCTCCCTGCTGAAGAAATCTCTGGACCCGCAGGAAGAGCTGATTCTGCTGGGTTACAGCATGGGCTCCCTGATTGCGTATGAACTGGCCCATGCCTTAATAGAGTCCGGCTATCCGGTAATCAAGCTGCTGTTCATGGCGGCCACCCCGCCGCACCGGATTGAAGCGGTGGATGAAGAGGAGCCGGACGACGATACGCTGCTGGAGCGCTGCCGCATCTATGGCCTGATCAAGGAAGGGCAGTTTGCCTCCCAGCAGATGCGCCAACTGTTTTTGCCGGCTCTCCGCAGCGATATTACGGCGGTTAACCGCTATAACCTGGACAATCAGTACCGCTGCCGCAGGTTCGATCCTGCCGTCCAGATTGCTGTTTTTCAGGGGCTTGAAGACCGGTCCGTCACCGCCGTGCAGGACTGGAGCGACCTGTCGGAACGGGAGATTCCGTATCATACCTATCCGGGCGGTCATTTCTTTTACTACGAATTCCAGCAGCAGGTCTATCACCATATCATCGGTTTCATCACATCTGGCCAGACAAGCCCATTCAAAGGAGGAAGCGGACAATGAACAATATTCTCGGCATTTTAGGGGAGAACATGCGGAAATATAGGGACAAGGTGGCGATTGTGGAGAGCAGCCGCTCCATCACCTATGGAGACTTAAATGCGCTATCCAATGTCTATCTGCAGCAGCTGCAGGTTAAGGGGGTCCAGGCTCATGATGTGGTAGCAATCGAGCTGGAGCGCAGCATTGAGGCGATTGCCGCTATGGTGGCTGTGCTGAAGGCGGGAGCCGCCTATACCGTGATCAATAAGGACTATCCGGAGGGCCGCAAGCAGTCCATGCGCGAAACGATCCAGGTCAAAGCTACAATTAATGAAGTGCTGCAGCCGGTGCCCAGTCTGAGGGAAGTATGGGAATTTCCCGCACGTACTCCGGAGCAGCTCTGCTACATCGTATTCACCTCAGGCACAACCTCCACGCCCAAAGCGGTCGGCATTCCGGACCGCGGTGTCCTCCGCCTGCTGGGGGATGAGCGTCTGGGACTTTCCCCGGATAAGACCATTTCCCATATCAGTCCGCTGGAATTCGACGCATCGATTATTGAGATCTGGGGCGGGCTGCTGTCCGGCATGACCATTTCTCTGTTATCGAAGACGGAGATTCTGAATATCTATCATGTGGAAAAACGGATTAGCCAGGGCATTGACGTGATGTGGATCACCTGCTCCCTGTTCAACTTCTGGGTGGACAAGAAGCCGGAAATGTTCAAGAGTCTTTCTCGCGTAATTGTAGGCGGCGAGCAGCTTAGCTTATCCCATGTCAATGAAGTGCTGAAGCATACAACGGTAGTTAACGGCTATGGTCCCACAGAGAACACCGTGTTTACTACCCTGGATGTCATGGAGCAGGGAAGTGTAATGCAGGAGATTGCCATCGGTACAGCGATTCATGGAACGTTGACCCATATTGTGGATGAGCAAGGGCAGAGCGCCGCAGAAGGGGAGCTTTATGCCAGCGGACTCGGGGTCGCGCTTGGTTATCTCGGCAATCCGGAGAAGACAAAGGAAGCTTTTGTCCAGTGGCAGGGCCAGGAGGTCTATAAGACAGGAGATCTAGTTCGGCTGAATCCGGAAGGCAAAATTGTCTATCTCGGCCGGAAGGATACCCAGGTCAAAATCAACGGCTACCGGATTGATCTGCAGGAGATCGAATATACCGTCCGTGCCCAGGGGATTCAGAACTGCCATGCTTTTGTCCGGGACAAAAAAATCTATCTGGCGGTCACGACCCGCTCCGAGAATATCAGCCAGGTGCTGAAGCAGCTGCTGCCGATCTACATGATCCCGTCCAAGATCGTATATGTGCAGGAAATTCCGCTGACCGCGAACGGGAAGACGGACACCAAGACCTTATACGAGAACCATTTCCTCAGCAAAAATAAAAAGCTCTCGCTGATCCTGCAGCAGTATTTGCCCGGCGCGGCCTTAAATGAGCAGACCAACATTTTTGAGCAGGGCGTGGATTCCGTCACCGTATGGGAGATTGCCCGGGAGATTAACCAGCAGTTCGATGCAGATATCAGCTTCTTCGATGTCTTTGAACACCCGTCCATTGAGCAACTATCCAATATGCTGGGAGAGGAACATTATGCAGCGAACTATCTATGATTTTTTATACCGAAAGTACGGCTTTAATCTACAGGGAGGTAACACCGCCTTCCGCAGAAGGTTTATCGCGGGGATGAAGACCTATTGGGGACTGAAGCTGCTTGTGGTCGGAATCTATTTTTTCCTATTCCTACGCTTTGTGGGCGAGGACAAATTCATTCCGGGTGACACGTATTGGTTCGTCCTGAGTGTAGCGGCTGCGCTGGTGCTGATTAGCCTTTCCTATCTGAACGTCTTCGGCGCCTGGTACGCCATCGCCCTCAGCAGTCACCGCAAATGGCTAGATTCACTGCTGATCATTTCAGGCCTTCTGCTCTGCATCCGTTTCCCGGTGTACACCTTCGGGGAGGCTATGCCAAATGTCGGTGAGCTGCGGGAAACGCTGATTCTGCCGGGAATCCTGATGCTGATGCTCGGACTGTACCGCAAGATCCACTACCGGAGCTCGGGGGTTGTCCCGCTGAGCGCTATGGCAAGTCTGCTGATTACAGCGGGGATCCTGCTCAAATATCCGGTCCATTCCATCACACAGAGCATTTACTTAAGCTTTATACTGCTGATCAATGCCGGATTTGTTGCGGACCTGCTCTTGTTTCATTATTGGCACCGCAAATCTAAGGCCGGCGAACGATAAGGGGATGAGGCCATGATTAGTCCGCACTTGATCGATATGAAGGAACAGCACACCTTCGAGGTTCACAAAATATTAAGCTCCACCGAGTACGTGATGTACTGCAATATCTGCAATGAGAGCCGGCGCAAGGAGTTTCTGTACGGGCGTTATGCGATCAAAAAAAACCTGGCGGACCAGTCGGAATCCTTCAAAGGTGAGCTCAGCGGAATAACGGTGGAGTACGGCAGCCTGCGCTTCCCGATTATTAAAGACCAGCTGGTTGAGGTGGGGCTCAGCCATTCCAAAAGGTATGTGCTCTCGGTAGTCTACTCCAAGGATAATATTGTGGGCATCGATATGGAAACCATCCGGCTGGATGTGCCGATTGAAGAGATGCTGAGCGGCAGCGAAAAAGAGCTGATGTCCGGATATGAATCACCCGCCCGCTTCGCCTACATGTTCTTCAGCTGCAAGGAAGCGCTGGGTAAGGCGTTCAAAATGGGTCTGCTAGCCGATTATGCCATTTATGAAATCTCCTCCATCAGACCGGAGAGTATGTTCGGTACGGAAGTATTCCGGATCCAGTTCAAACATTTCCCGTTTCTGGTCGGCTATTCCTTCATGAAAAACGAGCAGGAAATCTGCAGCCTGGTCGTCCCCCAAAAAATTGAGGTACAGGACGTACTGAAGGTTCTGATCAACACTTGAGCAGATTATATGTTCCACCCGTCAATTCGCCGCCGCGCATCCGGACTCTCTGGATGTACGGCGGCGTTTTTCATAGAGACCGCTGTATTCGTTTTCACAGGTACGTATGATTTCGGTACATTTAAGACATGCCACTGCGTTTATGCCAGCATTTGGTACATCTAAGTCTCATCCTGGGCACGATCCGTAAATCTCTCAGAAAAATGTTTAATATTAAGGACAAGAGAGGTGACCAAATAAGATGGAAGCTGAAGAAGCAGTAAAGATGGGATTTACCGAATCGCTGGCCTGCAGAATGGCCCAAAGACTGAACAAGGAGCGTGAGGGAGAATACATTGATTACCTGAAAATGAAGCTGGGATTTGAAATGCTGCTGATTAACCTGAGTAAGCTCGTTCTGGTCTACGGAGCGGCAATTCTGTTCCATCTGCTCTGGCAGACATTAATCATGCACGGCGCCTACTTCGCTATCCGCAAAACAGCATTTGGCCTCCATGCAAGCAGCAGCATGATTTGCAGTATATCAAGTACTGCTATGTTCATAGGCATACCGTATTTATGCGAACAATACATAAGGTTCAACAACATACAGGTAGGAATCATTGGTTTACTAGCTACATTGCTGCTTTACCGGTATGCACCGGCGGATACAGATAAATTTCCGCTGCTGGGCAAGGAAAGAAGAGAGAAATTAAGAAAGACAACAACAAAGTCTAGCCTGCTGATTGTGCTTACCGCCCTGCTTATTCCAAGTCCGACAATTAAGGCTTTGCTGCTGATGGGAATTCTGCTTCAAGTGCTGATGATCTTGCCAATAACCTATAAACTATTGAAAAGGAGCTATAAAAATTATGAAAACTATGACGCAGAGAATGTTTAACGAGGTAAAAGACGGTATGGCCGCAGCAGTGAGAAATGCGGCAATCAAGAGCGGAGATATTGCAATGGAAACTTGCTGCATGACATTCTTCCACGAACCTAAAATTCCGATGGAGTTATTAAAGGCCTCAGCCCATAAATAACCTGCGATTTAAGCATCACTGCACGGCTATGAAACCAATAGAATCCGAAAAGGTCTCCGGTATAGGAGGCTTTTTTTGGGTTATTCAGCTTTACTAGATTATCTTGTATGAATTACAATGATATGTATAGGGTTAAAGTACCAATCTTGTATAAAATTACAGAGTGGACTTAAGCTGAGGGGGATAGGGATTTTGGGAGAATTATTATCGGTTGGCGTTCAGATGTTAACACTTTCTTTGAGTATTTATATGTTAAATCAGGGAAGATTCAATATGAAATTCAGTCTTGTAATGTTTATAGGCTCTCTTTGTATCGGATATCCTCTATACATAATGATTGGAATTCCCAGTATAACTATTATTCTGCTTTTTTGTATTGCATTAAGTTACTGGAAATCAAGGGGAATTGTATTTAGCATCATCTTTCCGATCATAGCGATAATTATTTCAGTAATCAGCGACTACATAACAAGCAATGTGTTTATCTGGATCTTTCATTCCTCGCTTGAAGAAATTATCCAGGGAACTTTGTACATTGTTTACTACCCTACTTATTTCGTGATCGCCATTCTTCTCACATTCGCGGCCCGGTTTCTTTTCGCCAAATTCCAGGCTTATGAGCTGTTATTCCGCAGATACGGAATTCTGTTCGCAATTCTTTGTGTAATTACGGTGGTGATTTTTTATGCCAATATCTTAATCGGCAAGCAGCAGGGATTCACGAATGCCAATATTCAGGCGAACAGTCTGCTGTTTGTATTTTATTTCATCCTCTTAATCGGTGTGTTCATGGTTCTGACGCGCAGTGTCATGAAGGAGGCTGTTATGCAGGGCAAGCAGGAGCAGTATGAGCGTCTCCTGGAGTACACAGACAATCTGGAAATGATGTACACCGACATGCAGAAATTCCGCCATGACTATATCAATATTCTGCTGTCGATGTCCGAATACATACGCTCCAAGGATGTGGAGGGGCTCAGCACCTATTTTGACCAAAAAATCCTGCCGATCAGCCAGGGGATGCAGAACAATAACTATAAGCTGGGAACGCTGCAGAATGTCAAAATTCAGGAGCTGAAGGGCATTCTGTCCTCGAAGCTGATCCGCGCGCAGGAGCTGCACATCGATGCAGTAGTGGAGGCGGTAGAGCCGATTGAGGCCGTCAATATGGATTCCGTCAAGCTCTGCCGCTGCCTGGGGATCATTCTGGATAATGCAATCGAAGAAGCCGTCAAATGCGAATCGTCGAACTTGCGGGTGGCGCTGGTCAAGCGGACCGGAGGGGTACTGATTGCCGTAGCGAACAGCTGCCAGCCGGACGGCCCGGAGCTGCACCGGATTTTTGAGAAGGGCTTCTCCACCAAAGGTACAGGCCGGGGCCTCGGGCTCAGCAATCTGCGGGAGATCGTATCTCAGTGCGCCGGGGTAACGCTTGATACCTACAGAAAAGATGGTCAGTTTATTCAGGAACTGGAAGTTTACTAGACAGGAGGAAGCTTGATGCTGGAGATATTTGTGTGTGAGGATGACCCGGAGCAAAGGAAGCGCCTGAACTCTTACATAGAGAATTACATAATGATGGAGAATCTGGATATGAAGCTGGTGATTTCAACAGGGCGTTCCCAGGAGATCATCGACTATCTGCAAAATAACCGTGTAACCGGACTCTATTTTCTGGATGTGGATCTGCAGGAGGAGAAGAGCGGGATCGCTCTGGGAGCGGAAATCCGCCAGTATGACAGCCTCGGTGCAATCGTCTTCGTGACTACCCACTCGGAGCTGACGTATTTAACGTTTACCTATAAGGTTGAAGCGATGGATTATATTACGAAGGATAAATTTACGGATATCCGCCAGCGGGTCATTGAATGTATTGATACAGCCAATACGCGCTATCTGCAGAATAAGTACAATAATATCAAGAAGTTCCAGACCAAATCGGGCGATAAGATGATCAGTGTGGATTATAATGATATTTTATTTTTTGAGACCTCACCGCAGCTGCACAAAATCATCCTGCATGCCAAGAACCGCCAGGTTGAATTCTACGGCAAGCTGAAGGACATTCTCGAGATGGACTCCCGGTTCTACCGCTGCCACAACTCCTTTGTGGTCAATAAGGATAATATAGCTGAAGTGGATACTAAGAACCGCGAGATTCGCATGATCAATGGCGAGATCTGCTATGCTTCCAGCCGTTTTCTTGGGGGACTGAAGGATATTATCCCGCACTAACTGTTATAGAATGCTTGCAAATATAAAAGGGCGGTTTCTGCACTAGGGTTATTTGGCAGATTCCGCTCTTTTTGCTGCGCAAAGGATGGTCATTGTTGAACGCAGCAAATTTTATGCTCCCGTCAGAGTGATTTTTGCTATAATGGTTAGAAGGAATACATATGTTCGCTTAAGTGACGGACAATGGATGATTACGGTGGAATATCCTGCCTGTGATAGAGGAGAGATTGGATTTGCGCATCCTGGGAATTGACCCGGGGCTGGCGATTGTCGGCTTCGGCTTCGTTGATAAGGAAGGGAATAAATTAACACCGGTTCAATATGGTTCCATTCAGACCGAGGCGCATACTCCGGAGGAAGGGCGGCTGCTGCATGTCTATGAAGGCATGGTTCAGCTTATTGATAAATACAAGCCGGATGCAGTTGCGGTGGAGAAGCTGTTTTTCGCCCGCAATGTAACAACTGCGCTGCCTGTTGCGCAGGCACGCGGTGTGCTGATTCTTGCCGCTGTGCAGCGCGGGCTCCCGGTCTCCGAATATACACCGATGATGGTGAAGCAGGCTGTGGTCGGTTACGGCAAGGCGGAGAAGAAGCAGGTGCAGGAAATGGTGAAGCTGCTGCTGAAGCTGTCTGCTGTCCCGAAACCGGATGATGTAGCCGATGCGCTTGCTGTAGCGGTATGTCATGCCCATTCTGTAAGTCTTAATTCCAAATTAAATGAGGTATTGCGAAAATGATAGATTACTTAAGAGGACCGGTTGTACATTTGGAGTCAGAATATGTGGTGCTGGATGTCCAGGGGGTTGGCTACCGGGTATTCTGCCCGAATCCTTATGCATTTGCCAAGACGGAAGGGCCTGTGACAATCTATATCCATTATCAGACACGTGAGGATGCGACACTGCTGTTCGGATTTCCGACAAGGGAAGAGCAGAAGCTGTTCCGCAAGCTGATTGAGGTATCCGGCATCGGTCCGCGCGTTGCCCTTGGGATCCTGACGGGAGGAACGCCGGATCAGCTGATCGCGGCCATCTATCAGGAGAATATTACTTTCCTGACGAAGCTGCCGGGAATCGGCAAAAAGACCGCGCAGCGGATGATTCTGGATCTGCGCGACAAGCTGGACGGACTAAGCGCCGTTTCAATGCAGACCGGATTATTCGCGGTTGCGGCAGAGGCTGATGCCAAAGCCGCCGCGCTGCCTTGGGAAGAAGCACGGGACGCGCTGAAGGCGCTGGGTTATACTGAAGCTGAGCTTGACCGTGTCTGGCTGACGATGAAGAAAGAAGGCACGGATACAGGAACTGTTGATGTGCTGATGAAGAAGGCGCTGGGGCTGCTATATATAGCGAAGTAAGCCTTGAAGAACGGAGTGATGAATAAATGGATGACCGGATTATATCGGCTAATCTGATGATGGACGAGCAAGCGGTGGAATTAAGCCTGCGTCCGCGTTATTTGGGCGAGTACATCGGACAGAATCAGGTGAAAGAGAACCTTAAAATATATATTGAAGCTGCCAAAATGCGCAGTGAGGCGCTGGATCATGTGCTGCTGTACGGTCCTCCGGGCCTTGGCAAAACAACGCTGGCCAATATTATCGCCAACGAGCTTGGCGTGAATCTGCGGACAACGTCAGGTCCGGCCATCGAGCGGCCCGGGGATCTGGCGGCATTGCTCACCAATCTGCAGGAGGGCGATGTGCTGTTCATTGACGAGATCCACCGGCTGCACCGTACGGTGGAGGAAGTGATGTATCCGGCAATGGAGGACTTTGCGCTCGATATTATGATCGGCAAAGGCCCAAGCGCCCGTTCCGTCCGGCTGGATCTGCCGCCGTTTACGCTGATCGGTGCGACCACACGGGCCGGACTTTTGTCCGCACCGCTGCGCGACCGCTTCGGGGTGGTCAGCCGCCTGGAGTATTACAGCATTGATGAGCTGAGCTTCATCGTCTCCCGCAATGCCGAACTGCTCGGTATTGAGATTATCGGCGATGCCGCCGAAGAGATCGCACTGCGTTCACGGGGGACGCCGCGGATTGCGAACCGCCTGCTGAAGCGGGTGCGTGACTTTGCACAGGTGCGCGGCGACGGAATTATTACCCCGGACATTGCCGGCGAGTCGCTGAAGATGCTGCAGGTCGACCCGCGCGGGCTGGACAGCATTGACCATAAAATGCTGCGCTCCATGATCAGTGTTTTCCGCGGCGGTCCCGTGGGACTGGATACAATTGCTGCTACGATAGGTGAAGAGAGCCAGACCATTGAGGATGTATATGAGCCGTATCTATTGCAGATCGGATTTCTGCAGCGGACGCCGAGAGGAAGAATGGTGACGCCTGCCGCGTACCAGCATTTAGGACTTCCGCTCCCTCCGCAGCAGTAATGCAAATAATAAAACAACTTCTAAGGGGGACTTCCTGATGAATTTTGCCAGTCGCAGAGGAATTAGAAAGCTGGGCCGGACCCTTCTTGCAGCAACGCTGATTGCCGGCAGTTTTCTGTTTCCCGCGGGTGACAGCCATGCCGAATCCGGCCGGACCATCCGGGTTGCACTGTATGCCGATATCGGCAGCAAATATAAATCCACCGTCCCGTTCGTAACGCTGCAATCCAATGCAGCCTTTAATCTGGAGTCCGCTGCCGGAACAGTACTGCTGCCGGTTCCGGCCAATAACAAGATCCGCATCAGCCTGGACGGCTTCAGGGTTAAGGTGATGGAGACCCCATCCTGGCAGATCGCGGCCGATGCCGCGAAGAAGCTGCAAGCTTCTTCCGATAAACCGCAGCTGTTCGTTACCACACGCGGCGGTGCCAGCGTGTATCAATTATATACAGGTCCATATTTAAGTGAAGCTGCAGCCAAAGAAGGTCTTACCCGTGTAGGTAAGGCGGGGCTGCCTATTCCGGCTGACCAGACGATTGCCGTCAAGGGCAACAAGCATCTGCTCGCCGGAGAATTTGCTACTTCACAGGAGGCGGAACCTGTTCTGAGCAGCATTACCGCTGCCGGAATTGATGCCTGGAAGGTGCTGGTGTCAGGTGCTGACGGCAGTACGAAGTATCAGGTATGGGCCGGGGAAGCGGCGAATGACAGCGAGTTAGCTGCGCTGCAGGTGAGCGCGGCTGCTGCATTGCCGCAGCTGACCTGGACTGCCGGTGCTGCCGGCGCCACCGGCCTGATCATCCGGACGGATGCGGGGATGGACTGGATCAGCGAAGGCCAGGCCTTCCATTACATCGTATCCGGTACAGGGGCGAAGTTTGTGGCTGCCGGTAATGAAGCCGGCATTCAGATTGTGGAGAGATCCAAACGAACCTACCGCGGGGATCTGGAGCTGAGCGGTTTGGCGGGATCATTGGCGGTGATCAATGAGGTTCCGCTGGAGCAGTATTTATATGCCGTAGTCGGCGGAGAGGTTTCCTCAGGCTGGCCGGCGGAAGCGCTGAAGGCCCAGGCGGTAGCCGCACGCAGCTATGCGCTGGCCCAGGGCAACAGATTTGATGTGGCGAATGTGGTGGATACGACCCTTAGCCAGGTGTATAACGGCATCGGAGCCGAAGCGCCTGTCATTACCAAAGCGGTGGATGCCACCGCCGGTGAAGTGCTGATGAGCGGCGGCAAGCTTGTCGAAGCCGTCTTCTCCTCGAACAGCGGCGGTGTGACAGCCGATCCCTCCGAGGTATGGAATAACGGCGGCACTATGTTCGTCAGTGTACTAAGTGCCGAGGACGCGGCGGCGGTCGCGTCCTCAAAGAAATGGTATTATGTGCTCCTGCCAAGCGGCATTTCCGGGTATGCCCGTGAAGATAATATTAAATTGACCGGCGACACAACTGCGGCGGGACTGAGTATTGCTACAGCAACAACCAAAGATGTGAATATCCGGCCTTTGCCGGTTATTGAGAGCAGCAGTAGTCCTGTAGGGAAGCTGAATCCCGGCGACAACGCCGTTGTGCTGGATCAGGTCTACGAATCCGGCAGCTATAGCTGGATTAAAGGGCCCTATACCTCAGCCGAGCTGCTGAAAAGCCTGAGCGGCAAGACAAGTAATTCGCTGCCGTCTTCCATTGTGAGTCTGCAGGTCACTCAGCGCGGGCCCTCGGGAAGAGCTATGCAAGTAAAGGCGAACGGCGAGATTCTGCAGGTGAAATACCCGGATCTTTTCCGGTCAGCATTTAACGGATTGCCCAGCACTTTGTTTGATATTGTACCTTCCGGCAGTTATACTGTATTAGGCGCTGACGGCTCTACAGCAACCATTGGCGGTTCTCAAACTGCAGGTGTGCTGTCTGCCACCGGCAAGGTTTCCGCCCAGAGCAGCGGAACCGTTGTTATGGGTGCTGATTCCTCCGCCAGAGTCGTTACCGGCACCAGCGGATTTTACTTTATCGGCTGGGGGAACGGCCATGGGCTCGGCATGTCTCAATGGGGTGTAAAGGGCATGGCGGACAGCGGGTATGATTACAGGCAAATATTGCAACACTATTTTAATAACGTTACTATAGTTAAGGAATGAAGACTGAACATGAATGTAGAAGATTATGACTTTCATCTGCCGGAGGAGCTGATTGCCCAGACTCCGCTGCCTGACCGCAGTGCTTCAAGGCTGCTCATGGTGAATAAGGAGAACGGGCAGCTCGAACATCGGCATTTTACTGATATACTAGAGCAGTTTCAGCCAGGCGATACGCTGGTGCTGAATGATACACGGGTAATTCCCGCCAGGCTGTTCGGGGTCAAGGAAGATACCGGTGCCAAAGCCGAGGTGCTGCTCCTGAAGAATTTGGGGGAAGACCGCTGGGAGGCCCTGGTGAAGCCGGGCAAGAAGCTGAAGACCGGTGCGGTTATTATTTTTAGCGATGAGCTGCGTGCAGTCATTGAAGACGAGTCGGATATGGGCGGGCGCACCTTGCGCTTCATCTATCAGGGGATTTTTCAGGAAATTCTGGACAGACTGGGTTCCATGCCGCTGCCCCCTTATATTAAGGAAAGACTGGATGACCGTGAACGTTATCAGACCGTTTATGCCCGTCATGAAGGTTCAGCAGCCGCACCGACGGCAGGCCTGCATTTTACCAAGGAACTGCTGGAGCAAATTGCTGCAAAAGGCGTTAATATCGCCTATATTACCCTTCACGTTGGACTCGGCACTTTCCGCCCGATGTCTGTGGAGAAGGTAGAAGAGCATGTGATGCATGCGGAGTATTATGAGTTATCCCAGGAGACAGCCGATCTGCTGAATGCGGCAAGGTCAAGGGGCGGGCGGATTATCGCCGTTGGCACCACCTCCTGCCGGACGCTCGAAACGGCCGGAAGACAGGCCGGGGATGGAATCCTTCAGGCAGGCAGCGGGTGGACGGATATTTTTATATATCCCGGCTATCAGTTTACGGTAGTAAACGCGCTGATTACGAATTTCCATCTGCCGAAGTCAACCCTGGTTATGCTGGTTAGTGCTTTAGCGGGACGGGAGCATATACTTGCCGCATATGAGGAAGCGATTAAGGAACACTACCGCTTTTTCAGCTTCGGTGATGCAATGTTTATTTATTAAGCAATAGGAAGGGTTAAACATATGGCAGCAATTACTTATGAACACATTAAGACCTGCAAACAGTCCGGAGCCCGGCTCGGCAGAGTCCACACTCCGCATGGTGTCATTGAGACACCTGCATTTATGCCGGTAGGCACACAGGCTACAGTCAAAACAATGGCTCCCGAAGAGCTCAAACAAATGGACGCTCACATCATTCTGAGCAACACGTACCATTTATTTCTGCGGCCGGGCCACGATATTATCCGCGAAGCCGGCGGATTGCATAAATTCATGAACTGGGATCGTCCGATCCTGACAGACAGCGGCGGTTTTCAGGTATTCTCACTCAGTGACATGCGCAAAATTACCGAAGAAGGCGTGCATTTCCGTTCCCATCTGAATGGGGACAAGAAATTCCTCTCCCCGGAAGTGGCGATGGAGGTTCAGAACGCGCTCGGCTCGGATATTATGATGGCCTTTGATGAATGTCCGCCGTTCCCCGCAGAATATGATTACGTCAAAAAATCACTGGAACGTACTTCACGCTGGGCGGAAAGATGCCTTAAAGCTCATGCCCGTCCGGAGGACCAAGGACTGTTTGCAATCGTGCAGGGGGGCATGTATGAAGACTTACGCCGCCAGAGTGCAGCTGATTTGACTTCCATGGATTTCCCGGGGTATGCTATTGGGGGGCTCAGCGTCGGAGAGTCCAAGCAGCTTATGTATGAAGTGCTGGATTATACAGTTCCACTCCTGCCGCAGACTAAACCGCGCTATTTAATGGGTGTCGGTTCACCGGATGCGCTGCTTGAGGGGTCAATTCGCGGTGTGGACATGTTCGACTGTGTTCTGCCTACCCGCATTGCCCGTAATGGAACAACGATGACCAGTCAGGGAAGACTCGTTGTACGCAACGCCCAGTATGCCCGTGATTTCGGGCCGCTTGATCCGGAGTGCAACTGCTATACCTGCCGGAATTATTCCCGCGCTTATTTGCGTCATCTAATCAAAGCCGATGAAACCTTCGGCCTGCGGTTAACGACATACCATAACTTACACTTCCTGCTGGATTTGATGCGTAAAGTGCGTGAAGCCATCAGGGAAGATCGGCTGCTTGATTTTCGCGATGAGTTTTTTGCACAATACGGATTGTATGATAATCTTAAAGGCTTCTAGAACACTCGATTGTGCTTAATGTGTACTGAAAGGAGGGAATAGATATGTTTCAATTTGCAGCAACTACGGGTAGCGGGGGCAGCATCCTGGGTCTTGTAGGCCCGTTTGTACTAATGTTTGTGGTGTTTTATTTCTTACTTATCCGCCCGCAGCAGAAGAAAACCAAAACGCGAAACAGTATGTTAAAAGCTCTGAAAAAAGGCGATAAGGTAGTCACGATTGGTGGCCTTCACGGGACGATCACAGAGATTTCCGACGATATCGTTGTTTTGCGGGTTAATGATGTAACCAAGCTCACCTTTGACCGCGGTTCGATC
Source organism: Paenibacillus pedocola (assembly GCF_031599675.1). Classification (NCBI taxonomy): domain Bacteria; kingdom Bacillati; phylum Bacillota; class Bacilli; order Caryophanales; family Paenibacillaceae; genus Paenibacillus; species Paenibacillus pedocola. Next base: position 4,970,644 of record NZ_CP134223.1, on the reverse strand, counting down.
AGCCATGCTGTTACAATCGCAGAAGGTAAAGAGTAGTTTTCACAACATACATAAAAAGCGGCAATTCTCTTTTAAGAGAATGCCGCTTTTTTGTGTGCATTAATCGTTCTTGCAGTATATGGAGTATCACTGAACATCCGTTGCCCGGCTACGCACAGCCAGTGATTCTTCCCCGCTGCGTAGCGTAAGCTTCGCGAGCTGGACAGCTGCGGAGGTAGAGAGTACTGCGAGCAGTGTTCCGCCAAGCATGTCGGTGAGCCAGTGGATGCCGAGATAGAAGATTCCGAACACAATCAGGGCTGCAGAGAGCGTTGTAATGACCATCCAGCGCCGGTTGCCGGAACGGTAAGCCAAGATCGCTGTAGAAACTGAAATGGCCGTATGCAGGCTTGGAAAGCAGTTGTTCAGACCGGAGAGAGGTCTATATTCCTGTTCGAATCTCGGGAAAACGTCAAGCATTGTAAACCGGACACCTGCCGGAGCATAGGACCAAACCTCGTTTACCGGGAAATATAAATAGAACGGAATGGCAACCGCATAAACGATCATGATCGTGTAGCACGTGGCATAGAGCATCACGCGGTTTTTATCCAGCAAATAGACGCCAAGTGATGCGGCGAGTACAGACTGGAGCATAAAAATATAGAAGAAAACAATAATCGGCGTCAGCCAGGGAGAATAAAAGAGCTGCTGCACATACTCTACAAAATGCCCCTCCAGCCCAAAGATGAAGGACGTAAAATCGGAACCGAGATGCATCTTCCTTTCGATCTGCAGTTCATATTTGTTAAGGGTTAGAACACTGATCATTCCGGCAATAATCAGCAGAAACTTATAAGAGCGCAACAGTTCCCTGCCGATTTCTAGAAATGCCAGCAAAGGATTACGCCGGGTACCGAGCCAGATTAACAGCACTACAATAACGACGGTATAGAGAACTACATGATTCATGGATTGGTACAGCAAAACATTCAAAGCCTCCTTGAGCTTTTGCACAGTCAGATGAATCCAGTGTAACATATTTTCGAAGAAGGTTTTAATTTTTTAGAATATTCTATTTATTAGGATTTTTGCAAATTAACCCCAAACATTCCTCCAAGTGCCCCAATCGCTGCCGCAGCCAAAATCCACAAGCCGTCAATGCCGGCAGGCGAGCTGTCAAGCGCGAGAAATCCGACCAGCAGCACAATCGCCCCGTAAAAAATGCCGGTTAGCGCACCTTGATACCAGCCCTTGCTTGCGGCTCTGCTTCCGGCTGTAAGACCGCCGAATGCGGCAGCAATACCGTGGACAATATAAGTATACATTGTAAGGTCCTGTTCCTTAAGGCCGCTGCCCCACAGCAGGAGTGAGAGAATAAATGCCCCTGCGAGCATCCACATAAACGATCGGCATAAACCCGACAGAACTGGATTTGAAATTCTCCACGAAAGCAGGCGCCGGATTAAGTACATGATACAACCTCCTAAAAGTTTTTTAGCATAGCCCCATTGAATCAGCTTCGGAAAAACTGTCTTCGGAAGCATACGCTTAGTTTTTTAGCATAGCCCCATTGAATCAGCTTCGGAAAAACTGTCTTTGGAAGCATACGCTTAATTTATTGAGCATGGGTGTCTTTAACTACTAATCAGTGTATGGGAAGGCTTGCCCCAATAGTACAAGAAAGGCATGGCTGTCCTTTTACCATTAATTTATATGGCAGCTTCCGAATGTTCCCTTGGGAGAGAGGCCAGAATAGGGTTACAAATCATCCGCCCCGGAGACAGGTACCCGCGGGTGAGAAGCGGAAGGGGAGCGAAGAGAATATGTTCAAGCATATTTCTGTCCATATCTTTCTGACCGTGCTGATGTATATCCTCATTTTCCTGAGCATGCGCATTATGGGGAAGCGTGAAATCGGCAAGCTGTCGGTATTTGATCTGACGATCTCCATCATGATTGCAGAAATTGCTGTGTTTGTGATTGAAGATATCGAACGGCCGGTCTACGACGGAGTTGTACCTATGGCAACACTGGTTTTGATTCAGATATTAGTTGCACAGCTCAGCCTGAAGAGCAGAAAACTGCGGCTGCTGATCGACGGCAAGCCCAGTGTCCTAATCTCAGACGGGAAGCTCAACCGGCATGAAATGCGCAAACAACGGTACAATATTGACGATTTGCTGCTTCAGCTGCGGGGTCAGAATATCGATAGCCCTGCTGACGTGGAATTTGCGATATTGGAGACCAGCGGGCAACTGACAGTTATAGAAAAAAGTAAAGGTGTCTCATCAACGAACCAGTCCGGCAATAGCAGTACAGCCGCCGGGGAGCAGGAGCAGAATTCAAACGAAGGCGGGGATTCGGGTGCTTCCGGCAATTCAGATAGTAGTTCCGGGAGCATTAAGCTGCCCAACAAAAAGATCAGGTATGAAGGACTGCCGATTCCGCTGATAATGGACGGAAAGGTACAGGATGATAACTTGGAAATGATCGGTAAAAACAGGTTCTGGCTGCGGACCCAAATCCGTCAAAAAGGGGTTTCAGATTTCCGTGATGTGTTTCTCTGTTCTATTGATCATAAAGGTAAAATTTATGTAGACCGGCTGCACAGCCGATGAGTGTTTAACTCCGCCGTTTGAAGAATGGCACCCGGTCCAGATCACGTACAGAGATGAGGCCGGAGAGCAGGCAGATTCCCAGATAAAGGGCCATGCCGCTCGCAGCGGATAATAAGAACTGCAGCCACCCGGCGTCAGAGAACTGTACAGAGGTATGCACATATGACATTCCGGCTGCCATGATGATCATTGCGGTGAGTGTTTTGAGGGGATCGGCGATTCTTAGCGACAATTTGATCAGCTTTACCACGCTGGCTCCATGCAGCAGAGTGACCAGAATACTGTTGACCATAATTGCTATGATGGCACCATAGATCCCGTACTCTGGCTGTGAGGCGAGCATTAGGATGAGCAGGATTTTGACCACCGCACCAATCAGCGTATTAATGAGGGCCCGGCCCGGCCGGTCCATGGCTTGAAGAGCAGCCTGCAACGGTGCCTGAACATACAGAAACAGTGCAAAAGGGGCCATCATCCGCAGCATTGGGGCGGTATCTGCATTGCCGTACATAAGCGTGCACAGCGGTACGGCAAGTACATACATGATCGCGGCGAAAGGGGCGCCCGTGACCATCGCCAGCCGCAGAGCCTGATGCATTCTTTTATGAATCGTAGTCAGATCATGACGGGCTGCCGCTTCTGACAATGAGGGAACAAGCGAAACTGCAAGTGATGAGCTCAGCACTCCGGGAAGCAGCAGCAGCGGAATGACCATACCCTGCAGAGATCCGTATTGTGCAGTGGCTGCAGCAGTCGCAATTCCGGCAAGCGCCAGGCTGCGGGCAGTAATGATGGACTCCAGCAAATAGGAAAAGGAACCGACAAGCCGTCCTGCTGTGACAGGAACCGCAATACCAAGCAGCCGTCTCATTACCGGAGCCGCCTGTGGATCCTCCATTTTTTGCTTTACAAGTCCTTGCTCTGACGGCACTAAGGATAAACTGTTTTCCTTTTTATCTCTATTCACGATAAAGTAGTACTGCAGCAGCAGCGCCAGCATTCCGATAATCTCTCCGACGGTTACCCCCAGCATCGCCCCCGCTGCCGCAAAAGCAATCCCCTTCGGCAGCAGAATCCAGGAAAACCACAGCATGAAAAATATCCGGATGACCGATTCCAGCACCGAGGAAAGTGCTGAAGGAATCATGTTCTGTCTGCCCTGAAAATAGCCGCGGTAAATGGAAGACACCGCGACAATGGAGATCATGGGGGTCATACTGACGAAGGTATAGTACACCCGGCTGTCCGTCAGAACAACATTTGAGACCCATGAAGCGCATAACAGTGCGACCAGGGTGAACAGAAGCCCAAGGCCCAGGCTTAGCGTAAGTCCGGTATGCAGGATGCGGCGCGACTGATCCGGGCGGTTCTCCCCTTCGGCTTCGGCCACCATTTTTGCAATGGCAAGAGGTATTCCTCCGGTAATCACTGTGACCAGCACGATGAAAAAGGGATATCCGAGCTGGTATAAGCCAACGCCCTCGGCGCCGATAATCCGCGGCAGCGCAATCCGGGGAATAAAGCCCAGCATCCGGTTAATGATGCCCGCGGCCAGCAGAATCATCGTTCCTTGAATAAAGCTTTGTTTCCTCAAAGGACACTCCTTCTTCCTGAAAATGAAATCAACGCAGGTAGAGCATGTCTGCCCGGAAATAAAGCGGGCTTGTTTATTGATATGCTTGACCCTGTACTCTCCATGACAAGCTTTAGATGTGACATCTTTTCACGGGAAGAAGGAAAGCGGACAGGGAAGGTCGAATACATTCCTGTAGCCTGCTTTTAGCGAGGAAACTTTGGAGGTGTCATCACGTGGAATCGGAACAATTGAATTTTGACGAACTTAGCGATGCGATCGAGGCCATGTGCTCCAGTAAGGCGGAGGAATTCCAGCTGCTGGGCTATGAGTACGTAACGGGCAAGGATATCTGGGATTGTGTCAGCCGCAACTATGCCAAGGAGGGCAAGCCGCCTCTGCACAAGCTGGTGAACGATATTTATTCATTAAAGGCCACAAGCTATATGAATTATTTGACAATAGCGGCATACAGGGGATTCACCTGATCAAAAGGAACGATTTTCTTTTGCAAACAGCTATAGGAAGCGTTAAAGTAAGAGAGGATCAATTAAGCTGTACCTATCCAAACGGATGGCTTGCGACTAGTAGCATAGCCGGCCGTTTCTTTGTGTGAATAGGGCACCGTCATTCTTCCTTGAATTGACGGTGATTTCGCACGTAGCTATAATAGGAATATTGAGTAATGAAAGGGGAACTAGCAAGAGCATGAAGAGACTGTTGAGCTTTATCATTACCGTGCTCGTTTTAACAGGCGTTATGGCGTTTACAACTCCCGGGCTGCTGGACAGAGTCCGGCTGGGTCTTGATCTGAAGGGCGGATTCGAGATTCTGTACCACGCTGAGCCGATGGAAACGGGAGGAACGCTGACCCGGGCTTCACTGCAAAAAACAGCAGAAAGCTTGGAGAAACGCGCGAACGCACTGGGAACCAGCGAGCCTGAGGTGACTACGGAGGGAACAGACCGCATTCGTCTGAAGATTGCCGGCGTTACCGACGAAGCTGAAGTCCGCAAGAAAATGAAAGAACCTGCGGTTCTGACTTTCCGCAGCGCTGCCGAAGGCGATGCAACAGGAGTTTATAGCAAGATTGAACTTGTGGGCAGTGATTTTGTTGAGAATGCTGCAGAAGTTCAGCGCAATAACCTGAACCAGCCAGAGATCAGCATCACTGTTAAAGATAAGAAAAAATTCGCGGAGATTACCGAGCGTCTGCTGGGTAAAGAACTTGCCATTTATCTCGATGATCAGTTGCTAGGTTCTCCACCGACGGTAAGAGCTGTATTGACCGACGGTAAAGCTTCGATCTCCGGAAATTACACGATAGATGAAGCACGTGCATTGGCTGACACCATTAACCTGGGTGCCCTGCCGCTGAAGCTGACCGAGAAATACTCCCAAAGCGTTGGAGCTACTCTTGGTAAACAGTCTCTTGATCAAACGATCAAGGCTGGTCTAGTAGGTTCTTTGATTATCCTGATCTTTATGATGGCTATGTACCGTCTGCCTGGTGTTCTGGCCAGCTTCGCGCTGATCCTGCATACTTGGCTGCTGATTCTGGTCTTTGTCATCGCTGACTTTACCCTGACACTCCCCGGTATTGCCGCATTTATCCTCGGTATAGGGATGGCGGTTGATGCCAATATCATTACGAACGAACGGATAAGAGAAGAGATGCGCAGCGGTAAGAGTATCCTGTCCTCCGTTAAAGCGGGTAACAAAACCTCTTTCCGGACCGTTATGGACGCCAATGTAACGACCATTATCGTAGCGGCCGTTATGTTCGCATTCGGTACCGGCGCGGTTAAAGGCTTTGCGCTGATCCTGATTGTCGAAATCGTGCTCAGTATCGTAACGAACCTCTATTTTGCCCACTGGCTGCTCACAGTACTGGTTAAAGCCGGTACTTTGAAAAAACCGAAGCAATTTGGGGTAAAGGAGAGTGACATCCGTGCGCTTTAAGAAAGATATGGATTTCGTGCATCTGAGTAAATATTTCTTTATTTTTTCAATTGTAATTACTGTAATGGGTGTAATCTTCCTCGGATTTATGGGACTTAATTACAGTGTAGATTTCAAGGCTGGTTCCAACGTCGATGTGTCGTTGTCGAAGAATATTACGCAGGATGAACTTCAGCCTGCTCTAAGCAGTCTGGGACTTTCACATGAGCCGAATATTACAATCGGTGACAAGCGGGTGAATATCCGCTACGATGAAGAGCTGGACAATGAGCAGAGTGCTGCATTGAAAACTGCGATTACCAAACTGGATGACAAGGCTTCCTTCGAAGTTAACACCGTTGATCCGGAAATGGCCAAAGAGCTTGCCCGTAATGCGATCTATTCCGTGCTTCTGTCCAGCTTAGGGATTATCATTTATGTAAGTATCCGTTTTGAATGGCGGTTTGCCGTTGCGGCGATCGTGGCACTGCTCCATGACGCATTCATGGTTGTAGCCATCTTCTCGATCTTCCGCCTGGAGGTAGACCTGACCTTCATTGTCGCGGTGCTTACGATTATCGGATATTCCATTAATGATACGATTGTAATCTTTGACCGTATCCGTGAGAATCTGCGCTTTGGTAAGCAGAAATCGTATGAGGATCTTAAATCGCTTGTCAATAAGAGTGTGTCGCAGACTCTTATGCGTTCCCTCTACACAGCGTTTACAGTATTTATTGCCGCATTCTTCCTGCTTATTCTCGGCGGAGAATCGATTAAAATGTTCTCGCTCGCTATGGTTATCGGTTTGCTCTTCGGAGCCTATTCCTCCATCTTTATCGCAAGCCCGCTCTGGCTGCTGCTCAAAAAGCGCCAGAAGGTTGCAGTGAAGAACAATCCGGCCAAAGCCTAAGCTTTACTTCCTCCGAAAAGCCGCGTCAAAGGCGACGCGGCTTTTCGGAATCTTTGGAGTAAGATGTCAGGTAGATGCCTCATCATGAGATTACTTGCTACCAGGTAAGGAGGGCCTCAAAATGAATAACAAACAATCACCGCAAAGTGAGACGGTTGCCTGGAACGGGATCGTCAGCGATGCTGCTCTGGCGTTAGCCAAAGGATGTGTAGGCTATTTTACAGGCAGCAAGGCACTGCTGGGCGATGCATTATATTCCGGAGCAGACGCTGCAGCCAAGCTGTCGGAAGCTCTTCCGTGGCGCTCAGAACAGGTTAAGAAGAATAATGAAACACGCCGCACCCAGCAGGGGCAAGGCAACAAAGAACCGATTATCGCGATTCTTTTTTCAGTACTGATTCTTATGGCCGGACTGCAGATTGCCTTTTCTGCCATCCGGGATCTAACCAGAGGACATTTGTCCACGGTCCCGCCCGCTGCACTTGTTACCGTCCTGATTTCGATTGTATTTAAAGAGGGTATCTTCCAATACCAATACCGTTACTTCAAAAAAATAGGCGATGGCAGCCATGCCGCTTATGCGGATAGTCACCGTTTCAGTCTATATAGTTCAATTACCGCATTAATCGGGATTACATTGTCTATGGTTGGAGGATATATGGAATGGAGTCCGCTGCTGTATATGGACCCGATTGCAGCGCTGCTGACCGGCGCCCTGATTCTCCGTAAAGGCTATTCCATGATTACGGCTTCTGTATATGACAAAAAAAATCAGGAGCTTCCCTCGGAGGAAACAGCCAACTTCATTGAAACCGTCGGTCGTGTGCATGGTGTGATCCGTGTGGAGCATCTTCAGGCGATCGAACAGGGACGATATGTTAATCTTCAAGTTAAAATCAGCGTCAATCCGAGGATTACCGTCATGGAAGCCCAGGATATCTCGGAATGTGCGAGAAAGCTGCTTCAGCACCGTTTTGTCCATGTAGGCGAGGTGCATATGGATGTCGTGCCGTATGATCCGGGTTATCCCTACAAAAGCAACCATCAGCTTGTGGACAACGATATTCCTACGCTGCTTCAGTAGAACGCATGGCGAGAGAAAGGTGAGCCCTATTGCTTCATTCAAAAACAAGATGGCATTCTCCGGCAGCCGATCCCGATACAGTTCGGGGTTTGGCCCGGAGCCTTTCTATTTCTCCGCTCCTTTCTTCATTGCTTGTGACAAGAGGGCTGGATGCTCCTGAAGAGGCATTGCTCTTTATGGACGGGGGGGCGGAAGACAGCCATGATCCATTCCTGCTTAAGGGAATGGCCGAGGCTGTCCCGCGTATTAGAAAGGCATTGCAAGACGGAGAACATATTCTGGTATATGGTGATTATGATGCGGATGGAGTGTCCAGCACGGCACTTATGATCTATCTGCTTCGTTATCTCGGTGCTTCATTCGATATATATATCCCGCACCGCTCTAATGAAGGCTACGGGCTTCATAATCATGCGCTGGATTGGGCAGTGCAGCAAGGCGTTTCGCTTATCATTACGGTTGATACCGGAATCAGTGCGGTTCACCAGATCGCTTATGCTACGGAACTGGGGATAGAGGTAATCGTTACCGATCATCATGAACCGCCGGAGCATCTGCCGGAAGCGTTTGCGTTGATTAATCCCAAGCTGCCGGATTGTCCTTACCCGTTCAAAGGATTGGCAGGGGTAGGTGTGGCCTACAAGCTTGCCGAAGCTTTACTGGATGGCAAGGTGCCTGAGGAATGGAGTGAAATCGCCGCGATTGGGACAGTAGCTGATCTGATGCCGCTGCTCGGTGAGAACCGCAGCCTCGTGCGCAGGGGGCTCTCCAGTATGCGGAATTCTCCTTTTCCAGGGATACGGGCGTTGCTCGAGGTCAGTGGAATAACGATGAGTACCGTAGGTGCGGTGAATATTGCCTTTGGCATGGCGCCGCGGATTAATGCAAGCGGCCGGTTGGATCATGCGGGCCGGGCGGTATCCCTGCTGACTACTGCCCACCCGGGCGAAGCGGAACAACTGGCCGGCGAACTTGACTTGTTGAATAAGGAACGGCAGCTGGTAGTTGAACGAATTGTTGCTGAAGCTACAGAGAAGCTCTCCCAACAAATAGGTGACGGCGAGCCGCCGGATATTATTGTCCTTGCGGAACAAGGCTGGAATGTCGGTGTCGTCGGGATCGTAGCTTCCAAGCTGCTTGAGCGGTATTACCGCCCGGTGATCATTCTCGATATTCATCCGGAGACCGGGATGTGCAAGGGATCAGCCCGCTCGATTCCCGGACTGGATATTTATGCTGCATTGTCCTCATGCGCCGGGTTAATGGATCATTTTGGGGGGCATCCGGCTGCTGCCGGGATGAGCCTGCACCGTGACAACCTTGATGCTTTTGCAGCGGCTTTAAATGAATACGCTGCAGCAGTACTGACACCGGAACATCTTGTTCCTGTAACGGCGGCAGATGGTGAAACGGAAATCGCAGATTTGACGCTGCAGGCTGCGCTTGAGCTGGAACGTCTGGCACCCTTTGGAATGGCTAATCCGTTGCCGAAGTTCATTGTGCGCGGAGCGGCAGTGAAAGAGACCCGTAAGATGGGGCAGGAAGGCAAGCACCTGAAGCTAGTCCTGCAGCAAGGCGGGCATACAATTGAAGCGGTAGCCTTTGGCAAAGGCCCTTTGGCTGAATTATTGCCTGGCCGAACCGTCATTGATGTACTGGCTGAGCTGACGGTTAATGAGTGGAACGGCTCGCGCAAGCCGCAGCTTATGCTGCAGGATCTTGCAGTGCCGCAATCACAGCTGTTTGACCTCCGGGGCGCGGCTGATGCGGTGAAGCAGGCGGTCTACATCAAAGAATTGCTGCAGCCCTATAGCGGTGGCGCGCCTCTCAGAACAGCTGCGGTCTTTCAGAACAGCCGGTTATCACCGCTTAATCAATTGAAAGGCATGTCACTGTGGGTTTATGATGAGGAAGCCGGGATTTCCCCGCTCCCTTCTGGACAAGCGGAGGCAAGCGGGACGATATCCCTGCTCTGTCTGCTCGACATGCCGGAAACGCCGGAACAGCTGGATGCTTTGCTTGCTGCCTTTCCGCAAGTAGAGAATATTGCGCTGCTGCATTCACTCCGCGACGGACGTGACCGGCTGCAGATTCCGACGCGCGATCATTTCAAAGCCTTATATAAATTACTGGCGGGGATTGCTGCTGCACCGACACCAGAGCATGAGGTGCTGTTGCGGCTTAGCCGCCAGTCGCCGTTAAGTGTGCGCATGCTGGGCAAAATGCTGGATGTGTTCGAGGAACTTGAATTTATTGAGCGCTCCGGGGGGACAATCTCTTTTGTCTCCCAGCCTTCAGCCAAGAGTTTAACGGCCTCACGGCAATTTGTCAGATTAGGCCAGACTGCCGAAATGGAACAATATTTCATGGAAGGCAGCCTTCGCGAGCTGGAGGATTGGATGCTGGCCCGCCGTCAAGGCGTGTCCTAATGTACGGTTTCAAGCTTCCGAGGCAAGTTTTGTACGAAGTAATTAAGGTGGGCATAAGCTCACAAAACTAAGCTTATGCTTTCGAAGCGAGTTTGTTCGGAGAGAATTCAGTGAGGTAACGCTCACAAACTTTTAGGAGATGATACGATTGGATTTCAAAAAAAGTATTCGTGTAATTCCGGATTTCCCGCAGGCGGGAATCAGCTTTAAAGATATTACTACATTGCTTAAAGACGGTGAAGCCTACCGTGCAGCAATAGATGAACTTAAAGCGCTTGTTGCTCATTTGCAGATCGACGTAATTGCCGGACCGGAAGCGCGCGGTTTCGTGGTTGGCGCTCCACTCGCTTATGCACTTGGTGTCGGCTTTGTGCCTATCCGCAAAAGCGGCAAGCTTCCTTACGAAACCATCGAAGTAGGCTATGATCTGGAGTATGGAAAAGATACACTTGCTGTTCATACTGATGCTATCAAGCCTGGCCAAAACGTGCTGATCGCTGATGATCTGCTGGCAACCGGCGGTACCATTGCTACTTCTGTCAGCCTAGTTGAACAGCTTGGCGGCAAAGTTGTCGGAGCGGCTTTCCTGATCGAGCTGGTACAGCTTGCCGGACGTAATAAGCTCAATGACATTGAAGTTGTTTCCCTGTTAACCTACGAAGATTAATCTGTCCCGCAGAACCTTTTCCCGGGAAATAAAAAGAGGACCGCTGCCTGATGAAGACAGAGGTCCTCTTTTACGGATGAAATGAATAAGGCCAGTATAGAAAAAGGAGCCCCTTAACTAAAAGGACTCCTTTTTTAATATACATAAGTATTCAGAGCTTAATGAGCGGATTTATCAGACTCATGTTCATTCGACAAGCCCAGAACTTCAATCAGCTTGAAGAACAAGGAGAGAACCATACCAACAATCGTAGCAAGCGCCATACCTTTGAGCTGCACACCGCCGAGATTAAGCGAAATGCCACTAATGCCGACCACCAGCACCAAAGTTGCAAGAATCATGTTGGTTGCTTTGGAGAAGTCGACTTTCTGTTCTACGAAGATACGCAAGCCGGATGCGGCGATTACCCCGAATAACAGGAGCGACACCCCGCCCATAACAGGTCCGGGAATATTGGCAATTACAGAAGAGAATGTTCCCGAGAAGGACAGCAGAATCGCGATCACTGCTGCACCGCCGATTACAAATACCGAATACACTTTGGTCAAAGCCATAACGCCGATATTTTCACCATAGGTGGTGTTAGGGGTAGACCCTACAAATCCGGAAAGTATAGTGGATATCCCGTTACCCATCAGGGAGCGGTCAAGTCCGGGATCTTTGGTCAGGTCTTTGCCGACAATATTGCTGGTAACAAGCAAATGGCCGATATGTTCAACGATAACAACAAGCGATACAGGGATAATGGTCAGGATAACCTGCCAGTCAAAGGACGGAGTAGTGATCGTCGGATGGGAGAAGAAGCTCGCGTCAGCAATAGCTCCGGTGTTAACCTGTCCCATAATATAGGCCAGTACATAGCCGGTAACGATACCGATGAGGATATGAATAATTTTGGGGAATCCGCGGAACATCACGGAACCGATTACGGTTACACCGAGTGTGACCATTGACAGTGTAATGGCTTTACCGTCCGGAGTCCAGTCTGTAACGCCTTCCGGTGCAATCAGCCCGGACATACGCGCAGCTACCGGCACCAGTTCCAGTCCGATGGTTGCTACGATAGCCCCCATAACTGCGGGAGGAAATACAACATCAATCCAGCCAGTTCCGGCATAACGGACGATTAATGCAACCAGAATAAAAATAACGCCGGTAACAATAAACGCGCCAAGTGCAAGCGAATATCCATGCTGATGATCTCCCTTGTATTTATCCAGCACACTGAGCACCGGTGAGATAAAGGCGAAGCTTGACCCTAGATAAGCCGGGATTTTGCCGCGGCAGATCAATATATAGAGCAAGGTGCCGATACCGTTCATCAGCAGAATCATGCCGGGGTCTACCCCGAACAGGTTAGGGACGAGCACAGTGCTGCCGAACATGGCGAACAGATGCTGCAGACTCAGTAAAAAGCCCGGGCCCCACGGGAGTTTCTCGTTAACTTGAATTTCGCGTTGCAATGGAGTTCACTTCTCTTTCTCTATGTAGATTTAGGTTAGGTAGGCGAAAACCGCCTTTACTAGATTAAATAGAACGGCGTCTTTTTACAACAACATTTTTCAAAAAAATAAGACTTTATCTGTTTGTGTTGTAAATTGTCCTTTCTTGTTCATATAGCCTTGGTATGAATGCCATGCTATGGGAAGTGTTGACGTAATGCATCGTAAGCGTCATAATTATAAACAACTTTAAACTGCGTGTAGTGCAGCTTGGAAGAGCTGAAGACCTGCAAATATTGTTTCACTTGCGGGTTTATTTTATTAAATGATGGATTAACTCCTTAACGGAATTTTTCTTAAGATTACATAATGCATAAGTTTTCAGCACAGCTGAATCATTCTGTAATCGCAATAAAAATAACAACTAATGAGGAATTCAACAACATCTTCGAGAAACTCCTTAACGGAATTTTTCTTATAGAAAGGAAACGGATACGACGAGAATGGGCATAGAGCAATTAATGGAAAAGGCCGGCGCCTATATAAAAGAAAAAGATCTTCTCCGCATCCGGGAAGCTTATGAGTTTGCCGATCAGGCTCATCACGGGCAGGTTCGGAAATCGGGGGAGCCCTATATTCTGCATCCGCTGGCGGTCGCAGATATTGTCGTTAATATGCAAATGGATGTCATCTCCATTATTGCAGCGCTGCTGCATGATGTGGTGGAAGATACAACGGTGTCCCTGGAGCAGATCCGTGAGAATTTTGGCGATACCTGCGCTATGCTGGTGGATGGTCTGACCAAGCTGGAACGCATCCGCTTCCGCTCCAAGGAAGAGCAGCAGAATGAGAATTACCGCAAAATGTTCATTGCCATGGCCCAGGATATCCGGGTAATTGTGATCAAGCTGGCGGACCGGCTGCATAATATGCGGACGCTTAAATACCAGTCCGAAGAGAGCCAGCGCCGGATTTCGTATGAAACGCTGGAGATTTTTTGTCCGATAGCCGACCGTTTGGGGATTTCTGCGATCAAATGGGAGATGGAGGATATTGCACTCCGTTATCTGAATCCGCAGCAGTACTACCGCATTGCCAATTTAGTGCATAAGAAGCGGGCGGAACGTGAGCAGTTCATCGACAGTGTCATCGGAAGGATTCGCGCCAAGCTCGATGAGATGGGCATTGAAGGCGATTTGTCAGGACGTCCCAAGCATATTTATAGCGTCTATAATAAGATGAATACCAAGAATAAGCAGTTTAACGAAATTTATGATCTGCTTGCTATCCGGATCATCGTCGATAATATTAAGGATTGTTATGCCACTTTAGGGATTATTCACACTCTTTGGAAGCCGATGCCCGGCCGTTTCAAGGACTATATCGCCATGCCCAAAGCAAATATGTACCAGTCGCTGCACACCACAGTGGTAGGTCCCGGCGGAGAGCCGACGGAAGTGCAGATCCGCACCTGGGAAATGCACCGGACCGCAGAGTTCGGGATCGCAGCACACTGGGCCTACAAAGAGGGCAGCAGCAACAACGCCAATCCGGAGAACCGGATGCCGTTCTTCCGTGAAATTCTGGAGCTGCAGCATGAAGCCAAGGATGCGGAAGAGTTCGTGGAATCGCTCAAAATGGACTTCTTTTCTGATCTCGTATTCGTATTCACGCCTAAGGGTGAGGTTGTGGAATTGCCGGCTGGCTCGGTTCCGCTGGATTTTGCTTTCCGGATTCATACCGAGGTCGGCAACCGGACGATAGGCTCCAAGGTTAACGGACGGATAGTGCCGCTCGACCACAAGCTGAAGACCGGGGATATTGTGGAAATTCTGACCTCCAAAAATTCTTACGGCCCAAGCCGCGACTGGCTCAAAATCGCCCAATCCTCACATGCGCGCAGCAAGATCAAGCAATGGTTCAAGAAAGAAAAGCGTGAGGAAAATGTCGAAAAAGGCCGCGAAGCGGTGGAACGCGAGCTGAAACGGCTCAATATGGAGGTCTCTGATTTCCTGACAGAGGATAAGCTCAGCGATGTGGCGAAGAAGTTCGCCTTCGGTGATGTAGAGGATATGCTCTCCGCCGTCGGGTTCGGAGGCATTACCGCCTCGCAGATCGCCAACAAGCTGACTGAGAAGCTGCGCAAGGAGCTGGAGGACGCTGCTAACCATCTGGAGCTTACTTCAGAAATGAAGGAGATCAAGTCCAGCGGCGAGAAGCGTAACCAGCCGACCAATGGCGTCCGTGTCAAAGGTATTGATAATCTGCTCGTCCGTTTCGCACGATGTTGCAATCCTGTTCCGGGTGACGATATTGTTGGTTACGTAACCCGCGGGCGCGGCGTATCTGTGCACCGTGAGGATTGTCCGAATATTCCAACAGATGGGGACGGGGAAGAATCGGCACGGGTGATCGAGGTCGAGTGGGAAGGCAGCATGGAAGCCAACTACAGTGTCGATATTGAGATCACCGGCCATGACCGCAACGGTCTGCTGAATGAAGTGCTGCAGGCGGTGTCAGAGAGCAAGACGAACATCTCGGCGGTCACCGGACGATCAGACAAGAACAAGATGGCGATGATTCACATGACGATTCTCATCCGCAATACGGATCATCTGCAGTCCGTCGTGGACCGGGTGAAGCGCGTAAAGGATGTATATACAGTTAACCGTATCATGCAATAAGGCAAGGAGCTGAAAGACGCAATGAGAGTGGTTGTGCAGCGCTGCAAGGAAGCTAAGGTTACTGTCGGCGGAGCAATTACGGGTGAAATAGAGGAAGGCCTGATGCTGCTGGTCGGCGTTACCCACGGGGATACCGAGAAGGACGCTAAATATTTGGCCGATAAAATTGCCGGACTGCGCATTTTTGAGGATGACGCCGGCAAAATGAATTTTAGTGTCACGGACACCGGCGGAGCAATCCTCTCTGTATCGCAGTTCACGCTGTACGGGGACTGCCGTAAAGGCCGCCGCCCTAACTTTATGGCTGCCGCTGCACCAGCTGAGGCAGAACGGCTCTACGACTATTTTAATCAGGAGCTGAGAGCCGGCGGGCTTCGGGTGGAAACCGGCGTGTTCGGAGCCATGATGGATGTTTCGTTTACCAACTGGGGGCCGGTTACGCTGATTCTCGACAGCCAGACGTAATTCTGCCGGACTGTTCCAACTATTTGAAGGATTGATGCTTTTAATAAGGATGCCGTATCTGTTCCGCTTGAGGAACAGCTTACGGCATCCTTTTTTGCGGAGAAGCCGCTTCGACTTCATGTAAGCAATAGGGAATAGAGCCTATCTATGCAGGTTACACTAGGGGAGACTGATAATTTGCCAAGGGCAGGGAATTCAATATGAGACGATCACAGAAGGCATGGGTGTGGAACAGTATGCCTGCAAATCCGGCCGGATGCTCCGCAGAAGCTGCGATGTCAGCGAAAGATACCGGGGAGCAGCAAGAATTGCTGGTACTCAATGGGAGACGGAGGAGCCTTCTTCCACGCACCTGAAGTAACTGTATAACCAGAAGTTTTTTAACATAAGATGTGCGGATTACGAGCGGCAGAAGGTCAAAAACAGAAATCCGGAAGGTTTGTTTCGTTAGAACTCGCGACATTCAGGGTAATAAGAAAGCGAGAACAAAATAGCGGAGAGGAGAACTTATCTCATGAGTAAGGTAGCATTTCTGCTCGCCAGCGGTTTTGAAGATTCCGAAATGAAGGTACCCTATGATGAAGTTATACAAGCAGGACATCAGGCAGAAATCATCGGTCTGAAGAAAAATGAGACGCTGCTGGGCAAAAAGGGAAACGTCTCTTATGCCGCAGACAAAGCAATCAGTGAGGTGAAGGCCAGCGACTATGACGCTATCGTCATCCCTGGCGGTTCATCACCGGAAAATTTGCGCCTGGACCAGGATGTTCTTGCTTTCGTGAAGGAAGCTGATCGTGCAGGCACCCCGATTGCCTCCATCTGTCACGGGCCGCAAATTCTAATCAGTGCAGACCTGCTTCAAGGACGTACCATAACCTCCTACCCGCCGCTTAAAGATGATGTTGTGAATGCCGGAGCGGAGTTCAAGGATGAAGAGGTCGTCGTTGACGGCAATTATATTACATCGCGCACACCTCAAGATGAGCCAGCATTTGTGCGCGAGCTGCTGAAGGTCCTGTAATTAACCATTTCTGAAGGAGGGAAAGACAATGACTAGAAGAATTCAGGCTTATTTCAGAACGGAAAGTGAAGCAGAAGGTGCCAAAACTGCGTTAATTCCTTACGGTGTGGAGGGCCTTGAAATCTCGCCCTTAACAGACCCTTTGGATATTGGCAGAAACAACAGACCTAATATTCTTCTGCCGCTGGTACCTTATAACAATTCAGCTATGACCGGTGGTGCCTTTGGTGTTGCAGGAACGACCGGGACCTTAAATGGTGCGGCCATCGTGCCGGCTGTTGATGATGATGGTCTGGAGCGTTCAGATATCAACAATGATGACGGGCTCCGGCGTAATGCAGATGTGAATCACGATGTGGATCTGACTGATGTCACTGTGGTTATGGCGCTCAAGGTTGCTGAAGAGCATTACAATGAGGTTATAGAGACACTGCGCGGCAAACATGCCTATGTAGAGGTCTTCGAATAAAAGGAACATGGCTGCTGGTTAATCAGCGGGTTACTTCAGACAGACAGCATCAAGCCGCCCCGTGAGGGGCTGGCTGATGCTGTTTATTTTGTTTTAGCTTACGGAATTAGATTTCACTGGACAGCCCAAGTTGATGTAGTGTAGACTATTTTGTGCTGGAAGATCAGGGAATGTCCCAGAAAATAAAACGCTTTCTTTTCTGTAATATAACCGTAATATTACATTCATGATTCCTTAATATAGCGTGTTTATAATAGAAGCATGACCCCCTTTTTTATAATATATGATGATGGACCTGCAGCAATCGGCTGCAGGTCACTTTTTTTAAACGGCGGAAATGGAGTATGTTTAGCTGAGAAATTTCATTTCCTTTCTTGACTTTAGCGCAGTGGTTCAGTAGAATCTAACAATATACGAAATGTTTATAATTGTTTTGATGACGGGACCAAGTAATCCGAGAACCACAACCCCAGAGAGGAATCCCCCGCAGAAATGGTTACCCATCCTTTAGGATGTAAGCACTGTTTCGGCCAGGCTGTAAGGATTCTGTTGATGAACGGATGAATGACCTCCCCGAGAACGCACGGCGAACGCGAGGCAATGGATATTGCCGAGGGTCAGTAGCCGGTGCGCGTAGGCGGGCGTTAACCGCTTAGAGCGGATTCAGTTTCAGATGAGTCCGGAATGTGGGTGGTACCACGGGTGAATAATCGTTTATGATAATCCCTCGTCCCTGTTTGTTACAAACAGAGGCGAGGGGTTTTTTGCATTTTTTTGAAGATGTGCAGGCAAGGGAATGCTAAGCAAGAGGGGTTATTTTCAGGAGGGATAGGCTGTGGCTAAAGAAAGATTTGAGAAACCTACGGGCACACAGGATGTGCTTCCGGGTGCAGTAGAGAAATGGCAGTATGTTGAAGGCAAGGCCAGAGACCTCTGCCGCCGGTTCAATTACCGGGAGATCCGCACACCGATGTTCGAGCACACCGGGCTGTTTGAACGCGGTGTAGGCGAGACAACGGACATCGTGGAAGGCGAGATGTACACCTTCAAGGACAAAGGCGACCGTGATCTGGCGCTTCGCCCGGAAGGGACGGCCGGTGTTGTGCGTGCATATGTACAGAACAAGCTGTACGGCGAGCCGGATGTCAGCAAGCTGTATTATATTGGGCCCATGTTCCGCTATGAGCGCCCGCAGGCGGGAAGATACCGGCAGTTCCATCAATTCGGCATTGAAGCCTTCGGCGCGGTTGATCCGGCAATTGATGCGGAAGTCATCTCGCTGGGATATCAGTTCTACAAGGATTTGGGGCTTAAGGATGTCAGAGTGGAGCTGAATTCCGTAGGTAATGCGCCTAGCCGCGCGGCTTACCGGGAGAAGCTGCTGAATTTCCTGAGACCGATGCGTGATAATCTGTGCAGTGACTGCCAGCGGCGTATGGAGCGCAACCCGCTGCGGGTGCTGGACTGCAAGGTGGATCAGGATAAATTCGGCGGTGCACCTTCCATACTGGATAGTCTCGATGAAGAATGTACCACTCACTTCGAGAAGGTGAAAAGCCATCTGGATACTATGGGCGTGGAGTACAGCATCAATCCCCGTCTGGTCCGCGGGCTGGATTATTACACGCATACTGCGTTTGAGTATAAAGCAGCCGGCATTGGTTCGATCGATACGGTCGGCGGCGGCGGCCGTTACAACGGGCTGGTGGAGGAAATCGGCGGGCCGGATCAGCCGGGCATCGGTTTTGGCATTGGCCTTGAGCGTATCCTGCTGATCCTGGAGAATCAGGGCGTGGAGCTGGAGACAGCGAAGCCGCTGGATGTGTATTTTGTAGCACTGGGCGAAGCCGCAGACCTGGAGATTACGAAGCAGCTGTTTAATCTGCGCAGCCAGGGCTTCTCTGCAGAGCGTGATTATCTCGGCCGCAAAATGAAAGCCCAGATGAAATCGGCTGACCGCATGTCGGCACGGTATACAGCGATTCTTGGCGAAGACGAGCTGAATAACGGCGTCATTGCCCTGAAGTCGATGGCTACCGGTGAACAGCGGACGGTGAAGCTGGAAGAGCTGGCGCAGTCGCTGGTCTAGGTTGTTGTAAGGAAGCATGCGCACTATGAACGGTCAGGTAATCCAAAACTGTATTTTAACCATGAAGGGGTAGGATAAATAATGACTAGAAGCCATCACTGTGGACAATTGACGCCGGAGCATATCGGCCAGACAGTAACTCTCAACGGATGGGTGCAGACCCGCCGTGACCTTGGAGGCGTGCTGTTCATTGATCTCCGCGACCGCAGCGGAATCGTGCAAATCGTCTTTAACCCGGACTATTCCGGGGAAGCACTGCAGATTGCCGATAAGGTGCGCAGTGAATATGTGCTCTCTGTTACGGGTAAAGTTGTAAAAAGAGATGATGAAACCGTCAACCGCAATCTGCCTACCGGTGAGATTGAAGTACAGATCACCGATATCGAAGTGCTGAATGCAGCCAAGACCCCTCCGTTCTTCATCGAAGACGGTGTGGAAGTGGATGAGTCCCTGCGGATGAAATACCGTTACCTCGACCTGCGCCGTCCGGAAATGTACAAGACGATGCTGCTTCGTTCGAAAGCGGCAAAGATTTTCCGCGATTTCCTTGACGGTGAAGGATTTATTGATATTGAAACGCCGATCCTGACCAAAAGCTCCCCTGAAGGCGCACGTGATTATCTTGTGCCAAGCCGGGTGCATGAAGGCGAATTCTTCGCGCTTCCGCAATCTCCGCAGATTTACAAGCAGCTGCTGATGGTGGGCGGCATCGAGCGTTATTACCAAATCGCCCGCTGCTTCCGCGATGAGGACCTGCGCGCTGACCGCCAGCCGGAATTCACCCAGGTCGATATCGAGACCTCCTTCGTGCCGCAGGATGAGCTGCTCAGCATGATGGAAACACTGATGCAGCGTCTCCTCAAAGAAACCGTAGGTGTAGATGTGGCTGTTCCGTTCCAGCGTCTGACGTATGCTGAAGCCATTGGCAAATACGGTTCGGATAAGCCGGACCTGCGGTTTGGCCTGGAGCTCGTAGAGATGAATGATATCGTGGCTGACAGCGGTGTGAAGGTATTCGCTTCCGTGATCGAAAAAGGCGGAGAAGTGAAGTGCCTTAACGCCAAGGGCTGCGGCACCTGGACCCGTAAGGAAATCGACGATCTTGGACCGTATGCCGCACGTTATGGTGCGAAAGGCTTG
Source organism: Paenibacillus pedocola (assembly GCF_031599675.1). NCBI lineage: Bacteria > Bacillati > Bacillota > Bacilli > Caryophanales > Paenibacillaceae > Paenibacillus > Paenibacillus pedocola. The sequence goes on along the minus strand of NZ_CP134223.1, from coordinate 4,950,127 downwards.
GCTTGGATTCAAGTGAAGGACGGGGAATTCAAAGGCCCGATCGTTAAGTTCTTCAGCGAAGAAGAAATTGCAGCTGTGAAGGAGCGTACCGGTGCTGAAGAAGGCGACCTGCTGCTCTTCTCTGCAGATAACAAAAAAGTGGTTGCTGATGTACTGGGTGCCCTGCGCCTCAAAATCGGCCGCCAGCTCGGCCTGATTGACGACAGTGTGTTCAAATTTGCCTGGGTAACCGAATTCCCGCTGCTCAGCTATGATGAAGACCAAAAACGTTATGTGGCGGAGCACCATCCGTTCACACGCCCAATGGATGAGGATCTGCACCTCTTCGATACCAATCCTGGTGCAATCCGTGCCCAGGCCTACGATATCGTGCTTAACGGCTACGAAGTAGGCGGCGGTTCCCAGCGTATCTACAAACGTGAGGTACAGGAGAAAATGTTCGACGCGCTAGGCTTCACACCTGAAGTTGCCTACGAGAAGTTCGGTTATCTGATGGATGCGTTCGAATATGGCACGCCTCCGCACGGCGGAATTGCCTTCGGCTTTGACCGGCTGGTAATGCTGCTGGCAGGCCGTACCAACCTGCGTGAAACGATTGCCTTCCCGAAAACGGCAAGTGCAACCGATCTTCTGATGGACGCTCCGGCCCCGGTAGATGCTGCACAATTGGAGCAGCTGCACATTAAGCTTGCACCGAAGCCGGAGAAAGTAAAAAACTAATTAAAGCACATGCTTGCGGAGCGGCTTACTTCCGCTCCACAAGCTTCATAAAGGAGGCATGAACATCATGCTGCATCAGTTCTCGCGTACAGAACTGGCCATTGGGCCGGAAGGTCTGGAGATTCTGAAGAACAGCACCGTAGCTGTGCTGGGCATCGGCGGTGTTGGCGCGATGTCCGTTGAAGCGCTGGCCCGTACGGGGGTCGGGCGGATCATCCTGATTGATAAGGATGCGGTGGATATTACTAACATCAACCGCCAGATTCACGCACTTACGACAACTATCGGCCAGAAAAAAGCCGATCTGATGGTCGAGCGTGTCAAGCTGATCAACCCGGAGATTGAAGCCATTGCCCTGAATATGTTCTACACGGAAGAAACCTATGAAGAGCTGTTTAAGCTCAAACCGGATTTTGTAATTGATGCTTCGGACACTATTATCTACAAAATCCATCTGATCAAGGAATGTCTGGCCCGGAAAATCCCGATGGTTTCGAGCATGGGCGCGGCCAACAAGATGGACCCGACCCGCTTTAAAGTGGCCGACATTTCTAAAACCGAGATGGACCCGATTGCCCGTGTAATCCGCACGAAGCTGCGCAAGGAAGGTATCAAAAAAGGCGTGAAGGTCGTATTCTCAACCGAGAAGCCGGTCAAGCCGCGTGTCGATGTGACGGAACAGATCGTTCCGGCTGACGCGCCGGACCGGCGTAAGGCCAAGCAGCCGCCGGCAAGCAACTCTTTTGTACCGCCGGTAGTCGGCCTGATTATGGTTAGCGTTGCTGTAAATGATCTGCTGGAGGCCGGCGGGGTCAGCTTATGATTGAAGCGCTGATTAAGAAGCTGCGTATTCCGCTTGATGGCAGCCTGCTTGTACTCCAGCCGCCTGAGGGTTATATGCAGGAACTTGGATTGGATGCAGAAGCTGCCAGGTTGGACGAGAACCGCAAGGGTACTTATGATTACGTTCAGCTTTTTGCGGCTAACGTGCAAGAGCTGGAGCAATTCAGCCCGGAGGCGCTTGCGGCAGTCCGCCCGGATGGGCTGCTCTGGCTGTGCTATCCGAAGGGAAGCTCCAGCATCAAGACAGATCTCAGCCGGGACAAAGGCTGGGGAATTGTCAAGGATGCCGGCTTCGAAGGTGTATCGCTCATTTCAATTAATGATACATGGTCAGCCATGCGGTTCCGGCCGCTTGGTGCCACGACCCGGCGCAGCGGCACCACTTCAAGAGCGGACAATCCAAAGACGCCAGCAGCCCCGCTGCCGGTTCCGGACGATCTTCTTGAAGCGCTGGAGATCAACGGGGCGGCTAAATCGCTGTTCCAGGGTCTTGCACCATCCCACCGCAAAGCTTACATTACATGGATTACGGATGCCAAGCGTGCAGAAACGAGAGCTTCACGAATTGTGCAGACTGTAGAAAAACTGCTGCTGGGCCGGAAGAATCCGGCCGACAATGGATAAAGGAAGTATAGACCAAAGGGCGCAAGCGGCCGGATTGCCGGCTGCACGCCCTTTTATTGCTGGGTAAAGGGAAAGAGTTTCAGCCGTTTATGTTAGAGAAGAAATCTGTGGAGGTTTGTAAATGAAATCGAATGTTTGGCGGAATAGTGTGGGACTTGAACCGGGTGATAACTGGAAACGGGAGTGGGCCGCAGGTATCCTATCTTATTTTGCCTCTGTATATATTGTAATGGTTAATGCGGCTATTCTGCATGATGCAGGCATGCCGCTGCGGGCGGGGATGGTGGCTACGCTGCTGACGGCAATTACGGGCTGTCTGCTCATGGCTTTCGGCGGCAAAACGCCGATTATTGTTGTTCCCGGCATGGGCATCAACGCCTTCTTCACCTACACGCTGGTGCATTCCATGAAGCTGGACTGGCGTGAGGCGCTGGCCGTTGTGGTGGTAACCGGCGTATTATTTGCCATCGTTGCGTTCACTTCGCTGTACCGTATTCTCAGCGAAGCGATCCCGCATAATCTGCAGCATGCGATTACGGTCGGCATCGGGCTGTTCCTGACTTTTATCGGCCTGCAAAAAAGCGGGATTGTGATCGCTCACCGGACAACTTTTGTTGCTATCGGGCACTTTAGTGACCCGGCTGTAATTACGTCCTGTGTAACGCTGATTCTGGCGCTTGTCCTGTTTATCCGCGGAACGCGCGGCGGACTGCTGATCAGTATGATCGTTGGCACCGGGCTGGCCTATCTGCTGGGAGCGGCACATAAGCCGGAGACTAGCGATGCCGGACATGTGTTCAGCGGGTATGGCGCTGTATTTGCCGGAATGGACTGGAGCCGCGGGATAAGTCTGGTTTTCTGGATCGCCGTGTTTCTGCTGCTGCTGATTGTTGTCTTTGAGAATATAGGGCTGATCTCCTCACAGACCCTGATGGCCGGCCGTCCCGAACGGTTCAAGAGCAGTCTGCGGGCGCTCTCGATCGCCAATATTGCAGCCGGACTGTTCGGCAGCAGCCCGGTAGTAGCGGCTGCTGAATCAACGGCGGGCATCGCTGCCGGCGGTAAATCCGGTTTGACCTCGCTGGTTACCGGACTGCTGTTCGGAGCTACGTTCCTGTTCATCCCGCTGCTGGCTTATGTGCCGGACAGCGCAATAGCGCCAATCCTGATTGTCATCGGCGGGCTTATGGTCCAAAACGTGCGTGAAATGGATCTCAGCGATATGACCGAGCTGTTTCCGTCATTTCTGATTATGGTGATGATTCCCTTTACCTACAGCATCGTGGACGGCATGGCCTTTGGCTTCATCACTTACCCGATCGTTAAGCTGGCCATGGGCAAAGGCAAGGATGTTCCGCCGGCGCTTTACGGGATTGCCGGGCTGTTCGTGGCAAACTTTGCGCTGCATGCTTTCATGGGTTAGATAATTCTGGATTTCCTGAATTTGTTGTGATATGATGATAATCCTTTTTTGTGTAAGTGGTATCAGCCTTACACGGGGGTATATTCAATACACTAAGCATATGCTTCCGAAGCCAGTTTTTTCGTAGCTGTCTCACAGTTGTTATGCTCAAAAACTTTTAGGAGGTAACTGAAATTGGAAGACAACTTTCAAAGTGCCTATCAAGAGGAAGAAGACAGGCTGAATCGTACGCTTACAGAAATTGATTCTACCCTTGAGAGACTGCGCAGCATTCCGGTGTACACGGGACACGATTACACGGAACAGGTGCTGGAGGATTCCAGGGAGCAGAGGCGCAAAGATCTGGCCAAGCTTAGGCTGGAGCCTTATTTCGGACGGCTTGATTTCCAAGGCAGCGACGAGGATGACCGTAAGGCCCTGTATATCGGCAAAATCGGTGCAGACCGTGAACAGGTAAGCGACCGTCCGCTGGTCATTGACTGGCGCGCACCGGTAGCAAGCCTGTTCTATTCGTTTACCGGAGGGACTGAGCCGGTCACCTATGAAGCACCGGAAGGGCTGATTGAGGGGCTCGTTTATCTCAAGCGCAACGTGGTTATCCGCAAGCGCATTCTGGAGCGGGTTGCGGATACCTATAACCGGGACAGCGATGCACCGGTGGTGTCGGATGAATTTCTCGTCTACCGTCTGGGTGAGAACAAGGACAACCGGCTCCGCGATATCGTCTCGACGATTCAGGAGGAGCAGGACAAGATTATCCGTGCGGTGAAGAACACGGCGCTGATTATTCAAGGCGTGGCGGGCAGCGGTAAAACAACGGTTGCGCTGCACCGGCTGGCTTTTTTATTGTATCAATACAAGGATCAGGTGTCGGCGGAGAAAATGATTATTTTCGCTCCGAACCGGATGTTCCTGGATTATATTTCAGATGTGCTGCCGGAGCTCGGCGTAGGCAACATTGCCCAGAGCACGTTCCCGGACTGGGCGGCAGAGGTGCTGGATATTACGCTGCCTGAACAGAACACGGCCGAGACCCTGAACCGGTGGTTTGAATCGGCGGGTGGCATGCCGGAGATCACTGAGGAGACACCAGGCCGCTTCAAAGGCTCTACGGTGCTGATGGGGGTTATAGAGTCAGCGATCAAGCAGTTGGAGACGGGTGCGGTTCCCGAGGGTGATTTCAGTCCCTGGGAAGGTGCTGTGCTGCGCCGCTCGATGATTCTCCGCTGGCACAATGAGGAATACGCACCTTATCCGCCGCTTAAGCGCAAAGAACGGGTTATGGCGCGGATTCACCGCTGGATTGAAATGGAGCTGAAGAAGAGCCCTTCGGCGGCAGCGCTGAAGGACCGGAAGAAAAAAGGCGCAGCCCGCGAAAAAGCCTACGCCGCCAAATGGCCCAAATATGATCCGCTGATGATCTATAAACAAATTTTCCGCGCGGCGAAGGTGCCGGAGGACTGGCCGGCGGAAGCGCCGGAGCAGATTCCGCAAGCTGTCCTCAAGGAGACGGCCAAGGATCTGAAAAAAGGCATCCTGCGCGAGGAGGATCTGCCGCCGCTGCTCTACATCCATTATCTGCTCAGCGGAAACGAAGGCGGCGAGCGCTTTGACCATATCGTAATCGATGAAGCGCAGGATTTCTCGCCGTTCCAGATTGCAGTGTTGGATTTGTATGTGAAGGGGCACTCCTTCACGATTCTCGGCGATTTGTCCCAAGGGATTCACGCCTATAAGGGAGTGCATGAATGGGATGAGATGCAGAGCCTGTTCGCACCTGAACATACGGCTTACCATGCACTGACCCGAAGCTACCGCTCCACGATGGAGATTATCGAGTTTGCGAATGGCATCTTGTCATCCGGTGTCCATAGTCCGCTCTTGGCCGTGCCGGTTTTCCGCAGCGGGAACCCGGTCCGGCTGATTGCCTACGGCGAAGAGCAGCCTAAGGCCGGCAAAAGTACGGACCCGCGCGTCAGTGCTGTCAGAACGGCGCTGGAGGCGCTCTCCGGCCGTGAATACCGTACGGTTGCTGTTCTTACTCGCAGCCTTCGTGAAGCTGCTGAGCTGCACGCAGAGCTGGCCGCGGAATTTGCCGACCTGCATCTGATTGACGGCAGCATGACCCAATATCTGGGCGGGCTGTCTGTGCTGCCGGTATATCTGTCCAAGGGTCTGGAGTTCGATGCGGTTATCCTTGCTGATGCCGATGCAGATCATTATGGAGCCGCCGCCTGGGATGCGAAGCTGATGTATGTCGGCTGTACACGTGCCCTCCATGAATTATGGCTGCTGCACAGCGGAGAGCTTCCTGCGTATGTGCAAATGACCGGCGAAGTGACAGTCAGCGGGTGGCCGGAATCCTCCGGAAGCTGACCTTTTCCTTTGGTGAAGAACGATTATAACTATTCTTGATCTTGTAACCCTCCCCTGGCTATGGCTTAATAATAAGTGTCCGGCCGGGCAAGATTACTTCTGGAAGGAGGCTGATTGAAATGATTTCAGTATACGAGGTGGTTTCCGTCTAAGACGGAGACCTGTTAAAGGGGAGGCCGCGAGGCCTCCTTACTTTTAAATATAGGGAAAAACAGCATAAATCTCAGGAATCAATAATTTATTACTGTGAATGTAGACGCTAACCATAGGGTTTTATATAATGAACTTACGGTATTTACCAAATATGAGCTGAAGAAAGGAGACAGGTTACATGATTATTACTTTAAGCGCAGTTGACGGATACAACGGGACACACCTTTTGAAGGAGGAAGCAGAACGTGAGTTATGTAAATGGAAAGGATGTGCTCCCCCCGGGCCTGCTCGAAGAGCTTCAGGGATACATCCAAGGTGAATTGCTCTACATTCCCAAGAAAACGGAGCAACGGGTAAAATGGGGCGAAAACAGCGGCTCACGGCAGGAAATTGCCAGCCGCAATGAAGAGATTTTCTGCAGTCACAGCAGCGGCTGCTCGGTGAACGAACTTCAGAAAAGATACCACCTGTCAGAAGAAAGCATCCGCAAAATTATTTCAAAAATGCGGCTGGCAATGAACCGCTAGCCTGAACCTTTGAACAAAGAGCATGGCACCCGCTGATAGAGCGAGGTCATGCTCTTTCTATATTTTGTGGTATGATAGAGAGAGGTATGCAGGGGGTGACAGCCTGCAAGATCACAGCAAGGAAGTGGAGTTATGGATTTATTTTCCCTCGGGAATGATACCGGAAGCGGACGTCTGCTGGCAGACCGCATGCGTCCGGAGAATCTCGATGAATATATCGGACAGGAACATATTGTCGGCAAGGGCAAGCTGCTGCGCAGGGCGATTGAGGCTGACCAGGTCTCTTCGATCCTGCTATATGGCCCGCCGGGCTGCGGCAAGACGACGCTGGCCCATATTATTTCCCACCATACACAGGGCGAGTTTGTGCGGCTGAATGCGGTCGAAGCCTCCGTAAAGGATGTGCGGGAAGTGATCGACCGTGCGCAGAGCAACAAGGCACTGTACGGTACCAAGACAATTCTTTTTCTGGACGAGGTGCACCGCTTCAACAGCTCCCGCCAGGATGCACTGCTGCCGGCCGTGGAGAAGGGGACGATTATCTTTATCGGCGCAACGACTGAGAATCCGTTCCACTATGTGAATGGGGCGCTTATGAGCCGTTCCACGCTGTTTCAGCTGGAATCCTTGACCAGCGAGCATAGTCTGACTGCGATGCGGCGGGCGCTCGCTGACGAGAAGCGCGGACTCGGCTTTATGCGGCTGCAGGCGGATGAAGACGCGCTGATGCATATCGCTGCGATGGCGAACGGCGACATCCGCCGGGCGCTGAATGCGCTGGAGCTTGCAGCGATGACTACAGCGCCGGAGCCTGACGGCAGCGTGCACATTACGCTGGCGGTGGCGGAGGAATCGATCCGCCGGCCGATCGTAAAGGCAGATGAGTCTACGCAATACGATGTGCTCTCAGCGTTTCACAAAAGCATCCGCGGCTCCAGTGACGCCGCGCTGTTCTGGTTTCTCTATGCCGTCGAGAAGCTCGGCATGGACCCGATGACGTTCATCCGCCGGCTGATTGCCGCAAGCAGCGAGGACATTGGACTGGCGAACCCGCAGGCCATGGTGCAGGCAGTCAGTGCACTGGACGCTTACCGTAATAACGGCTGGCCGGAGGCGAAGCTAAATATTGTCCAGGCCATCCTGTTCGCAGTAGAAAGTCCGAAATCTAACGGTGTCGTAACGGCAATCTCGAATGCCATGGACGCCATCGAAGAACTCAAATCCGCAGAGGTGCCGCTG